>JBKEDF010000009.1:0-3064 GCA_047975325.1 Pseudorhodobacter sp. | reverse complement strand
GGACCGAGGTCGCGCGGATCGTGCTGGATCGTGATCCAGATAAGGATGGACAGCGCAGCCGGAGATGCTGGCGCAGCCACCTCGACCGGGCGGAGTGGTTCACCCGCGAGGGGTATCGGTTGTTGCTGGAGCAATCGGCCAAGGATGGGATCGCGCGGCGGTAGTTCGGGGCCGGTCGGCCGCTGATTTCGTGCCCGCAGCATTCCGTGAGGAAGGGCGGGAAGCGGTCATGCGGCGGTGCGGCAGGGCATCCGCAGCATCAATCTGAAGCTGACATTCGTCGCTGCCGAGTGGAACTTCGATCAGCTATGTGGGGACATGCTGACGAGCGGCTATTCGTCGCAGAAAATGAGGGTATACTTGCAGACGGATATTTGCTGGAATTATATGGCTTCGATTTTCGAATGAAGCTAAGGTTTCTGAGGGTTAAAATAGCCTCATGATTGGCCGCTTGCGCAATATCGTCGTGATCCCGTTTGCCGTGGCTCTCATTGCGGTGGTCAGCGTATTCTCTGCATCGCAAATAGCTCCTGAGCCGGAAGACCTGATGCTTGCCGACGCCGCGCTGCTCGGGCTTGGCCCTGACGATTTCTGCGGCGATATCGGCAGCGATTACCATTGTCCGTTCTGTCGCCTTACACCCGACACTCCGGTCCCGGCGCCCTCTGATATCGCGATCCTGCTTCTGCCTTACGATGCCTGGTATCAGCTTGCCGATCTGCACCGCGAAGCGCAGGCGCGGGACCATTCCCATTCACCCAGAGCGCCTCCATCCCTGATCTGATCGCGCCCCAAACGAGCTTTTCCGACCAGAATAGCGGCTTTTGCCGCAGGCAAGTGCTGGCAGCGGTGCGTCCGCGCGCGCTTCGATGGAGATATCCGATATGAAAACCCTTCTTCTTGCCGGGGCATGTGTCATGCTCGCAGGTTCCGTTTCCGCCCATGCAACCTTTGAACAGAAAGAGGTCGTTGCAGGATCAACAGCAAAGATGACCCTGCGCGTGCCGCATGGCTGCAAGGGCGAGGCGACCCATACCGTCCGCATGACGCTTCCGGATGGTCTCTATCTGGCCAAACCCATGCCAAAGGCCGGCTGGGATCTGACAATCGTAAATGGCACCTATGCCGAACCCTATGACAACCGTGGCACAGAGATGACGGAGGGACCGCGCGAAATCATCTGGTCCGGTGGCCATCTGGAAGACGGCTGGTTTGATGAGTTCGCGGTTCGCGGACGCTTTGGAAAGGATATCGCGCCGGGCACTGTGCTGTATTTCCCCACCGTGCAGGAATGCGCAAACGGCATGGTAGACTGGACCGACACCTCGGGTTCGCATGACGTGCCCAACCCGGCGCCGACAGTCACGCTGGTTGCAGCGGAAGGCGCAGATCATGCCATGGCGCCGGTCAGGCTGGGCGACCTGGAGATCACCGGCGCGTTTTCCCGCGCTACCCTGCCAAATGCTCCGGTTGCGGGCGGCTTCATGACCATCGCCAATACCGGGGCCGGGGGTGATCGGCTGATCGGTGGTACTGTATCTTTTGCCGGACGCGTGGAGGTGCATGAAATGGCCATGGAAGGCGATGTCATGAAAATGCGCAAACTGGCCGATGGCCTGCCGATCCCTGCCGGGGAAACGGTCAAACTGAAGCCGGGCGGTTTCCATATCATGTTCATGGATCTGAAGGAGCCGCTTGTCGAAGGTGAGACCATCACCGTCACGCTGCAATTTGAAAAGGCGGGCGAGGTCGCGGTGCCACTGGCAATCGGTGCGCCGAACGCCAGGGAACAGGCCGACGGGATGGACCACGGCAACCACGAAATGAAGTGAGGCAGAGATGACCATCAAGCGCAAGCATCTGGTCATCGGTGTTCTCTGGGGGCTGGCTCTGGCCCCCGCCGCCGTGGCGTGGTTCTGGCTGATTGCACCGACGTTCCAAGAACGCGTGGTTGTTACTATAGGCCCGGGCGACTATCGCCTGACCACCACCAACGGCACGGAATTCACCGAGGCCACCCTGATGGGGGAACCGAGTGCGATATTCTTTGGTTTCACCCATTGCCCCGAGGTTTGCCCGACTACCCTGGGCGATATCGCAGCCTTTCAGGACGAATTGGGCGAAGACGGACAGCTTCGCGTCTTCTTCGTCACCGTTGATCCCGAGCGGGATACAGTCGATCAGTTGCGTGACTATGTCTCATGGGCGCCGGGTGTCGTGGGTGTGTCGGGTACTCGTGAAGAGATCGACAAGGCGACCAAGGCTTTTAGCATCTATTCCCGCAAAGTGCCGCTGGAAGGCGGTGGATACACGATGGACCATTCGGCGAACATCCTGCTTTTCGACCGGGAAGGCCGGTTTTTTGAGCCGATAGGCTATCAGGAGCCCCTTGACCGTGTGGTTGCCAAGATCCGGCGGCTGAAGGCCCTCTGACCGTCATATCGGTATTGTAATGGCTTCCGTTTCGCGGTTCCTTCGGTTGTTTCTGCTGATCGCGCTCATGCTTTCGGGCTCCGTGCCCCCGGGCATGATGCGTATCGCAGATGGCGACGGCATGCGCCTCGTGCTTTGCACGACCGAAGGCGCTCAGGAGGTATGGCTGGCCGAAGATGGCTCCACTACTCCGTTTGGGAATGTGGATGAAAGCCAAACCCAGGATCGCCCGAACTGCGTTCAGGTAAATCTGCACGCCCCGGGCTGGCTACAGGTGCAGCCGGTTCCGGCCACAAGACGCGAGCGACTGATGCAACCGCCGCGTCCCGCACATCAGATATCACATCGCCCGGCGTCTGCACGCCCGCAGCTTTCCCGAGCCCCGCCCCGCCTGGCCTGAAATCCTGTGCCCTGCGGCGGGCCATAAAGCTCTTCCCGGACAGCTACCGGGCACTTCGTGGTTCCCGTCTCATATTGTGAACCAACCCCAACCGTTTGCGGCAGGTGTGATCTGCCGCATGAGGGTCTGTCATCAAAGGAATAACCCATGTCTCTGCAGACCACGCGCGCAGCGTCCTCTGCGCTTTACCGCGCCGTCTGGCGCTGGCATTTCATCGCGGGGCTTCTGGTC
>JBKEDF010000051.1:0-41086 GCA_047975325.1 Pseudorhodobacter sp. | reverse complement strand
ATTTGATCAGCCGGCGCACGTCCTCATGCGTCAGATCGGTGCAGCCGCACATCGGCTGTGCCGTCGGCGCCTCGAACGCGTCCCCGAGGGTCAGTTGCAGAAGCTGCTCGACGAGGCCGGTACAGGTCCCGCAGGAGGCGCTGGCCTTGGTGGTGGCGCGGATGGCGCCGATATCCGTGGCACCGGCCGCGATGGCGTCGGTGATCTGCCCCTTGCATACGCCGTTGCAGCCGCAGAGTTCCGCCTCAGGCGGCAATGCTGCAACGGCTGAGAGGGGGTCCGCGGCGCCATCCCCCTGATAGGCGGGGCCGAAGATCAGCGTCTCGCGCATCTCGGAGATATCGGTCTCGTCCTTGAGCATCTGGTAGAACCAGGCGCCATCGGCCGTGTCGCCATACATGACGACGCCGATGATGCGGTCATTCTCCAGCACGAGGCGCTTGTAGACCCCGCGCGAAGGGTCGCGGAAGACGATATCCTCGCGCCCTTCGCCCTCGGCGAAATCGCCGGCGCTGAAGAGGTCGCAGCCGGTGACCTTCAGCTTGGTCGCGGTCTGGA
Organism: Pseudorhodobacter sp.; assembly: GCA_047975325.1. GTDB lineage: Bacteria > Pseudomonadota > Alphaproteobacteria > Rhodobacterales > Rhodobacteraceae > JBKEDF01. The sequence goes on along the minus strand of JBKEDF010000051.1, from coordinate 40,528 downwards.
CCGGGGCGAAAACCGCCTCTTCGCCCAAGAGCGATTTCGCCAGCACCCTGGCCTGATCGTAAAGCGGGGCGACGAGGCCGAAAAGCTGGTTCTCATGCTCGACACATTCGCCGAGCGCGTAGATATGCGGATCGGAGGTGCGCATCTGATCATCGACAACCACGCCACGTTCTACCTCCAGGTGCGCGTCCACGGCAAGGCGTGTCTCGGGCCGGATCCCTACTGCCATGCAAACCAGATCGGCGGGATAGACGGTATCATCCTCCAAAAGCACGACTTCGGCCCTGCCATTGCCCAGGATGGCCTTGGTCGCCCCCGAACAATGAACCCTGATACCCCGGCTTTCCAGATCCTTCTGCAGAAGGTAGCCCGCTGCCGGGTCAAGCTGGCGTTCCATCAGGTGGCCCATCAGGTGAATGACCGTGACGGAGGCGCCGCGCGCCGCCATGCCGGCGGCGGCCTCCAGCCCCAGAAGACCACCACCGATCACCACGGCATCCTTGCCGGCGACGCCGGCCTCGATCATGGCATTGGTATCTTCAAGGTCACGATAGGTCACGACGCCCGGAAGATCCTTTCCCACAATCGGGATGATGAAAGGGGCAGATCCCGTTGCGATAACCAGCGCATCATATTCCGCGCTGGATTGGTTCGAATGGACGATACGGGCCTTGCGGTCGATCTTCACGACCGGTTCACCGAACCGGCAGTCCACACCATGGGATTCGTACCAACCGGCATCATGGGTGATGATTTCCTCATAGGCCTTTTCGCCCGACAGAACGGGCGAAAGCATCAGCCGGTTATAATTCCCGCGCGGCTCCCCGTTGAAAAGCGTGACCTCCCAGGCATCGGGGGCGGCATCGAACAGATGTTCCAGCATCCGCCCCGAGGCCATTCCGGCACCAATGACGACCAGTTTCTTCTTCATATTCGGCACTCCTTTCAGGCCGCTTGCATTTGAGCCGAACGTTCAATCTTGCGGATCGATAAATGCATCCAGCCCAGACAACCCACGACCAGTACGAAAAGAACGATGAAACAGCTTGACCACAGGCCCGTCACGTCCCGCAGCCAGCCAAAGAGGAGCGGCAGGAAGAAGCCGCCAAGCCCGCCGATCATGCCCACAAGGCCGCCCACCGTACCCACATTCTGCGGGTAGTAGCTGGGAATATGCTTGTAGACCGCAGCCTTGCCGAGGCTCATGAAAAATCCCAGCGTGAAGATCACCGCCAGAAAGATGACCGGAGGCACACCGGTCGGAACCGACAGGATCGCACAACAGGCGGCCGATACGGCGAGCATCCGATACATCACCTTGCGTGCACCAATCCTGTCCGACAGCATCCCGCCATAGGCACGGAAGATCGAGGCAGGGATGGAATAGGCCGCGCCGATCATGCCTGCGGTTTTCACATCGAACCCGTAGACGCCGATCAGATAGGTGGGCAACCAGAGCGCCAGCGCAACGAAGGCCCCGAAGGCAAAGAAGTAGTAGATCGAAAACCGCCAGACCTGCAGGTTCTTCAGCGGCGCGAATTCATCGGTCAGTCTGGGCAGGGGTGTTTTTGCGCCACGTCGGGCAAGGGTCACCGGATCGTCGCTGCTGAAAGCCCAGAAAAGGATCGCCATCAGGGCCAGAACCCCGGCCCAGATCTGCGCGGTTGCTTCCCAGCCAACCGCCAGCATGACGAAAGGGGCTGCAAACTTGGTCAGGGCCGCGCCGACATTGCCCACCCCGAAGATCCCCAGCGCGGCACCCTGACGGGCAGGCACGAAAAACCGTGATACATAGGCAACCCCCACGGCGAAGGCCCCCCCGGCAACACCGACCCCCAGCGCCGCTATCAGCACCTGCGCATAGGTTTCGGCCCAGCCCAGCAGGAAGGTTGCAAGGGCAGCGCCCAGCATGGTCAACGTATAGATCATCCGCCCGCCAAGCCGGTCGGTCATCAGCCCCAGGACGATCCGCACCAGTGAACCGGTCAGGATCGGCATCCCGATCATCAGGCCAAACTGGGTTTCGCTGAGCACAAGCTCTTCACGGATCTGGATGCCGATGATGGAAAAGATCGTCCAGACTGCAAAACAGATGGTGAAGGCGAAGGTCGAAAAACCCAGCGCGTTATTGGCCTGGGTAGATGAAGCAGGGGGGGGAATTTGTGCAGACATGACGGCTCCGAATACGTTTGATGGTGACGAAAACTATCGGAAAGCGCGTTCACGCATGCCGGGACCGGCCATTTGCAAGGCACTTACCGGAGGTATTCCGCTTCGTCGCGGGCGCGTCGCTTCGTTGCGCGCGGGCCATGTCTGACACCCCGTTGCGTCTGGCCATGGATGAAAGATGTCGCAGCGGCACGCCGGGCTCAAGATCTGATGCGGCAGCGCAGCATTTTCGCAGTGCTTCGCCTAAATAACAGGCAAAAATGGCCGGTCATGCCTGTTCCGCACTCAATCTGCATATGGAAATCAAACGCCACCCCGTTCGAAAGGGAATCCGCCTGCCCCATGGCCGGTCAGCGCGATATCAGGATATCTGCCGCTGCAACCAGCTGTCGCGCGATTTCGGCAACGCGCTTGCCCTGGTCCATCGCCGTCTTTCGCATTAGCGTATATGCGGCCTGTTCATCCAGTCCCCGCGCCTGCATCAGCACCGTCTTGGCCCGATCGATTACCTTGCGATCCTCAAGCGCGGTTCGTGCCCCCTCCAGTTCATTGCGGATCTGCTGCATCATATCAAACCGTGCCCTGGCCATCTCAAGGATCGGCCTGATCCGCCCAGGCTGCAGGCCATTCACGATATAGGCGGAGACCCCTGCCTCAATCGCCGCTCGCGTCCTGTCCGCTTCGGAACGGTCGATGAATATCACAACCGGACGATCCATCGGGCCGCAGGCATGCGTTACCTCCTCCATGATATCGCGGGAGGAACCAGTCAGATCGACCAGTACAATATCCGGACGGTTTTCCGTGACATAGCTGTCCAGCCCGGTTTCCCATGACATGATTTTCATGTCATGGGCGGCAAAATTCCGCAGCCCTTGCACAATGGATCCTGCCCCTTTGGCATCGGGCGTAACAACAAGGATCGAAAGGCGTTCCTGCACGGGCGGGCATCCACTGGATATCGGACATTTTCAACAAGAACGGCAGAAACGGCCCACCACTGCAATGGTCGTGCGCTGCAACGCAGCATTGTTTTGTGGATTGCCGCCAAATCAGGCAGTTTTCGCACCGCCGCGCCCAAAAGCCTGTCAAATGACAAGCACCCTGCCATGCGGGGCGATATCGAAAGGTCGCCACGGCACCGAACATATATTGCATAATTAACGAGCAATCATATTGTTTTGGGTTAACAATCACGCAGTTTTCCATTGCAGTGCCCGAATATTCACCGAAAGGTTGCCCGGTTCCCGTCAGGCCCGCCTAGGCTCCATCCATGTTGGACGGACCACAAATTCAGCGCAGCTTTGGCACGGCGCAGATCGCGATGACCCGCGGCAGGCTGCTGGCATTGCGCCAAAGCGGGTCTGCCAAGGTCATGTTGCCGCGCTGCCACCAATCTGCGCCGGAGATCGTCTTTCTCAATACCTCCGGCGGCTTGACGGCTGGTGATCGCCTGGAATACCGGCTGGATCTTGGCCCCGACAGCCAGGCAACCGCCACGACCCAGACCGCCGAACGGGCTTATCGCGCCGAAGGCCCCCCGGCACGGGCACGGGTGCGGCTTTCCCTTGACAGGGGTGCGCGTCTTGACTGGCTGCCACAGGAGACAATCCTTTATGACGGGGCGAAACTGGAACGGGAAACCGAAATCGACCTTGCCCCGAAGGCACAGATCCTTGCGATTGAGACGATCATTCTGGGCCGCGCCGCACATGGCGAAACATTGCGTCGGGTCACGCTTTCGGATCGCCGGCGGATCCGGCGCGACGGAAAGCTTGTGCTTCTGGATCCTATGCGGCTGGGGGATGGTGCGGTACAGCGGGCCGGGAATGCGGCCCTTCTGGGTGGAATGCGGGCAATTGCAACGCTGTTTTTCGTGGCACCTGACGCGCCCGCTGCCCTGCCTTCCCTGCGCGCGGAACTGACCGAACCGGATGTGAAGGCAGCCGTTTCAAGTCGCGATGGCGCGATCATCCTGCGCTGCCTTGCGCCGGATGGCTGGCCCCTGCGGCGCCAGATGATCCGGCTGGTGCAAAAATTGCGGCCGGGCGCCCTGCCCCGGGTCTGGCAGATCTAGGAGAAAAAACCGATGAACCTCACCCCCCGTGAAAAGGACAAGCTTCTGGTTTCGGTCGCGGCCATGGTTGCCCGCGGACGGCTGCAACGCGGCGTTCAGCTGAACCATCCCGAGGCGGTGGCCCTGATTACCGATTTCGTGGTCGAAGGTGCGCGCGACGGGCGCAGCGTAGCCGATTTGATGGCTGCGGGTGCAGAAGTCGTGCGGCCGGAGGACTGCATGCCCGGTATTCCCGATATGATCGAAACCGTTCAGGTCGAAGCGACATTTCCGGATGGCACCAAGCTGGTGACCGTCCATCATCCCATTCGATAGGAGGCAATAATGAAACGTCCTTCCACCGCCAATCCGGTACCATCTCCGCCCGGCATGATCCCCGGAGAGATCATCCCCGCCAAGGGAACGATCATGTTGAATGCAGGGCGCAAGGCGATCACGCTGATGATCGCCAATACCGGCGATCGTCCCGCACAGGTCGGCAGCCATTATCATTTCGCCGAAACCAATGGCGACCTCGATTTTGACCGGCAGGCCGCACGTGGAATGCGGCTTGATATCGCCGCCGGAACCGCAATCCGGTTTGAGCCGGGACAGCGCCGCGAAGTGCGGCTGATCCCGCTGGGCGGCAAGCGCGCCGTCTGGGGTTTCAATGAACAGGTGATGGGAGCCCTCGATGCCGGTTGAGATTTCCCGCGCAGCCTATGCCGACATGTTTGGCCCGACCACGGGGGATCGCATACGCCTGGGCGATACGGATCTTGTGATCGAGGTGGAAAAAGATCTGACAACCTACGGGGAAGAGGTCAAATTCGGCGGCGGGAAGGTAATCCGCGATGGCATGGGACAATCGCAAGTCACGCGTGCGGGCGGCGCGATGGATACGGTCATCACCAATGCGCTGATCCTTGACTGGACGGGGATCCTCAAGGCCGATATCGGGTTGAAGGACGGCCGCATCGCGGCAATTGGCAAGGCGGGAAACCCCGACACCCAGCCCGGCATCGATATCATCATCGGCCCGGGAACGGAAATCATCGCGGGTGAGGGTCGGATCCTGACTGCCGGCGGCATCGATTGCCATATTCATTTCATCTGCCCGCAACAGGTGGAGGATGCGCTGCATTCCGGGATCACAACGATGATCGGCGGCGGGACCGGCCCGGCCCATGGCACCTTGGCCACCACCTGCACCCCGGGCCCCTGGCATATCCGCCGCATGCTCGAATCCCTCGATGGCCTGCCGATGAATTTCGGCCTTGCGGGCAAGGGCAATGCCTCCCGCCCCGAGGCGCTGGAAGAACAGATCCGCGCCGGGGCATGTGCGCTGAAACTGCATGAGGATTGGGGTACAACCCCCGGTGCGATCAACTGCTGCCTGAAGGTCGCGGATGAAATGGATATCCAGGTGATGATCCATACGGACACGCTCAATGAAAGTGGTTTTGTGGAAAACACCCTTGCCGCAATTGGCGGGCGCACCATCCATGCCTATCATACCGAAGGCGCCGGCGGCGGCCACGCGCCCGACATCATCCGGGTGGTCGGTTCGGACAATATCATTCCTTCTTCCACCAATCCGACGCGCCCCTATACGTCCAATACGATCGAGGAACATCTCGACATGTTGATGGTTTGCCATCACCTTGACCGGTCGATCCCGGAAGATGTGGCCTTCGCCGAAAGCCGGATCCGGCGGGAAACCATTGCGGCGGAGGATATCCTGCATGACATGGGGGCTTTCTCGATCATCTCCTCGGACAGTCAGGCCATGGGGCGGGTGGGCGAGGTTATCACGCGCAGCTGGCAGACAGCGCATAAGATGAAGGTTCAACGCGGCAGGTTGGAAGGTGAACAAGGCGATAACGACAATCTGCGCGCCCGCCGCTATGTGGCAAAATACACGATCAACCCCGCCATCGCCCATGGTATCGCCAATCACACCGGCAGCATCAAGGTCGGAAAACGCGCCGATCTGGTACTCTGGCACCCCGCATTTTTCGGCGCAAAGCCGGAAATGTCGCTGATCGGCGGGCAGATCGTCATGGCCCAGATGGGGGATCCGAATGCGTCAATTCCCACACCGCAACCGGTTTATTCACGCCCCATGTTCGGGGCCCTTGGTCGCGCGGTCGGGGCGGGTGCGGTGCATTTCACTTCCTCTGCCGGGCTGGAAACCGGGGCCTGCGCGGGCCTGGAAAAATCCGCCCTGGCCGTCGAAGGAACGCGCAATATCGGCAAGGCGGATATGCGACTCAACGATGCCCGGCCTGAAATTGAGGTTGACCCTGAAACCTATGAGGTACGCGCCAACGGAGAAATCCTGACCTGCGAACCCGCCCGGGAGCTACCCCTGGCACAACGCTATTTCCTGTTCTGAGAGGAAAGATGACAATAGTTGAAACAAAGGATCTCGGGCGCGCCAGCGCCATTCTGGAACCCGGTCATGGCCGTCCTGTCGCGGGGCGGGTCATGCTGGATTATGAGGCCCGCTGCCTGCGACGCAAGCGGCTGAGGACCACCGACGGTGCGGGGTTTCTTGTCGATCTGCCGCAAACGATAAGCCTGGCCCCCAATGCGGCCTTCGCGCTGGAGGACGGCCGCGCCGTGGAAGTCACCGAGGCACGCGAACCCGTTTTGCGAATCATGGGGGATCTGCCACGTCTGGCCTGGCATATCGGTAACCGCCATTGCCCTTGTGAAATCCATCGGGACCATCTGGTAATCCGCGCCGATCCGGTTCTGGAGGCAATGCTGGATCAGCTTGGTGCCGATACCACCCGCAGTTTTGCCCCTTTCCGACCTGAGGGAGGCGCTTATGGCCATGGACGCACCTTCGGCCATACCCACTGAAACCGCCCGACTTCTGGCGGTACAACTGTTGTCCCCGGCCTTTCCCACCGGCGCCTTCGCTTATTCGCAAGGTCTGGAATGGGTAATGGCGGAAGGAATCGTGACCAATGGCGCAACCCTTCTGGACTGGCTGGAGGATGTGCTGACCCATGGTGCGGGATGGTCGGATGCGGTCCTTCTGTCGCTTGCATTACGTCCCGGCGCCGATCATCGCGCCCTGGATGAATTGGGCCGCGCGCTCTGCCTTTCCACCGAAAGGCTGATCGAAACAATGGAACAGGGGGCGGGCTTTGCCCGGGTTGCGGCGGGGGTGACCAATACACCCGACACCCCCGCAGCACTGCCCGTGGCCATCGGGCGCGCCTGCGGGCATCTTGGCCTGCCCCGCGCCGAGGTGATCGCGCTTTTCCTGCAAGGCCAGGCATTGAACCTGATTCAGGCCGCTATCCGGTTCATGCAACTGGGACAGGGCGAAGGCCAGGTGATCCTGGCCCGGCTTGCCCCCGCCATCAGGGATCTTGCCAATCGCGCGGCCAATGCGGGGGAGGATGCCCTCGGCGGCTGCGCCATTGGGGCCGAACTGGCCGCCATGCATCACGAATCCATGGAAACGAGGATCTTCAGGACATGAACAACGGACCTTTGCGCGTCGGCATCGGCGGCCCGGTGGGCGCAGGAAAGACGACACTTACCGAAAAGCTTGCCGCCACGCTTGCACCACGCCTTTCCATGGCGGTGATCACAAATGACATCTACACGCGCGAGGATGCCGAAGCATTGATGCGTGCGCAGGTCCTGCCAGCCGAACGGATCCGTGGCGTTGAAACCGGCGGCTGCCCCCATACCGCAATCCGCGAGGATGCCAGTATCAACCTTGCCGCCATCGCCGATCTGAACGCGGCCTTTCCCGATCTGGACCTGATCCTGATCGAATCCGGCGGGGACAATCTGGCGGCAACCTTTTCCCCCGAGCTTGCCGATCTGACAATCTATGTCATCGATACGGCAGCCGGTCAGGATATTCCCCGCAAGAAAGGCCCGGGGCTTACCCGCTCCGATCTTCTGGTGGTGAACAAGACCGACCTTGCCCCCCATGTCGGGGTAGATCTGGCATTGCTGGAACATGATGCCCGCGCCTCACGCGGGGAACGGCCTGTTGTCATGGCCGCATTTCGCCAGAACGGCGGGGTGGAGGAAATCACCGGTTTCCTGATCCGGGAAGGCGGGCTGATCAAGGGGCGTTAGGCCCGCCCCTTTCATCCCTGCTCCAACCCCCAGCCATCCGGACGAAAACCATGGTCGAGCGCGATGCGGGTGGACAAGTCCTCCGCAATCCAGATCGCAGCGGCAGAAAGCGGCTGATCGGGAAGGGTCGCGATCAGTTCCCCCTCCTCCGGCGCCCAATGGCACTGAAAATCCAAGGCCGCCAGCGCGCGGGACAACCCTTGCGGATCGGCCCCCTCCCGGTCAGACAGGAAGAAAAAGTCGAGATCCGCGATATCAGGCAAATCACCCGCCACCATCATTTCGGCGAAGGCCGCGAAGGTTTCGTCGCGCTGCGCGGCGAAATCATGGGGCATGGTCATTCCTGTTCCGCAAGAAACTTTTCTGCATCGAGTGCCGCCATGCAGCCCATCCCGGCCGAGGTCACCGCCTGGCGGTAGATATGATCGGTCAGATCCCCCGCCGCAAAAACCCCGGGAACAGAGGTGCGCGTCGATCCCGGTTCAACCTTCACATAACCGCCGTTATGCATTTCCAGCTGCTCCCTGACCAGTTCCGAGGAGGGCGCATGGCCGATCGCCACGAAAAAACCCGCACAGGAGATATCCGTCGTCTTGCCGGTCTTGACATGGCTGGCCCTGACGGCCGTGACACCCAGCGGTGTCTCATCGCCCAGAACCTCATCAACCTGATGATCCCACAGGATTTCCACCTTGGGATTCTTGAACAGCCGATCCTGAAGGATCTTTTCCGCCCGAAGCGAATCGCGGCGGTGGATCAGCGTCACCTTACTTGCAAAATTGGTCAGGAACAGCGCCTCCTCAACTGCGGTATTGCCGCCGCCGATAACCGTGACCTCCTTGCCGCGATAGAAAAACCCGTCACAGGTCGCACAGGCGGAAACGCCAAACCCCTTGAATTTCTCCTCCGAAGGCAGGCCCAGCCATTTGGCCTGCGCCCCCGTGGCCAGGATCACGGCATCCGCCGTATAGGTCATGCCGCTATCGGCGGTGGCGGTGAAGGGGCGCTTCGAAAGATCCAGCCCGGTAATGTAATCGGCAACCACCTCCGTCCCCATGGCGCGGGCATGTTCCTCCATCCGCACCATCAGATCCGGCCCCTGTACCTCGGTATCGCCGGGCCAGTTTTCCACCTCGGTGGTAATGGTCAACTGCCCACCCGGCTGCAGACCCTGAACCAGCAGGGGATTGAGCATCGCGCGGGACGCATAGACGGCTGCGGTATAACCCGCAGGGCCGGAACCGATGATCAATACGGATGTGTGGCGCGTCGTTGCCATGAAAAACCCCCGGGATAATGTTGCCTGCCCCATATAGGCAAAGCTGCGCCGGGCCGGAAGGGGCAATGAAAGCCACGCGATTGCTTCCTTCCGGACCAAAAGATTGAAATAATATTGCGCAGCGCGGGGGGAAAACATAAGGTCCGCCGCAATACAGCACGAATGACAGGAATGATTTCAATGGCCGGATCGAAGCTTGATCCCATCGATCGCCAGATTCTCGCCGAATTGCAGGCGGATGGGCGGATGACCAATGTGGAACTGGCCAAGCGCGTCGGGATCTCCGCGCCCCCTTGCCTCCGGCGCGTCCGCACATTGGAGGAAGCAGGCTATATCCGCGGCTATCACGCCGATATCGATGCCCGCGAAATGGGATTTGAGGTTCAGGTCTTCGCCATGGTGCGGCTGCATTCCCAGGCTGAACACGATCTTTCAACCTTCGAAGGCCGCTGCCGCGCATGGCCGCTTGTACGCGAATGCCACATGCTGAACGGAGAAATCGACTTCATCCTGAAATGCGTGGCCCCGGATCTGTCAAGTTTCCAGGGTTTTCTGACCGGTGAACTTCTGAAGGCGGATAACGTGGCCAGCGTGAAGACAAGCCTGGTGATCCGCTGCGCCAAGGATGACCCCGGCGTTCCCTTCGATGTTCTCGAAGAAAGGCTGAACCGCAGCGCCTGAGCGCCACCGCCCTTCCGGTTCTGTCCGGAATCCGGTCAGACGAACTGTTCCCGCAGGAGCCGTTCTTCCAGCCCGTGCCCCTCATCAAACAGGATCCGGTGCCGAATCGCGGGTTCGGTGTGAAGTTCCACCGACAGGACATCCGGCACGGAAATACTATCCGCATCAGCGCGGACCGGGCGTTTTTCGGGTTCCAGCACATCGAAACGCACCCGCGCCGTTTTCGGCAGCAGGGCGCCGCGCCAGCGTCGGGGGCGAAACGCGGCAATCGCCGTCATCGCCAGTACATCCGACCCGATGGGCAGGATCGGCCCATGGGCGGAATAATTATAGGCCGTGGACCCCGCCGGGGTGCAGACAAGTGCCCCGTCACAGACCAGTTCCTCCATCCGGATCCGCCCATCCACACTGATTTGCAGCTTCGCGGCCTGCGGCCCCGCCCGAAGAAGGCTCACCTCGTTTATGGCCAGTCCCTTCGCCTGTTCCCCCGACGCCGTTTCGGCGCAAAGTGCCAGCGGATTCAGGATTTCCTCCCCCGCTTCGGCCAGTCGTTCAGGCAGGTCTTCCTCCGAAAAACCGTTCATGAGAAAACCGATCGTGCCACAATTCATGCCATAGACCGGAACATCCAGCGACTGGGTCTGATGCAGCGTCTGCAACATGAACCCGTCACCGCCAAGTGCAACGATATAATCGGCAGCATCGGGGTTTGCCTGGCCATATCGGCTTGCCAATGCCGATAGGGCCGCCTGTGCGGCCGGGGCATTGCTTGCAAGAAAACTGATGCGGCCCGTCATGGCAACTCCTGCGCCTCATGTGGCAGTCTTGGCCCTCCAGGCGCCCGAACTCAACCCCCCGCGCACAAGACTGCCGATTCCACCCTTTCTGATCCGTGCCAGTTGCGTTAAACGGCACAGGACTCTTTCGCCTTGTTCCGTCAAAGGAGATGCGTATGAACGCCCCGACCGACACGCTGCACCGCGATTCCGGTTTCTTCACCGAATCCCTGACCTCCCGTGATCCTGACATTTCCCGGACCATCGGGCTGGAACTGGACCGTCAGCGCGATGAGATCGAACTGATCGCCAGTGAAAATATCGTCTCCCGTGCGGTGATGGAAGCGCAGGGTTCCGTGCTGACCAACAAATATGCCGAAGGGTATCCGGGAAAGCGGTATTATGGCGGCTGCCAATATGTCGATATCGCCGAAACCCTTGCCATCGACCGTGCAAAGGAACTTTTCGGTGCGGATTTCGTGAATGTGCAGCCGAATTCCGGCAGTCAGATGAATCAGGCGGTTTTCCTGGCCCTTCTGAAACCCGGTGATACCTTCATGGGGCTCGATCTGAATTCGGGTGGCCATCTGACCCATGGTTCGCCGGTCAACATGTCGGGCAAATGGTTCAACGTGATCAGCTATGGCGTGCGTCCCCAGGACCAGCTTCTGGATATGGAAGAAATCCGCGCCCGTGCGCTGGAACATAAACCAAAGCTCATCCTGGCTGGCGGTACTGCCTATTCACGTATCTGGGATTGGGAAGCCTTCCGCAGGATCGCGGATGAAATCGGCGCTTTCCTGATGGTCGACATGGCCCATATTGCGGGGCTCGTGGCCGGTGGGCAGCACCCTTCGCCATTGCCGCACGCCCATGTCGTGACCACCACCACCCACAAATCCCTGCGTGGCCCGCGCGGCGGCATGATCCTGACCAATGATGCCGATATCGCGAAAAAGGTAAATTCTGCCGTTTTCCCCGGCCTGCAAGGCGGGCCGTTGATGCATGTCATCGCCGCCAAGGCCGTGGCCCTGGGGGAGGCGCTGCGCCCCGAATTTCGCGACTATGCGGCACAGATCGTCACCAATGCCCGCGCCATGGCAGATCAATTGATGAAGGGTGGTATCAATATCGTCTCGGGCGGAACCGACAACCATCTGATGCTGGCCGATCTGCGGCCCAAGGGCGTAACCGGCAAGGCGGCCGAGGCCGCCCTGGGCCGCGCCCATATCACCTGCAACAAGAACGGTATTCCCTTTGATCCGGAAAAACCCTTTGTGACCTCGGGTATCCGCCTTGGCACCCCGGCCGGCACCACACGGGGCTTTGGCGAAGCCGAATTCCGCAAGATCGCGGATTGGATTACCGAGGTGGTGGATGGGCTGGCCGCCAATGGCCCGGACGCCAATGGCGCGGTCGAAGAGGCGGTCAAGGCCAAGGTTGCCTCCCTTTGCGCCCGTTTTCCGCTTTATCCGGATCTTTGAGCTTCCGTTTCCCCTACGGGAGATATCCTGCGGGGGAAACCGGTCCGGCGGCGGATCACCGTTGTGAAAAGCTCCGCCCCAGCGCGCGCCAGCCAAAAATCGTGACCCCAAGCTCGCCCGCTGCGGCCACCCAGAACGGCAGGGTAAGCGCCAGATCGCGCGGCATGATCCCTTCCGCTGCGCGCACGATCAGGCCTGACAGCAGCAACCCCAATGGCATCATCCCCCAGGCCAGAAGCCTGTAGGTGCTGTTGACACGGCCAAGCAGCCCGTCGGGGATCATCCTTTGCCGGGCCGATACCGAAACCGTGTTCCAGACCAGCCCCGAAAATTCGAACACCGCCAAAGCAAGGGCGAGCGAAACAGCCCCTGGCGCCAATGCCACCGCCGCAAAGGTTGGTGCCGAACAAAGCAGCGCCCATTGCGCGGTGCGGCCCGGCCCCAGCCACCGTACGATCCGATCCGCCATAAGGCCCCCGGCAATCCCGCCCAGGGCCCCTGCCCCCAGGATCAGCCCATATACGGTCGAGGACAGGCCCAGGTTTTCCTGCACATGCAAAATCAGCGCAATCATCATCATCTGGAAAAAGAGGTTCCAGAACCCGGTCAGCCAGGCCAGAATCTGCAAAAGCCGCGCCTCGCGCAGGAAACGAAGACCTTCCGCCAGTTCCACCCGCCAGTTTTTTTCGGCACGATGGGCAGGCCGGAAATTTCCGGCAATTCCGGCCACCAGCAATGCGGCCAGACCATAGGCAGCAGCATTGACCGCGAAGGGCAACATCACAGCCAGGCCGATCAACAGCGCGCCCAGTGGCGGGCCAAGCAGCGCATTTCCGATCAGTTCCACACTCCAGAGCCGCCCATTCGCGGATTCCAGCCGTTCATGCGGCACGAGCGACGGCAACATGGTCTGCGCGGCATTGTCGCGAAACACCTCCGCAACCCCGACACTCGATGCCGCAATGACAAGCACCGCAAAAGCAAAACCCGAAGACAGGCCGGTATCAGGGACAGGCGCAAGAGGTGAGGCCACCCAGAAGGAAAGCGCCGCCACACCGAAGGAGACAGCACGCAAGATATCCATTTGCAGAATCAACCCGCGCCGGTCCCGACGATCCGTCACCAACCCCGCCGGAAGGGCAAATAAGACCCAGGGCAGGCGCAGGGCAACCGCAACCAGTGCGATCAGCAGCGGGTCACGCGTCAGCAGTGACGCAGCCCAGGCCCAGGCAACCGTCGCAATGCCGTCACCCAGATTGGCGATCCCGCTTGCCGCAATGAAACGCCCCAGCTGCGACCTGCCCGAATGTCCTTCCAAATGAAACTCCTTGCCGTACCGTTTTCCATTCCCGGCAAACCGCGAATGGCCGAAAATTTTCCTATTGGAACCGCATTCCGCCCACGCTGCGCACCGGAAGGCAAGTCCCACGAAGACAGAACGGGAATGATCGTGCAAGCACCGGATCTGCCCCCTGCCACCGGGACTGGCCCCCAAAGAAACGATGCGTTATCCCTGTGCCATGTTGAACATCCTCCATCATCCGGCCCAATCCAAAAGCGACCATCCGCCTCTTTTGATCGTGCACGGACTTTTCGGATCGGCGCGCAATTGGGGGGTCATCGCACGCCGCATGGCAGCCAAACGCGACGTCCTGGCGGTGGATATGCGCAATCACGGCTCCAGTCCGCGCGAATCCACTCAAAGCTATCCGGATATGGCGGAGGATCTGGCGGAGGTAATCAGGGCCCATGGCGGGCGTATGGATGTGATGGGCCATTCCATGGGTGGCAAGGCTTCAATGCAGCTTGCGCTGACACAGGGCGCACTGGTGAACAGGCTGATCATCGCGGATATCGCGCCGGTTGCCTATGCGCATGACCAGAGCCGTTACATCGCTGCCATGCGCGGGTTGGACCTGACGGGGCTGACCACCCGATCCGAAGCTGGCCGACGACTTTCCAGCACGCTTGACGATGCCGCCCTGCGTGCCTTTTTTCTGCAATCGCTGGATATGAAGGCCAAACCGCCGCGCTGGCGGCTCAACCTTGATGTGCTGGAAGCCGAAATGGCCAAGATCGTCGGATGGCCCGGTACAAAGGGCAGCTTCGACGGCCCGGCCCTTTTTCTGAGCGGCGCGGAAAGCCATTATGTGAAACCGGAATACCGCCCCCTGATCAAGGCGCTGTTTCCCGCCGCGCGCTTTGCCAAACTGCCCGGGGCGGGGCATTGGCTTCATGCCGAAAAGCCCCGGGAATTCGAAGAAACGCTGCGGGTCTTCCTGTCCTGACAGAAGCGACCCGATATCGCCGATAACCAGAGGCCGCGCATCGCAACCCGGGATGGGTTTGCGATGCGCAAGCGCCATCTGGTTTCAGTTCATTTCGGCCTTCACCGCCGCGACTTCCTCGGCGGTCATCTGTCCCTTGGTGACAACGTCACCTTCCTGGATTTGCCATAGCCGGAACGGGCCGGAAATATCGCCGTTTTCGTCAAAGGCAACATTGCCGATCACGCCCTGATAATTCACCGGCTTGCCTTCCCCGATCAGGACAAGCGCCTTCTTGAATTCCTCGGGTCCGGCATAGATCACCTCACCGGCAGGATCGACAACCTGCCGGATCGCGTCGCGGATCGCATTGGCCTCGGCCTTGCCGGCCTTCGCAATCGCAAGCCCGATGACCGCCCCCGCATCATAGCTGCGATCAGCCGCCGGGGCCGAAGGTGCAATGCCGTCCGACATGGCCTCATAATTGGCATAGAAATACTTGGTGGATTCAGTTTCCGTCGTCCCCGAAGAGGTGCCATAGGCCTCATTGAGGTATTCCGCGCCAACGGCCTGAATGAAATCATCCGAATTCATCCCGTCATTCAGCAGGAATTTCTGTGGCCCGCCCTGGCTGATCCATGCCCGCGCGATGGTCGAACCGTCAACAGGGTAGGAGATCAGATAAAGCGCTTCGGCCTCGGCGTTCATCGCGGCGGTCACCTCGGCGCCATAGTTGGGCTGGTTTTCATTATAGGGTGTGGTTGAAACAATTTCTCCGCCCAGAGCGGTATAGACTGCGGAAAACTCCCGCATCATGTTCACTCCGAAATCATTGTTCACATGGATAATGGCAAGTTTGCCAAGCCCCTGATCCATCGCATATTTCGCAGCCGCTATCCCCTGAAGCGCATCCGAGGTGATGGTGCGGAAGAAATAGCCCCCGGTCTTGCCATCGCGCGCCAGCTGCGTCAGCGTCGGGCTGGAAGATGCCGGTGATATCTGTACCACCTTTGCAGGGGCTGTTACCGAGGTCAGGATCGGAATGGAAACCGGTGATATGATCCCCCCGATGATCGCGGGCACCTGGCGGATATTCACAAGCTGCGTGGCCTGATCAACCGCGACATTGCCCTGACTCTGGCTGTCGCGGGTATCGGTAATCAGATCACATCCCAGAACACCCCCCGCCTCATTGAGATCGCGAAAAGCCATTTCCACCGATTTTGCCCCGGCCTGGCCATAGGCCCCGGCGGGTCCGGTCAGTTCCAGCACCAGCCCCACGGTAATTTCACAGGCTGAGGCGGTCAGGGCAGATACCCCCAATAGCGCCGCAGCAAGCGTGGTTGTTTTCCAATAGGTCATTCCTGTTCCTCCGAGTTGAGACCTTCGGCCCTTCAATGATAATATTTATCGTTGCTCCATGTTTCCTGCACATGCCGCCAGAGAACCCCATGCGGCGCCAGGCTTTCAGCCTGCATCAGGACCGTGGCCCGGCGCAGGTTCGAAACCCCATCCACCCGCTGATGTTCGTCATAGATCAGCAAGGCCAGATCGGGTGAAAGCATTTCAGCGGCATGAATGCGGATATCGATGCTGAAGGATTCGGCCATGCTGCCATGCGCGTGGCGGATCATCTCCACCACCTGGGGGCGCAACAATATGGCCCCATCGGGCCGGATCATGCGCATCTGGGGCGCAAAGGCGGCGGCGGTCATTTCCATTTCCCGCGCCTCCGCACGGCCCGTGAACCAATCCACGAAAAAGGCATGCCGCGCTTCGATCTCACATTGCGCACGGGCAATCAGATCCATCCTAATGGCCGTCCTTGTTCAGATTGTATTTCATGACCGCCCCATGACGGCCCTCCCGGTCACGTTCCAGCGTATAGACATCACCGGGAATCGGATTTCCCTGCGCCAGAATGGCATCGATCCCGGCCAGATCCTCCGCCGTCAGCGCCAGATCCGGGATGGCGGCATTGCGTTCCAGATGACTGCGGTTGCGCGCGCCGACAATAACCGCCGCCACACCATCGCGTTCCAGAACCGCCCGCGAGGCAATCGAGGCGATATCCGTCCCATGGCGTTTCGCAATCCCGCCAAGCCGCTGCAGAAGCGCCTGAAACAGATCCCATCCGCCGAATTCATCGATCATCAGCAGATATTTCGCAAGTGACCGATTTTCCAGCGGATCATGCGGCGCGGGCTTGCCCAGCCAATATTCGGACATGAAGCCCCCCGCAACGGACCCGTAGCACAGGAAATGCACCCCTGCATTCGTGGCAAGCGGTGCAAGATGCCTGGCCGGGCGCCGGTCAATCAGGGAATATTGCACCTGCATTGACACAAGCGGCACCCCGGCCTCCAGGATCCGGCCCGTCTGTTCGGCATCGAAATTGGTACCACCGATATTGGCAATCTTGCCCTTCCGGCGCAGATCACCCAGCCAGCCCGCCACTTCCACCTGGCGATCGACCTCATAGTCCCACCAGTGAAACTGCACCAGATCAAGCCGTTCCTGCCCCAGCCGTTTCAGGGAGGTGTCAATCGCATGTTCCACGCCGGTGCGATCTATCTTCGACAAGATCCCGAGATCGGGGACGAATTTGGTGTGAACCCTGATCCGGTCAAGCGCTGCCTGTCCACGATTGTTCCGGTAATCCTTGCGAAACGCGCCGATCAGGTCCTCGACCCCGATATAGATATCGGCGCAGTCAAAGGTCACGATCCCCGCATCGGCATAGGCGGCCATATCGGCAATCGCAGTTTGGTGATTTACCGCACCATGCCCCCCCGCGAGTTGCCATCCACCCTTTATGACCCGTGAAATCCGATGCCCCGGGGCCAGTTCAACCTCTTGCATTCTCGTCCTCTTTCAATGGCACTGCCGTGGTCTCGGAATGATCGAAACGCCGTTTGCCAATCCGGGTAATCCGCAGGCGCGACGGACAATTGGGATCGGGGCAGGCAATTTCGGCATCCGTGCTCATCCAGTCGTTCGGGTCGGTCATCCGTTGCTTGGCAGCCAGCAGCGGCAGCACCGAAGCAAGCGAATAGATCGACATGCCCTGCCCCGGCGGCAGATACATCATTTCCCCGCGCAGTTCGAAATAGTCGCCCGGTTTCGCCCCGCACCAGAGCCTTGCGCCCTCGGGCGCCACCACCTCCACCCGCAGGTCCCAGAGTTCGAATGATTCGTCTTTCATATATTCTCCGCTGCCGCCCAGAAATCCGAATCTGCACGTTCCAAGATGTTGAAGGCAAGGCCGATATCATCGCACAACTCCTGCGCGGTGCGGGTTTCATCCCCCGCGGCAAGACCCGACAGAACGCCCCGATGGTGAATCGTCGCCGCGGCATCCCTCAGCGGCGAATGCAACCGTGCGGCGGCGCGTATATAAGGCCCCCCCTGCATCCAGAGACTTTCCACGAAGGGCAAAAGCACCGATGAATCGGCCGCCGCATAGATTGTGAAATGAAAGGCGTGATTAAGATGGGCGAATTCCTGCGGATTACCCGCCAATTCATATTCGCTTGTCAGGGTTTCCAGCCGCACAAGCAACGCGGGCGTCACCTGCATCACCGCCCGACGCGCCAGATCCCCCTCGACCAGCATCCGCGCCTGCGCAATATCGCGCGCACGCCCCAACGAAAGCGGCGGCACCCTGACACGGCGATTGGCCATTGCCTCCAGCGCACGTTCGGAAACCAGCCGCGCCAGCGCCTCACGCACGGGGGTTGAACTGACCGCCATCCGTTCGGCCAGATCGCCGGGCAGAAAGACCTCCCCCGCCTCAAAACCCCCACGGATCAATTGGTCGCGCAATTGATGATAGATACGATCCTGAACGGTCTCCCGCGAAACCGGGGCAAGGCGGTCCAACCCGCCTTCGCGTTGCGCTGCCATATCGAGAGGACCCATCGTTGCCTCCATCATCAGGCTTTACTTTAGGCAGCCCGCATGTTCCTGTAAATGACGATTGATAGTTGATCAACTTCAGGAGACGCATGACGCCAAGCCCCACCCTGCCCGCGCTTCTGGCTGAAGGATTGACCAAGTCCTTTGGCGGCCACCACGTCGTTCGGGGAATGTCCCTCAGGCTGGATCAAACGGAAATTCTTGGCATCATAGGCCCCAACGGCGCCGGAAAATCAACACTTTTCAATCTGTTGGCTGGAACGCTTCGTCTTGATTCCGGCCAGATCGAAATTGCGGGCCAGGATCTGACGACCGCCCCGGCCGAGGCGCGGATCGGCGCGGGTCTGGCACGCAGTTTCCAGATCACCCGACCGTTTTCACGTATGACCGTGTTGGAAAATGTCCTGGTTGCGGCCCAGAATCAACCCGGTGAGCGGCTTTTCCCTGCCCTTTTGCGCCCACGCGAAACGGCCCGGATCGATGCCGAAAATCATGAACGCGCCCGCGAGATCATTGAATTCGTGTCCCTTTCGCATCTGATCGGCCAACCGGCATCGGTCCTGTCGGGAGGACAACGCAAACTGCTGGAACTTGCCCGTGTCCTGATGGCAAAACCGCGCGTGATCCTCCTTGACGAACCGGCGGCGGGGGTTAACCCGGCGCTGCTTGATCTGATTATCGACCGGATTCAGGCGATCAATGAAAAAGGGATCGCCGTCCTTTTGATTGAACATAACATGGAGATGATCGCCCGGCTCTGTCCCCGTGTGATCGTCATGGCCGCAGGGCAGCATCTGGCCGAAGGTACCCCCGAGGAGGTTTCGCGCAAACCAGAGGTCGTCGAAGTCTATCTCGAAGGGGCCCCGGCATGACGGCGCTCACCCTGTCCGGCCTGCGTGCCGGATACGATCCGGATCTCGCCATCGTCAAGGGGGTCAGTCTGGAGGTGCCGAATGGCGATCTCGTTTGTATCCTGGGGCCAAACGGTGCCGGGAAGTCAACGCTGATCAAGGCCATCGCCGGGCTGGTTCCGATCCTTGGTGGCAGGACCCGTATCGGAAAAACCGATGCCACGGGACTGCGCCCCGACGATCTGGTTCGCGCGGGCCTGGGATTCGTGCCGCAGACCGACAATATCCTTGCCACACTCACCATCCGCGAAAACCTGCTGATCGCGGCAGAACTTCTGCCAAAAGCCCGCCGTGCCGAACGGCTTGATGCCATGTTCACCCAGTTTCCCGACCTTGCCGAGCGGCCCCGGGAACTGGCCGGCGCGCTTTCCGGCGGGCAGCGACAGATGCTGGCCTGCGCCCGTGCGCTGCTGACGGAGCCCAGCATTTTGATGCTGGACGAACCTTCTGCCGGGCTTTCGCCAAAACTCGTGGCCCAGGTCTTTGCCAATCTGGGGGAAATCGCCGCGCGGGGGGTAACGCTGGTGCTTGTTGAACAGAATGTCCGCGCGGCACTTGAGCTGACCCGCCGTGCGGTGGTGCTGGTGGATGGCGAACTTGCCCATGACGGACCGACCGAAACACTGCGCGACGGCAAGCTCCTGGGTGAATTGTTCCTCGGCAGCAGGAAAGGAGCGGCATGAATCCGCAAGCATTGATCGACGGGCTGATTTCAGGCTCCACAATCGGACTGGGGGCCATCGGGCTGACGCTGGCCTATTCGATCCTGCGCTTTGCCAATTTCACCCACGGCGATTTTCTTGCCTGGGGGGCTTATCTGACGCTTTCGGTCATGGGGTTTCTGGGTGGCATACTGGCCGGACTCGGGGCACCGCTCAAACCTTTCAGTTTCGGGCTCGGATTGCCCGTTGCCACCCTGCTTGGTGCCGCATTGACCATCTGTCTTGCCCTGGGGCTGGACAAGCTGCTTTTTGGACGGCTCCGCGCCCGCAAGGCAGATGCAATCATCATCGTCATGGCCTCCTTCGGTGCCTCCATGGCCTTGAGATCATTTCTGGAATTCATCTATACCGCGCAGCCTGCCTATTACAGCAATGCGCTGCAAATCGCCCGCCCGATCGGCTTTGGCATGCGCGCGACACCCGACCAGATGCTGGTGATCGGGATAACACTGGCCCTAGTCGTGGCCCTGCACCTGATGGTGACCCGTTCGGCAACGGGCCGGGCCATGCGGGCCGTTGCCGAAAGTCCCTCGCTTGCCGCAGTCTACGGTATTGATGTGGCGAAAATCATCCGGCTTACCTGGGTAATCGGCGCGGGACTGGCCGCAATCGCCGGGGTAATGGCAGGACTTCTGGTGCAGATCCGGCCCTATATGGGGTTTGACCTGCTGTTACCACTTTTTGCGGCGGCAATCCTGGGTGGCATCGGATCAATCCCCGGCGCGATGATCGGGGGGCTCATCATCGGCATTTCCGAAGCCTTCGCCGTGCAGGTTATCGGGGCGGAATGGCGCGCGGCTGTCAGCTTTGTGATCCTGGTTCTGGTGCTCCTGATCCGCCCGGCCGGGATATTCGGGCGCGCGAGCGCATGAAGGGGGCGCGGTAATGGAATATATCGCCTATGTCGGGTTTTTCCTGACTGTTGCGCTCACCTATGCGATCATCTGCCTCGGGCTCAATGTTCAATGGGGCCAGACGGGGCTTTTCAATGTGGGAATCGCGGGCTTCGTGGGGCTCGGGGCCTATACCTCCGCCATCCTGACGACACCGGATGATGCAGCCCGTATCGGGGGGTTCGGCCTGCCCATCGTCGTGGGCTGGATCGGTGCCATGGCAATGGCTGCGCTGGTGTCGTTTCTGGTCGCGCTCCTGACATTGCGAATGCGGGCCGATTACCTTGCCATCACGACCTTCGGCATTGCCGTAGCACTGCAACTGGTCTTTCAGAATGCCGAATTCCTGACCGGCGGCGCCTTCGGGCTGGCATTCATTCCGCGCCCTTTCGGCGATTGGCAAAGCCAGCCGATCCTTTTCAACATTGCCCATCTGGCCCTGACGGCAGCAGTCGTTCTGGCGATTTACCTGTTGCTGCAATATCTGCTCAAAAGCCCCTGGGGCCGCAACCTGCGTGCCGTGCGTGAAGATGAGGTCGCCGCACAGGCCTTTGGCAAAAGCCCGCGGCTTTTGCGCATTCAGGCCTTTGCCCTGGGCGGTGCGATCATGGGGTTGGCCGGCGCGGTTCAGACCCATTTCATCGGCTTCGTTGCCCCCAATAATTTCCTGCCCATGGTGACCTTTCAGGTCTGGGCCATGCTGATTGTCGGTGGCTCGGGCAACAATCGCGGTGCGATCATGGGCGCGGTTCTGGTCTGGGCAATCTGGGCCGCCTCCGGTGCCTTGATTTCCGAGGTTTTCCCCCCGGATCAACAGGCCCGCGCGGCATCGCTGCAAATCGTATTGATCGGGGTGATGCTCTGCCTCATCTTGTTGATGCGTCCACAAGGGCTGTTGCCCGAACCCCGCCACCGCCCGAAAGGCCATGATGAAACCTGACCATATCGAACTCGCCCCCGGACTGCAGATTTCCCGCATCGTGACGGGGCTCTGGCAGGTTGCAGATCAGGAAAAACACGGCACGGTGCTTGACCCCGTGGAGGCGGCGCGCCACCTCGGGGCCTATGCCGAGGCCGGTTTCGACAGCTTCGACATGGCCGATCATTATGGCAGCGCCGAATTGATCACCGGCGAAATGCTGCGGCGCTGGCAGGGCAACCCTCGCCCCCGCGCCTTTACCAAATGGTGCCCCACCCCCGGCCCGATGACGCCCGACATCGTCCGCGCCGGGGTGCAGGAACGGATTGAGCGGCTGGGGGTGGATCGCATCGACCTGCTGCAATTTCATTGGTGGAGCTTCGAACATCCCGCATGGCTCGATGCACTTCATGAACTGGCGCGCCTTCGCGGTGAAGGGTTGATCGGGGAAATTGGCGTCACCAACTTCGACGCGGCCCATCTGCATCTGGCCTGTGCCGATGGTGTGCCACTGATTTCCAACCAGGTTTCCTTCTCCCTGATTGACCGCCGTGCGGCGGGGCTTCTGGCCCGGTCCTGCAAAACACATGGGGTGAAACTTCTGGCCTATGGCACGCTTTGCGGCGGGTTCCTGTCCAAACGCTGGCTGAGCCAGCCCCGGCCCGACACCACGGAAAACTGGAGTGGCGCAAAATACCTGCGCTTCATCGATGCTGCCGGAGGATGGGAAGGCTATCAGCGCATCCTCACCGCAGCCAATGAAATTGCGCAAAAACATTCCGTTTCCATCGCCAATGTCGCCAGCCGCTGGGTGTTGGAACATGGCCATGTCGCAGGTATCATCGTGGGCGCCCGGCTGGGCGAGAACCAGCATCGGGATTCCAATCTGCGCCTGTTTCAATTCTCACTGGATGACGATGATCACGCGAAACTCGACGAAGCCTTTTCCGCCACCACCCCCATCCCGGGCGATTGTGGTGATGAATATCGGGAACCGCCCTTCCTGACCGCATCAGGCGACCTTTCCCACCATCTGGATGAAATGCCCCGGGCGATGGACATCATCCCCGACCCCGCCAATCCATCGCGATCACGGGTTTTTTCCGGCAGCGAATGGGAACCCGTTGCGGGCTATTGCCGGGCCATACGTGATGGGCGCCATATTGCCATCTCAGGCACCACGGCGACCCATGGCGAAAACCGTACGGTTGCACCAGGAGATGCGGGTGCACAGGCCACCTATATCCTTGACAAGATCACCGCCGCGATTCGCGCGTTGGGTGGACATCCCCGCGATATCCTGCGCACCCGGATCTATCTGCGCGGTTCCGAAGATGTCCAGCCCGCCTGTGAAGCCCATGGCCGTTTCTTCGCCAAACATCCCCCCGCCAACACGACCTTTCTGGCAGGAAATCTCATTGGCGATTACCGGGTGGAGATTGAGGCGGAAGCCCTGCTTCCCGACTGATCCCTCATCCTACATCACCAAGGGGGGCTTCAAGCCGGAGGCCGAAGAGGCGCCCCTACGGCAACGCAATCAAAGTTGCGCAGCCTGATAGATGCGGGAAAGATCCCCACCCCAATCATTTTTATAGGCTGCCAGAAAACGGTCGGCCTGCACCTGCCCGCGATCCATGTTTTCCTGCAGCGGCGCAAGGAGGGCTTCTTCCCCCATCCCACGCGCAGCCAACCCGCCCTGTGCCAACGCCAGTGCTTCGCGGGCAAGATCGCGGATTTTCACCCCTTCAGCCTCCCCCTGCAATGCCCCAACCGAAGCTGCTACACGCAGCCCCTCACGCGTTTCGGCATCAAAGCCCTTGACCAGATCCCAGGCCGCATCCAGCGCGCCCCCGTCATAGATCAGTCCGACCCAGAAGGCAGGCAGGGCCAGAATATGCGCCCTGTCCCCGCAATCAGCGCCGCGCATTTCCATGAAACGTTTGACCCGCGCCTCCGGAAATACCGTCGTCAGGTGATCCGCCCAATCCGAAAGCGTCGGTTTTTCCCCCGGCAAGGCAGGCAGTTCCCCTTTCAGGAAGTCCCGGAAAGACTGGCCAAGCGCGTTGATATATTCCCCATCGCGATAGACGAAATACATCGGCACATCGAGCACCCAGTCCACATAGGCCTGAAACCCCATCCCCTCATCAAAGACATAGGGCATCATCCCCGTTCGCGCCGCATCAAGATCCCGCCAGATCCGCGAACGCCAGCTTTTATGCCCGTTCGGTTTACCTTCAAAGAAGGGCGAAGAGGCAAAAAGCGCGGTCGCCACGGGCTGCAGGGCCAGTCCAACGCGCAGTTTCCTGACCATATCGGCCTCGGAGGCAAAATCGAGATTCACCTGCACACAGGAGGTGCGATACATCATCTGCGTGCCATGGGTGCCGACCTGATCCAT
The DNA here is from genome assembly GCA_047975325.1 of Pseudorhodobacter sp. Taxonomy (GTDB): domain Bacteria; phylum Pseudomonadota; class Alphaproteobacteria; order Rhodobacterales; family Rhodobacteraceae; genus JBKEDF01. Next base: position 15,936 of record JBKEDF010000051.1, on the reverse strand, counting down.
GTAATCGGTCATCAACCGATAGCGTCCCTTGGGCATGCGCGGCATCTCATCATGGGTCCAGACTGGCGCAGCCCCGATACCAAGAAAGCCCACGCCCATCGGGTCGGCCAGCGCCCGCACCTCGGCCATATGGCGATCGAACTCCTCGGCGGTTTCCTTCAACTGTGCCAGTGGTGCGCCGGAAAGTTCAAACTGTCCACCGGGTTCGAGGCTGATATTGGCACCATTGCGCGACAGCCCGATCAGCTTGCCCTGTTCCTCAATCTCCTGCCATCCGAACCGGTCACGCAGCCCCTCCAGCAACGCGCGAATCGATCGCGGACCATCATAGGGCAGCGGTGCATGGATATCGGTCAGAAAGCCGAATTTTTCATGTTCGGTACCGATGCGCCAATCGGATTTGGGTTTACAGCCCTGTTCCAGATAGGTTGCAAGCTGTTCAAAACTCTCAATCGGCCCGCCGCCGGCTTGGGGAATGGACATGTCGGGCGCTCCGATCCGCTATGCATTGCGTGCACAGACCTCCCTTTTTGGCGCGGTCAAGTCAAGACCGGGCGGGACCGGCGGCGCCAGATCAGGCGGGTTTCGGGTTGCGCAAGCTGCAGAAACGTATGCGCGGGAGGATCTTTTTCTTCCAATATTGCAAGCAATTCAGGCATATCGAGCCCTGGCAGCGAAGCAAAGGCATCAAAAAGCGCCCCGGCCCCTTCCGCATCGATCGGGATCAACAAGATCCCGTCTGCCGCCACAAGCCGCCAAAACCTGCGCCCCCGCACATGCTGAAGTGCCAGTTCCCCGATATCCGGGATTGCGACCATACCCCCGAAAGCCGGGCCGAAATAGCGAATCTGGCCTTCGATCACCTCAACCAGTCCGGAACCACCCTGCCCTTCCGCCATAAATCGCATACGGCGCCATCCGATCACGCCGAATACAAGCGCCGCTACGATCAGAATCACACCCAGCGGGGTCAGAAACCAGCCACCCAGGGTCATGAACCATAGCCCCGGCACACCAAGCGCAGCGGCTCCCCAGACCTCCCGCGCCCGCCAGAGCGCAGCGCGAAGTTCCGGCCGGATCATCCCCAATCACCCTGCGCGATCTGCCAAAGCGTCAATGCCGCCACCGCCGCCGTATCCGCCCGCAGGATCCTTGGCCCGAGGCTTGCGCGCAGAACCTGCGCCATCGCCGCAAGCCGTGCCTGTTCCGCCTCGGCAAACCCGCCTTCGGGCCCGATCAGCACCGCCCATGCCCCCCGGGGCTGACCGGCCAGATCCGTCACCGTTACCGGTTGCCCCGCCGCATGTTCGTCGCACCACAATAACCGCCGTTCATCAGACCAGTTTCGCAAAACCTGTTCCAGCGGCAGCAGATCTGCCACCTCCGGCACGAAAGTGCCTCCGCATTGTTCCGCCGCCTCCACTGCATGGGCCTGAAGCCTGTCCTGCCGGATTCGTTCTGAATTGGTAAAGCGGGTCTGAACGGGCAGGATCCGCGCCACCCCCATCTCGGCAGCCTTTTCCACGATGAAATCGGTTCTCGCTTTCTTGATGGGGGCAAAAAGCAGCCACAGATCGGGCGGATCGCGCTGCGGGGCGGTCATGGCCGTGCAAATCAATATGCCACCGCGTTTTCCCGCCTCCGCGACTTCTGCACGCCATTCGCCCTGATGGCCGTTGAACACAAGAACCGCCGCCCCCTTTCCCAGTCGCATCACCCCGAAAAGGTAATGTGCCTGATCGCGCGCAAGCGGGACCGCTTGCCCCGCACCAAGGGGCTGATCTACATAGAGCCTGACCTTCGCATCTGCCATGAGCGCAATCTATGACCGAGCCGACCGGAACGCCAGAGCCCAGCCAGACCGGAGAGGTCGCGGATGCGATAACGGGAAATTGGGTGGACAGGCTCGCCCCCCGCTGGCTGCGCCCCTATCTTCGATTGTCGCGGGCCGACCGCCCGATCGGAACCTGGCTGCTGTTGATCCCCTGCTATTGGGGGCTGGCCCTTGCCGCTGCGGCAGATCCGGACGGCTATCGGATCTGGGATCTCTGGATCGCGATCAGCTGCACCATCGGCGCGGCCCTGATGCGCGGCGCAGGTTGTACCTGGAATGATATTACCGATCGCGATTTTGACGGCCGTGTTGCGCGCACAAAAAGCCGCCCGATCCCGTCGGGGCAGGTTTCGGTCAGGCAGGCAGCCGTCTGGATGGTGGCGCAGGCACTGGTCGCAGCGCTGATCCTGTTTTCCTATAATCTGGCGGCAATCGGGTTGGGTATCGCCTCCCTTGCGCTGGTTGCGATCTATCCTTTCGCAAAACGTTTCACATGGTGGCCGCAGGTCTTTCTGGGTTTCGCCTTCAACTGGGGGGCCCTGCTGGCCTGGACCGCCCATGCCGGCAGCCTGTCCTGGGCGGCTGGGGTGCTGTGGCTTTCCGGGATCGCCTGGACCTTGTTCTACGATACGATCTATGCCCATCAGGACAAGGAAGATGACGCGCTGATCGGGGTCAAATCCACAGCCCGGCTTTTCGGGGATCGGGGAACCCTGGCCTGGATGCGGGCGTTCATGATCGCCTCGGTGGTGCTGATGGCGCTCGCCATCATGGCGGCACTCATTCCGGCCGGGGCTTCCCTGCCGAAACTACTGCTGGCCCTGGCGGGGGCCCTGGCGTTTGGCTGGCATCTGGCCTGGCAATTGGGAAAGCTGGACACAACCGACCCGGATCGCTGTCTTTACCTGTTTCGCGCCAATCGTGATGCGGGGTTGATTGCTGCGCTGTTTCTTGCCGGCGCCGCGATGCTCTGATTGATCCCCCTGCGCCAACGTCCTAAGAACAGCCATCGAAAATCAGACCGTTCAATCGATGCAGCTGCCCACGAAATCCATGCCCTTCCTTGCCGCCCTCGCGGCGGCCCTTCTGGCCGCGCTGACCGCATGGTGGGCGGCAATCGCCATCGAAAACAGGAGCGAATCCGCCGTTCGTTCCAAACTGCTGACCGAAGGGATATCCTGGGCCAGGGTGTCGACCAACGGCCTTCAGGTCGTCCTGACGGGAACCGCCCCGAACGAGGCAGCCCGCGCCCGCGCCGTCAATCTGGTCGGATCTGTGGTTCAGGCCGACCGTGTGCGCGATGAACTTGACGTGGCCGCCATGCGTGCCATCGAGGCGCCACGTTTCTCGGTGGAAATCCTGCGCAATGACGATGAAATTTCCCTGATCGGGCTGGTTCCCGGAAAATCCGAGGAAACGGCGCTTGCCGCACAGGTCGCCGATCTGTCCGGTGGGATTCCGGTTTCCGACATGCTGGAGACCGCCGATTACCCCGCCCCCGAAAACTGGCAGGCGGCACTGGATTTCGGTCTCAAGGCCCTGGCGCTTCTGCCGCGTTCGAAAATATCCATTGCAGCGGATCAGGTGGCAATCACCGCGATCTCCACCAGCGGTGAGGAAAAGCGCAAGCTCGAAACCGATATTGGCCGCCTTGCCCCCGAAGGGGTACAGCTTGTATTAGATATTTCCGCACCCCGCCCCGTGCTTACGCCGTTTACCCTGCGTTTTGTCCTGGATGAATCGGGGGCCCGGTTCGATGCCTGTTCCGCTGATAGCGAACGCGCCCGGGACCGCATCCTGGCTGCCGCCAGGGATGCCGGAAATGAGGGCGAAACCAAATGCACCATCGGGCTTGGTGTTCCCAGTCCCCATTGGGCCAAGGCAGCCGAACTCGGAATTGCCGCAGTCAAGGCCCTTGGCGGCGGAACCATCACCTTTTCCGATGGTGATGTCACCCTGACCTCCACCCCCGAGATCACACAATCGCAATTCGACAGAACGGTGGGGGAGTTGCAGACCGCGCTGCCTCCGGCATTTTCCCTCAGGGCTACCCTGCCGACCACGCCCGATGCCGCAGCGCAGGGACCCGCCGAATTCACCGCAACGCTTAATGACAAGGGAATGGCCGAATTGCGCGGGCGGCTCAATGATACGCTTTTGCGCGATGCCGTGGACAGTTTCGCACGGGCGCAATTCGGGGCGGATCGGGTCTATACCGCCACACGACTTGATGCCGATCTGCCCACGGGCTGGTCGATCCGGGTCCTTGCCGGGCTGGAATCGCTGGGCCTGCTGAATGATGGCAATCTTCTGGTACGCGCCGATCTGGTTGAAATTGAAGGCGTAACGGGAAAGCAGGATGCGCGGGACAGGATTTCCCAGATCCTTTCAGATAAACTGGGCCAGGGACAGAATTTCCGGATCAATGTCCGCTATGACGAAAAATTCGATCCGTTGGCCGCCCAGCCGACCCCACAGGAATGCGTAGCCCAGCTGAACGAAGTGATGGGCATCAACAAGATCAGTTTTGCCCCCGGTTCAGCAGAAATCGAAGGCAATGCGGGTCAAGTCATCGATGCGCTGGCTGAAATCTTCAGGAACTGCCCGGCACTGGAGCTTGAAATTGCGGGCCATACCGACAGCCAGGGCAGCGAGGGCGGCAATCAGGCGCTCAGCCAGGCACGGGCCGAGGCGGTTCTTTCCGCACTGATCGGCCGCCGGGTCGATACGACAGGACTTTCCCCCCGTGGTTATGGTGAGGCCAACCCCATCGCGGACAATGGAACCGAAACCGGCCGCGAAGCCAATCGCCGGATCGAATTCACCCTGCTGGGTGATCCGGAGGCCATCCCGGAACCAAGCCCGGTTGAGCGCGCAGAGGCTATTCTTGCCGAAGCCCAGGCCGAAGCGACCCAGGCCGAGGCCTCCGAAGGCGAGGAAACACAGGCGGAGGAGCCGCCACCAGCAGAAAACCCGACCGAAGCAACATCCGCTTTCGAGCCAACGGAAGAAACCTTCCTGCGCCCCCGCCGGAAACCATAGCATCGCGATCCGGTAGGAGTTATAGGAAGGCCATGGACCGTACCGCCTTTATCATCACGACAATGATCGTGCTTTTCGTGGCCTTCATGCTGGGCTGGCTGACCCACTGGATCCTGCACCGGTTCACCCGGGTTGCGGATGGTGATCTGGCCGAGCTCGACAATCTGGCAAAATCGCTCCATGAGGCAGAGGAGATGCGCGATCAGGCAATCCTGTACCTTGAACAACGCGAATCCGAGCTGAACAACAAGATCAACCAGACCGAGGCCGAACTTCGCGCTGCAAAGGAAGGCCTGCGCGATGCCCGCCACGAGGCCGAGGACATGCGCGCCTATATCGAACGGATCCACGCCTCGTCGTAACTGGCACGAAAATTCACCGTTCAGTTGCACAAGCTGCCCACGCGGGGTTTCAGGCACCAAATCGCAGCGCGCAGCGGATAAAAAAGTTGGTGGGTTGCCTACAGGTCCAGTTCTTCCACGAAACGGGCGTTTTCCTGAATATACTGAAAGCGCAGCTCGGGTTTCTTGCCCATCAGCCGTTCCACCAGATCCCCGGTTTCCCCCGGTTCATCCTCATCGATCGACACCCGGATAAGTTTGCGGGAGGCCGGATCCATCGTGGTTTCCTTCAGGTCCTTGGCGTCCATTTCACCAAGCCCCTTGAAGCGTTGCACATCGATCTTGCCCTTGCCCCCCAGCCCCTTGTCCAGCCAGTAGTCCTTTTCCACGTCATCGGCGACATAGATACGCCTGGCGCCCTGTGTCAGCCGGTAAAGCGGCGGACAGGCAAGGTAAAGATGCCCCCTGTCAATCAGCGGACGCATCTGGGTAAAGAAAAACGTCATCAGCAGGCTGGCAATATGCGCGCCATCCACATCGGCATCGGTCATGATGATGATCTTGTCATAGCGCAGGTCGTCTGATCGGAATCGGGTTCCCATCCCAACGCCCAGGGCCTCGCAGATATCACGGATCTCGGCATTGTCGCCCAGCTTGTTCGAGGCTGCGCCCAGCACATTCAGGATCTTACCCTTGAGCGGCAGAAGCGCCTGGGTTTCGCGGTTTCGCGCCCCCTTGGCCGAACCGCCTGCGGAATCCCCTTCCACAATGAAAAGTTCCGTTCCTTCGCGATTCTTGGCCGTACAATCGGTCAGCTTGCCGGGCAGACGCAGCTTTTTCGTGGCCGATTTCCGCGCGGTTTCCTTTTCCTGCCGCCGCCGCAGCCTTTCCTCGGCGCGCAGCACCAGAAAATCAAGAATCGCACCGGCTGATTTCGTATCAGAGGCCAGCCAGTTGTCGAAATGATCACGAACCGCCCCTTCGACATATTTCGCCGCAGCCTCGGTCGAAAGCCGATCCTTGGTCTGGCCCACAAATTGCGGTTCCCGGATAAAACAGGAAACCAGTGCACAGCCACCCGCGACAAGATCTTCGCGGTTGATCTGCCCCGCTTTTTTGTTGCTGACCAATTCGCCATATGTCCGAATCCCCTTGAGGATTGCTGCCCAGAAACCGGCTTCATGGGTTCCGCCTTCGGGCGTGGGGACCGTATTGCAATAGGATTGGATGAAACCGTCACGCGATGGGGTCCAGTTGATCGCCCATTCGACCGATCCGGGAACGCCGTATTTTTCCTCAAACCCGACCTTGCCGGCAAAGGGCCGGTCGGCATAGGTCGTGGCCTTATCCAGCGTATCCGTCAGGTAATCCGCCAACCCGCCGGGAAAATGAAAAACAGCCTCAGGCGGTGTTTCCCCATCATCGATGGCCGATTTCCAGCGGATCTCCACCCCCGAGAACAGATAGGCCTTGGAGCGCGCCATTTTCAAAAGCCGCGCGGGTTTCAGTTTCAGATGGCCAAAGATTTCCGCATCCGGATGAAAGGTCACCGTGGTGCCGCGCCGATTGGGCGCCGGGCCGATCTTTTCGACCTTGCTCAAGGGCAGTCCCCGCGAAAAGCTCTGCCGGAAAAGTTCACGGTTGCGGGCGACTTCGACAATCATCGAATCCGACAGGGCATTCACCACCGAAGCCCCGACGCCGTGCAACCCGCCCGAAGTCTGATAGGCCTTGCCACTGAATTTTCCGCCGGCATGCAGCGTGCAGAGGATCACCTCCAGGGCCGATTTCCCCGGAAATTTCGGATGCGGGTCAATCGGAATGCCCCGGCCATTATCGCGGATCGTCACCGAATGATCGGCATGAAGTTCCACCTCGATACGGCTGGCATGGCCCGCTACGGCCTCATCCATCGAATTGTCCAGAACCTCGGCCACCAGATGATGCAAGGCGCGTTCATCCGTGCCACCAATATACATGCCCGGGCGTTTACGGACAGGTTCCAGCCCTTCCAGGACCTCGATCGAGGAGGCGTCATAGCTGTCCTGGGTCGAGGACGTCAGAAGATCGTTGGCCATGGAATGCTCGAATTTATTTTGGTTGTCTTGGCGCAGGATTAGAGCATCAGGACGCCCCGGACGCAAGGTTTGGTATCACCGCCCGAATATTTGTTCCGTAATGGCATCGTGAAAGATCTGCCCCGGGCAGAGCCCTGCAATGGTTTGCGGGCTGTCACGACGGTATCTTTCCGGTTTCAGGAAAACCGTTGGCTCAACGCCTGATGGACCTGCGGGGGCACGAACCTGGAAACATCGCCGCCCAGACGTGCAATTTCCTTCACCAGCTTGGAGGCAATCGCCTGCCGCCGCGCATCAGCCATGAGAAACACCGTCTCGATCGAGGAATCGAGGGCGCGGTTCATGCCCACCATCTGGAATTCATATTCGAAATCGGCAACCGCGCGCAGCCCCCGTACGATAACCGTAGCCCCAACATCGCGCGCACAATCGATAAGCAGATTTTCAAAGGGATGGACAATGATCTCTCCCCCCGTGACCGCGACGATCTCTTCGCATTCGGCCTGCACCATGGCCACCCGTTCTTCCAGCGTGAAAAGCGGGCCCTTGTCGCGGTTGATCGCCACCCCGATGACCAGTCGGTCCACCAGTTGCATGGCACGTGCTATGATATCCGTATGACCAAGCGTAACCGGATCGAACGTGCCGGGATAAAGCCCGATGCGCATCGCATGTTTCCCTTTTCCTGATCCGCCCACGCAACATTATTGCGCGCTGCATTGCAAGGCAAAAAGTGAAGGAAATTCAATAGCCCTTGATCATGCCTTCCAAGGCATCCTTTTCCATCGCCAGTTCCGAAAGCCGGGCCTTCACCACGTCCCCGATGGAAATGAACCCCACCATTGCATCACCATCCATGACCGGCATATGGCGGAAACGGCCATCGCTCATCTTCTGCATTACCTGATCGGCGGCATCGGTGGTGGTGCACCCCACAATCCGGGCTGTCATAAGGCTTTCAACCTTATGTTCAAGACAGCCTGGCCCCTGCTTGCCCAATTCGCGCACAATATCGCGTTCCGACAAAATCCCCGCCACCGTCTTGCCATCGGCGGAAACGATAACTGCCCCGATCCGTTTGGCTGACAAAAGCTCCACCGCATCCCTTATCGAACTGCCCGGCGCAATGGTGATGATATCGTGGCTGGGTTTGGCCGAAAGGATCTGCTGGACAAGCATTGGGGATCTCCTGATGTTGCACCTAAATCGTCGTCCCCGTTTAACTTTCTGTCAAGTCAAAGCTTCAAGGCGTGCGACCTCACGCCTCACGCCGTCGCCCAGAAGGGCCGCAAAACGATTGAGCCTTTCCAGCCGTCCGTCATCGGCATATCTGATCAGCCAGAAACTTCGCGTCAGGGAAATCTCATCGGTCAGGATCCGCGTCAGACCCGGGGCGGCAGGCAGGGCAAAATCATGCACGATCCCAACCCCGGCGCCGACCTGCAGCAGGTTGAGCTGAACCGAAATTGAATTGGAACTGAGCGCAGGCTGCCCCCCGCCAAGTTCGGACAGATAGTCCAATTCCTTGTCGAAGATCATGTCGGGGATATAGCCGACAACCCGGTGCCCGGTCAGATCGGCCCGGCTGTGGAGCGCGGAATGTCCTTTCAGATAATCACGCGAAGCTGCCAGATGCAGGCGGTAATCGGTCAGTTTCTGTACTGTCAGCCGTCCCGTCACCGGCCGCGAAACCCCGATGGCCATATCCGCCTCGCGCCGTGACAGGTTGAAAACACGTGGCAAGGCGACAACCTGCACCTCCAGCCCCGGATTATCATCACAGATCCGGGTCAGAACCTGTGGCAGCAGGTAATTGGCACAACCATCCGGCGCACCAATCCGGATCTGCCCTGAAAGCCCGGATGATGCTCCGCGCAGATCATCGCTTGCCGCTTCCAATGCCGCCTCGGCGCGTTGGGCGTGTTCCAAGAGGCGCGATCCGGCCTCCGTCAGGCTATAGCCTTGCGGGGATTTCGCAAAAAGCCGTGCCTCCAGTGCACCTTCCAGCCGTGCGATGCGGCGCCCCACCGTTGCCGGGTCCAGCCGAAGCTGCCGCCCAGCGCCGGACAGACTTTCTGCCCGGGCAACGGCCAGAAACAAGCGCAGATCATCCCAATCCATGATCGTACCTTCAAAATTGCAAAACGTTTTTGGGATATTGCCTCTTTATATAGCGATTTTGCAAGGATATCCTTTGCGGAACAAATGATGGAGGGTAGCATGGAAGAACTGGGTCACTGGATCAATGGCAAGCGTGTCAAGGGAAGTTCGGGGCGTTTCGCCGATATCTTCAACCCCGCCACGGGTGAGGTACAGGCGCGGGTTTCGCTGGCCTCGAAGTCCGAACTTGATGCCGCCGTGGCTGCCGCGGCCGAGGCGCAGCCCGGCTGGGCCGCAACCAATCCGCAGCGGCGCGCCCGGGTCATGATGGCCATGGTCGGCTTGCTCAATCGCGATATGGACAAGCTGGCCGAAGCACTGAGCCGCGAACATGGCAAGACCTTTCCCGATGCCAAGGGCGATGTGCAGCGCGGGCTGGAAGTCATCGAATATTGCATCGGCGCACCACAGATGCTGAAGGGCGAATTCACCGATGGGGCGGGACCGGGTATCGACATGTATTCCATGCGCCAGCCTCTGGGCGTGGCTGCGGGGATCACACCTTTCAACTTCCCGGCAATGATCCCGTTATGGAAGCTCGGCCCGGCACTGGCCTGCGGCAATGCCTTCATCCTGAAACCCTCGGAACGCGATCCTTCCGTGCCGCTGATGCTCGCGGAACTTTTCAAGGAGGCCGGACTGCCCGATGGGGTGCTTCAGGTCATCAATGGCGACAAGGAAGCGGTGGATGCGATCCTGGACAATCCGGTCATTTCGGCCGTGGGTTTCGTCGGATCCACCCCGATTGCCGAATATATCTATGGCCGGGGCTGTTCAAACGGCAAAAGGGTACAATGTTTCGGCGGTGCCAAGAACCATATGATCATCATGCCCGATGCCGATCTGGATCAGGCCGCCGATGCGCTGGTGGGGGCCGGTTACGGCGCGGCTGGCGAACGCTGCATGGCGATTTCAGTTGCGGTGCCGGTAGGGGACAAGACTGCCGATGCGCTGATCGAACGGCTGATCCCCCGCATAGAAAAGCTGAAGGTCGGCCCCTATACCGCCGGAAAGGATGTGGATTACGGCCCTGTCGTGACAGGAGCGGCCAAGGCCAATATCCTGCGGCTGGTCGAACGGGGCATCGAACAGGGCGCAAAACTTGTTGTCGATGGGCGGAATTTCAGGCTTCAGGGCTATGAGGACGGTTTTTTCGTGGGACCGCATCTTTTTGATCATGTGACCAGGGATATGGACATCTATCGCACCGAAATCTTCGGCCCGGTCCTTTCGACAATACGCGCACAAAGCTATGAAGAGGCCATCGGCCTCGCCATGGATCATGAATATGGCAATGGCACCGCGATCTATACCCGCGACGGCGATACCGCCCGTGATTTTGCCAACCGGATCAATATCGGCATGATCGGGATCAATGTCCCGATCCCGGTACCGCTGGCCTATCATACCTTCGGCGGCTGGAAGAAATCGGCCTTCGGGGATCTCAATCAGCACGGGCCCGATGCGTTCCGCTTCTACACGCGAACAAAAACCGTCACCTCACGCTGGCCATCGGGGATCAAGGAAGGTGGCGAATTCAACTTCAGGGCAATGGAATAAGGCAAACGGGAGGGGCCATGCCCCTCCTTTCGCCTCTATGTATATTCGCCTTGAAAATTCACTGTCAGGAAGCAGCAAGGCAATTGCGCGCCGCCCCCATGTTCTGAAAGGATCAGGGTATATGGTGGAGGCAGGCAATGGATTTCACGCTTGATGCGCAATCGCGCGCGATATTCGAGATGGCACAAGCTTTCGGCACAGCGGAAATCGCGCCTCATGCTAGAACCTGGGAACAGGAAGGCAGTATCCCGCGGGCGCTTTGGACCAAGGCGGCGACGCTTGGCTTTGGCGGGCTCTATGTTGACGAGGCCCAAGGGGGCGCGGGTCTTTCGCGGCTCGACGGGGTGCTGGTCTTTGAGGCGCTGTCCATGGCCTGCCCTTCGGTTGCGGCCTTCCTGTCCATTCATAACATGTGCGCAGCAATGATCGCGCGTCATGGCTCCGCCAGTTTGAAGGCGCGGTTCATGCCCGGGATCATCAGCATGGAAAAGGTGTTCTCCTATTGCCTGACCGAGCCGGGTTCGGGGTCGGATGCGGCTGCCCTGCGCTGCCGGGCCGAACGGGCGGGATCCGGATGGGAATTGCACGGGGAAAAGGCCTTCATCTCCGGCGGGGGATATTCCGATGGCTATATCGTGATGTGCCGGACGGGGGGTGATGGGCCACACGGGATTTCGGCCGTCATCGTTGAGGACAGCGCCCCGGGGCTGAGCTTTGGCGCGCTGGAGGACAAGATGGGCTGGCGTGCACAGCCTACGCGGCAGGTACGTTTCGACGCCTGCGCCATTCCGCCCGGGAACCTCCTGGGCGAGGAAGGTCGCGGGTTTAGCTATGCCATGGCAGCACTGGATGGCGGGCGGCTGAATATCGCGGCCTGTGCCTTGGGGGGCGCGCAAACGGCTCTGGAACGCACATTGGCCCATATGCGCGACCGTGAGGCTTTCGGCCGAAAGCTCGATCAGTTCCAGGCATTGCAATTTCGACTGGCCGATATGGAGGTCAAACTGGAAACGGCCCGGATTTTCCTGCGCACAGCCGCGGCACGGCTTGATTCAGCGGCGGCAGATGCCACGAAATACTGCGCGATGGCGAAACTCTATGTCACCGATCAGGCCTTTGATGTGGTCAACCAATGTCTGCAACTCCATGGCGGTTATGGCTATCTTGCGGATTACGGGATCGAGAAGATCCTGCGCGATCTGCGGGTGCATCAGATCCTGGAAGGAACCAATGAAATCATGCGCTTGATCATCAGCCGCGCCATGTTGGCAGAACGGGAATGAATGATATCGCCATCCGGATCGAGGGCAAGGCCGGGCGGATCACGCTGACGCGGCCGCAGGCGCTCAATGCGCTGAACTGGAAAATGTGCAGGGCGATCGATGCCGCCTTGATCGGCTGGCGTGACGATCCTGCCGTCCAGCTTGTCATCATTGACGCGAAAGGGGAGCGGGCCTTTTGTGCCGGGGGCGATCTGGCAGAGATCCATGCGGCGGGGATGGAAGGGAATTTCGATTATTGCCGCCATTTCTGGCGGGATGAATATCGCATGAATGCCCGGGTTGCCGAATATCCCAAGCCGGTGGTTTCCTTCATGCAAGGGTATTGCATGGGGGGCGGGGTCGGGCTTGGCTGCCATGCAAAGCTGCGCATTGTCGGAAATACCAGCCAGATTGCCATGCCCGAATGCGGTATCGGGCTGATACCGGATGTCGGTGGCACGATGATACTTGCACGGGCGCCAGGGCGGATCGGTTCCTATCTGGGGCTCACGGGTGCACGGATGGGACCGGCGGATGCCATATTTGCAGGTTTTGCCGATATCTATCGGGCGGAAGGGGAATGGCCGGGGCTGAAGGACACGATGATTGCCACCGGACAGATCGGATTCGAGCCGCAGGCACCGTCCCCGGGGACACTGGCAGGCGAACAGGCATGGATCGACCGGCATTTTGCTTCCTTGAATGTGCCGGATATCATGGGGTCACTGGGTTCGGATCAAACGCCTTTCGCAAACCGGACGCGAAAAGGGCTGGCACGAAACTCGCCCCTTTCCATGATGGTGACGCTGCGCATTCTTGCCGCCCTGGGATCGGATCCGGGGATCCGGCAAGCGTTAACACTGGAATATCGTTTCACCTCACGGGCGATGGAAAAGGGCGAACTTCTGGAGGGGATCCGGGCGGCAATCATCGACAAGGATCGCAACCCAAACTGGCGGCAGGATCTGGCAAGAGAGGGGATCGTGGCAGAGTTCATGCGACCGCTTGGCGCGCAAGAACTCCATTTCGAGGAGGAAAAGTGATGAGGATCGGTTTCATCGGATTGGGGAATATGGGGGCCCCCATGGCCACCAACCTGTCGAAAGCGGGGCATCGGGTGCAAGGATATGATCCGGTCGCCCCCTGCCCTGCCGAGGTCACACGGACCGGTTCAGCCACGAAGGCTGTCGAGGGGGCAGAGATTGTCTTTACCATGTTGCCCGACAGCGCGGCCCTGCGCCAGGTAGCAGAGGAGATCCTGCCCGTCATGAAGAGCCCCACCATTTTTTGCGATTGCTCTACCGTGGATGTGCAAAGCGCGCGTGACGTTGCAAGGGATGCCCGAAACTTTGGGATAGCAACACTGGATGCGCCGGTTTCGGGCGGGGTTGGCGGCGCCACGGCCGGAACGCTGACCTTCATGGTTGGGGGCGACGATGGCCCCTTTGCCACCGTGGCACCACTTTTCGCCCAGATGGGCCAGAAGGTTGTCCACTGTGGGCAGGCAGGTGCCGGGCAGGCCGCCAAGATCTGCAACAACATGATCCTGGGGGTGACCATGATCGCCACCTGTGAAGCCTTTGCACTGGCCGACAAGCTTGGCCTTTCACGGCAAAAGATGTTTGATGTGGTTTCCAGTTCCTCTGGGGCAAGCTGGACGATGAACAGCTATTGCCCTGCCCCGGGCATTGGCCCCGACAGCCCGGCAGATCACGGCTATCATCCCGGATTTTCGGCCGAACTGATGCTGAAGGACCTGGGCCTTGCACAACAGGCCGCAACAGCAGTGAATGCAGATACACCGCTGGGTGAGGCGGCCCATGCGCTTTATCGGTGCTTCGTTGAGGACGAAAATGGCCGGGGCCAGGATTTTTCGGCAATGCTTCCACGTTTCGAACGGCGCGGGCGCAGTGGAACACAATCCTTTTGAAAGCGTCAGGCAATAACTTGATCACACGAAAAAAATCAAACCTCATGCGGTAGCGGATGCGACAGACCGTCTATGCGCACATGTGAAAGCAGCTTTCCGGACCGATCCGGGCCGGTGGGTTCTTTTCATGTAGTCCCGCCTGGCACAGGAGTCGTGTCATCCGGGACCGTGCCGGATAAATGGGCCTTGCAGTGGTAACCCCGCCCCGGGCAGGGATGATCCGACGGCCAAATGCGCTATAGCCCAATGTATTGAGGATCGTCATGATATATGACTTGGCGTTGGATGGCCGCGCAAATACCTCATGCAGAAAGCCGGAAGCATAGGTTCCAAGCGTCCCGCCAATGATAATGACCTCACCGCCCGGACGTAAAACCCGAACCATTTCATCAAAGGCTTTCCGAAGATCAAAGTACTGATGTGCCGAAACACATAAGATCAGGTCAATCTCATCATCGTCAAAAGGCAGGTTTTCCGCATTTCCCCGAATGACATCCGGAACCGTCAAACCTTCACGCTCGGAAAAGATGGTTCCCATTTGGGAATAGGCTTCCAAAGGCTCAACCCCGATAACGGATACCCCTTGGTGGGAAAGTGACATCAGGTTGGCCCCCATGCCCGATCCGATCTCCAGAACCGACTGTCCCTTGAATCTGTCCAGGTCAAGGTGCTTTGCGGCACCAGCAAAGGGTAGCGCACGATTACGATCAAGCCAGAACCGGTATTCGCGACATGAATCGGCAGCGCAGCGGCCAATTTTGGTTACCATCCCCGTCCGATCTGAAATCCAGCCAAGTTCATGCGCTGTTCGTATTACATCTTGATCGAAGCCCGATATGTCTTGTGACAGGCCATGCGCCTGCATGTAGCGGATCAGCACATCGGATTGAGGACCCAGCAGAACTGACCGGACATGCGCCATCCCGTGGCCGTCAAACCTCAGGGCCCTTGCCCCGGAACTGCCCGATGGATCACTGGATCGCACACTACCAACCTTAACGCATTGAAAAATATGTATATTACAACATTGTTGCATGAATAACCATGGACATCCAATAGCGTCATCCCCAATGCCCGGGGAAATGCGCAAAAAGCTGCGCATTCTTCGATTCAATCCCGAGGGAAATCTTGGGCGTGAATGCCATATCTGGCAGACATGCCGGGCTTGTGCTTGATGGCAATCCATCCAACACAATCAGTATATTCCAGAAAGATTTGGTGCGGTCGAGACGCATTGAACAGAGTTTCCCGACACTACTCGCATGTTCCCGCACGTCCGCATAGTCATTATTAATCAGTGTATTACAAGACTATTATGATTCCCTTCTGTTCCCGCATACACCCCCACATACAACATATAGTAATGGGGCTGCGCATGGGGCCAGAAATCATAAGGAGGTGTTCAAGTCCAGTGGGAGGGTCCGGGAAACTGAGCGGAATGAAGGTCAAAACCTCTGGTGCCGGGAAATACGGTGACGGGAATAACCTCTGGCTGCACAAGCGCAGCCCTGAGCGCGGGAAATGGCTTCTCTATGTCACGGTTCACGGACGCCGCCGGGAAATGGGTTTGGGCCGGTATAGCCTGACGACTCAATTTTGATTCCAGTTTTTGCGCGAGAAGAGTTGATCGAGGGACTGCCCGGTTCGTCGTCTGATGGCCTTTGCCTGCGCCCAGATCGGTTCGATCTTGTTGAGATCGGGGCTGTAGGGCGGGAGGTATTCCAGTATG
>JBKEDF010000095.1:0-2778 GCA_047975325.1 Pseudorhodobacter sp. | reverse complement strand
CTTCCAGCATCCGGCTTACATTATCCGGATCGGCATCGGGGGTTATCCCGTGACCAAGGTTGAAGATATGCGGCCCGCCTGAAAAGACATCAACGATACGACGGGTTTCCCGTATCAGTTCTGCCCCGCCCGTCACCAGATGCTTCGGTGCCAGATTACCCTGAACACAGCCATCGCACTGCACCTTCCGCGCCGCCCATTCCGCACTGACAGAATTGTCCAGCGCCACGCAATCCGCCCCGACCGCCCCCGCAAAACCGACATAGCCTTCACCTGCCTCGCGCGGAAAGGATATGATCGGCAATCCGGGATGGCGGGCCTTTAATGCGGCGATGATCCGGCGTGCAGGCTCCAGGGCAAAATCGGTGAAATCCTGCCCTCTGAGACTGCCTGCCCAACTATCGAACAGCTTTATGACCTCTGCCCCGGCCTCGACCTGTGCGGAAAGATAATCAACCGTCGCCTCCGTCAGCAGGTCGATAAGCGCTACAAACGCCGCCCGATCCGTCTCCTTCAGCAGGTGGGCCGGTCCCTGATCGGGCGTGCCGCGTCCGGCAATCATATAGGTGGCCACCGTCCAGGGCGCACCCGCAAATCCGATCAGCGTAACATCCACGGGCAGTTCCCCACGCAGGATCCGGACCGTTTCATAGACCGGCGCCAATACCTCATGAATTGCCTCTTTCGGGCGCAGCGCCCGCACCCCGGCCATATCCGTCACGGTCGAAAGGCGCGGCCCCTCGCCCGTGACAAACCACAGATCCGCACCCAGGGCCTGTGGCACAAGCAGGATATCGGCAAACAGGATCGCCGCATCGAAACCGTAACGGCGGATCGGTTGCAGCGTAACCTCTGCGGCCAGATCGGGCGTATAGCACAGGGTCAGGAAATCCCCCGCCCTGGCGCGTGTCGCGCGATATTCCGGCAGATAGCGACCCGCCTGTCGCATCATCCAGACCGGCGGTACTGGCTGCACCTCACCCTTCAGGGCCCGCAGGATGGTCTTGTCGGTCATGGCAATTCCCTTTGCTCCGGCTCGGGCGCCTGCGTCCCCATTGCGGCGGCGAATGTCAATAGAGTTGTCAGCATCCGGGCTGCGCGGTAAGGCTCTGACCATGACGCTCCTGCTTCCTTCCCCCGACCGGCCGCTGCGGATCGGCACGCGTGGTTCACCACTTGCACTCTGGCAGGCCCATGAGGCGCGACGCTGCCTCATGGTGGCTCATGACCTGCCCGAAACCGCTTTTGAAATCGTGGTGATCAAGGTCACCGGTGACCGGATCCAGGATCGGTCCCTGCGCGAGGCGGGCGGCAAGGGGCTGTTCACCCGCGAGATCGAAGATGCGCTTCTGCATGGCGATATCGATATCGCCGTGCATTCGATGAAAGACATGCCGGTACTGCAACCCGATGGGCTGTGCCTCGACTGTCATCTGCCGCGCGAAGATGTGCGCGACGCCTTCATCTCCCATGAATTTGCAAGTCTCGACGATCTGCCGCAGGGGGCGGTTGTCGGGTCCTCATCATTGCGACGACGCGCCCAGTTGAAGCGCCGCCGCCCGGACCTCCAGCTGGTCGAGTTTCGCGGCAATGTGCAAACCCGGATGCGGAAACTTTCCGATGGTGTGGCACAGGCAACATTCCTTGCCATGGCCGGGCTCAAGCGACTGGGGATGGCCGATATCGCACGTGCCGCCATCCCGCCCGAAACAATGCTCCCCGCCATTGCACAGGGCGCAATCGGCGTGGAACGGCGGCAGGACGATACGCGCGTCGCAACCCTTCTGGCTCCGATCCACGACGGGACCACCGGGCAGCGCCTTGCCGCTGAACGGGCCTTTCTGGCCCGGCTCGACGGATCATGCCAGACGCCGATTGCGGGGCTTGCGCTTTTGCAGGACGATACGCTCTGGCTGCGCGGTGAAATCCTGCGCACCGATGGATCCGAAGCACTAAGCGATGATATCCGCGGCCCGGTTTCCAATGGCGAGGCGCTGGGGATCGCCCTGGCCGAAAACCTGCTTGCCCGGGCATCGCCGGATTTCTTCGATTGGCAGGAATGACCGATCTGCCGCCGGAACTTTCACAGGCCTTGAAGGTAGCGCTGGCCGCGCCGCCGCAGCGGATCTGCGCGTTGCAATTACCCGATGGGCGACAGTTCTGGCTGAAACGGGCGGAACGGCTTTCGGGGCGCATGCGACTGCAGAAAGGTGATGGTAGCGCCGCCTTCCATCGCGAAAGGGAAGGCTTGCGCCTGTTGAACGCGGCAGGCCTTCCCGTCCCGCCGCTGCTGGCCGAAGGGGTGGACTGGTTCCTGACCGCTGATCAGGGCGAAACCCTGAGCACCCTGCTATGGCGGCAGGCAGACAACCCCAAACCCGCCTTCACCGCCGCCGGTCAGGCACTGGCGCAGTTGCATATGGCGGGTTTCAACCATGGCCGCCCCGCGATCCGGGATATCTGCTGGGATGGCAGAGCCGCACGGTTCATCGATCTGGAACGCTTTGATCCGGATCGGTCTTCCTCCCGTGCAAAGGCAATCGATATCCTGATTTTCGTTCACAGCATTTACAATCTTGCGCTGAAATATCCGGAGGATCCCAAGATCGAAAGCGCCAGGGAAGCCGCCATTGCGGCCTATCGGGCGACGGCCCCCGGGATCTGGGTTTTGGCAAGACGCCTTGCCGCGCAGCTTTTCCTGTTGCGGCCGGTTTCGTGGTTGCCATTGAAATCACGCGATCTGAAGGCCATTGCCCCAACGCTTTCACGCATCAGCAC
>JBKEDF010000002.1:0-32174 GCA_047975325.1 Pseudorhodobacter sp. | reverse complement strand
GGGCGCGTTGGTGATCCAGTATTTGTTGCCGTTCAGGACGTAGCGGTCGTTCTTCTTCTCGGCGCGCAGCTTCATCGAGACGACATCGCTGCCCGCGCCCTCTTCCGACATGGCCAGCGCGCCGACGGCCGCGCCCGAGCACAGATCGGGCAGGTATTTCGCCTTCTGCGCCTCGCTGCCGTTCAGCTTGATCTGGTTCACGCACAGATTCGAATGCGCACCATAGGACAGGCTGACCGAGGCGGAGGCGCGGGCGATCTCCTCCACCGCGACAACATGCGCGAGATATCCCATGCCCGCTCCGCCATCGGTTTCCGGCACGGTGATCCCCAGCAGGCCAAGTTCCCCCATCTCACGCCATAATTCCGCCGGAAAGCAGTTGTTCCTGTCCACTTCCGCCGCGATGGGTTTGACGCGCTTCTGCGCCCAGCCATGCACCATATCGCGAAGTGCCGCGATATCCTCCCCCAGATCGAACCGCATCGAATTCATGAACATGCCGATCTCCGTGACCTGAATGCCTGAGGGCCAAGCATCCGCAACTGCGGCCTGCAGGTCAAAGAAAAACGTCCGGGTCGGGCCTGCCATGCCCCGTGGGGAACCCATCCCCCGTGCCTTCTCCCGCCCGCAGCGGGCTTGCGGGCCGGGGGCTGGCCTGTATATAGGCGGGGTACGTGAAAGATCGGATCGGAGTCAGGGTCATGGCCGGCCATTCCAAGTGGGCAAATATTCAGCATCGCAAGGGCAGGCAGGATGCCGCCCGTTCAAAGATGTTTTCGAAACTTTCCAAGGAAATCACCGTCGCTGCGAAGATGGGCGATCCTGATCCGGAAAAGAACCCGCGCCTGCGTCTGGCCGTAAAGGCCGCCAAGGCACAATCCATGCCCAAGGATGTGATCGAACGCGCGATCAAGAAATCACAGGCTGGCGATTCCGAAGATTACACCGAAATCCGTTACGAAGGTTACGGGATCAACGGCATCGCGATCATCGTCGAGGCGATGACCGACAATCTCAACCGGACGGCCTCCAATGTCCGCAGCTATTTCACCAAGAATGGCGGCAATCTGGGCACGACCGGATCGGTCGCGCATAGTTTTGACCGGGTGGGGGAAATTTCATACCCGGCCGAAGCGGGCGATGCCGACACGGTGATGATGGCCGCGCTGGAGGCGGGGGCCGAGGATGTGGAAAGCGATGAAGAGGGGCACTGGATCTATTCCAGAGCCGAGGAACTTTCGGAAGTATCGGATGCGCTGGAAAAGGCCCTGGGAGAATCCACGGAATCAAAACTGATCTGGCGTCCGCAAAGCCGGACCGAGGTTGATCTGGAAACCGCGCAGAAACTGATGCGACTGGTGGACATGCTCGAAGAAGATGACGACGTGCAGACCGTAACCCATAACTTCGACATCCCCGAAGAGATTGCAGAACAGCTGGACGCCTGATCAGGCCGTAAGCCCTTCGGGTTCGGCCAGGCCATGGGCCCGGCAACAGGCGGTCACGGTATTGGCCAGAAGACAGGCAATGGTCATCGGCCCTACCCCTCCCGGCACTGGTGTAATCGCACCTGCCACATCAGCGGCACTGGCATAGTCCACATCACCGACCAACCGCTTCTTCCCATCGGTTTCAACCCTGTTGATCCCCACATCGATTACCGTGGCACCAGGTTTGACCCAATCGCCCGGGATCATCTGCGCGCGGCCCACAGCCGCCACAAGGATATCCGCACGACGGCAAAGCCCTGCCAGATCCTTCGTGCGACTATGGGCAATGGTGACGGTGCAGCTTTCAGCCAGCAGCAATTGCGCCATCGGCTTGCCCACAATATTCGAACGGCCCACGATCACCGCATCCAGCCCTGCAAGGCTGCCCAGATGATCGCGCAGCATCATCAGGCACCCCAGCGGCGTGCAGGGAACCATTGCCCTTTGCCCCGTTCCCAGAAGCCCGACATTGGAAATATGAAACCCATCGACATCCTTGGCCGGGTCAATCGCATTGATCACCAGATCAGCATCAAGATGGGCCGGCAAGGGGAGTTGAACCAGGATGCCATGCACCGCCGGATCGGCATTCAGGTTGGCAATCAGATCGAGCAAGACCGCCTCGCTGGTATCGGCGGCCAGCTTGTGTTCAAAACTCGCCATACCACAATCCACGGTCTGCCGCCCCTTGTTGCGCACATAGACCTCGGAGGCTGGATCCTCCCCCACCAGAACCACGGCAAGGCCCGGGGTCAGGCCCTGTTCCTCCTTCAGCCGCGCCACCTCAATGGCAACCTTGCCCCGCAGGCCTTCGGCAAATGTCTTGCCATCAATCCGTTTCGCAACCATTGTCTGTCCCCTCTGCCCGCCGCCTTGGCGCAAGGTCTTTGCCGTCGGGCGGTTTCCCGTCGGATTGTCACGCCACCTCTACCCGCTGGCCAGACAAATGAAAACCGCAGCCCTGATCAGAAAAGCCCTTCAATCCGGCCATCCCCGTCAAGCCGGATCGTCGCGGCAGCGGGGTTTCGGGGCAGACCCGGCATGGTCATGATTTCCCCGCAGATCGCAATGACAAAACCCGCCCCTGCGGCAAGGCGTACCTCCCGGATCGGTATGGCATGGCCGCTGGGTGCGCCACGCAAATCGGGGTCCGTCGAAAAACTGTATTGGGTCTTGGCCATGCAGACGGGCAGGTTGCCATGGCCCGCCTCTTCCCACGCGCCAAGCTGTGCGCGGATCGCATCGGGAATGATGACCTCTCCGGCGTGGTAGATGCGCCGGGCAATGGTTTCGATCTTGGCAGACAGCCCAAGATCATCGGGATAAAGCACCCGGAAATCCGACCCGGATTCGGTCAGTTCAACGACCTTGCGAGCCAGATCTTCTGCCCCGGCCCCTCCATCGGCCCAATGGGTGCAGATCACCGCCTCCACCCCCTGTTCCGCCGCATAGGCCTGAACCGCCGCGATTTCGTCCTCGCTATCGCCATGGAACCGGTTGATCGCAACAACAACCGGCACACCAAAACCTTTCACATTGGCGATATGGCGGCCAAGATTGGCACAGCCATCCCGAACGGCGGCAGTATTTTCAACCGCAAGATCCTGCTTCGTCACACCGCCGTTCATCTTCAATGCCCGTATGGTCGCGACAACAACCGCGGCATCGGGCGTCAGGCCAGCCTTGCGGCATTTGATATCAAAGAATTTCTCTGCCCCCAGATCGGCACCGAAACCGGCCTCCGTTACGACGTAATCGGCCAGTTTCAACGCTGTCCGGGTCGCGATCACCGAATTGCAGCCATGGGCGATATTGGCAAAAGGGCCGCCATGCACAAAAGCGGGATTATTTTCCAGCGTTTGCACCAGATTGGGTTGCATTGCATCCTTCAGGAGTACCGTCATCGCGCCATCGGCCTCAATATCACGGCAATAAACCGGGGTCTTGTCCCGCCGATAGGCCACGACAATCTGGCCAAGTCGCGCCTGCAGATCGGCCAGGTCCCGCGCAAGGCACAGGATGGCCATCACCTCGGAGGCCACGGTAATGTCAAACCCGGTCTGACGGGGGAACCCATTGGCCACGCCCCCCAATGAGGTGACGATATCACGCAATGCACGATCATTCATATCCATCACCCGACGCCAGACCACGCGCCGTTCATCAATCTGTAGCCGGTTGCCCCAATAGATATGGTTATCGATCATTGCCGAAAGCAAGTTATGCGCCGCCGTAACCGCATGGAAATCACCGGTGAAATGGAGGTTCATATCCTCCATCGGCACGATCTGGGCATGCCCGCCGCCCGCCGCACCGCCCTTCATCCCGAAATTGGGGCCAAGCGATGCCTCGCGGATGCAGATCGCGGCCTTCCTGCCAATCCGATTCAACCCATCGCCAAGTCCGACGGTGGTGGTGGTCTTGCCTTCACCCGCCGGGGTCGGATTGATTGCGGTCACGAGGATCAGCCTACCATCAGGCCGCTTGGCCAGTTCGTCAATGAACCCCTGCCCGATCTTGGCCTTGTCATGGCCATAGGGCAGCAGGTGTTCCGCCGGAATACCCAGGCTGGCACCAATTTCCGTGATTGGCCTTTTATCCGCCATGCGGGCGATTTCGATATCGGTGATGGGCGCCATGGGGACCTCATTGTTGCAGCCCGCATCGGGGCTCTTCCCCCAGATCTATCCATCACTTGCGCAACAGGTAAGGGCGATTATGACAAAAGAGGCTTGGAATCGGTGCAAGTTGCACGAAACCCTCCACGTCATGCGCCGGGTGCTACTCCCCCGCCCGCAGCCGGACCGGGCCATCATCGGACTGGCGAAGATCTTCCATCCCGCGCCAGGGACGCTGATCGGGAATGTGCAGCGTGATCTTGTCACCAAGGCGGAAACTGCCCTCGCGTTCCACCCATGCGGTGATACCCCGCAACCCCTTGGCCGCAGGTTTGAAGCGGGCACCAATCCCGGGATGGGCCGCTTCGATGGTGGGTCCGGGCAAAACGCAGGGGCGGTTGGCCAGATTGACGACCAATGTCGCACCACTTTCGCCCTGCAGACGGCTGGCGGGCGGGAGATGGGTGAAATCCTCAATCCCCTCGATCAGCATATTCGCACCGATCAAATGCGGATCAAGCCGGGCAAGGCCCATTGCCTGCGCGATCCGGGTCATTTCCTCAACCGAAAGGATGGAAAACTGCCTTGTATTGCGGATTTCCGTACCAAGCGGATATTGCTGCGTCATGCGCGCGCAGGAAGGCCGGGTCAGCCCGCCATGGGATTCGCCATCGGGGCCCGAAAACCGCGCCTCGACCTGCTCCACCGCCTCCGAGGCAAGGGCGGACTGGCGATCGCGCACCAACCCCAACCAGGTGATCCGGCCCGAAATGCCGGTCTTTTTCAGTGCAGGCATAAAAACACCTCAACCATGCAAGAAGACAGGACCTGCGTTTCGGGGCAGCCCCCTTGTAGGGTAAAAGAGATGGGCAATGTCATCCCGGCCCTCTTTCGCGCCGTTTATCCCCACCCAAACGGTCTGGCAACATCGACCTCACGTCACTTCACCCTCACGGGTGGGCCCGAACATATTTTCCTGCGGGGACGACCGCCACGAATGAAAAAGGCCGCTGCGGCATCCCCACAACGGCCCCTTTCATTCATCGGCACCAACCCGGTTCAGGCCGAAGGTTCTGGTTCCAGATCCCCTTTGGATGCCTTGGGCTTGGTCTTCGGGATCGCGACAACCGAAGCCGGGGTTCCACCGGAGGAACTATCCCCCGCATCATCACCATCAAGCGGTTCACCTGCGACAACCTTGCGGATTTCATCACCTGTCAGGGTTTCATATTCCAGAAGGCCCTTGGCCAGACGATCAAATTCCTCGGATTTCTCCATCAGGATCTTGCGCGCGGTTTCATAGCCCTCATCGATCAGCCCTTTCACCTCGGCCTCGATCGCCCGTTTGGTTTCGGCCGAAACCGAGAAGCCACCAGTGTTGCCCTGATAGCCCTCATGCGCCTCGGAATAATCGATATTGCCAATCGTATCGGACATTCCCCAACGCATGACCATCGCCCGCGCCAGGCCCGATGCCTGCTGGATATCGCCAACCGGACCCGAAGAAACGCCCTCTTCGCCATATTTCAGGATCTCGGCCGCCTTCCCGGCCATTGCCATGGCGATGCGTTGCTTGGCTTCATCCTTATGCATCTGCAGCCGGTCCATTTCGGGCAGCGATACCACCATGCCAAGCGCCCCCCCCCGGGGGATGATCGTCGCCTTGTAGACCGGATCGCATTTCGGCAGGGTCATGCCCACGATGGCGTGGCCTGCCTCATGAAAGGCGGTTTTTTCCTTCTGATCTGCGGTCAGCACCATGGAACGCCTTTCGGCCCCCATCATGACCTTGTCCTTCGCGCCCTCGAAATCTTCCATCTTCACGATGGAACGTCCCACCCGCGCCGCCATAAGCGCGGCCTCATTCACCAGGTTGGCCAGATCCGCACCGGAAAATCCGGGCGTTCCCCGCGCAATCACACGCAGATCAACATCAGGGCCGATCGGAACCTTGCGCGCATGCACGTTCAGGATCTTTTCACGGCCTTTGATATCGGGATTGGGCACATGGATCTGCCGGTCAAAGCGACCCGGGCGCAGAAGTGCCGGATCCAGAACATCCTTGCGGTTCGTGGCCGCGACGATGATCACGCCCTCATTGGCCTCGAAACCGTCCATCTCCACCAGCAGCTGGTTGAGCGTCTGTTCGCGTTCATCATTGCCCCCGCCAATCCCCACGCCGCGCGCACGGCCCACGGCATCAATTTCATCGATGAAGACGATGCAAGGGGCATTTTTCTTGGCCTGCTCGAACATGTCACGCACGCGGCTGGCCCCGACACCCACGAACATTTCCACGAAATCGGATCCCGAAATGGTGAAAAACGGGACGCCCGCCTCCCCCGCGATTGCGCGGGCAAGCAGTGTCTTACCCGTACCGGGGGGGCCGACGAGCAACGCACCCTTGGGGATCTTGCCGCCCAGACGGCTGAATTTCTGCGGATTGCGCAGGAATTCCACGATCTCCTCAAGTTCTTCCTTGGCCTCATCGATCCCGGCCACATCATCGAATGTTACCCGGCCATGTTTTTCGGTCAGGAGCTTGGCACGGGATTTACCGAAGCCCATCGCCCCGCCACGACCGCCGCCCTGCATCCGGTTCATGAAGAAAATCCAGATCCCGATCAGGACCAGGAAGGGCAGCCAGAGCGACACGAGCGACATGAAGCCCGATTGCGCCTGTGGTTCGGCACGGACCTCGACCCCCTTGCCGATCAGTTGATCTGTAATTTCCTCACCCAACGGCTTGATGGCAACAAGCTGTTCACCCGAATTGGTCCGGATACGTACCTGTTCGCCATCCAGAACAACGCTTGCGATCTCACCGCCTTCGACCCGCTCGATGAAGTCCGAATATGAGATGGACCGCGAATTCATCGAGCCCGAACCACCGCTGAACATGTTGAACAGCGCCAGGATCAGAACAAAGAGAACGACCCAGAATGCAATATTTCGTGCGTTACCCACGCATATGTCTCCTTCACGTGCCACCCCACGGCAGCATAGGCATTGGCCTTAAGATAGAGATTCGCTGGCTGGGTTCAATGCAGGACTGAGCTTAGCATGAAAGCCGCGTCAATTCGCGCCGAAAATCCATGCGAAAATCCCGCCAACGGGGCCGAAACCAACCGATCCTGCCCCCAGACAGCCGGCGAAACCAGAAGGGCGGCGCGCGGCAGGCCCGTTTCGCGCCAGTCCGGGCAATATTTCAGCCCCTCCGCGCCAAGGGCGCGAATCTCCATTCCCCGCTCAAACGGACCATCGACATGCCAGCGGCAATCCCAGGGCCGACCCGGGGGGACACGCGCGCGCCTCACCGCCCTTTCTTCCCGCAAGACCCTGATTTCAGATGTCGTAACCTGAATATGGCATCCCCAAAGCGTCGCCGTCCGCCCGGCCGCGACCACCGCCAGAAGCCGCCTGATTGCTGCGGCACGCGGTGGATATTCCGCACCCGAAACCGAAAGCAGCGCGGCAATCATCAGCCTGCGGCGCAATTCCAGCGGCTGTTCCTGCCATGCCGCACGATCAATAAGCACCATCCCGCCGATTTCCGACGCAATGCGCCTGGCCAGATCCTCCGCAAGCTGTTGCAACATCTGCTGTACCTGACGAAGATTTGACATCACCCCTTCAAGGGTCCCTGCCGAAATCCCCAAAGATGCAAGTTCCGCCAAGGCCCGGCGTGCCCTGACCCGGGCATAGCGCGGATCGTCATTGGATGGGTCATCAATCCAGCCGATCCGCCGGTCCTTGAGGTAATCGCGCAGTTCCGCCCTCCTCGCCCCCAGAAGCGGGCGAACAAAGCGAACTTGTCCATGCGCCCAACAGGGGCGCATCCCCACCAATCCATCAAGCCCCGCGACGCGCGACAACCCCATGAGGAAGGTTTCCGCCTGATCATCGGCGGTATGGGCCAGGGCGACATGGCTGATATCTTCCCCTGCAGCCCAATCCCCCAGCAGGCGATAGCGCGCCCGGCGCGCGGCATCCTGAAGGTTTCCTGAAACCGGCCCGTGATCCCAGCGCAGCACCTTATGGCGTATCCCCAGATGCGCGCAGATTTCCGCAACCTGCCGCGCCTCCGCCGCTGATTCCGGTCGCAGGGCATGATCGACCGTCGCAGCCTGGATCTGCCAGCCCTCCTCCGGGGCCAGACGGGCCAGAAGATGCAACAGCGCCAGCGAATCACCACCGCCCGATACGGCCACACCGATCCGTGTCGGTTCATCGGGCCGGAAGGCGGCCCGCATGAGGGAAAACAGCCGGATTTCCAGGGTCACTGGCAACCGAGCGTCTGTGCCGCCTGCATCGCCTCACCCGCCGGCGCGGTTCCGGGGAACCGTAATCCGACCTCATTGAGCGTCACACAGGCCTCCGGCCCCTGTCCCAGCGTTGCCAGTGCCTGCCCGACCTTCAAAAGCGCCTCGGGCGCCCGGGTGCCGTTCATATCCGCGGAAAAAGCATCAAGCCATGCTCGGGCCGCGCCACTGGTATCGCCAAGGTTATCAAGCGCTTCACCGCGCAAAAACAATGCCTCAGGCGTCAGGGGGCCACCCGGATAGGTCGTGGCATAGGTCGCAAGGAGTTCCGCGGCGCGGCGAAAGTCACCCTGACCGAGCACCTCCCGGGCCCGGTCGAAATCGGCTTGTTCGGCGACAGCCATGGAAGGGCCGCCGGTATTGGCAGGGGGTTGGGGGGATGGAGGCGGCGTCGCCACTGTCGCACCGCCGCCGGTTTCGCCTCCCAGAACCGGAACCTGCCCGACCTTGGAAAGATCGCCGCCCTCAAGTTCGGTCAGCCGGAAATCGATATCGCCAATCCGGTTGGAGCCATCGGCCACGACCTTGTTGATGCGAAACTCCAGATCCTCGGTACGGGCCGTAAGCTGGGACAGGGCCGCCTCAAGCGTATCGATCCGGTTCAACAAATCCCCGCCGGGGCTGATCATGCCCGGCGCACCGGTGGTCGAAAGTTCCCGCTTCAGGCCCATGACTTCGGTATTCAGGATCACCAGTTCCTGACGTATATCGGCCAATGTCTGCGCCCTGTCCTGCGCCAGCAGGGGCCCGCCGCCCCCAAAGATCAGGAGCGGAAAGAGCGCGACCAGAAGCGGGGTTCGCATCGGTCAGCTCCCGGCGCCGATGGACAGAACAGTGACCGCGCGGCGGTTCTTGGCATAGCAGGATTCGACCGAACAAACCTCGATCGGGCGTTCCTTGCCGTAGCTGACCGTCCGAAGCCGCTGCGGGGCAATCCCCTGGCTGATCAGGAAATTCTGGGCCGCCGACGCCCGGCGTGCACCAAGGGCAAGGTTATATTCACGAGTGCCCTGTTCATCGGCATGGCCTTCCACGACAATGGCATATTCAGGCCGGGAGTTCAGCCACTGCGCCTGTCCCGACAGCGTTGCGCGCGCCTCTTCCGACAAGGTGCTCTGATCCACGGCAAAGAAAACGCGATCCCCCAGCGTCTGCTGGAAATAGGCCACCGAATTGGGGTCATTCGGCCCACCGAGGCCTGCCGAATTGATGCCATTGCCCGCCCCGTAACCGCCAGCCCCACCGCCGAAACGGTCCGGATTGTTACAGGCCGCAAGGCCAAAGGCCGCCATGATCAGCACCGCCTTGGTAAGATGTCCCATATGTTCCGCCCCTCTTGTCTGGTTCTGTTTGGGTTTACGTTATCAGCTTTGCCACGCGCTGGAAATCCGGTCGCGGATCACGAAATCTTACGGCAGAAGCGGCGACCAGGCCGGGTCGGAAGCCATCCCCCCCGTTGCCACCTGGCGCAGGTTTCGCCCCGATATATCCACTGAAAAGAGCGCAGGCACGCCCCCTTCCCCCGCGGTTTCCCGGGTAAACATGATCACCCGGCCATTGGGGGCCCAGGTTGGCCCTTCATCAAGGAAGGAAGAGGTCAGAAGCCTTTCCTCACTGCCATCGATGCGCATCACGCCGATATGGAACCGTCCCTGATTTTGCTTGGTGAAGGCAATGAGATCCCCGCGCGGGCTCCAGACCGGGGTGCCATAACGGCCCGCCCCGTTGGAAATCCGTCGCGGTTCTCCCCCCCCGGCAGACATCACATAAAGCTGCTGGGTGCCGGAGCGATCACTTTCAAAGACGATCTGGCTGCCATCCGGGCTGTAGCTCGGCGCGGTTTCGATCGCGGGGGAATTGGTAAGCCGGGTTCGCGCACCCGAGGCCGTATCGACCGTGTAAAGGTCGGTGTTGCCGCCCTGTTCAAGGCTGAACACCACCGTACGTCCATCCGGCGCGAAACGCGGCGCAAAGGTCATCGTGCCGGGTTGTTCATCCAGCCCCCGTGACCGCACGCTTGCCACATCCATCAGATAGATCCGCGGAAAGCCGGATTGGTAGGAGGTGAAGAGGATACTGTCTCCGGTCGGTGAAAAACGCGGTGCCAGCACGATGGAGGAACTGTCGGACAGGTATTGCACATTGGCACCATCGTAATCCATCACGGCAAGCCGTTTCTGCCGGTCCGATTTCGGGCCGCTTTCGGCAACGAACACAACCCGGCTGTCGAAATACCCGCCTTCGCCGGTGATCCGTCCATAGACCGCATCGGCAACCTTATGGGCCATGCGCCGCCAGCTTTGCGGCGTTCCGGCAAATTGCAGCCCGTCACCAAGCTGCTGGCCCGAAAAGATATCGAAAAGCCGGAATTTCACCACGATCTGATTGCCACTTGCGCTGACTGCACCTGTAACCAGCGCCTGCGCATTGATGGCCTTCCAATCGGCATAGGCAACGGGCGCATCAAAACTGGTCACGCGGGAAATATGGGCACTGGCTGGAATTTCCCGGAACAGCCCTGTTCCGGCAAGATCCGAGGCGATGACCCGCGCGATATTCTGCGCATATTCCCCCGCAGCCCCGTTTTCGGCCACGAAATCGGGCACGGCAAAGGGGAGCGGTTCGATCACGCCTTCAGTGATCTCGATCCGAAGGGGACTGTTCTGCGCGGCAACCGGAGCCGCAGCTCCCATCAGCACCAGTGACAGGAACAAGACAGGACGGAGGGCTTCTTTCAGGGTCATTTGATCCTCATTCGCTCCGGGTTGAACACCATTTCTATATCACGCCATTGATCGTATTTTTCAGGGGGAAGCGGGAAACCGCTTGCCCCGCAGCGGATTATCGCGCGCCGTGCCGCCTCATAGGCCTGGCGGGCAGCAGCATCAGAGCCACCTTCAAAATCCAGCATGGAAATCGAGGCCGCATTCGGAACCCCATCCTGCCCCAGGGAGACTGCAACCGTAACCGTCACCCGCAGCGCATCGGTCGAAAGTGAACCGACGTTCCAGCAGCGCTGCACCGCAACACGCAGCGCATCCTTTTCGCCGGCGGTCATGGGCGGGCCTGCGGGGGCGGAACTTTCTTCGGCGGGGCCCACGGCATCCGCCATGGCCGCGGCAACGGCATCGGCCACGGCATCGGCTGCCGTATCGCCAGTCGGTTCCGGTAGCGGGTCAGCCGCAGGTGTTTCGGCGGCCTGTTGTTCGGTGGGAGGCGCTGGCCGGGATCGCGGCCGGATCGTGGCACTGGGCGCAAGCGGCTCGGGCTGGTTTGCTTCTGTTGCGATCTCGGTTCCCGCCTCCTCGGGGGCGGTCTGTTCCTCGGGTTCCTCGATCACCTCCGCATCCGGGGCCGGATCAGGCGTGACCGCCGGGGTCGGAGGGGCCGGATCGGGAGTCGCCTCGGGGGGCGGGGCTTCGGTCGGCACGGGCGCAACACGTTCCGCCGGGCGCGGACGCGGACGCAATGCGGAAAGCGGTGTTTCCACGGGCGGCAGGTCCGTCGCAACGGGTAAGGGAGGCGCGGGCTCCGGCGGCTGAGGTTCAGGCGGCTGGGGTTCCGGTTCGGATTCGGCCTGCGGTTCAGGTTCGGGCGGCGCAGGCCTTGGTTCGGGCGGGGTGGGTTGGGGGGGGTCCGGCTCGGACACCACCGGTGCAGGTGCGGTGATTTCGGGCGCCTCGGGTTCGGGGACCGGCGTGGCAGGCACGGCTGCCACCATCGCCGCAAATTCTTCGCTGGAGACAAGCGACACTTCGGTCATCTCGACCGGCGGCACATCGGGGCGCTGGAAAAAGCCCCCGACCAGCGCCCAGAGGATCAGGCCAAGATGCCCTGTCCCGGAAAAGATGACGCCACGGTCCATCATTCTGCCCTAGCCGCCCGTCGCCCCAAAATCCGGCCCGTCCGTATCCGTGACAAGCCCGATATTGCGAAACCCCCCGGCATTGAGCGCCCCCATGACCTGGGCGACACTGGCATAGGGGATCGCCCCATCGGCCCGCAGGAAAATCTTGTCGCTGGTCCGTTCTGCGGCGATGGCCTGCAGTTTCGGGATCAGTTCTTCTTCCGCCACTTCCTCATTCTGAATCAGGATCCGCCCGTCAGAGGTCATGGTAAGGGCCAGCGGTTCCTCCTGTTCGGTCGGCAGGGCGGATGCCGCAGTCTGCGGCAATTCGATTGGCACCCCGACCGTCAACAGGGGGGCTGCCACCATGAAGATGATCAGCAGCACCAGCATCACATCCACAAAGGGCGTGACGTTGATTTCACTCATCGCCGCCGAACGGCCACGGCCCCGCCTGCGCCGTCCGCCTGACGTTTTCTGAATGACACCCGCACCCATGGTTCAACTGTCCAGTTGCCGTGACAGGATCGTTGCGAACTCATCGGCAAAAGCCTCATAGCCGCCCACGATGCCATCACTGTCGGCATTGAGCTTGTTATAGAAGACCACCGCAGGGATGGCCGCGAAGAGCCCGATCCCCGTGGCCAGAAGCGCCTCGGCGATCCCGGGCGCAACAACGGCAAGGTTGGTATTCTGCGTCAGCGCGATCTGTTCAAAGGCGTGCTTGATCCCCCAGACCGTACCGAAAAGCCCGATGAAGGGCGCTGTCGAACCCGTCGTGGCAAGGAAGGAAAGATCCTTGTTCAGCCCTTCGGATTCCTTGGCGATGGCCACATCCATCGACCGGTCAATGCGCGCCTGTGCGCCGGGGATCAGACCGCCATCCTGTCGATGGCTGCGTCGCCATTCCAGCATGCCGCTGGCAAAGATCTTTTCCGAAGCGCCTGTGGGCTCCGGCCCCATTCGTTCAAACAGCTCGTCGAGCGGCTCCCCGGACCAGAAGGCCGCATCAAAGACCGCCGATTCCGCCCGCGCCTGCCGATAGGCGATATGTTTGCGAATGATGATGGCCCATGACCAGAAGGACATGCCGAGCAATAGCAGCATGACCAACTTGACTGTAAAGGTTGCGCGAAAGAAAAGCGCGAGTAGCGAGAAATCGATATCTCGCGCCGCCGCCAGGGTTTCCGTATCCATTCCGCCTGCTCTTGTTATGGGGGCGATTTACGCCTGCCTGTTATCAGTGATTCTAGCGGGAAAGTAGGCCGATTGCCAACACATCTGCGTGGCTAGGCGAGGCTTTGCTGAAATATTTCCCGAAGCACCGCCCATTTCACCGCACCACCGGCCCTAGCGCGTCCCTTCCCCGGGGTGGCTATACGGCCACCATGCCCCCACTGAGCCAGCCGATATGGAAATATGCCCAGATCATTCGCCAACGGCCTGGAAATACGCGTGATTCCGCGGGAAAAAGCGTCGCAATCTCCGGCGTGTCGGGCTGTCTGGGTCATCGAGTTGCAGGAAAGACTGGGCATTGAGGGAAAAAATCCGTTCCTCCTCCACGCCCTCAAGTCGGGCAATGGCCGCCCTGAGATCAGTCAGATAGCTGCCATGTTGCGGCTCGCGGCCAATCATCGTGTAGTCCGATCCATACATGATCCGGCTACCCAACCTGTCATGATCCGCCAACAATGCATTCACCTTTTGCACTATCGCACGGCCCGGCCGGTTGCGCCCGGCGACCTCATTCCAATACCCCAGGTCGACATATGCGTTGTCAAATCGGGTAATGAGGGCAGCCACGCGTTCTTCGTAGCTTGGCATGTCGTCGGCACAGGCATCGGTTGGCGTTTCCTCTTCGAATCCTCCGAAATGGGCAATATTGACCCGCAATTCCGGAAACTCCTCCAGAACCGGCGCCCACAGATTTGGCGCGGCATTCCGGCCCGAACATTGACCGGCAGCGAGGGAATTGTTCCCATGTGCCTTGATCGGCACGCCATTGCGTTCGCACCACCGATACATGCGCCGCAATTCCCGATCGATTGCCGCGCCACTGACCTTGGCCCTTTGCCCAAATCTTTCACCGGCGGGATTGCCGATCGGCTTGAATCCCATTGGCGGATAAAGCTTCATCCCGACAAAACCCCTGTTGGTGATCGCATCGCGGATGACCTGATGCCAGGCATCACCCTTTATGGCAGCCCGCAAGGGGCAAAAGGGCACAAAATTCAACAGGACGGCCCGCTGTTCCAGCCTTGCAAGGCGCGACATGAGCGCGATCTGGTCGGGAATGGGGCTGAAACGCGTCTGGGGCTTTTCAAGAAACCAGTATTCGAAATCCACCAGCGAGGGTGAAAACGCCCGGATCCCGACCGGCGCGCCACCATTTTTCGGGGTCCTGAGACCATAAAGCCGGATCAGTTCACCCAGGATATCCTTACGATCACGGGTCAACAGCGCCGCCCATTTCAGGTTCTGGGCAAGGTTGCCGCCCCCTCCGGAAAAGCTCTGCGTTGATTCTACCTCAACGGGGTCGTCGAAAACTGCCTCCGCGACTGCAGTGCCCAGATCCCGACTGCCGCGCATAGCAAACATGCTGCCACCGGCCAGTTGGTTCAGTTCCTGCATGAGCCGCGCATCTTCAAGCCCATCCCGGTTCATGGCTTCCGCGTTCAGACCTTTGTTTTGCTGTTCGAACTCACGGATGCCTTCTGCGACAACACGTTTATCCCGTTCCCGCAATGTCTCCGCATCGGTCAGCGACACCGTACGAAGCCCGGACAGCGAGGCAAGCTCCTGAGCCGCCGTGCGGGTCGTGGTCAGGAAGATATCCGTGATCAATCGAATAAGTGCCGACGTCGGATAGTTTCCACTGACCGGCTTTTCCGGCGAACGAAAAAAAACCTGACCCAGAAACCCCGGAATGGGAATATCCGTCGCGTTGAAGACATGCGTATGAATATCGATGCCGAACTTCGGAAGATCGGATGGCCGTTCCACCTCCGGTTCATAGATGTCGCACCCAGCAACGAACAATCCTGTTGCCGAAGTCGAAGAAAGAAGGAAACACCGGCGGGAAAGCATCCTCATCTCCAATCTGTCGAATAAATACCAAAGACTAGGGGTAAGCCGGTTGTGCTGTAAAGCGTCAGGACGGTTTGCCCTTCGCGTAACAGGGCCATTCGGGGCAAAACCAAAAAACCGGATCAAAATCGTTCAACAGTTTGCGCCACATCAAACAGCGGCACGAAACCGGGGCCGTTCCTTGTTCCGGCGCAACGAAACCACCCATGAAAAGGGTCAGGTTATGGCGGGCTCGGAAAACCGGGTCTTCCCCGAGGGCAGAAAGGACAATGCCATGACCGACTTCCCCATCAGCCGCCGCACGATCCTCGCCGGCGCTGCCGCAATCGGGACCATGTCCCAATTGCGTACCGCCGCCGCCCAGACCCAGGAAGCGCTGACACCCGCTTCGGCCACCGATGTCGATGCCCTGCCACGCCAGAAGATCAAACTGGTTGATCCGCCCTTCGTGCATGAACACGAACAGGTTGCCACCGGTGGCCCCAAGGTTGTCGAATTCGAAATGGAGATCATCGAAAAGAAGATCACACTTGACGATAGCGGTGCCGAAACCTGGGCCTTCACCTTCAACGGAACCGTGCCCGGCCCCCTGATGGTCGTGCATGAGGGTGACTATGTCGAACTGACGCTGATCAACCCGCCCAGCAACGAATTGATGCATAATATCGACTTTCACAGCTCCACCGGCGCGCTTGGAGGAGGCGCCCTGACGCAGGTCAACCCCGGTGAAAAATGCATCCTTCGCTGGAAGGCCACCAAGCCGGGCGTTTTCGTCTATCACTGCGCACCTCCGGGCATGGTCGCCTGGCATGTGGTGGCCGGGATGAACGGCGCCATCATGGTTCTTCCGCGCGAGGGCCTGAAAGACCGCAATGGCGAAGCGGTAACCTATGACAAGGTCTATTACATCGGCGAACAGGATTTCTATGTCCCGCAGGATGAATCCGGGACCTGGAAAACCTATGACAGCCCCGGCGAAAGCTATGAGGATGTGCTTGAGGTAATGCGGGGCCTGACGCCCACCCATGTCGTCTTCAACGGTGCCGTTGGCGCGCTGACCGGCGACAATGCGATGACCGCGAAGGTTGGTGAAACGGTGGCCTTCATTCATTCCCAGGCCAATCGCGATACCCGCCCACACCTGATCGGCGGTCATGGGGATTTCGTCTGGGCAACGGGAAAATTCAACAATCCGCCGGAAACCGGCCTTGAAACATGGTTCATTCCGGGGGGCACCGCAGGGTTGATGGTCTATACGTTCGAACAACCGGGCATCTACGCCTATGTGAACCACAACCTGATCGAGGCCTTCGAACTGGGCGCTGCCGGCCATGTGGTTGTCGAAGGTGAATGGAGCGATGATCTGATGAAACAGGTTCTCGCACCGACTGCAGTCTAGAAACACGGGCCCGCCGCCCTTCCATCTGTCGGAAGGGCGGCGGGCCTCATCGTATCCTGGTTTGGTCGGGCGTGAAAAGGCGGCTTTACCGCCGGTTCGCAAACGGAAAACCCCGTCTCATCAGGATTGCAATTCCCCCGGACGGAGGATGAAATGCAACTATCCGCCCTCTCGCTTGCAGCTGCAACGGCCGGCCTGATCGGAATTGCCATCTTTCCCTTGTCGCGGGAAGGGGAAAGGCCCGATCATCCCGATCTGATCCTTCTGACACCCGAGCCGTTCGAACACCGGGTCGATGGTGACTGGCAACGCGACGGGCGTCCGGTGGATGCACCGATGGCAACCGTGATCATCCCCGCCCCGGTGGAAATCATGGCCACACCGGTTTCGATCAAACAATGGACCGAATGCGTCGAGGCCCGCGCCTGCGCCCTGCCTGACAGCGCCCTTGATGATCCCGACCTTCCGGTTACCGGCGTCAGCTGGATTGATGCCACGGCTTATGCCGACTGGCTTTCCGACAGAACCGGAGAACAATGGCGACTGCCCAGTGATGTGGAATGGGCGCATGCCGCAGGCGAACTGTTTCGCGACGACGCAATCGGCGCATGGGACGACCCGGCCAACCCGTCAACACGCTGGATCGCCGAATATGCGGCGCAATCGGCCCGCGAACGTGATCTTGACCGGGACATCCGCCCCGTCGGCAGCCTGAACGTCACCGCCCGGGGTGTTCGCGATATCGGCGGTGCGGTCTGGGAATGGACATCGACCTGCCTGCGCCGGGTGGAAACGGATGCCGGGGGTACGATCCTGCGTGAAAACGAAACTTGCGGAATATACATCGCCGAAGGCCTGCATCGGGCCGCAATCATCGATTTCGTACGCGACCCCAAGAGTGGCGGCTGTTCCGTCGGGGTCCCCCCCGCAAATCTGGGATTCAGGCTCATACGGGAAACCGGTTGAGCCATATTTCTATGGCCTGCCAAAGTGACGCAGTTTTTTTTCGCCCGTTCTGGACTATTCATATTTGGCCAGAACAACTCCGGGACGAGGCGAACACCATGGCGGTTGATATAGCAGTCGTACGGAACATGTCGCTATTTCGGCATATGATACCGGAGGATCTGAAGCAGTTGCTGGTAAACGCCAAACTGTGTCGTGTCCCCAAGGGCAAGGCCGTTTTCAAGCAGGGGGATGATGCGACATCCTTCTATCTGCTTTTGCACGGAAGGCTGAAAGTCACCCAGGTGACGCCGGAAGGTCAGCAGGTCATGATGCGGATCATCCATCCCGGGGATCTGTTCGGCTTTGCCCGTGCCCTGGTGCGAAAGGACTATCCCGGCACATCAAGGGCGGCAGTCGATTCCATCATGATCGGCTGGCCAATGACCGACTGGACCGCAATGGTCGCCAAGAACCCCCACCTCGCGGCACAGGCGATGGAAACCATCGGAGAACGTCTTGACGAAGCCCATACCCGCCTGCGCGAAATGTCCACGCAGGAGGTCGAACGACGCGTCGCCCATGCGGTATTGCGCCTGATGGAAAAGGCAGGGCGGCACGGGGAAAGCGGCACGCATATCGATTTCCCGATCACGCGGCAGGATATCGCGGAAATGACCGGAACGACGCTGCATACCGTGTCGCGCCTGCTTTCGGCCTGGGAAACACGTGGCCTGGTCAAGGGCGGACGCCAGAAACTGATGGTACGCGATGCCGCCGGCGTGGCCCGCATCGCCGATCCGGATGACTGAATTCCGGCAATAGGTTGTGTTGGCGCAAAGACCGGGAAGATATCCTGCCCTAGGTCCGGTGGCACCGGGCCCGATCGGCCCCGATCCAGGAGATAATCATGAAATCATCCCTTTTTCTCGCGGCTCCCGCCTTCTTTCTCGTGCTTGCGGGCACGGGCATGGCAGCGGAACATGAGGTCAAGATGCTCAACAAGGGCGAAGCTGGCACGATGGTCTTCGAACCTGCCTATGTTCAGGCCGAACCGGGCGATGTCGTCAGGTTCGTCCCGACCGATAAGAGCCATAATGTCGAAGGTATCAAGGGAATGCTCCCCGAAGGGGTTGAAAACTTCAAGAGCAAGATCAATGAGGAATATTCCCTGACCGTGGACGCCGCGGGACTTTATGGTGTGAAATGCACGCCGCATCTGGCCATGGGGATGGTTGCGCTGATTCAGGTCGGCGGCGATCAGGCCAATATCGATGCGATCAAGACCGGCAAGCTCCCCAAGAAGGCCCGCAGCCGGATGGATGACGCCTTGGCCAAAATGCAGTAACCTTGGCAAAACAGGCAGCCGCGCTGGCAAGCCTATCGAAGCGCGACTGCCGCCACCCCCCACAACACCACAAGCCAAAAACCAAGCGGCCCGGCCATCGCCCCCAGCCAACCCGGTGCCGCAGAAAGATGCAGGAAACCGCCCAGGATCGTTCTCGCCTTGAACCAGGCGAGGATCAGCAATCCCGCTGCCGCGAGCCTTCCATCAAAATTGGCCACTGCCACCGTTCCCGCCGTCAGCGCGATCAGTATCAGCCATGTTCGGGTCAATATATCCATCGGATCATCCCAGAAGATAGATCGGGGGCAGGATCAAAACCCAAACCAGATCAACCATATGCCAGAACATCGCCCCCGCCTGCACCCCTTCGGCCCGTGCCTTCAGCGCAACGATGCCGAAGACGACGATACCCGCAATCACATGGGCGGCATGGAATCCCGTCAGCAGGAAGTAGAAGGTGAAAAACGGATGCGTCTCCATTCCGATTCCCACCCCGAAATCACGGAAATATTCCGTGCTCTTGACGATCATGAACAGGATCCCGCCAAGTGCGGCCAGCGCCAACGCCTTGCGCGCACCCGTCCGGTCACCCAGTCGTGCGGCCCGTTCCGCCCGCGCCGCAAAAAGGCCCGATGTCACAAGGATCACCGTGTTCAGGGCCGCCATCCGCCCGTCAAGCTGGGCCTGCGCCGCCGCGAAACCGGCAGGGTCGGTCAACCACATCGCCATCATTGCGGTCAATCCGGCCGCGAACACCGCCAGTTCCGAGGCGATGAGCACCCACATGATCAGATCGCCCGGAAGGTCGTCTATCCTCATCACGTCACCAGATGCCTGTAAATATCCGGCAGGGCAGAGATCAGTCGGTCCGGATCGCGAATGACGGAAAATCCGCCCTGCCCGAAAATCCGTGGAAACCATGCCTGCCCCTGCCGGTCGACGGTGACACCGTAAACGGCGTGGCCCGCGCGGCGTGCCTCGCGCACGGCCATGGCGGTATCCTCGATCCCGTGGCGGCCCTCATAGTGGTCCAGATCATTGGGTTTGCCATCGGTCAGAACGATCAACAGGCGACGCGCACGCGCCTCTCGCGCCAGCCCGGCGGAAGTGTGTCGAACCGCTGCGCCAAGACGGGTGTAATGGCCGGGACGCAGCGCATGGATACGCGCCTCGATCACGCGGCTCATCGTCTCGTCAAAACCCTTGCAATCATGGATCCAGACCCTGTCACGCCTGAGAGAGGAAAAACCCTGTATTGCAAAACGATCGCCGCAGGCATGAAGCCCCCATGCGAGTGCCGTCAGGGCCTCACGCGCCGTGTCGATCACCGGGCGGCCCGTAACGGCGGATTCGGTCGAACGTGACACATCCAGAAGGATCGACACCGCCAGATCGCGCTGTTCCTCCCGCGCCTGATGCCAGATGCGGTGGCTGCCCCGCCCTGTCGCCCGCAGATCGACCACAGCACGCAACGTCGCATCAAGGTCCAGTTCCTCACCATCAGGCTGCGCATGGCGGATCACCTTGGCCGGACGCAGGGCCTCAAACTGACGGCGTACGGCACGGATCCGACGCTGCGCGGTAGCATCAAATCCACCTTCCCGCCCCGGATCGGGCTCCACCGGCGTGGCCAGAACCCGGCAATGCGCGGGCAGGTAACGGCCACTCCGCGCCTCCCATTCGGGATAGGTGAAGGTGGCAGCAAGACGTTCGCGATCAACATCCTCCGGCGCAAGGTCGAGATGCAGTTTCAGCCGCGTCGCCGGAGCCTTGGAAATCTGGCCCAGGCCGATCTCATCATGGTCTTCGGCAGCTTTTCTCGCATTATCGAGATCTTCATCTTCGGTACGGCGATTAATATTCATCATTTCGGCCCAGGTCA
This sequence comes from Pseudorhodobacter sp., assembly GCA_047975325.1. Taxonomy (GTDB): domain Bacteria; phylum Pseudomonadota; class Alphaproteobacteria; order Rhodobacterales; family Rhodobacteraceae; genus JBKEDF01. The sequence goes on along the minus strand of JBKEDF010000002.1, from coordinate 11,236 downwards.
GCATGGCCTCGAACTTGTAAAGGATGATACTGTCCTTGCGTTCCGCCTGATCGGCCTGCATCCGCCGCGCACGGCGAACAGTTCCATCTGTTCCTTCCTCCTGATCCCCGCCCGGCACAAAATTTTCAATTTCCGTCGCGGCCGAAAGGGTCAGGCCGCGCAGATCAGGCCAAAGCGGGACCGGCAGGAATGGGCGATACCCGCGCGGCGCGCGCCAATGGGCGGGGGGGGCGTGGAAGTTTTCCAGAAGATGCGGATCAGGCGCAGCGAGATCGCCCAGCAGATGGCGGATCAGCCCCTCAACCTGCGCCTCCGTTCCCCGCAGCGGCGGCGGCTTGCGCAGGGCCAGATGCGCCTGTGCCAGGCGTTTCCAGATCCCCGCCAGCCCCGGCGCTGCGGCAATGGTGGCGCAGGTCATCGCATGGCCTGTGGTGATTGCCGCAAGATCGGCGCGAAACGGGTCGTTTTCCTCCTGACGGGCAGGCCCATGCGCCGCCGCGGCCGCCAGCCAGAGATAAAGCGCGCGATTGTCCTCCGCCTCGGGAAAGATCGCCAGTTCGGTCGGAAGGCGCAGCGCCTCCCCGTCAAAGCTGGCCCGGGCAACGCGTTCAGTGGGCGTTGCAAGACGGCGCATAAGGGAAAGACGATGGCGGCTTTCCTCCTCCGCAACAGCCTTGAGTTCGACCGCGGCATCCCCACCCAATCCGCGAAACATAAGCCCGATACGGCTGCGCATCGTTTCAAGCGTTACTGCGGCCTCCGGGAAATGTGCGGGCGGATCAAACCGGCTGGCAAGGCCGTGCCAGATCTTGCCTACGGTTTCCTCAGGTTCCCATGGGGCGATTTCGGGATGGACCATGGCCTAGCCCGCTACCGCCGCCACCAGATCGGCAAGACCCTCCTTGATATCGGGTTCATCGGTCAGGGGTTCGATCATCGCCAGCCGTACCGCACGGTCAAATCCCATACCGCCAGCGATCAGCGTCGCGCAATAGACGGCAAGCCGGGTGGATACGCCTTCCTCCAGATCCTGCCCTTTCAGGCCCCGCAGCTTGCCCGCGATCCGCACCAGAAGCTGCGCCTTTCCTTCATCGATACCGCTTTCGGCCATCACCACCTGCACCTCATGTGCGGGATCGGGAAAACCGAAGTCGAGCGACAGGAACCGCTGCCGTGTCGACGGTTTCAGCGTCTTCAGGATATTCTGGTACCCGGGGTTATAGGAGGCCACCAGCATGAAACCCGGGCCTGCCTGCAGCTCTTCACCCGTCCGGTCGATGGGCAGGATACGCCGGTCATCGGTCAGCGGGTGCAGCACCACGGCCACATCCTTGCGGGCCTCCACGACCTCATCGAGATAGCAAATCGCCCCTTCGCGCACCGCCCGGGTCAGCGGGCCATCCACCCAGACGGTTTCACCACCCTTGAGCAGGTAACGCCCGATCAGATCGGCCGCCGAAAGATCGTCATGGCAGGCAACGGTATAAAGCGGCCGTCCGAGCCGCGCCGCCATATGCGCAACGAAACGTGTCTTGCCGCAACCCGTCGGCCCCTTCAGCAATAGCGGAAGCCGGGCCGCATAAGCGGCGGCAAAGACATCGCATTCATCGCCCTGGGCCAGGTAGAAGGGGGCCGTGCCCCCTTCCGTTTCAAAGGTTCCGTCCATGGGATTACTCTGCCGGTTGCTTGCTGGCGCTGCCCGGTTCGATCACCTCGCGACGCGGCACGAGCAGCGAATAGAGCAGCAGGAAAGTCCCCAGGACCACCGCGGCACCTGCCCCGAAGCGCATCCAGTAAAAGAGGACAATCTGATCCTGAACATCCATGTAATATTCCCCCAGAACCCGTTGCAGATGGGTCTGGATCGTACCGGCAAAGGTCAGCACGAAGGTCATGAACACCATGCCCGAGGACATCAGCCAGAAAGCCGCCATGTTCAGCACCTGATTATAGGGATCGCGTCCGCGCAGGATTGGCAGCGCATAGGTAAAGAGCGCGATGTTCAGGCAGACATAGGCACCATAGAAGGCAAGATGCCCGTGCGCCGCCGTCACCTGCGTGCCATGGGTATAGTAGTTCACCCCATGCAGCGTATGCATGAACCCCCAGACGCCCGCTCCAAAGAAAGCCAGCACCGCACAGCCAAGCGACCACAATAGCGCCGCCTTGTTCGGATGCTCGCGCCGACCTTTCCAGACCATCACAAAGGCAAAGGACATCATGCCAAAGAAGGGGACCACCTCAAAGGCGGAGAAGATCGAGCCTATCCACTGCCAATATCCCGGCATGCCGATCCAGAAATAGTGGTGGCCGGTGCCAAGGATCCCCGAAAAGAGCGCGGTCGCAACGATGACATAGAGCCACTTTTCGACCACCTCGCGGTCAACCCCCGTCAGCTTCAGCATCAGGAAGCCGAGGATGGAGGCCATGATCAGTTCCCAGACGCCCTCGACCCAGAGATGGACGACATTCCACCAGTATTGCTTGTCAAGCGCGAGGTTCGGCGGATTGTAGAAGGCAAAGAGGAACAGGAGCGCCAGCCCCCAGAGCCCCATCAACAGGATTGAGGAAATCGTGGTCTTGCGGCCCTTGAGCACCGTCATCGACACGTTCCACAGGAAAATCAGTGCTGCAACGACGATACCGGCCTTGACCCAGCGGGGCTGTTCCAGAAATTCGCGCCCTTCCCGGCCCAGCAGGAAATTCCCTTCGAAGAGGTTGAAAAGATAGGTCACCACCACGCCTGCCGTCCCGATCACCAGAATGGCAAGCTGAATATAGGCGGCCCTGACCGAATGGAGCTCGCGCTCGGCCTCTTCGGGGATCAGGAAATAGGCCGCACCGAAAAATCCGGTCAGCAGCCAGACAATCAGCGAATTGGTATGCAGCATCCGTCCGATACTGAAGGGCAGGATTTCGGACAGGAAATTCGGCTGCACATAGATATAGCCGATAACAAGGCCCATGGTCACCTGCACGGCGAACAGGGCGAGCGCGACATAGATATAGGCCAGCGCGACTTTTTGCGATTGATATTTCATTGTCTGTCTTCTGCCTCCAACTCAGCCCGCATCATTGGGCGGCCAGCCCTGCGTGTTGATCTTGCTTGTCCAGAGCAGGAAATCGGACAGCGCCCTGATATCCTCATCGCTCAGATTGAATTGGGGCATCTGGCGGCGTCCCTCGATCCCCGAAGGCTGCGCTTCCATCCAGCCCTTGAGGATGTCGAAAGCGGCGTCCGGATCGTCCTGAACCCCCCAGCGGATCATGACATTGCCCACCTCGGGGGCGAAATAGGCACCCTCCCCCAGGATCGAATGGCAGTTTACGCAGGCCTTTGCCTCCCAGACATGCTTGCCGCGGGCGACGCTTTCGGTCAGCCCCTCCTTATCGGTGGAGACATTCACGATATACCAGTGTGAATGCGCAAAAAGGGCGATGAAAATGATGATGAAAAACAATGACCCACCGAAAAAGATATTCCGGGCCATGCTTTTCGTCAGGACTTCGCGCATGGCGATCTACTCCCCGAGCAATGAACGATGCCCGTGGTCTGCAGTCTCCGCAGGCGCATGACATTAACCAAAGTCAAGGCCGGGAATTTTTTACGTGTGTAACCTGCCCAGGCTCACGGGAGGGTTGAATGAAGGATCTCTGGCCGGTTTGGAAACTCGCGCTGCTGCTCTATGTTTTCGCGACAGCGGCCATTGCGATAAACCTGTTCATGCTCGGCCTCATGCTTCAGGCCGTTGGCCTGCCCGCATTGTCGCCTGTGGCCGCGCTGTCGCTTTCCTGTCCACTTGGAATTCCCGCCGCCTGGGCCGCAGGCCGCTGGGTAAGACGGCTTCTGGATGAGGCGCAGGGGTAGGATCAACCCGATATCGCCTGACGATTTCATTCCGATTATATGGTCAGGCTGTGACCTTCTGATTTTATGCTGATGCTGCGCAAATTTGATGATCAAATTTGTTTCCGCCAGCTACACCACATGACAGGGCGCAAAACGGGGTTATCCTTCCCCGGTCTTTTCTCCGGCCGAAAGATGCAAGGACAGGCTGGCACCTTTTCCGACCTCGTTGATGACAACCCTGCCATCGTGGCTTTCGGCAACAGACCGGACAATGGCAAGGCCGAGCCCGCTGCCATCCGAAGGCTCGATCTGCGAGAAACGCCTGAAGGCGCGTTCGGCATCTTCGGGTTTCAGGCCCTTGCCATCGTCCTGAACGGTAATCACCAGACCGGACATGTCGGATGTCAGGCAGACGCTGATCAGGGAAAGCCCGCCGCCGCCATGCCTGACGGCATTATCCACAAGGTTCTTGACCGCTTCGGACAGAAACAGCTGATCCCCCCTGAACATGATGGGCTGCTCCGGTGTCTTTACCTCCAGGTCAATCCCGCGCGACATGATGGCCGGGCCGATTTCGGCACAGGTTTCACGGATGAGCGCCCCCAGATCGAAACATTCCGTCCGGATCTCGGTATCCTGCTGGCGCAGGCGGTCAAGTGACAGCAGCTGGTTCGCCACCCGGGTCGAGTTGCGTGCAGCCTGCACCAGTTCGGAAATCCGCATGTCACGATCAGCGTTATTTGTCGCATCGCGCACGGATTCGGCCAGTGAATGCACCGCCGCAGCCGGGTTGCGCAACTGATGGGCGGCATCGGAGATGAAGACCTGATGCGCCTCAATGCTGCTTTCAACCTGCCGGAACAGGTGGTTGAGCCTGTCAACGACACCGCGCACTTCCTCAGGCACCTCACGTTTGATCCGGCTCAGATCATCCGGGGACCGCATGGCGATGGCGTCTTGCAGGTCCAGCAACGGGCGCAGGCCTCGCGCGACGCCAAACCAGATCACCAGTGCCAGTGTCAACAGCAGGACACCCATCAATATGGCGGATTGCGAGGCCAGTTGATTGGCGAAGGCCCGCCTGTCGGCCAGCCGTTGCCAGACGGTCACGGTCGCATCACCCGTCAGGTTGTCAATCGTGATGCGTTCGCTGATCTGCAGGACACGAACCGGTTCATCGCGATATGTCGCCATCAGGAACCGGGGACGCGTGTCGCGGCCAGCCAGACGTTCCCTGGGAACCGGCGGATAGGCATAGCCAGTGACATAGATGCCGTCGGGGGCGGCAACATGATAGAAAACCTCGCCACCGGAGGCATCGCGAATCATGTCACGGGTGACGGGTTGCAGGGCATCACCACCCGATACCGTCACATCGCGCGAAATCGCCAGCGCCGCGGCCAGCAGGTTACTGTCAAACAGCTCTTCGGCTGTCTCCTGCGCGATCACAAAGCGCCAATAGCCCAGAACCGCCGCCATCAGCACCAGCGGTGCCAGAATCAGCCCGAACAGGCGCAGCCGCAGGGATAATCCGCCCATTACTGCGATGCCTCGATCATATAACCCAGCCCCCTTGCGGTACGGATTGTCACGCCATGCCTGGCAAGGCGCTTGCGCAGGCGCGAAACATGCGGCTCGATGGCGGTCCCTTCGACATCGGCACCGATCCCGTAAACATGATCCATCAGTTGCGTCTTTGATACGATCCGCCCGCGCCGGTCCAGCAGGCATTCCAGGACGGCCAGTTCGCGGCGCGGAATATCCAGAACCTTGCCATCCGCACTGGCGCGCCGGGCCGTGCGGTCAAAATCGATCCGGCCGATCTGTTCACGATTGCCGTAATCAAGCTGCTTGCGCCGTGACAGGGCACGAATGCGGGCCTCCAGTTCATCCATTTCAAAGGGCTTTACCAGATAGTCATCCGCGCCCATGTCCAGCCCCAGAACACGGTCTCTGGTTTCCGAACGGGCCGTCAGCAGGATGATCGGCATTCCATCATTGCGCGCCCGTATCGCCTGCAGGATATCCAGCCCGGAACGGCCGGGCAGATTGATATCCAGCACCACCAGATCAGCACTTTCGCGCGCAAGGAAGGCATCTGCCTCAAGCCCGTCGATCAGCACATCGACCGCATGGCCGCGATCGCGCAGCCGGTAGGCAATGGCATTGGCGAGGGCCTGGTTATCTTCGACAATGACGATCCGCATTCGGGGGTCCGCAAGCTTGGCGCAAGGTTGTCGTTTCATGTTCAACAGCTTGGCAGGGGAATCAACCCTGCGAATACGAATCGGATCGCGGTGGTGAAAATGAGGCCATCCCGATCAACTGGTCACAAGGGAGGAACCAGATGACCATCATGAACCTTGCGCGCTGCGCTGCTGCCGGGCTTGCCACCATTGGTGCCCTGGCCCTTCCCGCCGCGGCGGAGGTGGATTTTTCGGGCGAAACCGTCGAATGGGTCATTCCCTTCTCGGAAACCGGCGGCTCAGCCAAATGGGCAAATTTCTTCGCGCCCCTGTTGTCACAGGAACTGCCCGGACAGCCCACTGTCATCGTCAAGTTCATGCCCGGTGCGGGTTCGACCAAGGGCGCCAACTGGTTCCAGGAACAAAAGCACAAGGATGGGCTTTTGTTATTCGGCACCTCCGGTTCAACCCAGTTTCCCTACCTTCTGGGGGATCCGCGTGTCCGTTATGAATACAAGGATTGGGTACCTGTCATGGCTTCCGGCACCGGCGGCGTGGCCTATCTGAACCCCGAGGATGGAGCCAAGTTCGACGGAACCGCCAATGCGCTGAAAGACAGTAATTTCATCTACGGATCGCAGGGCGCGACGCGGCTTGATCTGGTTCCCCTGCTTGCCTGGCAGATGCTGGGCCTGAAGGTTGAACCGGTCTTCGGCATCAAGGGCCGCGGCGATGGCCGCCTGATGTTCGAACGCGGCGAAGCCACGATCGATTACCAGACATCATCGGGATATCTGGGCGGGTCGGTCGATCTTGTCGAATCCGGCATGGCCATTCCAATGATGACCTGGGGCGCGTTGGATGAAGATGGCAATATCGTCCGCGACCCGACCTTCCCCGACCTTCCCACCTTCAAGGAGGTCTGCGAGGCCACCGAGGGCTGCGAAACATCCGGTCCGGCCTGGGATGCCTGGAAAGCCTTTTTCATCGCCGGTTTCCCGTCACAGAAGATCGCCTTCCTTCCCGCCGGCACTCCGGACGATGTAAAGGATGCCTATGTCGCGGCCTTCGAAGCCGTTCGCGCGCGGCCCGATTTCAAGGAAATCGCAACCCTGCAGGTTGGCGAATATCCGATGTTCGTCGGCGACGGTGCGGTCAAGACTGCGGAATCCGGCACGACAGTTGCGGATGATGCCAAGGAATTCGTGCTGAACTGGTTGCAGGAAACCTACGGCGTCTCGTTGAAATAACAATGGCTTCAACGCCGGCGCGCCTGTTTCCAGGCGCGCCGGTCAATCACGATACACCCCAGATATCCGAGGAGATTCCTATGCGCGTGTTCAAGCGTATTCTTCACTCATGCGCAGTTGCCGCGATCCTTGCAGCGCCCGTCGCAGGATCCGTCCAGGCGCAGGATCTGTTCCCGAACGAACAGATCGAAACCGCAGCGGGTTTTCCCGCAATCACCATGTTCAAGCCGGGGGATGCCGACCGGCCGCTGGTGGTATTCATCCCCGGCGCGCATCATGCGGCACGCGTCAGCTATGGTGGCCATGAGGGTGCAGAGGAAAAGGATTTCCTGGCCTATTGGCTGAATCAGCAAGGGTATAATTTCCTCGCGATTTCCTATCCGATCGATACGGTGGTCGGCGGCATTCCCACGGAACACCCCGATTTCACCATCCGCGACTGGGGCGCGCAGGCGGCCGAACTGACCCGGCAACATGTCGATGCGAACGGTCTGAACGGCGAGGTGATCGTCATGGGCTGGTCCATGGGCGGCAAGATTTCGCAATCCGTGCATGAGGCAATGCGCGAACAGGGGCTTGACCTGAAATTCTACACCTCGGTCACCGCCACGGCCCCCACGCCCGGGCTCATTGCCCTGACGCGCGAATTTCCGATGCTGGAAACCGGCCTGACCGACCGGCGCAAGAACTACGCGGGCTGGTTCGCGCAGGTTGCGGAAAATTCCAAGGCGGTCGGCCATGAAATCGTCCCCGAACAGATCTTCACCGAACAGTATCAGGGGGATATTCCCATTGGCCTTCAGGGATATTCACAGGTCTATCGCGACGGGGCTTTCGTGATCGATCAACTGGCCTATCAGGAAGATGCCAAACCCTTTGCGTTCAAGGACTTCCCCCTGGTTGCCATGATCATTCCCGATGGGCGTGGCGATCGTCGTCATGCACTGACCGATCAGGCGATCTGGTCCATGTACAATGCCAATACCGTCTATAATTCGTGGATCACCGCGAACGAGGTGGATGTGAATACGCTTTCGGACGAATCCTGGCGCGGCATTCTGGATCTCACCCGTTCACTTGATGAAAAGCTGTCGATGACCATTGACGGCAATCATTTCTTCTTCATGGGCGAACCCGGCGCGAAAGCCACGGCAGAGGCACTTGCCCAGCTTGACAAGAATGTCACCGAAGTCAAATCGCAGGCCTCGGACCTTCTTGGCGTAACCATCGATTAATCAAGGACATCCGGCAGCCAATGGCTGCCGGATCCCCAATATTCTTGCGGAGGAAATACGTTGGACCTTCTTTCAACAGCTTTGCCAGCCCTTGGCGAAGCCTGGGGTCTGATCCTGCAGCCCATTGTGCTGGGGTATCTGGTTCTCGGCGTCATCATGGGCCTTGCGGTCGGGGTGTTCCCCGGCCTTGGCGGCATTGCCGGCCTGTCACTGCTTTTGCCCTTCATGTTCGGCATGGACCCAATCCTTGGCCTTGCGCTGATGATCGGCATGGTCGCGGTGGTGCCGACCTCGGATACATTCGCCTCAGTGCTGATGGGTATTCCGGGCAGTTCCGCCTCACAGGCCACGGTGCTTGACGGTTTTCCCCTGGCCAAGAAGGGTGAAGCAGCGCGGGCCCTGTCGGCAGCCTTTGCCTCATCGCTTTTCGGCGGGCTGGTCGGTGCGACCTTCCTGACCGTCTTTATCCTGATGGCACGGCCCATCGTGCTGGCTTTCGGCCTGCCCGAGATGCTGATGATCACCATCCTTGGCCTTTCCATGGTGGCAATCCTTGCCGGGCGCGTGGCGCTCAAGGGGCTGGCGGCCGCAGGGCTGGGCCTGCTGATCGGCACAATCGGCGAGGCGGATGCCGGCGGCAGCCTGCGCATGGCAACCTATGACATCCCCTATCTGATCGACGGACTGCAACTGGTCATTGTCGGTCTTGGCATCTTTGCCGTGCCGGAGATTGTTTCACTCCTGCGGCAGGATCGGTCCATTGCCAAGGGCGCAAGCCTCGGGGCCGGCTGGATGGAAGGCGTGCGCGACTGGGCCGCCAATATCTGGCTGTCGGTGCGCTGTTCGATTATCGGGGTCATTGTCGGGGTCATTCCGGGGCTTGGCGGTTCGGTCGTGGACTGGATTTCTTACGGCCACGCAGTGCAAACCACCAAAGACAAGTCGAATTTCGGCAAGGGTGAAATCCGCGGCGTGATCGGGCCGGAAAGTTCGAACAACGCCAAGGAAGGCGGCGGGCTGGTGCCAACACTGCTGTTCGGCATTCCCGGGTCAGGTTCGATGGCGATCTTCATCGGCGCAATCGCACTTCTGGGATCGGGCGATATCGAAGTCGGCCCGGCCATGCTGAAGAACAATCTGGACATCACCTATTCGATCGTCTGGCTTCTGGCGCTGGCAAATGTCGTCGGCACGCTGATCTGTATCGCGGCTTCCGGCGGGATCGCCAAGCTGACCACGATCCGTTTCACCTATCTGGCGCCCTTCCTGTTCATGCTGATCAGCTTTGCAGCCTTTCAGTCAGGACAGAATTTCGAGGATCTTCTGGCTCTCTTCGCCATTGGTCTGATCGGCATCTTCCTGCGCCGTTTCGACTGGTCGCGCCCGGCTTTCCTGATCGGTTTCGTTCTGTCGAACCCGGTTGAGAAATTCACCAATCAGGCCTTTCAGATCGCCTCCTTCCGCTTTCGCGAAAGCTTTGATGCGGGGATCAGCTATATCTTTTCACCCATCGTGATCATCCTGTTGATCGTCACGGTCGTTTCGGTGGTGCTGGGTCTGCGGCAGGCAAAGTCGATCATGGCTGAAGGCGAGGTGGCGTCGGGGTCCAAGCGGGCGCCTGTGGTCTTTTTGCTGATCATCATCGCCTATGTCATCACGGCGCTGATCAACGCGAGCCTGATCCCGAATTTCAGCATGACCGACAAGGTTATCCCGCTGGTGGTCGGCACGATCACCCTGCTTTGCTGCGCGATCATCCTTGTGCAGATGATGCGCCGCCCTGAAGGGGACGTGATCTTTGCCGACAAGGAAATGGCGGGGGAGGATGCGGAGGCGCCCTATGGGCTCTGGTCCACGCTGGCCTGGTTCGCAGCACTGATCGCGGGGACATTCCTTGTGGGATTCATCCTTTCCCTAGCCATCTTCCTCATTGCGTTCTTCCGGGTGCGGGCGGGGGCAAGTTGGCAGCGGGTGCTGATCCTGACGGCGGCAGGCATTGCCTTCATGCTGATGATGGCGGGCGTGCTCAATCGTGACTTCCCGCCGGGATTGTTGCAGGACGCCTTTGACCTGCCATGGCCCCTGACATGAAACGGCCATGACGCTGACCGCGCCCAGACGCGGCAGCAACACCTCGCGCCGGCCCTGTTGCCGGCGCGAGGACCGACAAGCCTGGCAAGGGCATAATAGCTGTAGCTGGCGAAACACCCGCTGAATATCGACGGGACCGGCGGCAAGGCCGCCATGCCCGTCCCTTCAGTTTGGCGGATCTTGCCGTCCTGTCTCCGGATCCTCACGCCCTACCCCGCGAAAGACGAAGCGAAAGGGCAGCATCCACAGGAAACCGAGGCCAAGATAGACCAGGAATTCCACCCAGATCGAGGGGCGGTCCAGCCAGTTCACCAGGCTCACCGCTGCCACGATATAAAGCGGCAGGCCAATCAGCAGGATCACCAGGGACCAGCGCCGCCGCGCCTTGTAGCCTAACGCCATCGGATCAATCCGCGAAAGGGTCGGTCACGAGGATCGTGTCATCGCGTTGCGGCGAGGTAGACAGGAGTGCGACGGGGCATTGGATCAATTCCTCGATCCGCCTGACATATTTTACCGCCGCGGCCGGAAGCTCCGCCCAGGACCGCGCGCCTTCGGTGCTTTCGGCCCATCCTTCCATCTCTTCATAAACGGGTTTGCAGCGCGCCTGTGCATCGGCGGCCG
>JBKEDF010000001.1:0-3317 GCA_047975325.1 Pseudorhodobacter sp. | reverse complement strand
CATGATCAACTGCCCTGCATTGTCGAAGATGGGCGCGGAATAGGCCGAAACACCAGGGACCGGCGGGCTCTCGACGGTCGCATATCCGACCTCGCGAATATGGGCGATTTCCGCGCGCGACATGAATCGCGCCACGCCGATACGGCCACTATCCGCCCTTTCGCGTTTTTCACGGCTCATCGAAGCCTTGATGATCGTCTCGGGGAGAAAGGCCGCGAAAACCCGCCCGCTGGCCGTCCCCGTCAGAGAATAGACCGTACCGGGCAGCGTACTCATGTTGATCTGGCCACCACTCTCCTGAACCTGAACAACCGTCGCCCCGAACGAGCCCCAAACCACCAGCGCCACATGCAGCGCGGTAAGTTCGGACAGCTCAATCGCCGCCTCGCTGGCAACGCGAAACGGGTCCGTCGTGCGCATGCTGGCAATGCCCAGATCCAAAGCGAAACGCCCCAGCTTGTAATGGCCTGTCTTGGCATCCTGCTCGACCAATCCCACCTTGCGATAGCTGACAAGATAGGCATGGGCCTGGGCGGGCACGAAACCCGCCATCTTCGCAAGGTCCTTGAGCATCATGGGCTGCATTTCCGCCGCCAGCGTCTCAAGCAGGCGCGCGCCGGTTTCGATGGATTGCACGCCGCGGCTTTCCGGCCTGGGGGACGATTTCCTGCGCATGGGTTTCTCGCCACTCATTTTGCAGATCCCTTTTCGTCGAATACCATGCCTCGCCAACGTCCCGCGAAAAAACCTCGGAAAAATCCGGGCCGGCTATGCCGGTTCATCTGACGCCCCGTTCAGCTGTCGCGTGGCCTCCAACAGCGCCCTGACGGCCGGCGTATCCGCACCAACCGGCAGGCAGGAGGTTGGCCCGATGATGGTGAGGACGAAACAAAGCTGTCCATTTTCGCCGAAAACCGGCGTTGAGACCGCATTGATACCCGGAATGGGCGCCCCTTCTGTCGTCGCGTAACCACGCTCCCGCGCGATGTCGACTTGCCTTTCAAAATTCTCACGCGTCATCACCTCTCCGAGCGCATCGCTTCGGCGCGATTGGCCAAGCTCGGTTGCAATGCGATCCTGAAGGTCTGGTGCCGTTCCAAAGGCGGCAAAAGCCCGGCCCGTTGCCGTTCCTGTGACGGAAAAGAGGGTGCCCTGACGGATGTTCAGTGCGGTTTGTATTCTTCCCGCATTGACATGCACGATCGTCGGGCCGGCTATCCCCCAGACCACCAGAAGCGACATGACATCCGCCTTGTCGCTGATGTCAGTGAGAACACGAATGGCCTCAGCCGCGAGCGGGTCGCTCTTGAGCCAGGCATTCCCCAACTGGCGTGTGAACGACCCCACCCGATAGAGGCCGGATAACGGATCCTGCTGCACGAGGCCAACATGGCGCATGCTCGTAAGATATGCATGGCATTGAGCGGGGACGAGCCCGGCCGATTGCGCCAGTTGCTTCAGCATCATCGGCTCGCTGGCGAGGGACAAGGCATGCAGGATCCGTCCACTCACCTCGATGGATTGAATTCCCCTTGCCCTTTCCCGCATCATCATTGGCCCATTGCTGCTTCTCGATCCAACTAAAGAACACATCGACACGCCACAATCAATTTGTGAAGCACATGGTGGCCGGGCTCAGCCGGCAAGGACACCAGCCCTCCACACCGAGAACTGAGGCATACCCACGATGTCTTTCACGCAGCCCACCCCGGCGGCGGTTGCCCCACTTTGGGTTGATTATGTATAATCGTTTCGTTATTAATTAACAATAGACTCTTCGGACACCTGACGGTCTGACTGCCCCGACCTCCAAAGGGCCATATATCAACTTCGTCGGGAAAAGTGACGACACAACAAAGGATCGCGCGCTCAATGCTGGTCAAGAGCCCCATGCTGTTCACCCCCCTCCCCCTGCGCGGGCGGACACTCAGGAATCGGTTGGTGATCTCCCCCATGTGCATGCATGAGGCCAGAGACGGTTTTGCAAGAGATTGGCACCTTGTTCACTATGGGAAATTCATCATGGGGGGGGCTGCACTGGTTTTCACCGAAAGCACGGCGGTGTCCGAAGATTCCCGCGTTGGGGTCGCTGATCTTGGCATCTGGTCGGATGATCACATTCCCGGATTGAAGCGGCTCGCCGATTTCGCACATGAAAATGGGGCGCTGATGGGCGTGCAGATTGCGCATTCGGGGCGCAAGGCCTTCTCGGAGCCCCTTTGGGCAGGTGGGCGCGTACTCAAGCCCGAGGCGCTTGACGCGACGGGGGTCAAATGGTGCCGGGTTGGACCAAGCGCAATTGCGGCAGGCGAAAGCTGGTCCGTGCCCGAGGCGCTTGACACCACTCAGATCGCGGAAATCCGGGCGCAGCATGTCGCCGCCGCAAGACGTGCAAACGAAGCCGATATGGATGCACTGGAGCTTCATTTTGGCCACGGCTATCTCGTTGCAAGCTTCCTCTCGCCCATTTCCAACATGCGCAGCGACGATTACGGCGGCCCGATCGAAAACCGAATGCGGCTGGCCATCGAAATTACCCGGGAAGTGCGGCAAGCCTGGCCGCAGGACAAGCCTCTCTTCGTGCGTTTGTCCTGTGTCGATGGCGCTGAGGGCGGATGGTCGATGGATGATACGGTCGTTTTGGCCGCACATTTGAAAGCGCAGGGCGCGGATGTGATCGACTGTTCGTCCGGCGGATTGTCCGGGCTGATGAACCGCTCGGCCACACCTCGGGGATTCGGATTTCAGGTGCCCTTCGCCGCGCGCGTGCGCAACGAGGCCGACATTGCCACACAAGCGGTCGGCATCATCGTCGACCCGGATCAGGCCGAGGCAATACTGCGCGAGGGGCAGGCAGACCTCGTGGCCATAGGCCGCGCAGCACTGGAGGACCCTTACTGGCCGGCAAAGGCGTGGAAGGCACTCGCTGGAGAGGTTGGGTTTGCCCCCTGGCCGCTGCAGCATCGCGACTGGCTCGACAAGCGCGAACCCGTTCTCAAACGCCTGAGAGAGACGGCACCATCCACGAGCAGATCGTAACCGCAAAGGAGAGGGAGGGCTCCGATGATCACCCGATTTGGCTTGCTCAAGCGCAACCCGCACATGTCAAAGGAACAGTTTGACACCTATTGGCGCGACACCCACGGCCCGCTGGCGGCCAGGCTCCCCGGATTGAGGGCCTATTTCCACCACACGATCCTTGAAAAGGGTGAGCATGCCATTGCCGGGAACTGGGACCTTGACGGCTTTTCCGAGCTTCATTTCGATGACGCCGAAAGCATGAACAATGCCTTCGCCACAAGTTCCGGACAGGAAGC
>JBKEDF010000044.1:0-9303 GCA_047975325.1 Pseudorhodobacter sp. | reverse complement strand
CCCCGATGCGGCGGGGACCGACTGGCCGCCGATATGGTTCATCACGCCGGTTTTGGCGAAGGGCGCCATGTATTCGGCGGCGCGGGCGATGTTGTCGTCAAGCACATTCATGGTTGCTTCTCACTTCTTGCCCGACAGGCGGGTATGAATGGGGGTATCCTTCCAGCTCAGGTCCGGGTTGATGACCCGGATTTCCAGTGAAAGGGCAAAATGCGGGGTTGAAAGGGGTTGTGCCAACTGGCCACGAACCGCTGCGAAGATTGCATTGCCGGCGGTCTGCAATTCCTCCGTGCTCCGTCCCGCGCCGACCGAAAGCGTCATGGCCAGAAAGTCATTTTCCGTAAGCCCATCGGCAACGATGCAGTGATCGGCGCGAAAGGCGCGGATACGGATCCCGGCATTGGGAAAGATACCTGCATCCAGCATCACGCGATGCGCGGCCTTGCAGATATCGGCAATATCGGCGCGGGATTCGAGACCGGGGGAATATTCGATACTCAGATGTGGCAAGACTCTTCCTCCATTTAATTTAACATGTTAAATAAAAATCAACTTGTCAATGTCTTTTTTTTGAACCACCCCTGTCTCATCGGAGGATGAATGAAGCGCAAGACCCTGAAAGACGGATTTGAACTTGCCGCCACCCGGCGGACCCTGCCGATTTCGCTCCTGCGGGCGCGGGAGGCCGTGATGGAACGGTTTCGCCCCTTACTGTCGGCCCATGGGGTAACCGAACAACAATGGCGCGTCCTGCGGATATTGCAGGAGGCCGAAAGGATGGATGCCAGCGAATTGGCCGAGGCTGCCTGCGTATTGCCACCTTCCCTGTCGCGCATCATCAAGACACTGGAAAAGAAAACATATATCGCGGTTGCGAAGGATCGTGACGATGGGCGCCGATCCCAGATCAGCCTCACGCCCGAGGGCGACACTTTTTTGCGGCGTGTCGCCCCTGAAAGTGCCGCGATCTATGCCACGATCGAAGCTGCGCTGGGGCAGGACAGGATCGCGTCACTTCTGGACGATATCGATGTTCTGCTGGCGGCGCTTGACAGAACATCCTGATCTTGCCGACACCCCGCCGCCAGGGGTGTTCCGTGCGGTCCGTTTTCCTTCAGGATAATATTTTTCAGGCGTCCGGGGCCATTTCCGATATCGGTGGCTCGATTCCATCGGGCAGGGGGCTGATATAGCCCTTGGCGCCGATCCGGCGGTGCAGATCCGCCTTGGCGGCCTCAATCAGGGCGGGATCGCGCAGGGCACGGATCCCGGTCCGGGCCATCACCGTTGCCGCATGAACCATGCCTTTCTTGGCCATGGCGGATTTGCCCTGCGCCACCAGTTGCCAGGAATGAAAGGGTGTGCCGATGGCGCAGGTTGCACCCTGCATCTGAACCAGTGGCACGACCCAGGACACATCACCCAGATCGGTTGAGCCGAACATCTTGAGGCGTTCCGCATCGCGCGGCACGACGAAATCACACAGCGCGCGGTCCAGATCCGGCTCCAGCCCGAAACGTTTATGGGTGTAGATGATATCTTCCTCCGAAATGCTTTCGCGCATTTTCCGCGCAAAGGCGATATCGGCCTCATCGAAATCAGGTGGGCCGAGCGCCTCCAGTTCTTCCCACATCGCGGTTTCCAGTGGGGTATTCACAAGCAGGTTGGAAACCGCGCTGATGGGACGGATTTCAAGTTTGGTGCCGGTCATCTGCGCGGCCCCCCTGGCCACGTCACAGACCCGCGCATAGAGGTCGCGCATCGCGACATTGTCGGCGGCCCGCACGGAATAGCGGACCCGCGCATAGCTCTGGACCACGTTCGGGGCAATGCCACCAGTGTCCAGAATGGCGTAATGCAGCCGGCAATCTGGCGGAATATGTTCGCGCAGGTAATTGCAACCCATGCTGGTCAGTTCCACCGCATCCAGCGCGGAACGTCCCAGATGCGGGGCGACGGCGGCATGGGAGGCACGGCCATGAAACAGGAAATCGACCCGGGTATTTGCCAGGGAATTGGCCGGAAGCACCTCGCAGAAGTTTTCCGGATGCCAGGAGATCGCGATATCGGCATCCTCGAACAACCCTGCGCGAACCATGAAGGCCTTGGCCCCGCCGCCTTCTTCGGCCGGGCAGCCATAGTAACGCACGCGACCGGGGATATCGTGTTCTTCCAGCCATTGTTTTACCGAGGTCGCCGCCAGCATCGATGCCGCTCCCAAAAGGTTATGCCCGCAGCCATGGCCATTGCCCTGTTCCTCCAGTGGCTCATGCTGGTTTGAACCTTCTTTCTGGCTCAACCCCGGCAGGGCGTCATATTCCCCCAGAAAGGCGATCAGCGGGCCATCTTCGCTGCCCGCCTCCCCGATGACGGCTGTTGGGATGTCGGCCACGCCCTCGGAGACGCGAAACCCGGCGGCCCGCAATTGTTCCGCATGGGCCGCGGCGGAGCGCGTTTCGCCATAGCAGGTTTCCGGCATGCCCCAGACCGTATCGCTGAGCCGTTCATAGGCCGGTCGCAATGCCTGAACCAGATCATCAATCTTGCCCGTATTCGTCAGGCTGGGTGTCATGGCCGTTCCTTTCTCTTTTTCCTTTTGCCAACTCATGCGGGGCTGGATGGCACTGTTGTTCGAATACCGTATACGATTTTGATGGCGGAAAGGGTCCGCCATGTGATGCGTTCAATGTTCCTGTGATTTCAGAAGCTCCATATAGGAACTCGCGGATAGCTTGATCAGGTTGAAAAGCACATCTCTGACCTGTTCCTGATCACCGGCCTCAAAGGCATCGGCCTTGCGCAGGTTGCCCTCGGCGGATTTGTCGCGCCAGCGTTGTTCGCGCAGCGTTGCGTTGCGCACGACATGGGCGAAATGGTCGAAATGCCGGATGATATCGGCCAGAAACGGATTTTCGATATGGGCCAGGATTTCCTCGCGCATTCGGCTGTGGGCGGCGATATAACTGTCGCTGTCGCGATGTGTGTTGATTTCCCTGCGGATGAAATTGGCCAGCCGTACCAGTTCCGTCATGGAATGATCCACCACGATCTGCCCCAGCGCATAGGGTTCCAGCCGCAGGCGGACATCCGTGACATGCCGGATATCGGCGGCGTTCAGCTGCGGAAAACGGAAACCCCGCCTTTCCTGCACCAGAAGCCCGTCACGCGCCAGAATGGCCAGCGCCTCGCGGACAGGGGTGCGCGAAACGCCCAGTTCCTCGGCCAGCGCGATCTCATGGAAGGTCGCGTCGGTTGCAAACTCACCCGAATATATGCGGTTGCGGACGTTTTCATAAACCTGTTGGCGCAGATCCGCCACGCGCACGATCGACATTACAACCTCCGTTTCAAATCGTCCCGTTCCTAGCCGAACGTAATTTTAAGGACCAGTACCCAGATCATCACGCCACCTGCACCAGGTGGCCGGGGCTGGCTTCCCGATAGCTGCGTTCGGGCGGGATGTAACCCAGTGGACGTACCGGGCTTTTCAGTTCCTCCACCTCCTGACTGCGCCGGAGGCTGCGGCGGGATGGATTGGGAATGGGCACGGCTTCTATCAGCTTGCGGGTATAGGGGTGCTGCGGGTTTTCGAAAATCTGCTGCCGTGGTCCGATCTCCACGATTTCGCCCAGATACATCACCGCTACCCTGTGGCTGACCCGTTCCACCACCGCCATGTCATGGCTGATGAAAAGATAGGAAAGGTTCAGGCTTTCCTGCAGGTCCAGCAACAGGTTGCAGACCTGCGCCTTGATCGACACATCAAGTGCCGAGACCGATTCATCCGCGATGATTACCTTCGGGTCCAGCATCAGGCTGCGCGCGATGCAGATCCGCTGTCGCTGCCCACCGGAAAATTCATGTGGATAGCGGGTCATCATCAATGGATCCAGCCCAACCCTTTCCAGCAGCCCCGCCGCCTTGTCGCGGGCTTCTGCGCGACTTCCCCTGCGGTGTTCCAGAAAGCATTCGGTCATGGTGGTGCCCAGATTGATCCTTGGATTGAGGCTGGCGAATGGATCCTGAAACACCATCTGGACAGATCGGCGAAGCTGCCGCAAATCCCGCGTACCAAGTTTCAGCCCCTCATGCCCATCGGCCATGATGGAACCGCTTTCCGGCATGACCAGCCGTGTAACCGAACGCCCGGTGGTGGATTTACCACAGCCCGATTCCCCGACCAGTGACAGTGTTTCGCCCTGACAAAGGTCGAATGAGACCTTTTCCACCGCATGAACCGCTCCGGAACGTCGCCCCAGCAGCCCCGATTTGACATAGAAACGCGTGGTCAGGTCGCGAACCTGCAAGACGGGCCTGTCCCGCTGTACCGTATTGCCGACCTCCCGTTCCGGCAGGGCCATTCCGGTTTCGGGGTTGATGACCGGAAAGCGCGCAGGCCGATCATGCACGGCCATGGAGCCGAGCCTTGGTACCGCTGACAGAAGCGCCCGCGTGTAAGGTTCCTTTCCGGCGGTGAATATCTGTTCCGTCGTCCCCGTTTCCACCAGATTGCCCCGAAACATCACCAGCGTCCTGTCGGCGATTTCGGCCACCACGCCCATGTCATGGGTGATGAACAGCACCGCCATGCCGATGTCGTCCTGCAGTTCCTTGATCAGATCGAGGATCTGGCCCTGAATCGTCACATCCAGCGCGGTCGTGGGTTCATCCGCGATCAGGACCCTGGGGCGTGCGGCAAGGGCCATCGCGATCATCACCCGCTGCCGCATTCCGCCGGAAAACTGGTGCGGGTAGTCATCATAACGATCGGCCGCATGCGGGATCCGTACCTTTTCCAGCAGTCGCAAGACTTCCGCCCTTGCCTCTGCCGGGCTGGTTTCGCCATGGCAGGTCAGGGCTTCCGCAATCTGCCGTCCGATCGGGAAAATCGGATTGAGGCTGGTCATGGGTTCCTGAAAGATCATGGAGATGTCGCGCCCGCGGATTTGCCGCATCTCCTCTCCGGTCAGACCCAGAAGGTCCCGCCCGGCCAGTTCTACCTGACCGGAAATCCGGCTCGTTCGCCTTGCCAGAAGCTGCATGATCGAAAGCGAGGTCACGCTCTTGCCGGATCCGGATTCCCCGACGATCGCCAGCGTCTCCCCCGCAGCCAGATCGAAGGAGATACCCTTGACCACCTCGCACCAGCCTTCTTCGGCCCTGAAGGAGGTCCGCAGATCCCGCACCGAAAGCAGCGGTGTGGAGGGGGCGGTTCTTACGGATCCTGCCATCCTGTCCTCCCGGCCCTGTTGATGTTCCGTGGTTTCATTGTGATTGGGTTCAGCCATCATTGGACCTCGGATCAAAGGCATCCCGGAGCCCGTCGCCAATATAGTTGACCGACAGCACCGTGAGGGAAATTGCCAACCCCGGCCAGATGACTCGGGAAGGGGTGATCTGCATGAAGTTCACGCCGTCATAAAGAAGCCGTCCCCAGGTCGGAAAATCCGACGGAAACCCGAGGCCGAGAAAGCTCAGCGCCGATTCTGTTATGATTGCCGTGGCAATGCCCAGCGTCGCGGAAACGAGAATTGAACTGGTGACATTTGGCAGGATATGGCGCCGGAGGATTGTTGTTTCCCGCAATCCGCCGCTTTTGGCGGAAAGGATGAATTCCCTGTCCTTCAGTACCAGCACATCGCCCCGCACGATCCGCGCGGTCTGCATCCAGCTTGTGATGCCAATGACAAAGACGATCAGGATGAAGATACCGCCTTCCGGGCCGATTATCGCCCGCAGCGTTTCGCGAAACAACATGATGATGACCAGCAGTAACGGCAGGATCGGTAGCGCCAGAAAAAGATCGGTCAGACGCATCAATGCGCCGTCCAATGCCCGGAAGTAACCTGAAAGCAGCCCGATCAATGTCCCCAGCAGTAGTGACAGCAACATGGCCGCCACCCCGACGGTAAGGGAAACCCGACCGCCGGCAAGCAACTGTGCCATCAGATCATGTCCCAGGTTGTCGGTGCCTAGCCAATGTGCGGCCGAAGGCCCCTGATTGCGGGCCAGATAGTCCATCTCGTTCGGGTCGAGCCCGTAAAGCGGTGGCCCCAGGATCACCGCCAGAACGATGATGGCAAAGACAAACAGCCCGGCCACCCCGCCCTTGTGCTTGCGAAACCGCCGCCAGAGATCGGCCGCATAGGAACGCCGTGGTGCCTGGGGGGGCGTGTCACAGGATGTTGCATCAGTCATAGCGGATCCTCGGATCGAGCAGGCCATAAAGGACATCGGCGATAAGGTTGAACAGGATGATGAGCCCCGCGAAGATGAAGGTCAGGGTCTGTACCAGCGGAAGATCCCCCGCCTCGATTGCCGTGATCAACAATTGTCCCAGCCCGTTCACACGAAAGATCTGTTCGGTGATGATTGCACCGGAAAAGATGCTGGGAACGCCCAGGGCAATGACGGTGACAACCGGGATCAGGCTGTTGCGCAATACATGGCTCAGCAGGACGGTACGTTCCTTCACGCCCTTGGCCCGGGCGGTGCGCACATAGTCCTGGTTGAGGTTGTCCAGCACAGAAGACCGCACGAAACGGCTGATCTGTGACAGGTTGATCAGTGCGATCACCATGACGGGCAGGAACATCTGCTGGATCTGAAAGACCAGGCTGTTCCAGTCGGTTACCCGATGCGTGGTGTCATATATGGAGGGAAACCATTGCAGCGTGGATGAAAAGATTACCACCAGCAGCACCCCGGAAAAGAATGCCGGGACGGAAAATCCGACCATCGCCAGAAAGGTGCCGATCTGATCAAAGAGCGAATATTGCTTGTAGGCCGATATCACCCCGATCGGGACGGCCAGAACCACCGCGATGACATAGGACATCCCCACCACCCAAAGCGTCTGTGGCATCCTTTCCGCGATCAGGTCCATTACCGGGCTGCGCGTCATCCATGAAATCACGCGCAGGCGGTTTTCGGAATCGCCAATCTGCCAGCCGGTCATCGTTTCCAGCAGGTTCAGCGGTTCATTGACGAAGAACTGATAAAGCCATTTCAGATAGCGGATTGCGAAGGGTTGATCCAGGCCCAGGGAAAGACGGATCTTTTCGCGTGCTTCGGCTGATAGCGTCAGCGGCAGGTCCGAGGTCGGATCATTCGGCGCAAGATCCAGCAGGGCGAAGATCACGAAGCTGATGACCAGCAGTGTCGGAACCGCGAAGATTGCGCGCCGAAGCGTGTAATTGAACATGAAAATCTCCGATACGCGGAAAGGATCCGAAAACCGCCCGTCCCGTTTGGGGCGCGGGCGGTATCGCCGGAATTACCTGGCGCGAGACCAGTCTGCGATGTTCCAGAAATCCGAATCCCAGGCGTTCATGCGTACACCGGCAAGGCCGTTTGACCGCGCCGCCACGCTGCCACGGTGCACCAGCGGAAGGATTGCCCCGTCCTCCACGATCATGTCATTGAGCGCCTTGCCGATTTCCGCGCGATCCTCCAGTTCGGTGGTCTGCGAAAGCTTTTCGACCAGGGCATCATATTCCGGGTTGCAATAACGGGCCATGTTTTCACCCAGCCAGTTGGTTTCGGGGCGCGGGATGCTGTCGCATGTCCAGCCCGCCAAGTAGCTGGATGGATCGGTTCCGGAGAAGGGTTTGTTGAATTCCTCCGCATCGGCATAGAATTTCTGGATCGTATCGGGGCTTGCCGGATCTCCGCCGAAAAAGACCGAGCCGGAAATATTGCGCAACTCCGTCTCGACCCCGATTTCCTTCCACCAGTTCTTGATCAGCGCCTGTGTCCCCTGCCGGACCGAATTGGTGGAGGTTTGAAACAGGATTGAAAGTTTCACCCCATCCTTCGCGCGGATCCCGTCGGAGCCACGTTCCCAGCCTGCCTCATCCAGAAGCCGGTTGGCTTCGTCCAGATCCTGGGTCAGGCACCAGTCATTTGTAGTTGAGGCATAGATTTCCGGCGCTGCGAGGTTATTGCAGGTCGGCTGCCCCGCCGGGCCATATCCGGCCGCAACAATGATGTTGCGGTCAATGGCCAGCGATAGGGCCCGGGCTACTGCCGGATCGGTATTGAAAGGATGCGGCCCCGCATCCTTGGTTGACCGCTGTTCGCCCAGTGCCGGATCGGGATTGTATTGGTTCATCTCGATCCGTTCGACCGCCGCCCCGAAGGCTGAAATCACCTCACCCTTGCCCGCCTGTGCGAGGCTGTCGAGGATTTCCGGCTCCACAAGGACGTTCCAGGCATAGTCGAATTCACCGGTTTCCAGCACGGCGCGCGCAGCCGAGGCTGGATCGCCCCCGCCCTTGACCATCAAGGAGGCAAAAGCCGGTTTTGCGGGGTTGCGATAAAAAGGGTTTGCCTCCAGCGTGATCACGTCATTGGCGCGGAATTCGACAACCCGGAAAGGACCGGTCCCGATGGGATTGAAATTCTGTTCCGTGCAACCGGCCGCCGCAAGTCCGAGGCAATTGGCAAACTGGGCCGCCTGCAGGATCGGGGCGTGATGCCCGACAAAGGCCCGATAGGGGTAGGGGGTCGGCGCGGCGAAATTGACGCGTACATTCTGCGCGTCAATCGCTTCGACGCTTTCAACCCCTTCGAAATAATCGGTCTGGGCGCAACCGCCTGCCGGATCGGCGCAATATTTCCAGGTAAAGACGACATCTTCGGCCGTCACATCGCTGCCATCGGACCATTTCAACCCGTCTTTCAGCTTCCATGTGATGGACATCAGATCCTCTGCAACGCCACCATTTTTAGGCGTCGGGATCTCATCCACGAGGAAGGGCACCATATTGCCTTCCTCGTCATAGCGCGCCAGTGGTTCCAGCACAAAGGATCCCGCCAGAAGATCCTTGCTGCCCCCGGATAGATAAAGGTTCATTGTCGAAGGTGCCTGCCAGAGCAGGACCTTCAATTCCCCGTCCGCGCCACGTTCCGCCTGTGCGGTGCCGGCGATCATTGCTAGGGCGGCCACTGATCCTGCCAGAAAACCCGTTCGTTTCATGTTCATCCTCCCGTTGGTTGAATTCGCCCCTGTTTGCCAGGGCTGTCGCGGTCATGTGACAACAAACCCGTTCCTGCCGACCGGCAGGAGGCGTCGTGTCGAAATACAGTAAAGATTCGCTCCCTTGAAAAAACGTATACCGTATTACGTATTTTACAAGCTTTTTCTGATGCCGTCGGTGATCGGCCCTCCAAACCCCTGACCGGGCGGGTTGAAACGGATGAATGTCCCGCGGCTTTTGCGCGATTGGCCGGACGGGGTGATCCGTCGATATTTTCATTTGACAGGTCGGGGCGTGGTTCGGCATTATATTTATTATGGAT
>JBKEDF010000082.1:0-30215 GCA_047975325.1 Pseudorhodobacter sp. | reverse complement strand
AAATTTTCCGGGCCCGTTTTTCCACTTCGCGAACGGAAGCCAGCGCCTCGGGGCTGATTTCATTGGCCGAAGGTTGCGGGGGCAGCGGTTGGCCCGCCGGCACGATGGTCTTGCGCAGGGGCAGGGGGGTTACATTGTTTGCAACCTGTGCGGCGACGTTCTGTTGCGTTGGCGGTGTTGGACGTTGTTCGCGCTGAGGGGCCGGATTTGCAGGGCGGGCAGGGGCGGCTTCGGCCCGTGCGGGCGTGGCGGCGGGTTGTTCGGTATTGCCATCGTCCTTGCTGCTGGCCCGGTTCGACAGGCCCAGCCGATGCACCTTTCCAATGACGGCATTGCGGGTCACACCGCCCAATTCCTTGGCGATCTGGCTTGCGCTTTGACCTTCGGCCCACATTTTCTTCAGCGTTTCGACCCGCTCATCGGTCCAGGACATGGAAATCTCCGCATCTTGGCGGGCCAACGGGACCCGCGCCGTCCGTCCAGTTTATCGGGGACAGGCCTAGATACAAGCCGGGGCGGCGAAGTTCAAGAAGCTCCCGCTTTACTTCTGCGGCAGCCATGCTATGACAGCGCCATGATCGAAGGTGCCGCATATACCACGCTTTTGCGACGTCGCCGCCCGCGCGGCTGACGCGCCGATCCCGTTTACCCCATTCTCAATCGTTGACCCGCCCGTCGCCCTTTGGCATCCATGGGCTTTGTATTTCAGGATATCGCCATGATCGCATCCGTTCTTCCCACCTATAACCGCGCGCCTCTCGCTTTCGCTTCGGGCGAAGGTTCCTGGCTGATTTCGACCGAGGGGGAACGGTATCTCGATCTCGGCTCGGGGATCGCGGTCAATGCGCTGGGTCATGCCAATCCCCGCCTTGTCGAGGTGCTGACCGATCAGGCCCGGCGGCTCTGGCATGTTTCCAACCTTTACCAGATCCCTGAACAGCAACGCCTGGCGGATATGCTGGTGGAGGCGACATTTGCCGATACGGCCTTCTTTACGAATTCCGGGACCGAAGCGACGGAACTGGCAATCAAGATGGCGCGCAAGTACTGGCATGAGAAAGGCGCGACCGAACGGGTGAGGATCCTGACCTTCGAAGGGGCGTTTCATGGCCGTTCCACCGGGGCGATTGCCGCATCGGGCGCGGAAAAGATGGTCAAGGGCTTTGGTCCGCTGATGCCGGGCTTTACCACGCTTCCCTTCGCCGATGAGACAGCCTTGCGCGCGGCGATGGATGATGGCGTTGCTGCCGTCATGATCGAACCGATCCAGGGCGAAGGCGGGATCCGCCTCGCGCCCGATGACTATCTGAAGCTGTTGCGGGAACTTTGCGACAAGACAGGCGCCTTGTTGATTTTCGATGAAATCCAATGCGGTATGGGCCGTACCGGGCGCCTTTTTGCCCATGAATGGGCCGGGATATGCCCTGATATCATGTTGATCGCAAAGGGCATTGGCGGTGGTTTTCCGCTTGGTGCGGTACTGGCCACCGAGGATGCCGCGTCGGGAATGGTCGCGGGCACGCATGGTTCCACCTATGGCGGCAATCCGCTGGGCTGCGCCATGGGGGCGGCTGTGATGGATGCGGTGGCTGACCCGGGTTTTCTGGATGATGTAAACCGCAAGGCGGGGCTTTTTCGTCAGGGGCTTGAAAGTCTTGTCGCGCGTTATCCCGACCTCTTTGGGGAAGTGCGTGGCCAGGGCCTGATGCTTGGTCTGAAATGCAAGTCGGCCAATACCGATATCGTCAAGGCGGCCCAGGACCGGAATCTCCTGCTTGTCGCAGCGGCAGATAATGTGCTGCGCCTGCTTCCCGCACTCAACATACCCGACGAAGATATCGCCGAGGCCTTATCCCGCCTGGATGCCACGGCTGCCGCCTTGTCCGGCTGATTTTCCTCCCTTGAACAATACCCCGGGCGTCCGGGGCAGGCAGCCCCGGCTTCCCATGAAAGATAGCGACATGAACCATTTTCTGGATATTCACACCACAAACGCCGATGATCTGCGCGCCATGATCGAAAATGCCCGCGCGATGAAACGCGCCCGGCGGGGTCGCCCCAAGGGCATGGCTGACGACGATCAACCGCTTGCGGGCCGGATGGTCGCGCTGATCTTTGAAAAACCTTCCACCCGCACCCGGGTTTCCTTTGATGTCGGCGTTCGGCAGCTGGGCGGACAGACGATGGTGCTTTCCGGCCAGGAAATGCAGCTTGGCCATGGGGAAACCATTGCAGACACCGCGCGCGTGCTGTCGCGCTATGTCGATCTGATCATGATCCGGACCTTCGAGGAAGCGACGCTTCAGGAAATGGCCGAACATGCAACGGTGCCGGTCATTAACGGGCTGACCAACCGGACCCATCCCTGCCAGATCATGGCCGATGTGATGACCTATGAGGAACATCGCGGCCCGATTGCGGGAAAGAAGGTCGTCTGGTGTGGAGATGGCAACAATGTCTTTGCAAGCTTTGCCCATGCGGCCGGGCAATTCGGTTTCGAGCTTGCCTTTACCGGTCCCGAAACGCTTGACCCCGAACGGGTCTGGCTGGATTTTGCGGCCTCCAAGGGCCATCCCATAACCATTGAACGTGACCCGGCAAAGGCCGTGGCGGGGGCCGATCTTGTGGTAACGGATACCTGGGTGTCGATGCATGATCCGGAATCGGCCAAGGAAAGGCGCCATAACCAGCTTCGTCCCTATCAGGTGAATGAGGCGCTTATGGCCCATGCCAGGCCCGATGCGTTGTTCATGCATTGCCTGCCGGCCCATCGCAATGACGAAGCTACTTCGGCCATCATGGATGGCCCGCATTCGGTGATCTTCGATGAGGCCGAAAACCGGCTGCATGCGCAAAAGGCAGTACTGCGCTGGTGTCTGGGCGTCTGACGATTGTTGCCCGGATCAGGAAGCCGATAGACATTGTCATTGACAACAAGGTCAGTGGCGGCTTGTGAAGCCCTATGCCGGGGTCAGGCGCGGCGACATCGGGTCGGTTATGCGTGCCGCCTGAAACCCGCCGGGCAGTGGGGCGATATCGATTTCCTGCACGATTCCGGCCTTTGCGAAAGGGTCACCATCGGCAAAGGTGCGGGCGTCATCGGCCGAATGTGCTTCGAGGATGCCGAAATTGCCGATGGCCTTACCCCGGTCATCCAGAAGTGCCGAACCGATGAGAACCGATACCAGCCCGCCGCCGCCCGAGGCGACCCATTCGCGGTGATCCGGACGGATCCGGTCACGCCTGTCGGCCATGTCGGGGTGATGCCGGCATCGCATCAGGAAATAGGCCATCAGGTGTTCTCCAGCACGACACAGCCTGCCCCGGTCATCGAGGCCGGCACGAAATAATGCTTGTGCAGGGTTTTGACCCTAGGGGTCATTGCCGCGCGCATGACGAGCCACATGATCAGTTCCGCCCCTTCGGAGCCGAAGGTTTCAACATAATCCTCGCGGCTCATGTTGCGCCAGCGTTCCGGGTCGGGACCAATCGTATCCAGCCATTGCCGGTCGGCATCGGTGTTCAGAAAACCCGCGCGCGTTCCCTGGAGTTGATGGGACAATCCGCCGGTTCCCATGATTACGACGCGATCATCACCCGGAAAACTTTCGATCGCACGGCGCAGCACCTTGCCCATTTCCCAGCAGCGCTGGGGCGTCGGGATCGGAAACTGGATCGTATTGACCCAGATCGGCAGAACCTTGACCGGCCATTCGCCGCCATCCCCGGGACGACCGCAGAACAGTTCCATGGGGACCTGCAAACCGTGATCCACTTCGATTTCCCGGCAGATCAGCGGGTCAAAATGGCTTTCGACAAGTTGATCGACAAAATGCCAGCCCAGGCCCTGCGCCCCCCGGAACGGGGGGATGGCGCGCGGCCCCCAGCCTTCATCGACCGGACTGTAGCTGTCGGCGACGCCTACGGCGAAGGTCGGTACGCGATCAAGAAAGAAAGTATTGCCGTGGTCATTGAAGATCACCACCGCAATATCGGGTTTTTGATCGCGCATCCATTCCTGCGCGTAATCATAGCCGTCGAAAAATGGTTTCCAGTCGTCGCTGCCGGCCAATCCCCGATCCAGCGCCACTCCGATCGAGGGAACATGGCTGGTTCCCAGCCCACCGATGATCTGTGCCATTACTTGCCCAGCCTTTCTTTCAGGAACGTTTCATGATCCATGCCTGCCTGTGCCGCACCAATTGCGGTGATCGGTGTCGGATCGACGGCGGAAATCTTGAGGATGAAGAACAGATTGCCACCCCGCCGGACCATTTCATGCCAGTCGCGTGCGATAACGGCGGTGCGGGTTGCGTCGTCAAGCCCATAGCTGCGCAGATAGGCGTCCTCATCGGCCTTGAAGACCTCGCGGTTGGCGGCAATCCCCAGCGACATGGCCATCTTGTTGAGCTTGTAGCCATGCAGGTTGCTGTCGCGATCAAAAAGGGGGGTTTCGGCAATCTCCCTTCCGGCCGCGACCGATGGTTCAATCCTGTCGACCATGTGCAAGTCCTTTCCTGTTCAGCCAGTTGACAATTGCGACGGCGGTTTCACCGGGCTTTTCGAGCGGCATGAAATGACCGGCGCCCGCGATCACCTCAAGCGTGGTATCGGGTGCCATTGCGGCGATTTCCCGGTGTTGCGCAACGGGAGACCAGCCATCTTCGGTGCCTGCCAGCAACAGGATCGGGCAGGTGATCATGGGCAGATAGGCTGCGGCATCGGGGCGACCTATCAGGGCGTGGATCTGGCGTTCATGGATATCCGCATCGTGACGCAGAACCATTGCACGCAGGGTGCCCATCAATTCAGCATCCTGACGCCGGGCCGGGGCGACCATCGGTGGCAACCAGTCATCGGCCAGTTTTTCCATGTTGTCATGCCCCATGGCAATCCGGGCATGGCGTTTTGGCAATTCCGCCCGGGTGCCGCCATTATGACCGGTATTGGCCAGAACGAGGCCGCGCAGGCGGGCGGGCGCCTGACGGGCCATTTCCATCGCGACGCGGCCCCCCAGGGAATGCCCGATGGCGATGATATCACCCGCATTCCGTTCCAGCAGGCCTTTGGCCATCGCCTCGATACTGGTGTCCTGCGTCAGATCGGCGATTTCCGTGCGAGAGCCGAATTCCCGGGCGACGGCCTGCCAGACCGTGCCATCGGACAGAAGGCCGGGGATCAGGACAATGCCTGTCATGCCAGAAGCTCCTTTGCCCTGTCAGGCGTGACAATATCGCCCGAGGACAGTAGCTTGCGGCTGCGCATATGAACCTTGGCGTTATTCACGGTTTCAACGGCGGTAAGCCGGTCATTGGCGTCGAAGCGGAAGATGACATGGCCATCTGCCGTCTCCGCCCGATCATCGGGCTGGGCCAGCCCGGCAATCTGCAACTTGTAATCTGCCTGATCGGACCAGAACCATGGCAGCGCGGTATAGGGGCCCGTTGCCTTTCCGGTCAGCCGGGCCGCAATGTTGCGGGCATGGTCGGTGGCTGCCTGTACGCTTTCCAGCCGGATCATCCGGCCGCTGCGCGCGTCTGGAAAACAGGCACAATCACCCAGTGCCGAAATCCGTGGATCCGAAGTGACAAGCTGCGCATCCACCGTCACACCATTGGCGCAATCCAGCCCGGCGGCCTGTGCCAGTGCGGTATTGGGGCGCACTCCGGCAGCCAGCAAAACTTCGTCGGCCTCTATCTGCCTGCCGCCGACCAATGTGATCCCACCGTCATCCACAGTGGAAACCGCATCCCCCAGAAGTACGGTATTGCCCAACTCCCGGTGCTTTTGCAGAAAGAGTTCCGACATTTGCGGTGATACCGCCCGGCCCATCAGGCGCGGTGCGGCTTCCGCCACAAAAACGTCATGGCCGAATTTACGGGCGACCGCCGCAAATTCGAGCCCGATGAACCCACCGCCGATTACGGCAAAGCGACGTTTGCCACCGATCCTGTCACGCAGCTTGTCGGCATCGGCCAGGGTGCGCAGATCCAGCGCGCGGTCGAGCCCTGGAATAGGGGGCCGCAGATTGCGGGCACCCGTGGCAAGGATCAGATGCGCATAGGGAAATTCGCCTGCGCTGGTCGCGATCCGGCCATGTTCGCGGTCAATGGCGTTAACACGGGTTTCGGGCATGTAGCGGATTTTCCTGGATGCGTAGAAATCCGCGTTACGCAGGAAAAGTGCTTCGGGTTTGCCGTCCTGCATATAGGCCTTGGACAGGGGCGGACGCTGATAGGGCAGCCCCGGTTCATCCCCGATCAGCGTCAGATCGCCGGTATAACCGGCCTGCCGTAATGAGGCTGCCACCTGCAACCCGCCCTGGCCCGCACCGACAATGATGATCGGTCCGCTTTCCATCGTGGCACTGTCCTGGATCCCGGAATTCATGGTCAGAACTGTTCTTCCGGCATGTGAACGACGATACCGTCGAGCGACTTGTCGAGCTTGATCTGACAGGACAGGCGTGAATTCGCCCGCACTTCGCTTGCGGCACCTTCAAGCATGTCATCCTCGTCATGCTGGGATTCGCCTGTCTTGCTGATCCAGTCCTCATCGACATAGCAGTGACAGGTCGCGCACATCATCGAGCCGCCGCATTCACCGACGATCCCCTCGACATCATGGGCAACTGCGGTATGCATCACGCTGCTGCCCTCATCGCCTTCAACAGTGGTTTTCGTGCCGTCTGCGGCCACATAGGTTATTTTAACCATTGGCTTGTCCTTGATTGGATTTCGTAGCTGGAATTGGGGGCCGGTCAGCCCATCACGACCGGCATGTTGATCGGGCCGCGGAAACCGAAGCCGCGCCATTTGACTGCCGAGGGATCGGGTAACCGCATGTTCGGGAAACGTTCAAACAGCATCGGCCCCAGGATCTTACCCACGGTACGCCGCGCGGTATGTGAACCCGCGCAGTGATGCGGGCCATTGCCGAATGCCTGATGCGGGTTCTTGTTGCGGAAGACGACGAAATCTTCCGCATCCGCGCCAAAAACGTCCTCATCGCGATTGGCCGAGGCCTGAATGGTCATCACCGTATCCCCCTTGGGGATGTCGTAACCGCGGATCTGCGTGTCGCGTGTTACCAGCCGGGAACTGGCCTGGATGGGGGCGACCCAACGGACGGCTTCTTCGAATGCCTTGCCCCATCCGCCGGTCTGCCTGACTTCTTCCAGTTGCCCGGGGTTGGTTAACAGCCCATAGATCAGCGTTGCCAGTGCGTCGCGCGGTTCATTGATCCCACCGCCGATTGCAATCTTGATATTGGCATAGATCTGTGCCGTTGGAATCGGATCTTCAGCATTGACCATGACCGAAAATGCCGAGGCATCGGGTTCCGCCCGGACCCGTTCAACCACCTTGTTGAACAGTGCATCCATTTCGTCATTGGCCTTGTTGGTGACCTCAAAGGGTTCCGGGCGCCAGGCAAAGTTTCCGGCCCCGTCAATAAGGTTTTGCGACCAGCGTATCATCTGTTCATCCGTCGCTTCGGGAATGCCCAGGATATGCGCAAGGATCCGTGCGGCAATCGGGCCGCAAAGGTCGGTGAACAGATCCACCGGGCCTTCCTTGGGGAGGCGGTCCAGATATTCCGCGGCCTGTTTTTCATAAAGGGAGGCCCAGTTGCACTGGATTGCCTTTGGCGTCAGCGCGGGCATGATCGCCTTGCGTTCGCGCAGATGTTCGGCGCCGTCCTTGCGCATCAGGGTATGGGCACGAAAAGCGGGCTGCATCGGCGTGCGCGGGTCGTCTGAACTGAACAGTTCCGGGTCATCCTTGACCATCTTGGTGTCATCCGCCTTGACCAGAAAGGTCCGTTGGACCGAACTGACCCGGACTACCGGCGTCTCGGCGCGCATCTGGCGATAAAGCGGATAAGGATCCAGGGTCAGCTGGTCGAATGTGATGTCATCATTGGCTGGAGCTAGCGGCATGTTTTCCCCCTTCTCGCTGGCAGGATCACAATAGGGGGATGCTTGATTATCTGACAATAAGATGAGATTTATAATAGTCATCGAATTTATTGATGGAGATGTGGAATGAGCAAGCAGATCGTCGATCCGCTAAGTCTTGATTTTGCAACCCTGCGGGTGCTTTGCACCGTGCATGATATGGGTTCCTTCACTGCTGCGGCCGAAGTGATCAAGGTCAATCAATCCGCCATCAGCTATACGATGGACAGACTGCGCAAGGTTTTTCATGACCCGCTTTTCGTACGGGAACGGGGCCGGCAAATTGCCACTGCCCGTTGTCAGCAGATCATTGCGCAGGTGCGGCCGATGCTGGCGACACTTGAACGGCTGGCACGGCCTGAGGAATTCGATCCGGCCCGGGCGCGACAAAGGCTTACACTGGCCTGCAACTACTATGAACGGCTGTTGATCGTGCCGCTTCTGGCGCATGAATTGCGACGGCAGGCGCCTGGCATCGAACTGGTGGTGGTCAATTCGGGAGGGGCCGGGTTGGAGCGAATGCTGCGTGGCGATTCGGATTTGCTGATCGGCCCGCGCCCGGTGGTACAAAGCGGTGTCTATGTCAGCCGTCTTTGCCGGGAGGATTACGTCTGTCTCATGGATCCTGCGCATCCCAGGGTCGACAGCCAGTTGAGCATTGAGGAATACCTGTCGCTGGACTTGATCGATATCACCTATGAGGGCAACTGGGTTTCCCCCTATATCGTTGAGCTGCAATCGATGGGGCACCGGTTGCGTCCGGCCCTGATGGTGCCCAGCCCGGCCGGTGTTTCCCGGTTGGTCCAGGGATCAAACCTGGTGGCGACGATCCCCCGGCGTCTTGCCCACCAGATTGGTGAGGGGCTGCGGATTGTTGAATGTCCGGTTGGCGGAAAATTCGATATTACGCTGGTCTGGCCACCACGTTTTCACGCCGATGCAATGCATCAATGGATGCGCGGCGTGGTGATTGGGCTGCGCCGGGAACTGGGTGAGGCGGGGTGATCCCGGATTGGCAACATGACGGGGGCGTGGTCCGCCCGGATGACCGGACGGACCCAGTTCTATTGCATCATCTGGCTGGGCAGAAAGAGCGACAATTGCGGAAGGGCGATCAGGACTGCCAGTGTCAGCAACATTGCCACCCAGAACGGCATTACGCCGCGAAAGATTTTGCCAAGCGGTACTTTCGGGGCCACCGATTTCACGATGAAAACATTGATCCCCACCGGGGGGGAGATCAGCCCCATCTCAAGCGTCAGTACCACCAGCACACCGAACCAGATAAGATCAATGCCAAGTGAGGTCACGATCGGCACAAAGATCGGCAGGGTCAGCACCAGCATGGCAAAACCTTCCAGAAATGCCCCCAGAACCAGGTAGATCCGCAGGAGTCTGAGCAGTGTTCCAATCATTCCCAGATCCAGCGAAGTGATCAGGTTTTTCACGACATCCGGAATATGGCTGAGCGCGAGGAAGGGATTGAAGATATGTGCCGCGATCAGGATCAACATTACCGAAGCCGTGGTGACGATACTGTCACGCGATGCCTGCCATAGCTGCCCAAGGGTCAATGACCGGCTGAAAAAACCGGCGATAATGACCGCGCCTGCGCCCACGCCCGCAGCTTCGACCGGTGAAAACAGCCCGCCATAAATGCCACCGATGGTCAGCAACGTCAAAATGATGATCGGCAATGCATTGGCCACGGCACGGATCTTTTCGGCCATGGTGGTTGATGGGCCGCGCGGTCCCATCCCCGGCTGGATCGAGCACAGCGCGAGGATGGTCAGAAGGAACATGCTCAGCAGTAGCAGACCAGGGATGACACCCGCCAGGAACAGCCGTCCGATGCTTTGTTCGGACAGGATGGCATAGATCACGAAACCGGTTGATGGCGGGATCAGGATCCCCAGCGTGCCGCCTGCGGCAACCACGCCCGTAGACAGCCGGGGGTCATAATCATAACGGTCCATCTCCGCCAGGGAGACCTTGCCCATTGTCAGTGCAGAGGCAACCGAAGAACCCGACAAGGCCGCAAATCCACCGCAACCGATGACCGTGGCTGCGGCCAGCCCGCCACG
Organism: Pseudorhodobacter sp.; assembly: GCA_047975325.1. Lineage (GTDB taxonomy): Bacteria > Pseudomonadota > Alphaproteobacteria > Rhodobacterales > Rhodobacteraceae > JBKEDF01. Next base: position 20,174 of record JBKEDF010000082.1, on the reverse strand, counting down.
GATCTGGCCGATAATGGCATAGGCGGCCTCATAAAGACGGCGGCTCATGCCGGTGATGCTGGCGACATTGCCCATCAGGATGAAAAGCGGGATGACGATCAGTTCCGGGTTCGAGGCGAGGGTGAAGGATTCCGATGCAAGCAATCCGATTGCCGCGTTGAAACCGTTCAGGGCCCAGATGCCGACAAAGCCGATCAGGAACATGGCGAAGGCAACTGGAATACGAAGCGCCAGCAGGATCAGCAAAAGCGAAATTCCGGTCAGGGCGATCAGGGCGGAACTCATTCGGTTGGCTCCACATTGTGCTTCTGGTCCGACCGGCCTGTCAGGATGAATTCGATCGCGCGCAACAGCAGCGCCAGCCCCGTCACCAATGCCAGCCCGGCCAGGATCCACTGGAACCAGGATTGCGGTAATCCCAACAGATTTGTCCGCAGGTTGAGCATGGCGCTGAGTTGTGCTGACTTGATCACGGCATAGCCGATCATCAGGAAGATAGCCCCCCCCAACAGATCAACCACGATATCGATCAACAGGTTCATCTGACGGGAAAAGTGGCGTTCGAACAGATCGACGGCAATATGCCCGCCCAGCTTGTCACAAAGCGCCATGCCGCCGAAGACGACAATGACAAATGCCATGGTGACCATATCCTGCGCTCCGTAAAGCGGACTGCCAAAGGACCGGCCGATTACGTCAACCAGCACGGTGGCCACGACGAACAGCAGCGCCACGGTGCCAACCAGTGCGGACAGGCTGATCAGCCTGTCCGCAACTGTCCTGAGTGTTGCGAACATTACTCGTTGCCCCGCATCGCGGCCAGTGCATCAGCGCCACCGACCTGTTCGACATAGGCATCGATCACAGGGGCGAGAGCCTCGGAAAAGGCGGCAATTTCATCGGGTGTGAGGTCGATCACGACATTACGGTTATCGGCACGTGCGGCTTCCAGCGCCGCGGCGGCGGTGGTCAACCAGGCTTCCTCGGCGGATTTCGACAGCACTTCGCCCGCAATGGAATCGATGCCTGCCTTGCCCGCATCGGACAGGCCGTCATAGCTGGCCTGGCTCATCACCGTATAGAAGGCCAGCCGCCCCATGTTCGCCCCCAGCGTGAAGCTGTCGGCAACCTCGTCCAGCTTGAAGTCGATCAGGGTCGAAACGCCCGAGATCGCCCCATCGATCAGCCCGGTTTGCAGCCCGTTGTAAACCTGTGTCATCGGCATCTGTACCGGCGTTGCGCCAAGCGCCTCAATCGCCTCACCGGCTGAGGCGCCTGCCACGCGGATCTTCAGGCCCTTCAGATCGTCGGGACTGCGGATTTCGGCTGATTTCATGATGAACAGATTGGGTTCGGATCCCCAGAGCGCCAGCGGGATGGTGGCGGGAAACTCGTTCTTGAGGTGATCGGGATAGGCCTGCAGCAGCGCGGGATAGGCCGGTTGATCCAGCGGCAGGGCATCTGGCATCTCGATGATCATCGTTTTGGGAAATTGTGAGGATGTATAACCCGGCAACCCCCAGGACATGTCGGCTACGCCCTGGACGACCCGCACATATTGATCGGCCGGCCCTGAACCCAATTCACCCCCGTGATATCCGCGCACCGTCACCTCACCATTGGTGGCGCTGCTGACAGCCTCATTCAGCTTGTCGATCACCGAAGCGGTGATCGTATGGGTGGGAGCCGTGTAATTGGCAAATTTCAATTCCTGTGCAGCGATGCCCTGCGGCATGGCGATACCGGCGGTCAGGCCGGCGGCTACGGTCAGATTACGGATCGAAATCATGGTAGGTTTTCCTCCCTGCGTCATGCGAGGCCGGTGGTGACCGTCGCGCGTTTGATGGCGGGCAACCTAGACGATCTGCGCATATGTCGCATATTCAAATCTTTCTAATATATATAACATTTGGCTATTTTTGTTCTTTAACTACGGGTTTTGAAAGGTTCTGACGCGGTCATGAAAACGCAGTTTTCCATACTAATGGATATCGATAATTCAATTGATATCAATGCCTTGATCAAAATACCTCATTTGGGATTTTCATCATAAGTTTTACTTTGTGTGGGATGCCGATATTATTGTTGGCGCAGGGGTAAAACCAGGATGATCGGACAGGTTTTGCGGGCTTTGTGGTTTCCAATGCCGGTTCCGGGAGGCAGGAAGGGCAGCAGCCTGACCATCGTCGAATGGGGGCTTGCGATTGCCCCCTGGTTTCGGGTTACATGCCGGATCATCTGAAAGAAGACGCGATGAACGACGATACCGGCCTTCCGCCCCTGATGCCCCCGGTTACGGGACCGCAGACATTTACCGATGCCGCTGCCGCCGTGGATCGGCTTGAGACGCTTTATACCGAGGCGACGGGCTTCCTTTCGGATCATTTCAGCGCTTCGGTGCGGGGTCAGCGCCCCCCGGGGCGGGTACGTGCCTTTTACCCGGAGATCCGTCTGGTCACGACAAGTTTCAGTCAGACCGACAGCCGGTTGAGCTTTGGTCATGCCGCCCGGCCCGGGATCTATTCGACCACGGTCACGCGACCGGACCTGTTTCGGCAATATCTGACGCAGCAGATAGGCCTTTTGATACAAAATCACGGTGTGGAGGTGCAGATCTCTGCCTCCAACACGCCAATTCCGGTACATTTTGCCGTTGTGGGCGATACGGAGGTTGCCATTCCGCAGGAGGGCACACTGGATTTCAGCCTGCGCGATGTTTTCGATGTGCCGGATCTGGCCATCACCAATGATGATATCGTCAATGGCACGCGGACGACCTTTGAGGATGGGTCTTTTCCTCTGGCGCCATTTACTGCGCAACGGGTGGATTATTCGCTGGCCCGGCTGGCCCATTACACAGCGACGGATCCGGCACATTTCCAGAACCATGTCCTTTTTACCAATTACCAGTTCTATGTCGATGAGTTTGAGGCCTATGCCCGCGCCGCATTGGGTGATCCCAAAAGCGGTTATGTCGCCTTTGTCGCGCCGGGAAATCATATCATGACCGCATCCGATGCCCCGGCCTATCAGCCTGCCAAGATGCCGCAGATGCCGACCTATCACCTGAAACGGGCCGATGGGCAGGGGATCACGCTGGTCAATATCGGGGTTGGACCATCCAATGCCAAGACGGCGACAGACCACATCGCCGTGCTGCGGCCGCATGCCTGGCTGATGGTTGGCCATTGTGCCGGGTTGCGCAACAGCCAGTCGTTGGGTGATTTTGTGCTTGCCCATGCCTATCTGCGCGAAGATCATGTGCTGGATGATGATCTGCCGGTCTGGGTGCCGATCCCGGCGCTTGCCGAAATCCAGATCGCCCTGCAGGAGGCGGTGGCCGATATCACGCGGCTGGATGGCTATGAGCTCAAACGCATCATGCGCACCGGGACGGTGGCCACGATTGACAATCGCAACTGGGAGTTGCGGGACCAGTCCGGCCCCGTCAAGCGGCTCAGCCAGTCGCGCGCCATCGCGCTGGATATGGAAAGCGCGACCATCGCGGCCAACGGTTTCAGGTTCCGGGTTCCCTATGGCACCCTGCTTTGTGTTTCCGACAAGCCCCTGCATGGGGAATTGAAGCTGCCCGGCATGGCCACGGATTTCTATCGCACGCAGGTTTCGCGCCATTTGCAGATCGGAATTCGTGCCATGGAGCGGCTTCGCGACATGCCGCTGGAGCGTATTCACAGCCGAAAGCTGCGTAGCTTTGAGGAAACAGCCTTCCTGTAACCGGCAATAATCCGGCAAAATCACCCCTTTGGCCGAAATTTCCCTTGATTTACGTCACAAAAACCTGTGTAGCGACATGGACCGCCAATTGGCAGCAAAGAAGGCTCCGATATTACGAGGAGCAGGAACAGGAGACAGGACATGTCAGTTAAGCCGATGACCAAAACCCAATTGATCGCCGCCGTGGCGGAAGAAATGGGTGGGGACAAGAAAACCGCCTCTGCAGCGCTTGAGGCCGTGACCTCCATTGTCACGCGCGAAGTGACTGCCGGCGGTGCCGTCACGCTGCCCGGTTTGGGCAAGGTTGTCTGCCGTGAACGTCCCGAGCGTCAGGTCCGTAACCCGGCGACCGGTGAGACCATGACCAAGGCTGCGGACAAGCAGGTCAAGTTCACCATCGCGAAAGTTCTGAAAGACGCTGTGAACAGCTGATCTTTCGCAGGCCCTTACAGGGCCGAACGGGAACGGGCCATCCTTGCGGGTGGCCTTTTTCTTTGCGTTTCGTTCAAATCAGAATGAGCAAGACCAGGCTGAGCGTGAAGAAAGAGGCAACCGTCGCCAGTAACATTGCCAAGGCTGCCATCCGTTCCATACCGTGTTCCTGCGCAAAGATCGGATAGACACCGATCATCGGTACTGCCGTCGTAATCAACAGGCTGCTGCGCAGCATCGGGTCCAGTTCGGGCAATCCGATAAAGGTCGCACCTGCCAGAAGGGCCATGGCCAGCAGAGGATGGACCAGCAGCTTCAGCACGGTAACCTGTGATGCAAGCGCCAGGTTGCCGCGGAAAGGCACCCCTGCCAGAGATCCGCCAATCACGAAAAGCGCCAGTGGAACGGAGGCCGTGGCGATCATCGTTGCCGCGCGCTGTGGTATTTCGGGCCAGGGCAGCGCCAGCAGTGACCAGACCAGCCCGGCCAGCATGGATACCATCAGGGGCCGCCGAACCAGATCCCGCAGGATATGACGGATAAGCGCGCCCAGACCGCCTTGTCGCGCCTGCGACCCGGCCGCGCTCAGGATCAGGCAAAGCGGAAGGACCAGAAGGTTTTCCACGATCATCGACATGGCCAGCACCAGCGGTGCCATATGCGGCAGCGCCAGTGTCAGGATCGGAAAGACGAAATAGCCGGAATTGGAACAGGCCGTTCCCATCACGCAGATTGCCGCGCGGGAAAGGTCAAACCCCCGCACCTGTTTGAACCACAGAAGGCTCAATGCCACCATGGCGATTGAGATCACGCTGTAACTGATCAGGTAGGGCGGGTTCAGGACTTCCTCCAGATCCCGGCTCGCCAGCGCATTGAACAGGAGCGCGGGCAGGGCGATATTCATTACGAAACGGCCGAAAACGCGCATATCGGCGGCTGAAAACAACCCGATGCGCGTGGTGGTCCATCCAAGGGCGATGATCGCAAAGATCGGCAGGATGATTGTCAGGATGGTTCCCAATGGGCAGCCCTATGCGCCGATATGGCCGCGCCGGCCACCGGTCTGGCCACGATCGAGCAGCAGGTGATCAAGGATCACACAGGCCATCATGGCCTCGCCCACGGGGACGGCGCGGATCCCCACACAGGGATCGTGGCGGCCCTTTGTCACAAGTTCCACCTCCTTACCGTCCAGTGTGACGGTACGGCGCGGGGTCAGGATTGATGAGGTCGGCTTGACCGCAAAACGCACGACCAGATCCTGCCCGGTCGAGATGCCGCCCAGAATGCCGCCTGCGTGGTTTGACAGGAACTCCGGCCCGTTTTTGCCCATCCGCATCTCATCGGCATTTTCGACACCGGTCAGGGCGGCTGCGGCCATGCCCTCACCGATTTCGACACCTTTCACGGCATTGATGGACATCATTGCTGCCGCAAGATCGGTATCAAGCTTGGCATAGACCGGTGCGCCCAGACCGGTGGGCATGCCGCGTGCCGTTACCTCGATCACTGCACCCACCGAATTGTGCGATTTGCGCAGGTCATCAAGATAATCCGCCCATTCCCTTGCGGTTTCGGCATCCGGTGTCCAGAACGGGTTGCGTTCGATTTCATCCCAGTCGAACCGTGTCCGGTCAATGCGATGCGGACCCATCTGCACCATATAGCCGGTCATCGTCAGATCGGGGGCCAATCGGGCCAGTGTGGCCCGTGCCACCGCACCTGCCGCGACCCGCGCCGCCGTTTCGCGTGCGGAGGATCGCCCGCCACCCCTTGGATCCCGGATGCCGTATTTCTGATAATAGGCGATATCGGCATGGCCGGGCCGGAACTTTTGCGCGATTTCGGAATAATCCCTTGATCGCTGTTCGGTGTTTTCGATCATCAACTGGATCGGCGTGCCGGTGGTCTGCCCTTCATAGGTGCCCGACAGGATACGGACCTGATCGGGTTCCTTGCGCTGGGTCGTGAACTTGTTCTGCCCGGGTTTTCGGCGGTCGAGCCAGGGTTGGATATCAGATTCGACCAGGGGGATGCCGGGCGGGCAGCCATCCACCGTCGCCCCCAGGGCGGGGCCGTGGCTTTCGCCCCAGGTGGTGACCCGAAACAGATGGCCGAACGTGTTGAAGCTCATGGCATTCCCCTTCTTCGCCTCGGCATAGGCCAATTCGCGGGCAGGGGCAATCGCGCCACTCAGGCCGCGCGGCGAAAGACCGGTCGTTCGGGGGAGGAGCTTTGGGCATCCCAGGCATAGCCACCGGTATCGAAGCCGCGCAGGTCGGTTGGATCGTTCAGCCGGTGTTCCATCACGAAACGTGCCATCGCCCCGCGGGCTTTCTTGGCCCAGAAAGAGACGACCTTGGCCTCGCCATTGCGTTCCTCCAGAAAGACCGGGGTGATGACCGGCAGGTCAAGCGCATCTTGTGCCACGGCGCCGAAATATTCCACCGAGGCGCAATTCAGAAGCGCACGCGCACCGATGCGTTCCGCCTGTGCGGAAAGGGCAGGTGCGATATGGGGCCGCCAGAAGGAATAGAGATCCCTGCCTGCCGCATTTTCCATCCGGCTGCCCATTTCCATCCGGTAGGGTGCGATTTCATCCAGTGGCCGCAACAGGCCATAGAGCCCCGAAAGGATACGCAGGTAATCCTGCGCATAGCGCAGCGCATCCTCATCCAGTGTCCTTGCCTCCAGCCCGGCATAGGTATCGCCCGCAAAGATCAGCGCGGCCGGATGCAGCCGGGCCTCGTCAAACCCGGCGAAACGGCTGTGGTTGAGATCGGCAAGCTTGGGAGAAATTCCCATCAGCTTGCGCAGATCGGCACTGGTCAATCCACGCGCAACAGTGACAAGCGCATTGGCCTTATCGCGAAAAGCCGGGATCGTTGCATCGAAACCATCAGGCAGAGCGGCGGTTTCATCAAGTCGCTTGGCAGGGGAGATCACGGTCAGCATGCTCTATCCTATCGGTATCAAGACGAAAATATATTATTCAACGCTGTGGATTGCCGCCAAAAATGCCTCACCGAAACGTTCCACCTTCTGCGCCCCCATGCCGGATATCCGTTCCAGATCGGCCAAAGTTGCGGGGCGGGCCTCGGCGATCTTGCGTAATGTGGTATGGGTGCAGGCAAGGGGCTTGTCGATGCCCAGGGCGCCGCGCGCAAGACGGATCTGTGCTTCGGCCAACAGGTCATAGACTGCGCCCTCATCCCGTCCCGCCAGTCGCATGCGTTGCGGATGCAGCGGGGTGGCCTCCCCGTTGATGACCTCAAGAAAGAGGCGGCCATAGCTTTCGAGTTTCCTGGCACCCACACCGTTTACCCGCGCCATCTGGTCGAGATTGGCAGGGCGTGTTTCGGCCATCTCGATCAGGGTGCGATCGGGAAAGACCACATAGGCGGGAACGCCTGCCGCCTCGGCCAGGGCGCGGCGTTTGGCCTTGAGCGCAGATAGAAGCGGTGCATCTTCTTCGGTAACCAGCGCCCTGACGGCGGCCCGGGGGCGCGCGGTTTCAACACTGTCGCGGCGCAGGGTGATGTTTTCATCGCCGCGCAGGATGGGTCGGGCGGTTTCCGTCATCCGCAACGCGCCATGACGTTCACTATCGGGCCGCAGGAGATCACGCCCCATCATCTGGCGAAACACTGCCCCCCAGGCAGGTTTCGTCATGTCCTTGCCCACCGCAAAGGTTGGCAACTGATCATGTCCGCGCTGGCGGACCTTTTCCGTCGCGGTGCCTGTCAGGATATCGATCAGGTGGCCCGCACCGAAATTTTCCCCCGTGCGCAATACTGCCGAAAGCGCCTTGCGCACGGCCTCGGTCGCATCGAACACTGTGGCAGGGCGGTCGCAAAGATCGCAATTTCCGCAAGGTTCCGCTTTTTCCCCGAAATAACCCAGCAGCACCTGGCGGCGACAGGCGGTTGCCTCGGCCAGGCCAAGCAGGGCGTTGAGTCTGCCGTGATCGGCCTCCTTGCGGTCGGGGGGGGCCAGACCTTCATCGATCTGGGATCGGCGCAGGCGGATATCGTCAGGCCCGAACAGCGTCAGCGTTTCGGCGGGTGCGCCGTCGCGGCCCGCGCGGCCGATTTCCTGATAATAGGCCTCTATCGACTAGGGCAGATCGGCATGGGCGACCCAACGGATATCGGGCGTGTCGATCCCCATGCCGAAGGCTACCGTGGCCACGACGATCAGCCCGTCCTCACGCTGAAACCGCATTTCCGTGGCGCGACGGTCCTCGGGGTCCATGCCGCCATGATAGGAGGTTGCGGCATGGCCGGCCTCACGCAGGGCCTGGGCCAATGTTTCCGTCTTGGCCCGCGTGCCGCAATATACGATGCCCGATTGCCCTTTGCGCGCGGCGGCAAAGGCAAGGATCTGCTGACGTGGCCGATCCTTGACTGCGAAGGCCAGATGGATGTTCGGCCGGTCAAACCCCCGCAGGAAGGAGGCAGGGGCCACCCCATCGAAAAGCCGTGCGACGATCTCGGCCCGGGTTTCTTCATCTGCGGTGGCAGTAAATGCGGCCAGCGGGACGTCCAGCGCCTGGCGCAATTCCCCGATACGCAGGTAATCGGGTCGGAAATCATGGCCCCACTGGCTGACGCAATGGGCCTCATCCACGGCAATTGCCACCACCCCGACACGACGCAACATCTGTACCGCCGAGGCGGAGGCCAGCCGTTCCGGCGCCATGTAAAGCAGCTTCAGCCGCCCTTCATCCAATGCGGAGAAAACCTCCTCGGTTTCCTCTTCGGTATTGCCAGAGGTCAGCGCGCCCGCCTCCACCCCTGCGGCGCGCAGGGAACGGACCTGATCCCGCATCAGTGCGATTAACGGGGAAATCACCACTGTTACCCCGTCTCGGCATAGTGCCGGAAGCTGATAACAAAGCGATTTGCCCCCGCCTGTCGGCATGATGGCAAGGGTGTTGCGGCCCGCCAGCACCGCCTCGACGATTTCTTCCTGACCGGGACGAAAGGCGGAAAAGCCGAAAACGGTGGCAAGGTGATCGGCGGGGGAGGGCATGATCAGTAAAAGAAGGACGCGTTATTGACCAGGATGATCCGCAGCACATAAACACCCAGAAGGACGATCAGCGGTGCCAGATCCAGCCCGCCCATATATGGCAGGAAGGATCGGATCCGGCCGTAGACGGGCTCCAGCAGGGCATTGAGCCCGTACCAGATCTGTCCGACGAATTGCTGTCGGGCATTCAGGACGCCGAAATTGACCAGCCAGGACATTATGATATGGGCAATGATGATGAATTGCACCACGTCGAGGATCAGCAGAAGGATCTGCAAAAGGGAGGTCATGCACGGCTCCAACCACAATCTGTAGCGGTTTGGTAACGCGCCGCCCCCCAAATAGCAACATCTTCCACCGCATTTCCCTTGACCTTCGGACCTATGCAAGACAGGGCAGGGAAAAGGAGACCGCATGTATCCCTATCTGCGCATGGCCAAGGAGATCTGGAAGTTCCGCAATGCCCCGGCACTGCCGATGCTGGGGATGCATGTCAGCCATCATATCTGCTGGCCTCAGGATATCGATCCGTGGGCGGAACTGAACAATGGACGGACGCTGACGCTTTTTGATCTGGGCCGTATTCCGCTGGGACTACGCACCGGGATACACCGGGCGTTGCGGGCGCAGGGCTGGCGGATGGCCGTTGCGGGCAGTTCGGTCCGCTATCGTCGCCGTGTCAGGATCATGGACCGGCTGGAGATGCGGAGCCACTGTATCGGCTGGGATGCCCGTTTCATCTATATGGAACAGGGCCTGTGGCGTGATGGGGAATGTACCTCACATATATTGTTGCGCTCGGCTGTGACGGCGGGGCGGGGGCTGATTGCGCCGCAACGGCTTGTGTCGGCAACGGGCCTGGATATTGACAGCCCGCCCCTGCCGCATTGGGTGAAAGGCTGGATCGAGGCCGATGCCCTGCGGCCCTGGCCCCCCGAACAGGCCTGAGTTTCCACCCATGTTGACGATGTGGCGCTTGCGCAGGGGGCGTTTTTGGGGCTTGATCACCACAAAGGCAGGGATACGGGGATGATATCGGCACGAAAGCGGATCTGGGGCTGGTTCTTTTTCGATTGGGCCAGCCAGCCCTATCACACCTTGCTGATCACCTTCATCTTCACCCCTTTCATGAAGGATCTTCTGGGGGATGGCAGCCGGGCACAGGCGGTCTGGGGATACGGGATTGGTGCTGCCGGGATCGTGATCGCGCTGCTTGCACCGCTTCTGGGCACCATTGCGGATCGTACCGGGGGGCGGTTGCGGTTCATCCAGCTCTTTTCCATTTTCTATGTGGTCGGGGCCTGGGGGCTTTGGTATGCGGTTCCGGGGGATTTCAGCCTCCTTTTCGTGCTTGTTTCCTTTGCGATTGGTCTGATCGGGATGGAATTCGCAACGATTTTTACCAATGCCATGCTGCCGGATCTGGCCAGCAAGGAGGACATTGGCAGGTTGTCCGGCTCTGGCTGGGGTTTTGGCTATGTTGGCGGTGTGATGTCACTGGTCATCATGCTTGGCCTTTTTGCCGAGGGTTCAAACGGCAAGACCCTGATCGGGATCGCGCCGGTTTTCGGCCTGGATCCCGTTTTGCGCGAAGGCACGCGCGCCGTCGGGCCCTTTACCGCAATCTGGTATCTTGTCTTCATGATACCCTTCTTCCTCTGGGTGCGCGAACCGGTCAAACCCGGGGTGCTTTCAATCCCTGCGGCGGCGGCCACGGCCTGGCCTGCGCTGCGTGAAAGTCTTGGACGATTGCCCGGACAGAAAAGCCTGATGGCCTTTCTTGCATCCTCCATGTTCTATCGCGATGCCTTGAACGGGATCTATGTCTTTGGCGGGCTTTATGCGGCAGGGGTGCTGGGCTGGGAAATCCGCGATGTCGGGATCTTTGGCATCCTTGCCGCCGTTACCGGTGCGGTATTCGCCTGGCTGGGCGGCAAGGCCGACAGGCGTTTTGGCCCCCGGCCCGTTATTTTCGTCAATGTGACGGTCCTGACGCTGACGGCAATTACGGTGGTCACGATTTCCCGCGATTCGATATTCGGGTTGGTGGTGGCGCCTGAAAGCCGCCTGCCCGATATCGCCTTTTATATCTGCGGCGCGCTGATCGGGGCCTGTGGCGGTGCCTTGCAGGCCGCCAGTCGCACGATGATGGTGCATCAGGCCGATCCCGCGCGAATGACGGAGGCCTTTGGCCTCTATGCGCTTTCGGGCCGTGCAACGGCCTTTATCGCGCCGTTATCCATAGGAATTGCAACCTCGATGAGCGGAAGCCAGCAGTTTGGCATCACACCGGTGATCGCCCTGTTTCTTCTCGGGCTGATCCTGTTAATCTGGGTTCGACCGAACAAGAACCGGAGACAGGCATGACCCGCAAATTGCCCCTTGCTGCACTGGCGCTTGCGCTGGTGGCATTGACCCTTCCTGCAAGCGCCACCGCGCAGACCAAGGCCAACCAGCTTTTCGGAGCCAAGCAAAGCGCGTCACGCCAGCTGGCGATGCCGGTGGGCAGCTATGCCAAGGGCTGTGGGGCGGGGATGGTGCAACTGGCCGAAACCGGCCCCACATGGCAGGCGATGCGCCTGTCGCGCAATCGTAACTGGGGCCAGCCGGAGATGATCCAGTTCGTTATGGATCTGAGCCGTACCGCAACGCAATTCGGCTGGCGGGGGCTTTATATCGGCGATATCAGCCAGCCGCGCGGCGGGCCGATGACCTCGGGCCATGCCAGTCATCAGATCGGGCTTGATGCCGATATCTGGATGCTGCCGCCCCAACGGTTGGATCTGTCCCGAGGGGAGCGGGAAAAGATATCGTCAATCTCCGTGCGTTCGAAAGATCAGCGATCCGTTACGAAAAACTGGACGAACAGCCATCATGCCTTGCTGCGCGCAGCGGCATCCGACCGGCGGGTAGACAGGATCTTTGTCGCGGCGGCGGTGAAGATCGAGATGTGCAAGACGGCAAAACGTTCCGACACGAAATGGTTGCAGAAGATCCGCCCGATATCTGGTCATAACACGCATTTCCATGTCCGGCTGAAATGCCCCGCCGGGGCGACGACCTGCGTCAAGCAGACCCCCACGGTCGCGCAGCTTTCGAAAGGTGGAAATGGTTGCGATGAAACCTTGAGGTGGTGGGTGACGGATTTCCTCAACCCGCCCAAGCGAACCGGGAAACCCACGAAACCCGCCAAGCGCAAACGCGGTGCGCGGGACTACACCATGGCGGATCTTCCCCGGCAATGCGAAAACGTGCTGGCCTCGCGCTGATTGCAGGGGCCTTCCTGCTGACGGCATTTCTGAACGGGCGCGGCGGGCCGGAGGGGCCTGCCGCCTTTCTCGGCAGCTATCCCTGGGATGAAGATGACCCGCGTTTTGGCGGCTTTTCGGCGTTGGAACTAAACGAAGATGGTACATATTTTACCGCCATCAGCGACCGGGGCGCCTGGATCAAGGGGCGGATCCTGCGCGATGAGGCCGGGCTGATTACCGCGATTGATGCTGATGTGATGGAACCGTTGAAGGGGAAGGACGGCAAAGTGCTTCGTGGACGGCGCGGGGATGCGGAAGGGTTGGCCATTGCCCCCGACGGCAGCATCATTGTGAGTTTCGAAAACGTGATCCGCCTGCAGCGCCATACGGCCCTGGACAGCCCCGCGGAAATTCTGCCCCCCCATCCCGACTTTGATACCATGCCAAGCAACTATGCGCTGGAGGCTCTGGCCATTGGTCCCGATGGTACGTTCTATACCCTGCCCGAAGACATGGCCACATCGGATGGGTCCATCCCCGTCTATCGTTTCTGCAACGGGGCCTGGGGCCAGCATCTTTCGATCCCGAAACGTGGGGATTTCAAACCTGTAGGTGCGGATTTTGGCCCGGATGGGCGCCTTTACATATTGGAACGGGCCTTCAGCCCGCTTTATGCGGTTTTCGGATTTTCCAACCGGGTCCGCAGTTTCCTGCCCGGGAAACAGGGGCTTGGGGATGAACGGCACGAAATGCAAAGCGCCCTGGGCCGGTTTGACAATCATGAAGGGTTGGCCATCTGGCGTGATGAAGGTGGCGCAATCCGTTTGACGATGATTTCTGACAATAACAGGAACGCCCTGCAGCGCACCGAATTTGTCGAATACCGCCTGCCGCCACGCTGAAAGCCTTGACGGTTTCGTGCTACAGGCGTATGGCGCGCTGTCCCCGATGATCAGGGGCCAAGTCTCCGCGACCTTGCCAAAACGGAAAAACAGATATGTCCCGAACGCTGATCCCCGGCATCCTTGCCATGGCCACCATTGTGCTGGCCTCCAATATTCTCGTGCAGTTCCTTTTTGGTCAATGGCTGACCTGGGGGGCCTTCACCTATCCCTTCGCCTTTCTGGTGACGGACCTGACCAATCGTTTCCATGGCGCGGTTGCCGCGCGCCGGGTCGTGTTCGCGGGGTTCATCGTTGGCGTGATCTGTTCGTTGATCGGATCTCAGATTGTCGGTGAATTTGGCCCCCTAGTGACGCTGCGCGTGGCCCTTGGTTCCGGGCTTGCCTTCCTTGCCGCGCAATTGCTGGATGTTGCCATCTTCGACCGGCTGCGTACAGGGAACTGGTGGCGGGCGCCGCTTGTCTCCACGCTGATCGGGGCCTCGCTCGATACGATGGTCTTTTTCACTATTGCCTTTTCGACGATGCTGATCTGGATCGAGCCTGCCAATGACGTGTCCTGGGCCAATGAGGCGCTGCCCCTTCTGGGTGCCGGGCCGGTGCTGCCACTTTGGGTGTCGCTGGCGCTGGCCGACTGGGGTGTGAAGCTGGCGCTGGCTGCTGTTGCGCTGGTGCCATTTCGTCTCATTTTGATGCGATTAATGCCACGTCATGTGTAAAAACTTTTGACAAACACAAAATCTGTGTCAGGCTCACCTTATCGGCAATGTTTTGAAAGGAGGTGATCCAGTGTCTAGAGTGATATTGGAGAGAGGTGTCGGGACAGTCAGGAGACGCAGGATCTAAGGGCAATCCCTTTGGAAAGCGACAACTGATTGGGCTGTTCCAACTCTAACTGGCCCATCTCCTAGAAACTCGGAAAAGGGTCGTGCGACGGGCACGGCCCTTTCTCATTAATATGGTCGATACTGCATGGCCAAAGAAAAACCCCCGGAACCTGGGTTCCGGGGGGTTCGTTTGTTCTGTCAGTCAGGATCAGCCTTCTGCGGCTTCCCGTTTTTCAGGCGTGATTTCGGCGCCGGTTTCCTGATCGACCATCTTCATGCCAAGCCGGACCTTGCCGCGATCATCGAAGCCCAGAAGCTTGACCTTGACTTCCTGTCCTTCCTTCAGAAGGTCGCTGGGATGATTGAGGCGACGATTGGCGATCTGGCTGACATGGACCAGCCCGTCACGCTTGCCGAAGAAATTCACGAAAGCGCCGAAATCAACAAGCTTCACGACCTTGCCGGTATAGATCTTGCCTTCTTCCGGTTCTGCCACGATCGAATGGATCATGTCATATGCCTTCTTGATGGCCTCGGCATCGTTGGAGGCGATCTTGATCACGCCGTCATCATTGATATCGACCTTGGCGCCGGACACTTCCACGATCTCACGGATCACCTTGCCGCCAGAGCCGATCACTTCGCGGATCTTGTCGGTCGGCACGGTCATGGTTTCGATCTTGGGTGCATATTCCGAGAAGGCGTTGGCCGTATCGAGGGCCTTGGCCATTTCACCCAGAATGTGCATGCGGCCTTCCTTGGCCTGGGCCAGCGCCTGTTCCATGATCTCGGGCGTGATTCCCGCGACCTTGATGTCCATCTGAAGCGAGGTGATGCCGTTTTCCGTCCCGGCTACCTTGAAGTCCATGTCGCCAAGATGATCCTCGTCGCCCAGGATATCGGACAGGATCGCGAAACGACCGTCCTCTTCCAGGATCAGGCCCATGGCAACACCTGCGACCGGAGCCTTCAGAGGAACGCCCGCATCCATCATCGACAGTGATCCGCCACAGACCGAGGCCATGGAGGAAGACCCGTTGGATTCGGTGATTTCCGATACGACACGGATCGTATAGGGGAAATCCGTTGCGGCGGGCAGAACCGCCTGAAGCGCACGCCAGGCAAGCTTTCCGTGGCCGATTTCCCGGCGCCCCGGGGACCCGACGCGCCCGACCTCACCCACCGAATAGGGCGGGAAGTTGTAATGCAGCAGGAAGTTCGATTTGGTATTGCCGGTCAGCGCATCGATGAATTGTTCATCCTCACCGGTGCCAAGCGTCGTGACCACCAGTCCCTGGGTTTCCCCGCGGGTGAAAAGTGCCGAACCATGTGTCCGTGGCAGGACGCCGGTTTCCGACACGATTGGGCGGATGGTGCGGTTGTCGCGCCCATCGATCCGGGGGGCGCCATTGATGATATCGCCACGCAGGATACCCGATTCGAGTTTCTTGATCGCCGCGCCGAGGTTTTCATCGGCCTGGTCTTCCTCTGAAAGTGCGTCCTTGATGGCCGCCACCGCAGCAGAGATCGCCGCGCTGCGTTCCTGCTTGTCGGTGATGGCAAAGGCGTCACGCATCTGCGCTTCGCCCGCCGCCTTCACGCGCGCGAACAGATCGGCGTAATCCGGCGGAGAGAAATCGAAGGGTTCCCTGGCGCATTCCTCGGCAAAATCGATGATCATGTCGATTACCGGCTGAATGCTGTCATGGGCAAACTTCACTGCGCCCAGCATTTCCGCCTCGGACAGTTCATAGGCTTCGGATTCGACCATCATCACCGCATCGCGTGTCCCCGCCACAACAAGATCAAGCCGCTGTTCGGGGTTTTCGCGCAGCTTCATCATGTCGTCACAGACCGGGTTCAGCACATATTCGCCACCCGAAAAGCCGACGCGGCAGCCTGCGATCGGCCCCATGAAGGGTGCACCGGAAATCGTCAGCGCGGCGGAGGCCGCGATCATCGCCACGATATCGGGTTCGTTTTCAAGGTCATGCGACAGAACCGTCGTCATCACCAGAACCTCATTGCGGAAGCCTTCCACAAAAAGCGGACGGATTGGGCGGTCGATCAGACGGGCGGTCAGCGTTTCCTTTTCGGAAGGCCGCGCCTCACGTTTGAAGAAACCACCGGGCACTTTGCCCGCGGCATAGTATTTTTCCTGATAGTGGACTGTCAGTGGAAAGAAATCCTGCCCTGGCTTGGGGGATTTGGCGAAAGTCACATTGGCCATGACCGAAGTTTCGCCAAGCGTGGCGATGACCGATCCATCGGCCTGCCGCGCAACCTTGCCCGTTTCCAGCGTCAGCGTTTCATTGCCCCACTGGATTTCCTTTTTCGTTATGTTGAACATCTAGCGTTCCCTATATGGGAGCCCACCCGGCCCCTGCCGGGTCTCCCGTTTGATTGGCGGCCCCATTGCCGCCGCCCCCCATCCTTCGCATGCGGCCGGGGGCATGGCCTCACGTCACAGATGGCGCGCGCATACAGCAAATTGGCCAGTTTGGAAAGTGGGGGCTTTGCCCATCGCAGGAATTTCCGGGCAATAACGCAAAACGCCCGCACCTTTCGGCACGGGCATTCGATCTGGTCATTATGGGACGAATCCTAAGCAGGTATTTGCGGCTTACCCACGAATGCCTGCCCGGGTTTGTTTGCTTTTGCAGGATTTTTATCCGAAAATCGATATCCGCTTTTCGAAAATCCTGTTTAGCGGCGCAGACCCAGGCGCTTGATGAGGGACTGATAGCGCGCCTCATCCTTTTTCTTCACATAGTCCAGAAGCTTGCGGCGCTGCGCGACCATCATCAGCAGGCCACGACGGGAATGGTTATCCTTCTTGTGGCTTTTGAAATGTTCGGTCAGCGTGGCAATGCGCGAGCTGAGGATCGCAACCTGAACCTCGGGCGAACCGGTATCGCCTTCCTTGGTTGCATATTCCTTGATCAGGCGGGCCTTTTCATCGGCGGTGATCGACATCGGGTTCTCCTTGTTCTTCAGATGACGGCGCGAGCCGGGATGTCGTCCAGCAAGGCCCTTGAACCACCAATTTTGCGGTGGATGCGTGCCTTTAGGGGAAAACCGGACAAAAGAAAAGGCCCTTTGGCGCCAGGGGGAACAACTAACCACAAACCGACTGGAGTTTGACGAAATTTGAAATGAAAGGGCCCCATGGCGCCACCTTTCCAATTGGCTTCGCCCCGATCATGCCATGATGCGCTGCCACATATCCGGTTATGCGTCGGGTCCGTATCGCAATCCACCCGGGTTTCGGGCCCATCAACGGGATCTGATTTCGGAGGCTTTTGCCGTGCTGGCTATTCTTGGATTGTTCGGTGCTGTTTGTGCAGGGGTTCTGACAGATAGCCTGATGTCCGGTCGATCACAGGATGAAGGTGAATTTGATCCCGGCGGCATGAAAGAAGACGGCAATGCCGACTATTTTGCTGATGATGGTGCTGATAATACTAATGGAGACCTGCTTGACTGGGCTGGGGATGACCCTGAAACCGGTGATCTGCCCGAAGACGAAGACCTTGGAGTTCTGCATGTCGGGGAGGCAGGGGATATTGACCCTGGCGGAACGGGCGCCGATACATTCGAAATTGGCGACTGGACCGGGGATGGTGAATTTGCCACGATCCGTGATTTCAATCCTGTGCGGGATGAACTCGTTGTCGTTTATGATGCGCAAGCCCATCCCGACCCGCAAATCAGCCTGATTCCGGATGATGAAAACGGTGTGACCGTATTGCTTGATGGCTTTCCACTGGCGCAGGTTGCGGATGCGGTGGGGCTGGATATCGCCCAGCTTCGCCTTGTCCCATCCCGGGCTGCATGAACAGATCAATTCCGGCCTTGACGACGCGTCCCCGGTGATATCCATGCGGTAATGGAAGAAAGATCAGGCTTTCCAATCCGGTGCGCGTTTTTCCAGAAAGGCGCTGATCCCCTCATCGGTATCGCGCCAGAGCATGTTTTCCACCATCACCGTCCCGGCATGGCTATAGGCTTCGGCAAGGGGGAGGTTGATCTGGTCGTAAAAGGCGCGTTTGCCGATTCGTACCGCTGCCGTAAGCTTGGCCGCGACCGTTGAGGCAAGGGTGCGGGTTTCGGCCTCAAGCGCATCATGCGGTACGACACGGTTGACGAGTCCGACCCGGGCTGCGCGATCCGCATCGATGAATTCTCCGGTGGTCAGCATTTCGAAGGCGATCTTGGCAGGGATGTTGCGGCTGAGGGCGACCATGGGGGTGGAACAGAAAAGCCCGATATTGACCCCGTTCACCCCGAACCGCGTGCCTTCGGCAGCAACAGCCATGTCGCAGCTGGCCACCAATTGGCATCCCGCCGCCGTGGCAATACCATGGACCTGTGCGATAACCGGCTGGGGCAGGGTGGTGATTGTCTGCATCAACTGCCCGCAGCGATTGAAAAGATCCGCGAAATAGGCGGCACCGGCATCTTCGGCCTGCCTGCCTGCCTGCATTTCTTTCAGGTCATGGCCTGCACAGAACACCTTGCCCGCCCCCTTCAGAACCACCACGCGGATGGAGGTATCCTTTCCGATCCGGATGAGTTCCTCTGACAGGACCGCCAGCATCGCATCAGACAGGGCATTGAGGCTTTGCGGGGCGTTCAATGTAAGATGCGCGGCATTGTTCTCATCCTCGCGCAAAAGCAGATTGCTCATCTTGTGCTTCCTCCGGTTTCACGGAACCTTGGGTCATGAGGGCGCAAGCCGGTACGGATTGCAAGGGGAGAAAGATGAAACCGGAAATGGACCTTGCCGCGTTGACGGCTTTCATGCGCAAGGAGTTTTCCCAGGTTGCAGGGGATTTCACGGTTATGGCCGTAACCGGGGAAGGCGTTGATCTGCGCCTGAACGTGGCGGAATCCCATCTGCGGCCCGGTAACACCGTTTCGGGGCCTGCGATCTTCGCATTGGCCGATGTGGCGATCTATCTGGCGATCCTGTCCCGGATCGGTCCGGTGGCGCTTGCGGTTACTACAAGCTGCGCCATCGATTTCATGCGCAAACCCAAGGCCGGGCGGGATCTGACCGCCCGTGCGCGCCTGTTGAAACTGGGGCGCGTCCTGGCCGTGGGGGATGTTCTGGTCTATTCGGAAGGCGACGATGCCCCGGTCGCGCGCGCCGGGCTGACCTATTCGATCCCTCCGGGGCAATGATACCTATTCGTGGCTGTGCCGATTCGCGGATGCGATGGCCTCAGGCTTTCTTCATCTTGAAGGAGCCCTCGATCTGCGCGCCGCTTTCGATTGCAACGGAAGTATAGCTGACCTCGGATTGCACCTGTGCAGCCGCACGCAGCGTCAGCCCGCCGGTATCGATCGTGCCCGACATCCGACCACGCAGTTCGACATTATCGGCGGTCAGCGTGCCTTTCACATTGCCTTCATGGCTGACGATGATGGTGCCCGCACTGACCGAGCCATCCACTTCCCCCATGATTTCCACGCTACCCTGGCAGACGATATCGCCGGTGATGCGCAGATCGGAGGCCAGAACAGATTGCCCGCCCGAGCTTTTGCCCTTGGATGGTTTGGCGGTATCAGTTTGAGTCGTCGTCATGGGTCATTCCTTGATATGGGCCTTGATATGGATCGGAATGAAGCCATTCCGCAGCATTGCGCCGACATAGAAAGGTTGCAGGGGTGGTCGGTCAAGCCTCCTCTCGTCTCTATGCACGGATTTCCGCGCAAATGATACCGGATTCGGCCCCCCAGGGGGTGAGTCGGCCCGGGATTTTGCGAAATTGGCCTGCAGCCGGGGTCGATTCGAACACCCGCATTGCCGTGCCGGGATATAATTTCAGGGAAAAGGCCAATAAATATTGGGGTGCCGTCGGATCGCTGCAGAAACTTTATGTTTTGTTGTTTTTTGGTCTTGTGTGTTTTTGTTTGTGGTCCTAAACAGCGCTTCACCGAGACGGGGACGCAGCGTTGTTTGTTTCGGTTGGTTGCCTTGGTGGAAG
>JBKEDF010000081.1:0-54711 GCA_047975325.1 Pseudorhodobacter sp. | reverse complement strand
GGTCAGCCGTTTCGTTGCCGCCAATGAAATTGCAGTCAATAATTATCAGCCCCGGCCCTATCCGGGGCGGATCACGGTGATCCGTGCGCGGGATGATGTCTTTGACAGCGACCGGGCGATTGCCGAAGGGCTGGGCTGGGCCGGGGTGGCCGAGGGCGGGGTCGAGGTGATCGATGCCGAAGGGGATCATTTGTCGATCCTTGAAGAACCGGGCGTCATCGAGGTGGCCCAGGCCTTCAGTCGCATCAAGGAAGGGGCTGAAGACCCTGTGGTGCCGTAGCAAATTCCTGATGGATTTAATCTTGCGAGGTGGCCAGTTCCGACACCGATATTGCAAAAATCCGGGTTGTGGCGGGCCACCCCATTGCCCTGCCTTCGTTGCAGGCGCATATGGGAGGCAGGAAGAAAAGGAAAGCGGATGATCGGACGGCTGAATCACGTGGCTATTGCAGTGCCGGATCTGGCCGCGGCCGCCGCGCAATATGGCGACACGCTGGGCGCGAAGGTTGGTCCACCGCAACCTGAACCGGATCATGGGGTGACCGTGGTCTTTATCGAACTGCCCAACACCAAGATTGAACTGCTCCATCCCCTTGGCGAAAATTCCCCCATTTCGGGTTTTCTGGAAAAGAACCCGGGCGGAGGGATTCACCATATCTGTTATGAGGTGGAGGATATCCTTGCCGCGCGGGATCGGCTTCGGAAACAGGGCGCGCGTGTGTTGGGCGATGGGGAGCCAAAGATCGGCGCCCATGGAAAACCGGTCCTGTTCCTGCACCCGAAGGATTTCAACGGCTGCCTGCTGGAGCTTGAGGAACTATGACGATCACCGCCGCCGTAGTCCTTTTTACCGTAACCTGGTTCATGGTCTTCTTCGTTGTTTTGCCACTTGGCTATCGGTCCCAGGGTGATGCAGGGAAGGTCGTACCCGGTACCCCGGTGGGGGCCCCGGCCGGTTTTGTCGTCAGGCGCAAGGCAAAGATTACAACATTTGTGGCCATCATTATCTGGGCCCTGCTTTATCTGATCATCTCTTCGGGCTGGATAACGGTGCGCGATTTTGACGTGATGGGACGAATGCCACCGATCAGTGGCGAGAAATGACATCAATACAAATGGACTGTTTCATGTTGCGCAGATCACCGTGGCGGAGAATGACATGACAGCGGGCAAACATGGCGGGCATCTGGGGCGGGTCTATGCCGCGCAGGCACCTGATGAGATCGCCGCAAGCTATGATGACTGGGCCGAAAGCTACGAAGCGCAGATGCGCGCAGCGGGCTACCGGCACCCATCGGTGGCACTGGCGCTTTTGGCCCGGCACCTGCCGAAGGGCGAAGGCCCGATTCTTGATGCCGGGGCCGGAACGGGGATGGTCGGGGAATGGCTGGCGATTGTCGGCTATCCGGATATGGAAGCGCTGGATATTTCCCGGGGCATGCTGGACGTTGCCAAACGCAAGGGATGCTATCGCGCCCTGCACAGATGTGCCCTCGGGGAGAAGCTGCCCTTTGCCGATGGGTATTTCGCGGGTGTGATTTCCACCGGGGTCTTTACCACGGGTCATGTTGGTGCGGAGGCGCTGCCGGAACTTTTGCGCAGCACCCGCACGGACGGCATCCTGATCCTGACGGTCAAGGATACCGTCTGGCATGGCGGGTTTGAGGCCGCCATCAAGGATCTTGTCACCGCGGGCCGGATTGCGGTTCTTGAGGAAAGTGTTCCCTATATTTCCATGCCGGGGGAAAAGGACACGATCCCCGGGCGCGCCCTTGCGATCCGTGTCAGGGGGTGACGGGGCCGTAGTGACTTTCGTAATCTGACAGCGCTGCTTCCAGTCGGATCAGGTTTTCCGCCGCATAGGCGCGATAATCAACACCCGGCGCTGACAGGTGCAGATCCGAAACCAGCGCCCAGAGAAGTTCCCGTATCAATGCGGCCACCTGCATTGCCGCAAAGGCGCGCAGGAGTTCCATATCGGGCATCGCATCAAAATAGGCCGTCAGCAATTCGGTTGCACCCGCCCTTGGCAT
Organism: Pseudorhodobacter sp.; assembly: GCA_047975325.1. Lineage (GTDB taxonomy): Bacteria > Pseudomonadota > Alphaproteobacteria > Rhodobacterales > Rhodobacteraceae > JBKEDF01. The sequence continues at coordinate 52,678 of JBKEDF010000081.1, read as the reverse complement.
GTCGGCATTGGCCGCCACCCCTGCCAGATCGAAGAGGGGTGTTGACCAGCCTGCATATTCATAATCGATGAGCCATAGCCGGGTGCCGTCATCAAGGAAATTCGCAGGCAGAAGATCATTATGCGCGAAGGCAACAGGCAGCGGGACCTGTACCGCTTCCATCGCCTTTGCCAGCGCCAGGTAGCGCGGCAGCCCGGTCGCATGATCCGTCCCTGCAAGGGTCCGGACATAGTCCCGGATCACATGGAATGGCCAAAAGAAATAGGCCTCCCCCGAAACTTCCTTCTGCATGTCGGTATGGAAGCGTCGAAGAAGGGCGGCCACGCCCTGCGGATCGCGCTGCAGGTCCCTTGCGTCACAGGTTCGGGCCTTGATGAATTTTGTCACCATCACACCGGGGGCATGATATTCCACCTCGGGGGCGAACCCCCGCGCATGGGCCGCACGCGCCGTCATCGCCTCACGTTCCCGGCGTACATGGTGGAACGGGTAATCGGAACCCAACCGCAGCACATGCTGCCCCGCCGCATCGGTGACTTTCCAGATCATATTTGAAAGCCCGCCCGAAAGGGGCTCCGTCGTTATCTTTCCATGCCAGCAGGGCAGTTGTCTTAGCCGATCCGGTAATTCACATCCTGCCCCTGTCATGGCTGCCCCGATAACCCAGGATATATCCTGGCAGGTTGCTGACGGGCGCCATGGTTCCTTGTCAGGGCAATGGTTGCATCAGGGCCGGGGTCATTCATCGGGGTCTTGGGCAAGTTTTGCTTCCGTACTGACGATTGCCCGCAGGGCCTGGGCCGCCTCGGCGCCCTTCTTGACAAAATGGGCCGAAAAGAACCCCATATGCTCTGCTGTCGGCTGAAAGTGATGCGGCGTAAGCGAGACCGAAAAGACCGGCACGCCCGTCGCCAATTGCACATCCATCAAGCCGGATACCACGGCCTGGGCAACAAATTCATGCCGATAGATCCCCCCATCGACCACCAGCGCGGCGGCAACAATGGCATCGTAATCCCCGGTCCGGGCAAGCTTTTGCGCAAGAAGCGGCATTTCGAACGCGCCTGGAACATCCCAGGTTGTCACATGTGCACTTGCGCCCGAATTCTTCATATCTTCGGCAAAGCCATGCAAGGCCTGATCCACGATTTCGGCATGCCACCGAGCTTTTATGAACGCTACACGCAACCTGTCAGACATGTCGGCCCCCTTGACATCTTTCGCCGGGACACATCCCCCGGCTGCCGCCCAAGATATTGATTTTCACGCCCTCGTCCACCATCAGGCATCATTGCATGGTATTTGGCCGCCGATCGTCCATCCTCTGGTCTGAATATCCCCATAGGACTGCAAAATGGCGGCAGATCAGCCCCTATTTTCCGGCACTCCAGCTAAGCGAGACATGTTTCCGTGTATAGTGTTCCGCGATCAGCCCGATCATCATGCAGACCAGCATCACATAGATCGGATAGCTGATCGAACTGTTATGCGGATGGTAATTCAGAAAGATAAACCCGCGCCCCTGATCAATCGTGTGAAAAAGGGGGTTCCAGTCAAACATCGCAAGCATGAACCCTGGCAGGCTGTTGGCCACGAACATCTTGCCCGATGCAATCATATTGGCCCGCCGATAGACTGTTGCCCCGATCATGACGGGCGTCGGCGCCCAGGGTTTCAGCGCCATGAAGATCATCCCGACACCGATGCCGGAACCCCAGGACAGCAGAAACATTGCAATCATGCCGACCGGGTCATGGATGGTGATCGGTTGCCAGAGAACATGATACAGGTACAGCACCACTGCCGCCGAAAGCACCTGCGTATAAAGGACCGCCAGCGCTGCCGATGAGATTGAAACCACCGTGTTCATTGGCGCATGTTTCATCATTGACGAGGTCGGTCCATCCGCCCCCACCACCGCACCAAGCGCCTGATTATGCGTCATGAACATGAAAATGCCGGACATGACATAAAGCAGGAAATCCCCCCGGATCGAGGAACCCCGCATACCCAGGACATAGAACATCAGGAAGAAGATACCGACAAAAAGGACCGCCTGGAGGATATTGAGCAGGAGCGAGATCACCGCATTGCCGTGGCGCTGGCGAACGCTGCGCACCGCACCGTGGAAAATCAGCCCGAGAATCGCGAGGGCAGTCGCCAGCCGGCCTTTCTTCCTCTCGCGATAGAACATCTTGCCTCGACCCTTCCGAACCCGACAGCGCCATTCTGGCCGGGAAACCTTGCCGTTTCCTTGTCCCCGGAAGATAAGGTTGCATCGAAACTTTGGCAACAATGCGCCCGAAGCGGGTGGCACAGGAAGGAAATGACATGGATTTCGGCTTGCTCGTCACAACGATGCGCCGTCTTGCCCTTGAGGCAGGGGACAGGATCATGGATATCTATGCCAGCCCCGATTTTGACGTGCGCGCAAAATCCGACAACAGCCCGGTTACCGAAGCTGATCTTGCCGCCGATGCGGTAATTACGGCTGGGCTTCAGAAAGCCTTCCCCGACATCCCGCTGATTACCGAGGAACAGGCAGAAAGCCATGATCTGACCGCCTCCACCTTTCTGATTGTGGATCCGCTGGACGGTACAAAGGAATTTGTGAAACGTCGTGGCGATTTTACGGTGAATATCGCCTATGTTGAAAACGGCATACCTCTGCGTGGTGTTGTCTATGCGCCCGCCAAGGGGCGGCTTTTCTACACCCGTGCCGATGGTCGGGCGGTTGAGGAAAGCGGTGACCTTGCAAAGGATGTCACGGGGCCCCTGCGCGAAATCCGGGTTTCCCGCCCAGATAACGGCGCGCTGATGGTGGTAGCGTCAAAATCCCATCGTGATGCCGCAACCGATGCCTATATCGCGAAATATGCGGTGAAGGACATGACAAGCGCCGGATCCAGCCTGAAATTCTGCCTGGTGGCGACGGGGGAGGCCGACCTTTATCCGCGTCTGGGCCGGACGATGGAATGGGACACGGCGGCGGGTGACGCAGTGCTGCGTGGTGCGGGCGGGCGCGTCGTGGACTTCAGGGACCATGCAACACTGCGCTATGGCAAGGCAGGCTGGGATAATCCCTTTTTCATCGCGCATGCCCCCGGGGTTGAACTGAAGGCCCGGGGTTGATCTGAAGAAATGGCGCCCCCTCCGGTCAGCCTCATCATTGTCAGCCGTCATCGTCCGGTGGCGCTGATGCGGGCGCTGACCGGAATATCGCAGATGGATCACCCTTCCTTTGAGGTGATCGTTGTTGCCGATCCGGAGGCGGCGGGTCGGATCCGCAGTGCTGGTCATCCTGTGAAGCTTGCCGATTTTGATGAGGCGAATATCTCCGCCGCGCGAAATATCGGGCTGGGATTGGCAGCGGCGCCCGTCGTGGCGTTTCTCGATGATGATGCGGTACCCGAACCAACCTGGCTGTCGCGCCTCAGCGCGCCTTTTGAAGATGGGCGGGTGATGCAGGCAGGCGGATATGTCAGGGGACGATCCGGTTTTGCCTGGCAATGGCGGGCGATGCATGTGGATGGGGGGGGCTTTGATCACCCGTTTGAACCGGGCCCGGGTGTTACGCTTCATCCCGGTTCCGCAACGTTTGCGGTCAAGACCCAGGGAACCAATTGCGCCTTTCGGCGGGATGCGTTGCTGGAAATCGGCGGGTTCGATTCCGGTTACCGTTTTTATCTGGAGGAGGCGGATGTCAATTTGCGTCTGGCTGCCCGGGGCGGATTGACGGCGGTTGTCCCCGATGCGGTCGTTCATCATGGCTTTGCGGCTTCTGCCCGGCGGCGGGCCGATCGCGTTCCGACGGATCTGACGGAAATCGGGGCAAGCATTGCCCATTTCCTGCGCCGTCATGCGGCCGAGCACGATACGGCCCTGGCCCGACACCAGGCCATTGAAGAGGATCGGCTACAGCGGCATGTTGCCGCCGCCAGGCTGACTTCGCGGGATGCCATGCGGTTGGCTGGCACGTTTCAAGCGGGTCTCTTGGTGGCGGCAAAGCGCCCAGCCGATCCGCCCATGCCGATGGTTTCCGACCCCCCCCCATTTCTGCCATGGCCCGATACCCGACTACGCCCGGGTCGCGTTATTTCGGGGATGATCTGGCGGCGCGATCTGCGGGGCAAGGCCGAATCGGCTGTTGCTGCCGGGGCCATCGTGACGCTTTTTCGCCTCTCTCCGGGCTTTCGGCGCCAAAGACAGATCTTCAACCCGGCTGGATGGTGGGAGATTACCGGCGGAAGATTCGGCCGTGCCGAACGGGATGCGCCTGCGCCATTGCTGGAATTGCCAACAGCCCGCCGTGCAAGAACCCTTGGTAGAATCGCCCCCTATCGCCCGATTGAGTAAGCTGTCATAGTAACAAGCCGCAAGAAGGCGAAATAAGGATTTAAGGATACTATTCCACCCAAATTCCCACTTCCGACGTAACGTTTCTCATACTATGCCGAAATTGGAACAAAATCCGGCACAATAACGACGCAAATACCGCGTGATGTGTCTGCAGCGAGGATAAAAATGAAAATTCAGAAGGTCACAAAAGCCGTTTTTCCCGTGGCGGGGCTTGGAACCCGTTTTCTGCCTGCCACAAAGTCGATTCCAAAGGAAATCATGACCTTGGTGGATCGACCGCTGATCCAATATGCGATCGACGAAGCCCGCGCGGCAGGTATCAAGGAGTTCATCTTTGTCACCTCGCGTGGCAAATCCGCGCTGGAAGACTATTTCGACAATGCCCCCGAATTGGAAAGCGAGCTGCACCGCAAGGGCAAGACCGAAGCGATGGAGATGCTCCGGAATACCAATATGGATAGCGGCGCCATCGCCTATGTCCGGCAGAATCGCCCGATGGGGTTGGGCCATGCCGTCTGGTGCGCCCGCCGTCTGATCGGGGATGAACCCTTTGCCGTATTGCTGCCCGATGATGTGATCGCGGCGGAAAAACCCTGTCTGCAGCAGATGGTCGAAGCCTATGCACAGACTGGCGGGAACATGGTCGCCGCGATGGAGGTGCCACCCGAAAAGGCCAGTGCTTACGGTGTTCTTGATATTGCCGATGACATGGGCGCGATCGTCAAGGTCCGGAACATGGTTGAAAAACCCAAGGCGGAGGAAGCCCCATCCAACCTTGCGGTTATCGGGCGCTATATTCTTTCGCCAAAGGTTCTCAACAATCTTAACAATATCAAGAAGGGCAGTGGCGGTGAAATTCAACTCACCGATGCAATTGCGGAAGAAACCGGGGAACAAAGCTCGGTCTATGGTTTCCGTTTCCGGGGTCAGCGGTATGATTGCGGCTCCAAGGCGGGTTTTCTGCAGGCTACGGTTGCCTTCGGCCTTGCCCGGCCCGATCTGCGGGATGAATTTTTCACCTACCTGGACGATATGATGGCGCAATCCCGCGCTGCCCAATAGGCGTGTGATGCCTCCGGCACGCCTGCTGGATGTCACGAGGCTGATGTCCCGCCTTGGACGTGGCCCGCTGACGGGGGTAGACCGGGTGGAAGCCGCCTATATGGCCGCCCTGATTGCGGGGGAAACACCCTGTTTCGGGCTGGCGCGAACGAAAACCGGATGGCTCCTTCTTGATCGATCGGGATTGCAGGGGCTGTCACGGTTGTTTGACGCGGAATTGCCGCAGGCGGATCGGATTTCCCGCCTGATGCGCCGCCATGATCCCATGCGTGCCCGCGCCGAAACCGCATTGCGCCAACTGGCCATTGCCCGCAATGCGGCGCTATTGCTGCCGCAAATGTTGAACCGGTACGTGCCGCATGGGTTTTCGGCCCTGAATACAGGGCATACCAATCTTTCCGGCAGGGTTTTTCGGGCCTTGCGCCAGGGGGGCGTGGGCCGGATCGGGGTGTTGATCCATGATACGATCCCGCTTGATCATCCCGAATTTACCCGTCCGGATATCCCGCCCATCTTTGCCCGCAAACTTGCGGCTACGTCCGCCCATGCCGATCTGGTCATCCATGGCAGCGAGGCAACCCGCGACTTGACGGAGGCACATCTGGCCCGGATGGGTCGTATCCCCGAAGGGGTGACGGCGCCGCTTGGCGTTTGCCCCAAGGCGCCGATGGCCGATCCACCGCGCCCCTTTCCATCCAATCGGCCGTTTTTCGTGACAATCGGGACGATCGAGCCGCGTAAGAACCATATGTTCCTGCTGGATCTCTGGCAGAAACTGATGGCCGAAATCCCTGATACGGAAATGCCTGCCCTGCTGATCCTCGGCAAACGGGGCTGGCAGAATGCGGAAACCTTCCGCCGTCTTGATGCATTGGGGCCACTATCGGCGCATATTTTTGAAGAACCCGATGCGGATGATGCACGATTATCCGGTTTGATTGCAGCCTCCAGGGGGCTCCTTTTCCCCAGTTTTACAGAAGGTTACGGATTTCCTCCGCTGGAGGCCGCTGCCCTGGGCGTGCCGGTTCTGCTGCCCCGCCTTCCGGTCTATCGTGAAACATTGGGTGGATATCCCATTTACCTGGACAAATCAGATTTTTATGATTGGATGGAGGCGGTTAAGCGGTTGATACAATCCCCGATCGTGGGGGCGCAATGTGGCCGGGCGAAAACAGCTTTCCAACCTCCGGGTTGGGCGGGCCATTTCAGGATCGTATTTGGCCTTCTCTGATGGCGGCAATGGAAACAGGTGTTTCGGCCGCAAGGGTGGTATATTTCAGGAATGCAGCGAAGGTGAATATCTTTTCCCGGTATAGGCTCAGGCTCGCGCGGAAGCGCTGGTGGATCCGTGCCATGCGGAAACGCCGGGAACTGCGCCCCGTCATCAGCCGGGCAAACCTGATCCAACCGCAGGATCTTCTGCTGTTTTCGACCGTGCGCAACGAACGTATACGGCTGCCCTATTTCCTGCAGTACTATCGCGATCTCGGGATCGATCATTTCCTGTTTGTGGATAATGACAGCGATGACGGGACCCGCGCCTATCTAGAGGAACAGCCGGATGTTTCCCTGTGGGTCACACGGCACGGTTACAAGCGCGCGCGGTTCGGCATGGACTGGCTCAACTGGCTCCAAATGCGCTACGGCCATGATCATTGGACGCTTACAGTCGATCCGGATGAATTTTTCATTTATCCCTTTTGTGATACGCGCCCGCTGCGGGCGTTGACCGACTGGCTGGATGCCTCGTCGATCAGATCCTTTTCGGCGATGCTGCTTGATATGTACCCCAAGGGCCCGATTGACGCACAGCCCTATGCCGAGGGGCAAAACCCGTTTGAGATCGCACAATGGTTCGATAGTGGCAATTACACGATTCGCCGTAATCAGCGCTATGGCAATCTCTGGATCCAGGGCGGCCCGCGCGCACGCACCTTCTTTGCCGATACCCCCGAACGCGCCCCGGCGCTGAACAAGATACCCCTGGTAAAATGGCATCGTGATTACGTTTATGTCAGTTCTACCCATATGCTGCTGCCGCGCGGTTTGAATCTTGTCTATGACGAATGGGGTGGGGAAAAGGCATCAGGCGTCCTGCTTCATGCCAAATTCCTCAACACTTTTGTGACCAAGGCCGAAGAGGAACTGGATCGCAACCAACATTTCGCCGCAAGTGCGGAATATAAAGCCTATAGTACCTTGCTTGAGGAACAGCCCGATCTCTGGTGCAAATGGTCTGAAAAATACATCAATTGGCGCCAGCTTGAGATATTGGGACTGATGTCGAAGGGGAATTGGGCATGAAAACCCTGGGCATCGTGATGCTTTGCCATACCGCCTTTGATCGTGCGGCGCAGGTCGCGCGGCATTGGGTTAAGCATGGCTGCCCGGTGGTGATCCACGTGGACAGGAAGGTGAAGCGTGCCGATTTCGACCGGTTGCATCAGGATCTTGCAGGACTGGAGGATGTCCGCTTTTCCACCCGTTTCACCTGCGAATGGGGAACCTGGGGGATAGTCGCGGCGACACAGGCAGCCACAACACTGATGCTGGAGGAATTCCCGGAGGTCCGTCATGTTTATCTCGCCTCGGGGTCCTGCCTGCCCCTGCGCCCGGTTTCGGAATTGCGCGCCTATCTTGACGACCGCCCGCGCACCGATTTCATCGAAAGCGTCACCACCTCGGATGTCGGCTGGACGATGGGGGGGCTGGACCTGGAACGTTTCACATTGCGCTTTCCCTTTTCCTGGCGCAGGCAGCGCAGGTTTTTCGATGCCTATGTCAATCTTCAAAGGCGTGTCGGATTTCAGCGGTGCATTCCCCCGGGGGTCACCCCGCATATGGGCAGCCAGTGGTGGTGCCTGACACGACAGACCCTTTCTGCCATTCTCGAAGCACCGGATCGTCGTCGGATCGATCAGTATTTCCGTCATGTCTGGATCCCTGACGAAAGCTATTTCCAGACAATGGTCCGGCGGTATTCAGCGACGGTCGAAAGTCGTTCCCTGACGCTGGCGAAGTTTGATTTCCAGGGCAAACCTCATATCTTCTATGATGATCACCTGAAACTTCTGCGTCGTTCGGATTGCTTTGTTGCACGAAAGATATGGCCCCATGCCACGAAGCTTTATCGTGTTTTCCTGACGAAACCGGGAACGGGCCAGGCTGCGACGGAACCAAATCCGGGCAAGATAGACCGGCTTTTTGCCAATGCGGTGGAGCGGCGCACGAAGGGTCGTCCGGGGCTTTATATGCAAAGCCGCTTTCCCAACAAGACCTGGCAAAGCGGCAAGCTGGCCACGCCCTATTCCGTTTTCGAAGGCTTTTCCGACCTCTTTGAAAATTTCGAATCCTGGCTTGGCAAGATGACCGGTACGCGGGTGCATGGCCATCTTTTTGCGCCTGAAGGGGCCGAATTTGCGGGGGGTGAGGTGATCTATAATGGCGCCCTGTCGAACAATCCGACCCTGCGCGATCACAGCCCCCGAAGTTTCCTGACCAACCTGTTATGGAACACGCGTGGCGAACGGCAATGTTTCCAGTACGGACCCCGGGACAATCAGGACATGAGCGATCATTTCGCACATGACCCGAATGCATCGGTTTCGGTGATTTCGGGTGCCTGGGCCATTCCGCTGTTTCGGTCAAACCGCAATTTTTCGGACTTGCGGCGCGATGCGGCAGTTTATCAGAAGATCGAGGCGGAACATCTTAGCGTTCTTCGCGGGTCCATGGCCAAGGCACGGGCGCGGGTCTGGTCATTGGCGGAATTTGTTGAAAACCCGATGGAACCCCTGCAGGCCATCGCGGATGAAATCAGCCCACGTACACTCAGGCGGTTGACCGAAGCGCCGCGCATGGCCGATCTTTCGGGTTTCGGCCAGTTTTTGCAGAATCTCCGCAATCAGGGGATGCAGCCTTTCCTGATGGGTGATTTTCCTGTCAATGGTGATCTGACCAATGGCAACCTGCGCCGCGCCCGTCCCTATCTGGTGAAATAATCCCGTGGGCCAGACATTTCATGGTTTCGTACTTTTTGCCGGAACGCGCACTGGCCGCAATTTTTTGAAAGCCAATCTGAATATCTTGTCCGGTATCCCCCTTTAGAAATCAAGGTCGGCATAATGCGACGGGGGGGGGAAGCCCGGTACCTGATCGGCCAGAAGTGTGCGGAAGGACGGGCGCGATTTGATCTTCGCATACCAGTCCTTCACATTGCTGGAACGGTTCCAGTCCACATCTGAAATATAGTCCAGGCAGGACAGATGCGCGGCGGCGGTGAAATCCGCCAGCGTCATCACATCACCTGCCAGCCAGCGGCGCTGATCAAGCAGCCAGCTCATGTAATCAAGGTGATATTTGATCCGCGCCACACCGGATTTCACGGCCCTGCTGTCGGGATAGCCCTGATTCATGACTTTCTTGTTGACCCGCTCATACAGCAGTTTGGATGTAACTTCCTGATGGAACATGTCGTCAAACCAGGCACATATGCGGCGCGCCTCGAAACGGGCATCGGGATCGGCAGGCATCAGGGCCGGTTCCGGGACCGTTTCTTCCAGCCATTCGCAAATTGCCTGGCTTTCGGACATCACCCGCCCGGCGCTTTTCAGAACCGGTACCTTGCCGGCCGGATTACGCCGCAGGAAATCGCTGGATGGTTCCCAGTAACGTTCTTCCACCAGTTCCACTTCCTGTTTCTTTTCCGCAAGTGTCAGACGCACTTTTCGGCAAAAGGGCGATAGTGGAAAATGATAGAGACGGTTCATGCCTTCAACCTCCGTTCCCCCGGGTCGGACCTTCATAGCCGGGCCATGGGGCACTGTTCAATCCTCGAAGCATTTGGCCCGCGCATCGGTACGAATTGTTGCCGCCCCGTCCCGAATGGCTGCCGCGCGGCGGTGCATGAAATCGCTGGGCCGTGCCGGGTTTCGCGCCTTGGGATCCGGTAGGGTCGCTGCCAGCCGGGCGGCCTGAACCGGGGTAAGATCCGCAGGCTCAACCTGGAAATATCGCGCGGCGGCGGCCTTGATCCCGAAAACGCCTTCGCCAAATTCAGCGACATTGAGGTAAACCTCCAGGATCCGCCGCTTGGACCAGAATGTTTCCACAACCGGGGTCAGCAGGGCCTCCAGGGCTTTGCGGGACCAGCTTCTTCCGTGCCAGAGAAACACGTTCTTGACCACTTGCTGGCTCAGGGTGGAGGCCCCGCGATTGCCGCCATCGCTGATTGCCGCGCGAATTGCGCCCATGTCAAATCCCCAATGCAGGCAGAAATTCGCATCTTCCGCCGCCACTACGGCGCGCGCCATGACCGGTGCGATATCTTCCATATCGGCCCAGTCCTGCATTACCCCGCCCAGACGGCGGCTTTCCTGCATCATGTAGATATTGGTTGGCGGGTTGACGACCGAAAACAGGAGCACAACCAGCACCACAACCATGCCGCACGCCAAGGCACCACGCAGCAGCCAACGCTGCATCCTTTGCCGGAAATTGCGCGTTGCCCGTGTTTTCTTCTTCCTGCGGCCTGCTCGTCTTGCCATGCTCTCTTTAGCCATGAAGCCCGCTTCAGGACAAGGCCATATGACGATGGCTTTACCCCGTCCCGGCCAGGCGCTACGTTTCGCCGCATCGATCCACCCGGAAGGAAAACCCATGACCCAGCGCCTTCACCTCGTCTTCGGCGGCGAGCTTGTCAGCACTTCGGGAACCGAATTCAAGGATCCCGATGCAATCCATATCGTGGGCATGTTTCCCAATTACGATGCCGCCTACAAGGCCTGGAAGGCCGAGGCCCATCGCACCGTGGATGATGCGCATATGCGGTATTTCATTGCTCATATCCACAGGCTCCGGGACGAAGGGCAACCTGCCTCCCCGACCGAGGAACTGGGGGGGTGATCCTGTTCCATGGCCCATCAGCTTGGCCTGACGCTTTATAACCTGATCAACCGCACGGAACTGCAATCACCGCTTCAACGCGCGGTGCGGCCGCGTGGCCTGCTGGTTTGGCTGCATGCCCCCAGCATGGAAAGCCGGGCACCGATGGAAGGGATCGCCCGGCGACTGAAGGAGGAAGACGGTATTTCCTCCCTTCTGACCTATGGTGCACATATTCCTGCCCCGGCCATACCGATGGGTGGCTTTATCGAACCTGTTCCGCCTGACAATACTTCGATGGTCCGGGAATTCCTTGATCATTGGCATCCCGATATTGCCATTTTTGCGGAAGGTGAATTGCGGCCTGCATTGTTGAACGAAACCAGGTCACGAAATATCCCCCACATATTGGTGGAAGGTCGCGCTCCCGCTTTCCCCGCCGGGCGCAGCGGATGGTGGCCCGGACTGATGCGGAGCCTTCTGGAAGAATTCAGCGGTATTTTCACCATTGATGACAATGCCGCACGGGCCTTCCGCCGGGCAGGGGCTCTTCGCAAATGTGTGAAGATAACCGGTCGCCTGGAATATCCGGCGCGCCCATTGCCCTATATCGAGGCGGAGCGGGCGGAACTTGCCACGCTTTTTTCCGCCCGGCCGATCTGGTTTGCGGCAGATCTGCCGGAAGCGGAGGAGGCGCTTGTGATTGCCGCACATCGGGCGGCGCTGAAATTGCGGCACCGGCTGCTTTTGATCCTCGCCCCGCGTGAGCCAGCGCGGATTGATATACTGACCCAGCGAATGATGGATGATGAAGGCTGGGCCGTGGCGCGTCGCATGGCCGAAGAGGATCCCGATGCGGATCATCAGGTCTATGTAGCCGAACCGGGCCTGGAATTCGGTCTCTGGTATCGTCTGGCCCCGATCACCTGGCTGGGTGGAAGCCTGTCGGCGGATGGGGCCGGGCGCGACCCGATGGAAGCTGCCGCCCTTGGCTCGGCGCTGATTCATGGCCCGCATGCCGGGGCGTTTGGCCCTGCCTTGGGGCGGCTTGCCGGGGCGCAGGCCACCGCGCTTGCGACCTCGGCGGAAGATCTGGCGGATCTTCTGGGTGAATTGCTGTCTCCGGACCGTTCTGCCAGGCAGGCAAAGGCCGCCTGGGATGTCGTTTCCGAAGGCGCGGAAGCAACGGATGAAGTGCTGGTGATGATTCGTAACTTGCTTGACAGGGCTTTTTGATGCGCCCGCCCGCCCATTGGCTTACCTCGCCCGATGCGCCCGGATTTCTGGCACGCCTGTTGTCGCCGGTCGGTTGGCTCTATGCCGCCGCAACGGCACGACGATTGCAGAAATCAGGCCTTCAAGCCGGTATTCCCGTCATCTGCATCGGCAATCTGAATGCCGGAGGAACGGGCAAGACCCCCACGGTGATTGCCTTGGTTGAACGGCTTGTGGCGCGGGGACATATGCCCCATGTCATTTCTCGTGGCTATGGCGGGAAACTGGCCGGGCCCGTGCGGGTGGATCCCAAGCTGCATGATGCCGGGGATGTTGGTGATGAACCCCTGCTGATGGCGGCCTTCGCGCCGGTTTGGGTTGCACGGGACCGTGCCGCGGGCGTTTCAGCGGCTGAGGCGGCGGGGGCCTCCGTCGTCTTGCTGGATGATGGTTTTCAAAACCCGGCTGTAGTAAAGGATCTGTCAATCATCGTGGTAGATGCGGCGCGTGGTTTCGGCAACGGGCTTTGCCTTCCGGCAGGCCCCTTGCGCGAACCTGTCCCTGCCGGTCTGGCCCGGGCCGATATTCTGCTGTCAATTGGTGAGGCGGCGGCCCAGGCCCGGTTTCGCGATACGTGGGAACGGGTCGTGACGGTGCCGCATCTGACGGGCAGGCTTGCGCCGCTGGCAATGGGCATGGGCTGGGAGGGTGCAAGGGTACTTGCCTTCGCGGGGATAGGTCATCCGGAAAAGTTCTTTGCCACCCTGCGCGCCGAAGGGGCCGAGATCGTCCGCGCCGAGGCACTGGACGATCACCAGCCCCTGGCCGAACCCCTGCTGCGGCGACTGGAAAGTGAGGCTGCCCAGCGGGGCGCGCAGCTTGTCACCACGGAAAAAGACGCCGTGCGGCTGCCTGAAAGCTTTCGGCCCAAGGTCCTGACACTGCCTGTCCGGTTGCAACTGGAAGATTGGACGGCGCTGGATGTCCGGTTGGGTGCGCTTGGCCTTTGATGGCAGAAACCTCAAGGACCAATCCCGCGTATCCGTAATTCTGTCAGTGCGGTCTTCGTTATTCCCGAAAGCGATTGATTGATCTGGATGGAAATGGCGGTTTCCCCGGGGGCGGGTTCTTCCAGCGTTGCAAACTGGCTGTCGAGCAGGGAAAGCGGCATGTAATGCCCCTCTCGCGCCTGCATGCGCGTGGTGATCAATTCCCGGCTGCCGACAAGATGGATGAATTGTACCGTGCCTTCCGCCGCCTCGCGCAGCCGATCGCGGTAGATCCGACGCAGCGCGGAACAGGTGATGACCACATTCCCCTTCCGGAGTACCGATCCGATCCGGTTGAGCCATGGCCAACGATCCGCATCGGTCAAAGGAATACCCGCACGCATTTTTTCGACATTGGCATCTGTGTGCAGACCATCACCTTCCACGAATTGCGTGTCCAGCGCCTTTGCCAGGGCTTGACTGACCGAGGATTTTCCGCAGCCGGTCACCCCCATCACCACAATTCGCGCATTCATAGGGATGCCGTGATCCCACCATCGACATAAAGCACGTGACCATTGACGAAACTCGATGCCCCGGAGGACAGAAAGACGCAGGCGCCAACAAGTTCTTCCACCTTGCCCCAGCGCCCTGCCGGGGTGCGTTTGGCCAGCCATTCGCTGAAATCCGGATCGGCCACCAATGCGGCATTCAGCGGGGTTTCGAAATACCCCGGCGCGATGGCATTGCATTGCAGCCCGTATTTTGCCCAATCCGTTGCCATGCCCTTGGTCAGATTGCCCACCGCCCCTTTGGTTGCCGTATAGGGCGCGATCCCGGGCCGGGCCAGCGCGGTCTGTACCGAGGCGATATTGATGATCTTGCCCGCGCCGCGTCCGATCATGTGACGTGCGACGGCCTGACCGACATGAAAGACCGAGGCGATATTGGTTTGCAAAAGCTGCTCGAAAGCTTTTGCAGGAAAATCCTCAAGCGGTGCACGGTGCTGCATTCCGGCATTGTTCACCAGGATATCGATTGCCCCGGTTTCGGCTTCGAACCCATCCACCGCCGCCCGGATCGCGGCGGGGTCCGTCGCATCGAAGGCCAGGCTTCGTGCATCCGGTATCTGCCTGGCAGCCGTGACCAGTTTTTCGGGGTTGCGGCCATTCAGAATAACCTCTGCCCCGGCCTCTGCCAGTCCCTGTGCGAGGGCAAGCCCGATTCCCTGCGAGGATCCCGTGACAAGGGCGCGCTTTCCGGTCAGATCGAACAGATTCATGTAAATATCCCTTCCTTTGCCCATGGCACTGCGTGCGAATATGGTATACCAAATTTTTGAAACCCTTCACCAGCCCCATCTTTCCCGCAGGGAGGAGAACCAGATGAAAGCTATCGTCATTCATGCCGCCCATGACCTGCGGATCGAAGATCGCCCCGAAGAAAGCCCTGGCCCCGGTCAGGTCCGGCTGACGCTGGCAACGGGCGGGGTTTGCGGATCGGATCTGCATTACTACCACAATGGCGGTTTCGGCACGGTACGGTTACGAGAGCCGATGATCCTGGGTCATGAAGTTTCCGCCCATGTGGCCGAGCTTGGTCCGGGGGTCGAAGGGCTTCGGGTCGGGCAACTGGTTGCTATTTCCCCCTCGCGGCCTTGCGGAACCTGCCGGTTCTGCCGTGAAGGGCTGCGCAATCAATGTCTGAACATGCGCTTTTATGGGTCCGCCATGCCGTTTCCGCATATTCAGGGGGCCTTTCGGCAGGAAATCGTCGCCGAGGACTGGCAATGCGTTCCCGCTGACGGGTTGAGCCCGGGCGAAGCTGCCATGGCCGAACCCCTCGCGGTGGTGCTCCATGCCATGCGGATGGCCGGGGATCTTATGGGCAAGCGTGTGCTGGTCACGGGCTGTGGCCCCATCGGTGTTCTGGCCATTCTGGCGGCACGACGTGGCGGTGCGGCGGAAATCATTGCCACCGACCTGTCTGATTTCACCCTTGCCCTTGCGCGCAAATGCGGTGCGGATCGGGTTATCAACATGGCTGAAAATGCCGGTGAACTGGCCGAATACGGAGCGGACAAGGGCCATTTTGAGGCCCTTTTCGAATGTTCCGGCGCCGCACCCGCACTTGCGGCCGGGATCACCGCAATGCGGCCCCGTGGTGTGGTGGTGCAGCTTGGTATGGGGGGTGACATGGCGCTGCCGATGCAGGCGATCACCGTGAAGGAATTGTATTTGCGCGGCTCCTTCCGGTTTCATGAGGAATTCGCCACCGGGGTCGGTTTCATGCAGAAGGGACTGATCGACGTAACCCCGCTGATCACCCATACCGTACCGCTTGATCGCGCGCGTGAGGCTTTTGATATTGCCTCTGACAGGACACAGGCGATGAAAGCGCAGATTGCCTTTGCCTGACAGCAGCCGCAAAATCGCCATGAGAATCGATGAGGGAGACGAGGCAGTGAGCCAATCCGAAATCGGCCTGATCGGGCTGGGAACCATGGGTGCGATGCTGGCGCTGAATATTGCGGAAAAGGGATTTCCCATCTCCGTCTGGAACCGCACTACTGAAGTTACGCACCGCTTTGTCGCCGAGGCGGCGAAACTTGCCCCACGGATTACCCCGACGGAGACGCTTGAAGCCCTCGTTGCCTCGTTGAAATCCCCCCGCGCCATCATCCTGATGGTCCCTGCCGGTCAGCCGGTCGATGACCAGATCGCGGCACTTCGTCCGCTGCTTGATCCCGAAGACCTGATCGTCGATGCGGGAAACGCCAATTTTCATGATACCAACCGCCGTGCGGCGGCGGCGGATGGGTACCGTTTTCTTGGCATTGGCGTGTCAGGTGGTGAGGAGGGCGCGCGCCATGGCCCTGCGATCATGGGGGGTGGCCAGACCGAGGATTGGGCACGTGTTGCCCCGATCCTGAATGCCATTGCGGCAAAATACGAAGGTCAGCCCTGTGCCGGCTGGATGGGGCAGGCCGGTGCAGGTCATTTCGTCAAGACTGTCCATAACGGCATCGAATATGCAGATATGCAGATGATAGCTGAGGTCTATGGCGTGATGCGCGATGGCATGGCCATGGATGCGTCCGCGATTTCCGAAATCTTCGCGAAATGGAACAAGGGTCCGCTGCAATCCTATCTGATTGAGATTTCCGCCGCTGTGGCTGGTGTCACGGATGAAAAAACCGGCCAGCCGATCCTGGATGTGATCCTGGATCGTGCGGGGCAGAAGGGTACGGGCCGTTGGACGGTGATCGAGGCACAGCATCTTGCCGCCCCGATTCCCGTTATCGATTCGGCGGTTACCGCCCGCAATACCTCTGCCCGGCTGGCGGAACGGCAGGCGGGACAGGCGGTGTTCGGGGCTGCACCGCAGGCGCTGCAGGATGGTGCACTGACGCTGGCCGATCTGGAACAGGCGATGATTGCGGGCAAGATCCTGTGTTATGCACAGGGTTTTGCGCTTATTGCCTCGGCCTCGGCCGAATTCGGCTGGTCGCTGCCGCTGCCTGAAATTGCCCGGGTCTGGCGTGCGGGCTGTATCATCCGTTCCTCGATGCTGAATGACATGTCCAGAGCCCTGACCGAAGATCCCGCACGCAACCTGATGCTTGCCCCGTTCTTTGCCGAAAAGCTGCAAAATGGGCAGCAGGCCTTGCGCAAGGTTGTCGCGGCAGGGGCAATGAACGGCCTGCCGGTTCCGGCATTGGCCTCCGGCCTGGCCTGGTTCGACATGATGCGCACCGAACGTTCCACCGCCAACATGATTCAGGGGCAGCGTGATTTCTTTGGTGCACATGGTTTTGAAAGAACCGATGGCGGAGCGGGTCACCATGGCCCCTGGGCCATGCGTCCGGGCTGAGCCGGGAAATACTACGGCTTGCCAGGGTCAGATGGGCGGCATGGAGGACTGTCCTCCCTCCAACCCATCATCATGGTCGGCTCATCCCCTGCGGGACTGGCGATAATCTTCCATCAAACCGTCAAGGAACTGGTGCAGCAGGCCATTCATTTCAGCATAATCATTTGCCCGCAGGGCGTCGGGCTGCTGAACGAAGCGGTGATTCCTTGATTCTGCCAGTTCCGGGCCGGATGCTTCGATCAACAGGTCGACGACTTCCGGCGTCAGTTCCATATGGCATTGCAGCGCATAGACCAAGGGTGCGTATTCCACGATCTGGCGCGGGCAGCCCGCACTGAAAGCAAGGACCCGCGCGCCCTTTGTGAGGCCGGGCATATCGCCATGCCAATGGCCAACGGGTTTGCTTTCCCCGAAATGGCGGAATTTCGGATCGGCCCGTCCCTCAGTGGTGAAGGTGATCGGAAAAACGCCGATCTCCTTTTCCGGGCTGCGTTCGACTGGTCCGCCGAGCGCCGCGCCGATCAACTGGGCACCGAGGCAGACGCCGACCACGGCTGTGCCCGTATCAATACAGTCGTGGATGAGGTGCTGTTCCGCCTGGCTATCGAAATGCGGGCATTCTTCGCGGGTGGTTTCGGGGCTTTGCGGGCCGCCCATGATGACAAGAAGATCAATGCCGCTTGCGTCCTTGGGCAGTGGTTCACCCTGATAAACCTGTGAAAAGGTAATGTCGCAGCCTCTGGCTTCCGCCCAGGGGATAAAGGCACCGGGGGCCTCGAATGCTTCGTGGATGATGAAATGAACGCGCATGTCAGGTTCCCTTTGTCCCGAGGGGGACGGAATGGAACGGAAAACCGATAATCCGCATCTCATCGGCACCCTCGGCCTGGGTGCGGCGTAGAACGTCCAGAATGGTCTGTGTTGCTGCCGCGCTTGCGGTGGGCAGTTCATCACCCGCACAGATGCCTGCCACAAGAAGCGCGGTGAACAGATCCCCGGTCCCACAGGGGCGAATGGGGATACGCGGCGCGGCCGTCCGGGACAGGCGGCCCTTGGCGAAGGCCAGCGTTTCAAGTTGCCCGGCCGGCGTATCCTCAAGCGTGCATCCGGTCACGGCTGCCATTTGATCCGGCCCCCGGATTGCGGATAGCGCGGCCATGAGAGCGGCAATATTGCGTGCAGGACGGTCGGAAAGAAGTTCCAATTCGAACTGATTGGGTGTGATGATATCGGCCAATGGCACCAGCCGGTCGCGGAATTGCGCAACCAGATCCGGATCGACGAAGACCCCCAGATCATCATCGCCCATGACCGGATCGCAGATGATTGTCAGGTCCGGGTTCCGTTTGCGGGCGCGTTCAATGAAACCGGCAACGGTTTCGGCATTTGCAACCGATCCCAGCCAGCCGGTTACGATCACCGCTGCCTTGTCCACCAGACCGCGATCCTCGACGCCGCGCAGCAGGTCCGCAACGAGGCTGGCCTCCAGCGTCTGGCCGTAAATGCTGGGATAATGCGGGTGGTTCGACAGGAGCGCGGTCGGCACGGCCGCGACATCAAGGCCGCTTGCCTGCATCGGATAAACGGCGGCGTTGTTGCCGACATGGCCGTGGACGACCTGGCTCTGGATCGAAATTACATGTGTCATGGGGCCTCCGGGGCCACACCGGGCCAATAGTGGCTGTCAGGCGTCGGGCGAATGCCAAAGATCGCCTGTCCGACCCGCACCACCGTCGCCCCTTCGGCAATGGCCAGTTCATAGTCGCCGGACATGCCCATGGACAGGCCGGCCAGCGTTGGCACCACTGTAACCGCCTTGTCGCGCAAATCGCGCAGCAGTTCGAAACAGGGGCGTACCTTGTCCATATCGCTACTGAATAACGCCAGCGTCATCAGCCCCTTCGGGCGCAGGCGCGGAAAGCGGCCAAGCGTTTCGACAAAGGGAAGCAGCATGTCGGGGTGCAGGCCGAACTTGCTTTCCTCCCCTGAGGTGTTGACCTGAACATAGACATCGAGCGTTCTTTCCTCGCGTTCCAGCCGTTTATGCAGGGCCTCGGCAAGGCGCAGGCTGTCGAGTGCGTGAAATTCATCCGCGAAGCGGGCAAGATATTTGGCCTTGTTGGTCTGAAGATGGCCGACGATGGACCAGTGAATGTCCAGATCGGGCAGGGCCTCATGTTTGCCTGCTGCTTCCTGGATCTTGTTTTCGCCAAAGGAACGCACGCCAGCGGCATGGGCGAGACGCAGGATATGGGCAGGTACGGTCTTGGTGATCGGTTGCAGGCGCACCTCGGAACGGGCGCGCCCCGCACGGGTGCATGCCTGCGCGATACGGCGTTCAACCGCTGCCAGATTGTCGCGGAAGGTGGATTCGGGATCGGCCCCGAAACGCGATATTTCTTCGGGGGTGAGCTGGATGCCCATGGCTTCATTCCTCATGCGCGACGATAAAATCATCCATGAGCAGAGCATTACCGGTAATCCGGACGACAATAAACATCCAGTTTGCGGTATTTTAAATGGTTGGGGAGTTGTTTGGCCTTTCCGTGATTCACCCTGTTGTGGGGGATCGATTGGGAGGGCCTTAGTCTTGATCGTGCAATTTGGGGCGGCAGTGCAAGGAGGTTAATGCACCGCCGCCCGTCCGGTTGTGAACCGTTCCTATTCCGCCGGAGATCCGTCAGGCCGTGTGCTTTTGGCCGCCGGTGTCAGGACACTGGACGCTTCCTGCATGAATTCGGTTGCGCGTGCCATATCCGGCCTTGTTGCCAGGCTCACCACAATGAACAGCAACGTTGCCACCGGGAAGCCAAGCACACCCGCATTCAATCCGAACAGCGAATTTCCTGTCAGGTACATGGTAACGACGAAGGCTACCCCACCGACAATCGATGCCAGCGCGCCTGCCGCCGTCCCCCGCGACCAGAAGAAGGCGCCAACGGTGGCCGGGACCATCACCACAAGTCCGGCCGAGGCGGCAACCGACAGGACTGCGATCATGCTGAATTCCATCGCGGCGAAGGCCAGCGACAGGATCGAGATAACCGGGATCACAAGCTTGCCGATCAGCAATTGTGACGAATCATTCCGGTTATCCGTGATGTTGCCATAAACATCGCGCGCGAAAACCGATGACAGTGTCAGCAAGATCGAGTCGATGGTTGAAACGGCGGCGGCAAGGATGCCGATCATGACGATCACGCCCAGGACAGGCGGGACGAGATCGGAAGCCAGCAGCGTTGCTGTTGCAAGATCAGGCCGTTCCAGATCGGGAAACGCCACTTGTGCTGCAAAACCCCAAACCACGGAGACGATGGTATAGATCAGCCCGAAGCACAGGAAGATCAGCAGCATCCGGCGCAAGGCCCCCAGAGACGAGGGCATGAAAAGCCGCTGACTGACCTGCGGGTTCGAGATTGAGAAGAATACCCAGGGAAGGGTCAGGCCAAGAAAGGTCTTGAAGCTGAAGAAGCCGGGTCCCGGTACCGTCAACATTTCCGGTTGCGTTTCGCTGATCGTCCCGAACATACCGGTGAAACCACCAAGCTTTGACACCACGAATACCGTAATCAGTACTGCGGCGATGATCATCATCACGGCCTGAAGGCTGTCGGTCCACATGACCGAACGGATGCCGGCAACATAGGAAAAGAACACTGCCAGCGCCGTGGCGATCAGGATCCCCATGCCGAACGGGATGCCGCCTCCGGTCATGCCTGCCAGAAGATATCCGACACCCGCAAGCTGAACCGCCGAATAGGGGATCAGGAAGATCAGGCTGACAATGCCGGCGGAAACTGCCACCCAACGGCTGTCATAGCGATGACCAAGCATCTCATAGGGGGTTACGAAGCCGTATTTGCGGCCCACCGCCCAAAACCGCGGGCCGAATATCGCAACCAGCGACACACCGGCGAAATAGATGATCTCAAAACCGAGCGCACCGACACCGCCACGATAGGTGAGACCGGCAAGCCCTACCATCATGAAGGCGGAATAGGTGGTGGCGGAATAGGAGAGGGCCGAAACGATGCCGCCCATTGTGCGATTGCCAAGAAAATAATCCGACATCGATGAGGATGGGCCGACGCGCGAAAGATAGGCGACAATGATTGAAACGGCGACATAGATCACCGTTCCCCAGATCACGAGGGAGAGGGTCATTCCGCGTCTCCTTTGAAATTCGCCATTGCCGCGGCATTCAGAATAATTACGGCGACACCCGCGAGCGACCAGAAAAGGAAGCTCCCGTACCAGGTCGTGACAGAGCCGAGAAACAGGTATGGGACGGCGTAGCAGGCAACGATAACGGCGCCGATCAGCCAAAAGGCGAGTCTTCGGGTCATGAAAGGTCTCCTGGTGGGTTCAGTTGTTATGTGATTGTTGTCTTCGCGGTCCTGGCCGGTACGGGTGTACCGGCCAGGACCATGCGGGACGTGCATGCGTGCTCAGGCGCCCGAAATGATCTCGGGCATCTTCGTTGCCGGCGGTGTGTTGCGGCTACGTTGTGTGCGGACGATTCCGTCGATCACCGTCATGGCGACACCCGGCAGATTGCCAAGCTGTATGCTTTCCAGAATATCCTTGCCCGGTGCGTGCTGGGCCTGATCCATCAGCACGAAATCGGCGGAATATCCAACCTCCAGCAAACCTGCGTCCAGCTCCCGCTGGCGGGCGGTGTTGCCATTGCCAAAGCAGAAGGCGATTTCGGCCGGAACATTGCCAAGACTTGATAGCATGGCCACCATCCTGAGGATGCCAAGCGGCTGTACGCCTGAACCGGCCGGGCCGTCGGTGCCCAGGATGATCTGGTCCAGCTTGTCCAGTTCGCGCGCGGTGTTCAGCGTCAGCAGGGCGGCGCGTTCATTGCCATTATGGACGATTTCCAACCCCTTGGCGCAGTTTTCGCACAGGCAGACGATCTGGTCATCGGGCAGCGCCGAATGGCCGCCATTGATATGGCCAACCACGTCGGCGCCGGTTTCAAGAACCATGTTGGCATCGATCAGGCCAGATCCGGGGATTGATGGGCCGCCGGTATGGATGGTGCTTTGAATGCCGTATTTGCGTGCCCATGATACCATCTGCTGCGCGGTCTTTCCGTCCTTGACTGAACCGAGACCGACTTCCCCCAGCAGCTTGACCCCGGCATCTGCGAGTTCCTTGAAATCATGTTCTTCCATGCCGTGTTCGATTACCGGCGCACCGGCCAGAACCTTGACGCCGGAGGGGCGGAAATTTTCGTACCAGCGCTGTGCCGCAATCGACATTGCCTTCAGGCCGACTATGTCCTTGGGCCGCCCGGGCATGTGGACTTCGCCGGCCGAGATCATTGTCGTGACGCCGCCATGGAGGGTCGAATCGATCCAGTGAAGCTGTTGTTGGCGCGGGGTATAATCGCCAACCACCGGATGCACATGGCTGTCGATCAGGCCCGGTGCAAGGGTCACGCCCTTTGCGTCGATCACGGTTGTGGCGCCTTCGGTATCGAGATCCTTTTCATATCCAAGGGACGCGATCTTGCCATCAATGGCGACGACGCAGTCACCATCTGCAATTGGTGCCTCGATCTTTCCCGTCAGGAGAAGGCCGATATTGCGGATAACAAGTTTTTCCGGTTTTGTATTCATGCCTTACCTCCTCCGACATTATATCGTTTGTACACTAACATTAATTTTATCATGGATCAAGCGTGCTGATCCGCCCGACCGGCGGCCTCGTAGCCCTGCGCACGCGTTCCCGGGCGGACCGGTGGGGGGTGCAAGGACCAAGGCCCGGAGCCCCATCAGATACGGTTCAGAAATCCGTGCAAGGTATAAAGATCGTTTGACTTACATGCGTTACAAAGTTATCGTTTGTATGCAAATGATATTGAGGGAGGCGATTCATTGCAATACGCGATACCCAACTCGATCGACGAAGCCCTGGCGCTTCTGAAGGAAGACCATTCCACGGTTATTGCGGGTTGTACGGATTTCTTTCCCGCGCAACGCCCGGGGCGTCAGGATCGGAACATCCTTGATGTGACGCGCATTCCGGATCTTCGCGGCATGACGCGAACAGTCGACGGTTGGCGGATCGGGGCGACGACGACCTGGTCCGATATTGCCAGAGCATCTTTGCCTGCTGCCTTTGACGGGTTGAAGCAGGCTGCGCGCGAGGTGGGCTCGATCCAGATCCAGAATCTGGGAACGGTCGTGGGAAATATCTGCAACGCGTCACCCGCTGCTGACGGAATGCCGCCGCTTCTGGCGCTGGAGGCCGAGGTTGAAATCGCCTCGGCAACGGGGCGCCGCCGCGTACCATTGTCACAATTCGTCACGGGGGTCAGGCAGATTGCGCTTGCGGCAGATGAAATGGTGGTCGCGATCCATATTCCGGCGCAGCCCGGGACAGAAGGCAGCGCCTTTCTGAAACTGGGCAGCCGGAAATATCTGGTGATCTCGATTGTCATGGTTGCCGCGAATCTGCGGGTCCGTGACGGTGCCATCGACCAGGCGCGTATTGCGGTGGGGGCCTGTTCGCCGGTTGCAGAACGGCTGCCTGCGCTGGAGGCTGACTTGCAGGGAATGCCGGTTGCCAGTCTGGCAGGGCTGACCTTCGTGCCCGGGCATTTCATGCCGCTTAGCCCGATTGACGATGTGCGGGGTACCGTCAGTTACAGGAAGGGTGCCTTGGCCGAACTGTGCCGCAGGGCGCTTTTGCGTGCAGCAGGGAAAGGCCACTGACATGGACAATCATCTGACGAAGACACAGGTGTGTTTTGTCCTGAACGGTGAAGCCGTGCAGGTTGAACCGGTTCCCGGGGAACGCCTGTCCGAAAGCCTGCGTGAACGCTTGGGTTCCAGAGACGTGAAAATCGGCTGCAATGCCGGTGATTGTGGTGCCTGTTCGGTGCTGATCGATGACGAAACGGTCTGTGCCTGTCTGGTCGCAACCCATCAGGCTGCGGGCAGGACGGTTGAAACCCAGTCGGGTCTGGCGCGCTCGGATGCCCGGGCGCAGCGGCTGATGGAAAGCTTTCAGGATCACGGTGCCGCGCAATGCGGCATCTGCACACCCGGCATGATGGTGTCGGCGGTTGCGTTGCTGCGCAAGGATGCGCGCCCCGATGAAGATGCGGTCAAGGATGCGCTTGGCGGTGTCCTGTGCCGCTGTACCGGGTATCGAAAGATCATTGATGCGGTCATGGCCGCGCCGTCAGTGCTGGAAAGTGATCTGCGCGCCGGGGCGTCGATCCGGCGCCTTGACGGGTTGGACAAGGTATCGGGGGCCGAGGCCTTTGGTGATGACGTGGCCCCTCAGGGGACCCTGGAAATTCGTGTGATCCGATCACCCTATCCGTGTGCAGCGTTTGAATTCGGCGATATCGATGCCTGGCAGGCCGGACAGGCCGGGATCGAAGCCGTCCTGACCGCCGCCGATGTGCCTGGCAAGAATCTGTTCGGTGTTATCCCCGAATTCCGGGATCAACCCGTCTTTGCGGAAAAGACCGCGCGCTTTCGTGGTGAGGCGGTTGCGGCCGTGGTCGGTACACCCGCAGCGATCCGCGATCTGGACCCGGAGGCGTTTCCGGTGGCCTGGACTGAATTGGGAAATGTCCGGACCGTTGCCGAGGCACAGGCGGAAGGTGCCCCATTGTTGCACGAGGACCGCGCCGACAATGTCATGTGTCGGGGTTTCGTGACCTGCGGCGATCCGCAAGCGGCGCTGGCCGCCGCCGAAGTGGTCGTTGAAGGGGCTTTTTCCAGTGGTTTCGTGGAACATGCCTATATAGAGCCCGAAGCGGGTTTTGCCCGCGTCGTTGACGGACGCGTGGAAATCCATGCCTGTACCCAGGCGCCGGTGATGGATCTGGACGCAATGGAAATCATCCTTGGCATGGACCGGGACAGGATCAGGATCGTGCCGACCGGGGTCGGTGGTGGTTTTGGCTCCAAGCTGGACATTTCGATCCAGCCCTATCTTGCGCTTGGCGCGCTCAAGACCGGCCGCCCGGTGCGGATCGCCCTGAGCCGTACCGAGTCGATGCAATCCACCACCAAGCGGCATCCGTCGGAAATCCATCTGAAGATCGGTGCGACCAGGGATGGGCGGCTGTCCGGCTTTGAGTTTCGCGGTGAATTCAACACCGGGGCCTATGCGTCATGGGGGCCGACCGTGGCCAATCGGGTGCCGGTTCACGCGTCGGGACCCTATCGGATTGCGGATTATATGGCCGAGGCAAAGGGCATCCACACCAACTGTCCGCCCGCCGGTGCGTTCCGGGGCTTTGGCGTGCCGCAATCCGGCATCGCACAGGAATCGCTGTTCGATGAACTGGCCGAGAGGCTGGGTATCGATGCACTGGAATTCCGTATCAATAACGCGCTGAAGGACGGCCTGCCCACGGTCTGTGGCCAGGTCTTTGAAAAGGGCGTCGGGATCAAACCCTGTCTGGAGGCCCTGCGCCCGGCCTGGGCCAGGGAATGCGCCGCCGCCGAGGCATTCAATGCGGCAGCCAGGGGCAGTCTGCGACGCGGGGTTGGTGTGGCCTCGGGGTGGTATGGCTGCGGTAACACCTCGTTGCCCAATCCATCAACTATCAAGGCGGGCATCCGATCCGATGGCACGGTGGTTCTGCATCAGGGCGCGATGGATATAGGGCAGGGGGCAAATACCGTCATTTCGCAGATCTTCGTGACGGCGCTTGATGCGGGGTCGGTGGTGCTGGAACGGATCGGTGCGGATACCGATGTGACACCGGATGCCGGCAAGACTTCTGCCTCGCGCCAGACCTTTGTGTCGGGCAATGCCGCGCGGCTATGCGGTGAGGCGCTGCGCGCCTCGATCCTGCGGGCGGTCAATGCTTCGGACAGGGCGGAATTATGCATTGGCAATGGTGAGATTACCGTCAGCGAAGGTGACACATCGCATCGTATCTTGCTTTCGGCGCTTGCGGCCAATGCCGAAGGTTATGTGTTCAGTGCCGTGGAAACCTATGATCCGCCGACCAGGCCGCTGGACAGCAACGGGCAGGGCGTGCCTTATGCCCAGTTTGGCTATGCCGCGCATCTTGCGGTGATTGAGGTCGATACCGCGCTTGGCACCATACGCCCGATCCGTTTCGTGGCAGCGCATGATGTCGGTAAGGCCATCAACCCGATATTGGTTGAAGGCCAGATCCAGGGTGGCATTGCACAGGGCCTCGGCATGGCGCTGATGGAAGAATACCTGCCCGGTCGTACCGAAAACCTGCATGATTACCTGATTCCCACGATCGGGGATATTCCCCCGATCGAATCGATTATCGTCGAAGTGCCGGATATGCACGGACCCTATGGTGCCAAGGGGCTGGGTGAACATGTCCTGATCCCCACCGCCCCGGCATTGCTGAACGCCATCAAGCGCGCCTGTGGTGTCCGCCTGACCAGCGTTCCGGCTATTCCGTCCAAACTCTCTGCAGCGATACGAGGAGAAACCAATGGCTGAAGCAGCCGCCCCCAAACCCGAGAAAATCCGCTGCGACGCCTGCCCGGTGCTGTGTTATATCGCCGAGGGACGCTCGGGCGCCTGTGACCGCTATGCAAATCATGATGGCAAACTGGTCCGGCTGGACCCGTTGACCATTATCGAGAATTCCATCGAGAAGGGCGTCAAGGCGGTGCCCTTCCTGCGTGATACCGATGGCAATGACTGGGATGGCGATCTGGTGCAGCGTAACCGGCCGTTTATCACCGCTGTCGGGGCCGGCACGACTTATCCCGATTACAAGCCTGCCCCCTTTATCGTCAGCCAGAAGGTCGATGAAGTGGACATGGTCACAATCGTCACCGAGGGCATCTTCAGCTATTGTGGTGTCAAGGTGAAGATCGATACTGACCGTTTTATCGGCCACGAACGTGCCATTGTGCGGGTTGATGGTGAACCTGTGGGCCATGTGATGACCAGCGAATACGGCTCCAAGATGCTGTCGCTTGGCGGGGTTGAACACCTGACCGGTGGCAGCAAGAAGGAAGGCCGCGTCACCTGTGATGCATTGCTGAAACTGTGCAACCGGCAAGCGGTGGAAATGGCCATTGACGATGGGGCGACAATTGTGGTGCAGGCAGGCAAGGCGCCGATCGTGAATGGTGTTGAGGAACAACTCATGCGGGTTGGCTGCGGGTCGGCGACCATCGGCATGTTTGCCTCGCAATGGGCCCAGCATGTCGATGAAGTGGTTGTGGTAGATGACCATATTACCGGGGTTTTGTCCGAACATCAGGCCGGCAAGCTGCTGAGCGTGCCGCCAAGCGGGATCAGGATCAATGGGCGTCGTTCGACCCCGGGGCGGTATTTCAAGGTGGCCGATCCGGGAACCGGCTGGGGTGGGACGGATATTGAGGACCCGCTGAAGATCCTCAAGGATTTCGATCAGGACGTTGCCTGGCAGGGCTTGCGTCTGCTGATGGTGTCCACCACCGGTGAGCAGTTTGCCTATTTTGAGCTTGATGAGAACCTCAAGCCGGTTCCCGCCCCCATGCCCGATGATCTGAAGACCTCGACCGAGCGGATTGCCGAGAATTGCGAGCCGTCTTTATGTACGGTGCTGTTCATGGGCGGCGCCGGAGGGTCGCTGCGTGCCGGGGTAACCGAAAATCCGGTCAATCTGACGAAGTCGGTCAAGGAATCGCTGACCTTTGTCTCCTGTGGCGGGGCCGAGGCCTATGTCTGGCCGGGTGGCGGTATCACCGTGATGGCGGATGTGCTGGATATGCCGACCAATTCATTCGGCTATGTTCCCACGCCTGCGCTGGTTGCCCCCATCGAATTCACCATGCGATTGCAGGATTATGTCGCCTTTGGCGGGCACGCCAATCATGTGCGCCCGCTTGATGAGGCACTGACCGAGGGCGTGCGCCGGGTCGGCAGGACCGGCAAGGGCGCGGATCCGACGGCCCGGCATAACTATCGCTGGACCAAGGGTGACTGAGGATGACCGGACCCGTCGCCGCACTTCTGGACGAGGGTGAACGCCTGCATCTGCAGCATGGCCCGATCGACCTGATCATCGGCGCGGATTCAGTGTTGCCGGGTGGGCGGGAACGGGCCTTTGCCGCCGCTGCGGCACGGCTTGACGGATTGCTTGAGGCGCTGGTGGCGGAGCTGCCGTTGCTGCGCGCGCCATTGCGCCCCGATGCGCAGGAACCGGTCGGCCCGGTTGCCCGCAGGATGCATGCCGCCGCGCTGCCATATTGTGCGGACATCTTCCTGACTTGCATGGCGGCTGTGGCGGGGGCTGTGGCGGATGAAATCCTGTCGGCCATGACCGCAGCGGAACCGCTGCGCCGGGCCTATGTGAACAATGGCGGCGATATCGCGATTCATTTGTCAGGTGCGACACGGTTCACGACGGCGATGGTCGCCCTGGATGGCCGGGCCCTGGGCCGGATCGCGCTGACAGGTGCGGATGGGGTCGGCGGCATGGCGACAAGCGGTGCTGGCGGGCGCAGCCATTCCTTCGGTATTGCCGACAGTGTGACGGTACTGGCTGCCTCTGCGGCCGAGGCGGATGTGGCGGCAACGCTGATTGCCAATGCGGTTGATCTGCCCGGTCACCCGGCGATCTGCCGCAGCCCGGCATCCGAATTGCAGCCCGACAGTGACCTGGGTGATCGGCTGATCGTCACCGAGGTCGGATCACTATGCGCTGCCGATATCCGTGATGCCCTGTCATCGGGCGCAGCGGAGGCCACACGCCTGCTACGCGACAGGAGAATTGCCGGCGCTGCCTTGTTCCTGCAGGGTGAACAGATGCTGACCGGCACATATTTCGGGCAAGACGCCCAGTTAGGAAAGGTGGATCATGTCGAAGTTTGAAGTGCGCAAGCAGGTGCTTGTTGTCGAGGAAATCTATCACGAAGGCGGCCCCGTCGCCGAGAAACCGCATATGCGCGGCGCCTGTTTTGCCGTCATCAGGAACCCTTTTGCCGGGCGCTATGAACCGGATATCCAGGGTTTCATGGAGGATCTGCGCCCCCTTGGCCTGAAACTGGCGCAACGGTTGGCGGAAGCCCTGGGCGGCGCTGACAGGATAGAAGGGTATGGCAAGGCCTCGCTGGTGGGTTCGGCCGGGGAACTGGAACATGGTGCGCTGTGGCACGCCCCTGGTGGCTATGCCATGCGCGAGGTGATCGGTGGTACCAAGGCCATTGTGCCCTCGGCCAAGAAGGTTGGCGGGACCGGTGCGCGGATCGATGTACCGATCACCCATATCAATGCCAGCTATGTACGCAGCCATTTCGATTCCATCGAGGTCGGCCTGAATGATGCCCCCCGTGCGGATGAATTGCTGTTCGCGCTGGCGATGACGACCGGGCCACGCATTCATTCCCGCTCAGGCGGGCTTGAGGCCTGGGATATCAAGGGTGAGGATGGGCTGAAATGAGCGCGAAAATCAGGAAGACCGGCGTCTGGGTTGAAGAAACCCATGTCGAAGGTGGCAAGGCTGTCTCCCCGGCCACGCGCAAGGCGGTAGCCGCCGCGGTGATCGAGAACCCCTTTGCCGGGCAATATGTCGAAGATCTGGCGGAACTGATGGAGATCGGCGCTGAACTGGGGGGGCTTCTGGGTGAGAAATGCGTTGCTGCGCTGGGTATCTGCCCCGATCAGGCGGAAAGCTATGGCAAGGCGGCAATGGTTGGCGAAAATGGTGAATTGGAACATGCCGCCGCGATCCTGCATCCGAAGATGGGCGCGCCGCTGCGCAAGGCCGTTGAAAAGGGCGCGGCCCTGGTGCCGTCATCAAAAAAGCGTGGCGGCCTGGGGCAGGATCTGGATGTGCCGCTTGGTCATAAGGACGCGGCCTATGTGCGGTCGCATTTCGATGGCATCGAGATCCGTTTCAATGATGCACCACGCCCGAATGAGATCCTTGTGGCGGTTGCCGTGACGGATAGCGGCCGTCCATTGCCGCGGGTTGGCGGTCTGAAGGCCGATGAGGCCATAGGCGAGGACGGTCTGCGCTGAACGGCAGTTCCCTGACAAATCGATCAACATGACCACACCCTGGGGTGTGGTCATGCGCTGTGCGGCGCCTGAATCTCCACGATATGCAATCGCATTCATACCTCGTGATGATACAGGCGATTCAGGTTGACAATAACGCCACTCCCGAAATATCATTTGTATACGAACAATAAATGAGGGCAGGCATGACCTATGTCGTCGTGGAAAGCTGCATCAAGTGCAAATATACCGACTGCGTTGAGGTCTGCCCCGTGGATTGCTTCTATGAGGGTGAGAATATGCTGGTGATCCACCCGGACGAATGCATTGATTGCGGCGTTTGTGAACCCGAATGTCCGGTGGATGCGATCAAGCCCGACACCGCCCCGGGCCTTGAAAAATGGCTTGGGATCAATGCGCGGCTGGCTGAACAATGGCCCAATATCAGCGAAAAGATCGACCCCATGCCGAACCATGAGGACTGGGCGGAAAAACAGAACAAGCTGGAATACATGTCGGAAAAACCGGCGGCACAATGACGAGAGCAAAGCGCGAGGATAGCAATGTCTGAAACCACCACCGCCACGACCGGGAAGCCCGCCGGATTTCCGATCCCCGCCGGCGTTTTTGCCGAGACAGTGACCGATGTTCAGCACTATACCGATACATTGTTTCGCTTCCGGATCACACGGCCTGCCAGTTTTCGTTTCCGATCGGGTGAATTCGTCATGATCGGCCTTCCCAATGCCGAAAAACCCGTCTACCGGGCGTATTCGATTGCAAGCCCTTCCTGGGATGAGGAGCTGGAATTCTTTTCGATCAAGGTGCCAAATGGGCCGCTGACCGAACATCTTCAGAAGGTCAAACCCGGCGATACCGTCCTGATGAGGAAAAAACCGACCGGAACACTGGTGAATGATGCGCTGCTTCCGGGCAAGCGGGTCTATATGTTCTCGACCGGGACGGGCATCGCCCCCTTTGCATCGTTGATCCGTGATCCGGAAACCTACGAGAAATTTGATGAAGTCATCCTGACCCATACCTGTCGCACAGTGGCGGAACTGACCTATGGCAAGGATCTGGTCAAGACCTGCACGGTGGATCCGTTGATCGGAGAGTTTGCAAAAGACAAGCTGCGCCACTACGCGACTGTTACGCGCGAGCCTTACGAATACATGGGCCGGATTACCGATCTTCTGGCCAATGGCAAGATCTTTGAAGATCTTGATGTGCCACCCATCAACCCTGAAAATGATCGGGGCATGATCTGTGGTTCAATGGCCATGTTGCAGGATACCAAGGAGGCGCTTGAAGGCTTCGGCCTTGTCGAGGGTGCCAATAACAAACCCGCGACCTTTGTCGTCGAACGCGCATTTGTCGATTGAACCGCACCTGCCGGGGTCAACCACAGGGGTGAAACCGGCAAAACTCGGCAAGGGGGAGAAGGGTGGCGGAATTTTCCCTTTCTTGAAACGGTTTTTTCCGCCTAGACTGCCCTCGCGTCGCTCCGGAGGGACGGGGCATCTATCAATTTAGGAGCAAAAGCTGATGAGCAAGAGAGACGACCTGATCGCGAAATATGCCGACGATCTTCGCACCAAATGCAAGATGGAGCCGGATATGGCGCTTCTGACCAAGGTCACCATCGGCTGCGGCCCGGCGATCTATAATGACGACAGTTCAACCGTCGCTGGTTCGGACAATAGTGAACTTGAAACCGTCAAGAACAACTTCCTGATCAAGAAACTGGGCCTTGCCGATGGTCCTGCCCTGATGGAGGCGATCAAGGCCGTCATCAACACCTATGGCCAGTCGGAGCGTAATAAATATCGCGCCGTGGTTTATTACATGCTGGTCAAGCATTTCGGCAAGGAAGCTGTCTACGGCTGATCCTGACCGGGGGCGGTTGCCAATCCGGCGGGTTTGCGCAAGAGTATCGCGGTATTTCACCGCACCCCTATGCAAGCCCGAGGCTCGTCATGTCTGCCGGATCCGAACCCGCCCCCGTGCCCGAAACGACGATACTTCCCGTCATTCTGGCCATTGCAGGGGGTCATTTTCTGAATGACCTGATGCAATCGTTGATTCCGGCGGCCTATCCGCTGCTGAAGGAAAACCTGACGCTCAGCTTTACGCAGATCGGGGTGATCACGCTGGTTTTCCAGGGGATGGCTTCGATCCTTCAGCCACTGGTCGGGCTTTATACAGACAAGCGGCCCCTGCCTTACGCGCTTTCGGCGGGGATGGCCTCAACCGGGATCGGTCTTGTTCTTTTGGCGCGTGCCGACAGTTTCGAGGCGGTGCTGCTATCCGTGGCGTTGATCGGGCTTGGATCTTCGATCTTCCATCCGGAGGCATCCCGGATCGCGCGGCTGGCGGCAGGAATGCGGCCGGGTTTTGCCCAATCCCTGTTTCAGGTGGGTGGCAATACCGGGACGGCCTTTGGTCCGCTGGCCGCGGCTTTCATTGTGTTGCAGCGCGGGCAGGTTTCCATTGAATGGTTTGCCGGTGCAGCCATGGTGGGCATGGTGCTGCTATGGATGGTTGGGCGCTGGTACAAATCCGTTGGTGCCGGTCGGGCCCTGGCGCGGAAGTCCCGTGCTCATGCAGCGGAAAAACTTCCGGCGCGGACGGTTCGTATCGGGATGATATTGCTGATTATTCTGGTGATGTCGAAATTCATCTATTCAGTTTCCTATTCCAGCTATTACACATTCTACCTGATGGATCGTTTTGGCCTTGGCATAGGTGAGGCGCAGTTTTGCCTTTTCATCTTTCTGGCGGCGGTTGCAGGGGGAACCCTGATTGGTGGTCCGATAGGCGACAGGATAGGCCGTCGCCGGGTTATCCTCTGGTCGATTTTCGGCATCCTGCCCATCACCCTGATCCTGCCCTGGCTGCCGCTGGTTCCCACCATCATCCTGGCCGCAGTTGCGGGGTTGATATTGGCCTCGGCCTTTCCGGCAATGATTGTCTATGCGCAGGATCTCATGCCGCTCAATACCGGCATGGTGGCGGGGCTGATGTTTGGAATCGCATTCGGGATCGCAGCCATGGGTGCCGCAGGGCTTGGCTTTCTGGCGGATGCGGTGGGAATTGTCACTGTCTACAAGATCTGCGCCTTCCTGCCCGCGCTCGGGTTTGTTGCGTTATTCCTGCCGGAGCCCCGCCTTTGAGGTTGATAACGGTGCTGTGGAACCGGTGGAACGGAATGTTTCGGGTTCAAATCAAAATGCACTAAAATACCAGATGCTTAGGCTTTGATATCGCACTGCGTTTTTGGTATCAAACATGAGCAGGGCAGGATGCCCGGGACCTTTCAAAATTCGCGTGTGGTGCTAGGGGAGCACGCGGGGTGGATGGAGGGTCCTGTAGGGGTGTGGGACCCTCCATTTTATTCCAAAGATGAGGCACGGGAAATTTTCGCGGTCAACTTGAATTTCCAACCTGTTTGCGTGTTCCCAACGGACCAAGGAAGGAAGAGACCTTCAACGCTGCCAAGCGTGAGCAAAACCATGCGCGAAACAGGTTATTCGGCAGCGCGGTCGGGCAGGCCGGGAAGGGAGGGTTCGGGGCTCAATTCCTCAAAATCGAAATTATCGAGTTTTGCGGCCCGTTTCCCTGCCCGTTCAGCGGCCTTGCCGATTCCGTCAAGATCGCCCCGGGCCTGGTTGAAATGGGTGTTGAGCTTGTCAACCCGTTCAGCCACCAGTTCCACATCGCGATGCAATAGTCGCAGCATTGACCGGATTGCGCCGGCCTGTTCGCGCATCCGGGCATCCTTCAATACCGCACGCATCGTGTTCAGCGTTGCCATGCAGGTTGTGGGGGAAACGATCCAGACCCTGGCTTCAAACCCGTCGCGTACCAGTTCCGGGAAGTTGGCATGAAGCTCGGCATACACGGCCTCGGAAGGCAGGAACATCAGCGCACCATCGGCGGTTTCACCCTCGATGATATAGCGTTCGGCAATAGCCCGGATATGAGCCTTGACCGAGCTTCGCATTGCGCGGCTGGCCTCGGCCAGTTCACTTTGGGTTTCGGCGCGGCGCAGGGCCTCATAGGCTTCCAGGGGGAATTTGCTGTCAATCACGATGGCGCCCGGCGGCTTGGGCAGATGGATCAGGCAATCCGCCCGCCGCCCGTTCGAAAGTGTGGCCTGCATCGTATAGGAATCCGATGGCAGCGCCTTCCGGACAATATCATTAAGCTGGATTTCCCCGAATGCGCCACGGGTTTGCTTGTTGGACAGGATATCCTGCAGGCTCAACACATTACCGGACAGCTTTTCGATATTTGCCTGTGCGCGATCAATGGTTTCAAGCCGTTGTTGCAGCTCCCCCAGGCTTCGTGCCGTACGGGTGGAAGAACCTTGCAGGCTTTCGGCCATGCCGCGCTGCACTTCGGTCAGGCGCTGTTCCATCAGTTTGAGCATCGCAGTCTGGCTTTGCACCTGTGCGTCGGATACATGGGCAAGCCCCCCGGCCAGCCGTTCCTGCCCGTTTGACAGGTTTTGAACCCGTTGACCCAGCCCGACAATTTCCCGTGCCAGCGGTTCGGTTGCCCGCGCGGCACGCCCCACTGCGCGCAGGATCAGGATCAGGAAGATCAGTGCAACCAGTGCTGCCCCGGCCATCAAAAGGGCGGGGTCCGTCCAATTATAGATCTGATCGCCGATCCGGATCATCTGCGTCCGAAAAGCCGTTCGATATCGGCCAGTTTGAGTTCGACATAGGTTGGTCGGCCATGGTTGCACTGGCCCGACAGGGGTGTTGCCTCCATTTCCCGCAGGAGCGCGTTCATTTCTTCGGCGCGCATCTGGCGGCCCGAACGGATGGACCCATGGCAGGACATGCGCGACAGCACGGCATCGATTTTCCCGCGCAGCCTTTCGCTCCCGCCAGCCTCAGCCAGATCGTCGAGGATATCCCGGATCAATGCAGCCGCATCGATCTTGCCCAGCAGGGCAGGGGTTTCGCGTATCGCGATTGCCGTACCGCCGAAGGCTTCGATCACCAGACCAAGATCTGCCAAATCCGGGGCAAGTTCCATTATCTGCGCGGCTTCTGTCGTGCTCAGATCCACGATTTCCGGGATCAGCAGCGCCTGGGATGCAATCCCCTTGCCGGCCCTTTCGGCCTTGAGCCGTTCGTAGACCAGCCTTTCATGGGCGGCGTGCTGATCGACGATCACGATACCATCGGCTGTCTGGGCAATGATGTAGTTTTCATGAAACTGGGCCCGCGCAGCGCCCAAAGGGTGGTTTGGTGTGCTATCCGGCAGTTCTGGTTCGGCCCTTGCACTGGGGGCCTCGGCAAATCCGAAACCCGGATCGGGGGCCTGCATGCGATAGCCTTGCGCCAGAATGGGGGCGGAAGGGCGATCCATCTGATAGATACGGGGCGACGATGCGTCAGCCCCGCTGCCTTCGGGATGAAACCGGGTCAGGGTTTCGGCCCCCACGGTTGAGGAGGCCCGATGCCCCGCCTCGGCCAGCCCATGGCGCAATGCGGTGATCAGAAGGGATCGCACCGCCGCGCCATCGCGAAAGCGGACCTCCGATTTTGCGGGATGAACGTTCACGTCCACTTCCTGTGGCGCACAGCGCAGGTTCAGCACAACTGCCGGAAACCGGTCCCGGCTCAGCACATCCATATAGGCCGCGCGCAATGCCCCGATCAGCATCCTGTCCTGGACGGGGCGACCGTTGACGAACATGAACTGCGCCACCGAGGACCCCCGGGAATAGGTCGGCAGCGCGGCATAGCCCACCAGATGCAGGGGGCCGCGTTCAACATCCACGGCAAGGGCGTTCTGGGCAAAATCGCGGCCCAGGACGGCCCCGATTCGCCTTGAAAGACTGTCGAAGAAATCCCCCTGTTCGGGGTCGGCGCGAAAAGTGACCCTGCCATCCCCACCACCGGAAATATCGCGCAGCGTGAAACCGACCGAAGGTTCGGCAAGGGCAAGCCGTTTGATCACCTCGCCAATTGCCTGCGCCTCGGCCCGGTCGGAGCGCATGAATTTCAGCCTTGCCGGTGTGGCATGAAACAGATCGCGCAGTTCCACCACCGTTCCGCGAGACAGGGCCGCAGGCCGGGCGGGATCCATCCGCCCGCCGGAAACGGTAATGGTTGCGGCTTCCTTTTCTGTTGCACGGCTGGTGATGGTCAGCCGTCCGACCGCGCCGAGCGAGGGCAGCGCCTCACCGCGAAACCCGAAGGAATGGATATTCAGAAGATCCGCGCCATCAATCTTGGAAGTCGCGTGGCGTGACAATGCCAGCGGGAGATCCTCCGCCGTCATGCCGCAGCCGTCATCGCTGACGCGGATCAGGGTCTTGCCACCATCGGCATAGTCCACCGTGATGCGCCGTGCCCCGGCATCCAGTGCATTTTCTACCAGTTCCTTGACTGCGGAGGCCGGGCGTTCCACAACCTCCCCGGCCGCGATCCGATTGATCGCCGCTTCATCCAATTGGCGGATAATCGGGCGCGATTCATTGCTTATGTTGCGGCTTTGAAGCGTCATACCACTAGTCCTAGCATGAAGCCGGGTGGCAAACCACTCCCGATAAGGTCAGGGCGCCGGGGTTTCCACGGTTTCCGGCTGTCCGACGATCACGAAATGAAGCTGATCGGGCAGAAGGATACGCTGCGCCACCCGGGCTACATCCTCCAGCGTGACGGCCTCGATCCTTGCATTGCGGGTCTGGATATAATCCAGCGGAAGGTTATCCACCTGCATCCCCACAAGAATTCGTGCAATTGGTCCGTTTCCATCAAAACGCAATGGATAGGCCCCTGTCAGATAGGTCTTTGTTGCGGCAAGCTCTGCCTCGGTCACACCGGATTCGGCCATTTTCCGCCATTCCGCACGGGTGATTTCGATCGCCTCCGCGACATTGGCGTTGGAGCTGGAAAATTGCCCGATATAAAGTTCTGCCAGATCACGCGGCGCCAGATAGGTTGAAACACCATAGGTCAGCCCACGTTTTTCGCGCAGTTCCGTCATCAGCCGCGCGGAAAAGCGACCGCCGCCCAGAATCTGATTCAAGACATAGGCGGGGAAGAAATCGGGATCGTCGCGCCGGATACCCTGATGGCCGAACCGGATAACGGATTGCGGGATCGGGAAATCCACGACCGTCATACCGGGGCCCATCTGCCATTCGGCATGGGGGGGGATGGGGCTGCCGGTTTGGGGCAGGTCGCCCAGAAGCCTGTCCATCAATGCCGCCAGATCTTCCGGTGAAATATCGCCGGTTGCAGCGATATATACCCGATCCCGTGCCAGAGCACCCTTATGAGCCGCGACGATATCGGCCCGGCTGAGCGCGGCAACGCTGGTTTTTGTCCCATCGCCAGATGTTCCATAGGGATGCATGCCAAAGGCGATGCGGTTGAACGTATCCGCGACGATGGCTTCGGGGTCTTTCAGGTTGGCATCGATATTGGAAATCACCTGTCCACGCACCCGTTCCACCGCATCGGCATCAAAACGCGGTTCAATCAGGGACTGGCGCAGAAGATCCACCGCACGGTTACGGTTTTCGGTCAGAAATTGCGCCGAAACGGTCACGGCATCGGAGGAGGCGCGATAGCTGAATTGTGCCGCCAGCGCGTCGCGTGTTTCGGCAAAAAGCTGGGCATCGCGGGGACCTGCCCCTTCCTCCAGCAGGGCTGCCATGAGGTTGACCACCCCCCGCTGATCCGCCGGGTCAAGCGATGTGCCGCCCCTGAAATGCAATTCCAGTGCGGTGAAGGGGATGGAATGATCTTCCACCAGCCATGCAGTCAGTCCACCGGGGGATTTTACCTCCTGAATGGCGATTTCGGCCTTGGCAGGCAGGGCTATCAACAGCAGGGCGGCAAGGCAGAATCGAATGAGGCTCATTGCTGGTCTTCCTCCTCATCCTGACGACGCAGGAAGCCGGTTACGGCATTGTCGCGATTCAGGACTTGACCGGCAACGGCCATTACATCTTCCAGCGTGACCGCCTGCAATGTTTCCGGCCAGCTTTCGACATCCGTGATGGAAAGCCCGGCAGTCAGTGCATTGCCATAGCGGCGCGCGCGGCCTTCGACATTGTCCAGCGCATAGATTTCCGCTGCGCGCATCTGACCCTTGACCCTTTCAAAAGCCGCCGGATCCGCGCCCTCGGCCAGAAACAGGGCCAGGACCTCATCCAGTGTGTTTTCCAGTTCCTCCAGCGAAAGTTCGGGAACCGGCACGGCCACAAGGGTAAAGGTATCGGGGTCAAATGCGGTGCCATCGTAATAGGCGGCACTGTGCAAGGCCTTGGCTTCGGCCCCGAATTGCAGCGCCTTGGCCAGAACCGAGGTTGTGGGGTTGCCACCCAGAAGTTCGGCCAGAATGGCAAGGGCGGCTGCTTCCTTTTGATCGCCGCTCTGACGATTGGGGGCCAGATAGGTGCGAATCATATAGGGCTGCGCCACGCGTGCATCGGTCATGGAAAGCCGCCTTTCGGCAAGCTGGGGCGGTTCCTTCGGGCGGATGCGCGGTTTGAGGTCGGGTGTGGGGGCGATGGGGCCGTAATATTGTTCGGCCAGCCTGCGCACTTCGCCGGGATCGACATCACCGGCGACAATCAGGATTGCATTGTTGGGGGCGTAATAGGTTCGATAGAAATCCAGCGCATCCTGCCGGGTCAGTCCTTCGATTTCATGCCGCCAGCCAATAATGGGAATGCCATAGGGATGATTGAGGTATTGCGCCGCCTGACGCTGTTCACTGAAGATCGATCCGGGATCATTGTCGGTGCGCTGGCTGCGTTCCTCGAGAATCACCGCCCGTTCGGTTCGCACATCATCCTCCGACAGGACGAGATTGCGCATCCGGTCGGCTTCCATCCGCATCACCAGTTCCAGCCGGTCTGCGGCAATGCGCTGGAAATAGCCGGTCTGATCCCAGGAGGTGAAGGCATTGTCATAGCCGCCCTGGGCCTCGACCGTGGCGGAAAATTCACCGGGGGCCAGCGTTTCGGTTCCCTTGAACATCAGATGTTCCAGGAAATGGGCGATGCCGGATTTGCCGGGCGGCTCATCTGCGGCACCGGTGCGGTACCAGACCATATGCGAAACGACCGGGGCGCGATGATCTTCGATCACCACGGCGTCCATCCCATTTGGAAGCGTGAAACTCGTAACCCCCTCGCCCCTGGCGGGAAGGGTTGCCAATAGTCCAAGTGCCAAGGCAATACACATCCGACTCAGCATGCCCCATCCTCCATCCGATGCATGTTCAGATGGACCCACATTTCCTGCGGGGTCAAGCGGAACCGAACGGAACACGAAGATATTGAGAAATCAGCCTTATTCGCCTTTTTGTGCAGGCGGGGCAGATACGTTGCGCGCACCGGCCCGGCGCCAGCGGCGCAGTTCGGCATGCTGGTCAAGGGATTGGCCCCTATAGGCCCGGTAATAGACATTTGTCTTGAACAATCTTTCCAGAATTCGTCCGTCATTATCCTGCCGGAAGGCAAGGTCGGCAGAGGCAAGTTCCTGCCGGATACCGCTTGAGACACCATAGCGCGAGGTTTGCCGTACCAGTGCCGCATCACCTCCGGCACCGCCGCCCGGTCGACCGCCCAGGGCGGCAACCGCATCGTCCAGTGGTTGCTGATCCGTGAGGTTCGATCCACCCGGTGTCGGCTCCGGCAGGGACACGAGATCCTCCGGCATCTCCAGCGGTTTGGGTGGCACGATGGCAAATTCATCCGGTCCGTCACCGGAGGAACGGATATTCATCAGGCGTGGGTCACCGTCGCCCGAACAGGCGGCAAGTGCCAGAATCACCGTTGCTGCAAAGGCCAGAGCCCCTTTTTCTGCCAGCATGAATATCTCCTTCAAACCGCCTCACACCCGTATTTAGCCTAAAGGTCAGCGCGCGTCACGGGGTCTTTCGTCCTTCATCCTTCGTCCTGCGGTCGGTTCCGAAAAACACCAGTCCGATTGCCCCGGCAAAGACCGCGATATCGGCAACATTGAACGCATAGGGGTTCTGGATCCCGCAGCAGGACATGTTCAGAAAATCCGCCACCGCCCCATAGGCGATACGATCCACCACATTGCCAAGCGCGCCGCCAATCAGGATCCCGCCGCTGATCTGGGCCAGCGGCGATTGCCCCGGCCTGCGCGCCCAGTTCCAGACCCAGGCGGAAATGGCCAGTGCGACAATGATCAACCCCCAGCGTGTCATCATGCCTTCGCCGGCAAAAAGGCCGAAATTGATGCCCTGATTCCATGCCATGCGGAAGGTCAGATAGGGCGGCCAGATGTCGATCTGGCCCCGCCCGGGCAGATCCAGTCTGAACAGGATGACAAGCTTTGTCGCTTGATCCAGCAGGAATATCAGGATTGCGGCAAGCCAGAGACGCATATCAGTGCCGGAAATGCCGCTGGCCGGTAAAGACCATCGCAAGCCCTGCCTCATCGGCTGCTGCGATCACCTCGGCATCGCGCATTGAGCCGCCGGGCTGGATGATGGCCGTCGCCCCCGCCTCTGCCGCCGCGATCAGCCCGTCGGCAAAGGGAAAAAACGCATCCGAAGCGACTACGGACCCTTGGGTAAGCGGTGTGGCAAGCCCCATCGCCTCGGCCATATCGGCACTTTTCCGAGCGGCGATGCGGGTGGAATCAATGCGGCTCATCTGGCCCGCCCCGACCCCCACGGTTGCGCCATCCTTGACATATATGATGGCATTGGACTTCACATGCTTGGCCACCGTCCAGGCAAAAAGAAGGTCGCGCAGTTCCGCCTTGGAAGGGGCGCGTTTTGTTACCACGCGAAGTTCATCCGGCGTAACATTTGCCGCATCGCGGTCTTGCACGAGGAATCCGCCGGCGACCTGCCGGAAGGCCAGCCCCGGAGCGGCTGCGTCAGGCAGGCCATCAGTGGTCAGAAGGCGCAGGTTCTTCTTGACCGCGAAAATTTCCCGTGCCTCATCGGAAGCTCCGGGGGCGATGACCACTTCGGTAAAGATTTCGCAGATCTTGTTGGCGGTTTCGGCATCAAGCGGCTGATTCAGGGCAACAATCCCGCCAAAGGCGGAAGTGCGGTCGCAGTCATAGGCCCGGCCATAGGCTTCCAGCAGCGTTGCGCCGCTGGCCACACCACAGGGATTGGCATGCTTGATGATCGCGCAGGAAGGTGCCTGGCCTGCAAATTCCGCGACCAGTTCGAAGGCGGCATCGGTATCGTTGATATTATTGTAGGAAAGCTCCTTACCCTGCCACTGTCTTGCCGTGGCAACGCCCACACGGTTTGATCCGTCGGTATAAAAGGCTGCCGATTGATGCGGGTTTTCGCCATAGCGCAACCCCTGTGCCAGGGTTCCGGCAAAGGCGCGACGGTGTGGCGTGGTGTCGCCAATGGCACCCGCCATCCAGGTTGAGACAGCCGCATCATAGGCCGCCGTCCGGGCATAGGCCGTCTGTGCCAGTTTCTGCCGGAACGGCAGTGAGGTGGCACCATCATGGGCCTCCAGTTCCTCCAGCAGTGCTGCATAATCCTGCGGATCGGTGACGACATTGACGAAACGGTGATTCTTGGCCGCCGCGCGGATCATTGCCGGACCGCCGATATCGATGTTCTCGATACAGGTCGCATAGTCGGCACCTTTCGCAACCGTAGCCTCGAAAGGATAGAGATTGACCACCAGCAGGTCGATTGCGCCGATCCCGTGGCTTTCCATTGCGGCCCGGTGGCCGTCATCGTCGCGCAGGGCCAGAAGCCCGCCATGGACCATCGGGTGCAATGTCTTGACCCGCCCATCCATCATTTCGGGAAAACCGGTAATTTCGGAGACATCACGCACCGCGAGGCCCGCCTGACGCAACGTGGCAGCGGAGCCGCCGGTGGAAATCAATTCCACCCCGCGTGCCGTCAGGGAACGGGCGAGATCTATCAGCCCGGATTTATCCGAAACCGACAAAAGCGCGCGGCCGACTGGAACGATATTGGTCATGCGGGGTCTCCGTAACCGTTTCTCAGAACACGATGGGCGGATCTTCCCGCTCCAGATCGCGGATCGTCTGCGGAGTATCCTGTGCCTTCGCCAAGGTCCAGCCGATCCGGGCCTCAAATTCTGTCATTTGGCCGGAAATCACGATCTGTTTCGTGGCCCGCGGACCCCGGCGCCCCCGTTCCAGATAGACGGAGGGCTGAATCGACAGCCCATCGGACTGGTCATGGCGCATCACCCAGATTTCCCCCGAACGTAGCGCAAGCGATATGGCCGTCCCGCCCATATCGATTTCGGCATCGACCTCGGGGTGCAGGTGGAAGCGCAGGGCGAATCGCAACAGTCCTTCCGCCGAACGGGCGCGCATTCGCACAAGACGTTCCTGATCTTCGGCATTTTGCGCAAGAAGTTCATCCTGCCCACCGATATGGCGCCCATCCGGCGACAGCAGCAGCAGGCGGGTATGCTGCAGCCCGTGGGTTTTCCGCCAGCCATTCTGAACCAGTTGCAACACCTGCCCTTCCGGTGTTCGGGAAGGCCGGATTGAGGTGACATCGGCACGATCCGCCAGGATCCCCGGCGTGCCGTGATCCAGCCGGGAGGAGGAATAACCTTCAATCGACAGGGTGGAATGTGAAGCCGTCGCCCGTCCGGCACGTTGCCAATCCGGTCCAAAGGGAGTGCCATTGCCACAGGAAACGATCACGGGCCTTCGGCCGGAGCTCATCTCAAAGGCCAGAGTCGAGGCATGGGCCGAGGTTCCCGCCCGTCCGTCCGGTGGTTGTGCTGCATCCACGATTATCGTGGTACGCCCCGCCGCCATGCGCAGGAAACCCATTGCCGACCCGGCACCGGGCAGGGTCTTGATGCCGGAAGTTGCCAGGGCGTGGTCCAGCCGCCCTTCCTGTCCGCGCCCCCCGCCGTGAAACCGTGCCAGCCCGCCATCCGAATGCCGTAATGCGCGCAGGCTGGGTGCAGCGCGTTCAATGGCGGTCCGGATCGGTTGCGGCACGGGGCGTTTTGCCTCATTCAGCGCTTGCGCGACCCAGATCAGCAGGGTGAAGACCTCCAGCAATTCCTCGGGATTGCGGGTCGGGATTCCGCCTTCCTCATCGATCTCCGATTCGCATTCATGGGTGAGGGAGGTGATTGCGTTTTCGGTCAGATGCTCCTGCCCCTTTAATGCCAATCCGGCATAGATCAGGCCTGCCAGTGCCTCGAAACGCGGCAATCCTGGTGCCGCGATTTGCCAACGCCGGGACAGGAAGGCGGCCTGCGCGGTCAGGGCGCGGAAATAGGCAATGTTGTCATCTGGCCCCCGGCCGTTCATCAACATGACCGCGTGATTGATCCAGCGGATCAACCGCCGTCCGGTCAATTCCGGACGCCAGAGGGTGGAATGGCCCTTGCCATAGCGGTCGATCCAGTCCCATGTCCAGTCCTGCGCGCGGGCGCGCGCCACGGGATCGCCCACCGCCGCCAGATCGTCGAGCCACAAAAAACCGTGC
Source organism: Pseudorhodobacter sp. (assembly GCA_047975325.1). Classification (GTDB taxonomy): domain Bacteria; phylum Pseudomonadota; class Alphaproteobacteria; order Rhodobacterales; family Rhodobacteraceae; genus JBKEDF01. The sequence continues at coordinate 8,834 of JBKEDF010000081.1, read as the reverse complement.
GCGGCCTCCCAGAAGGCGGGGTTCTCTGTTGGCGCGTCCCAAAGCGAAATGCCCGGTGCCTCCACCAGATGGCCCGCCAGCAGGTAATTTCCTGCCAGCAACTGCCGACCCCGGGCAAAAAGCCCGATGCTGCGTGGTTGCTGCTGTGAAGCAAAACCTGTTGCCGGGCGTGCCCGTCGAGCACGCCAGATGGCATACCAATTGGCCAGCCCTTGCAGCCGCGCCGTCATCTCGCGCTCCGGGGTTGTGCCCAAATGCCTCTTGCCTCGCCTACCCGATCCCGGTTGTCCCGGTGTGGGGAAAAGATAACCCGCCCGTCCTGCTCTGTCACGGCTCTTTGCTCGCCGTGGCGCTTTGCGTGAGCAGCGCCATATAAAACCCATCCATCCCGCCACGATCGGCCCAGTAATCCGGACGGAGCCGGATCCCGCCTTCCTTTGTGATCCAGCCCGGATCAAGGCCGGGCAGGGCAGGGCGGCTGACCGTGAGGCCGGGATGACGTGCAAGGGCGGCGGTGATCTGCGTCTCGCCTTCCTCGGGAAGGAGCGAACAGGTGCAGAAAACCAGCCTCCCCCCCGGTGCAAGCCAGGACAGGGCACGATCGATCAATTGTGACTGTAACCGGGTCAGCGCAGGCAGGTCGCTGCCATCCTTGACGAAGGGCAGATCGGGATGGCGCCGGATTGTACCGGTGGCCGAACAGGGCGCATCAAGCAGGATCGCCGCGAACGGCGCAGGCGGCGACCAGTGCAGCGCATCGGCGGTGATGATTTCCGCCTCAAGGCCGGTACGTGTCAGATTGGCGCGCAGCCGGGCCAGGCGCGGCCCGGAGATATCCAATGCCGTGACATCTGCGCCAGCGGCGGCGGCCTGCATGGTCTTGCCGCCGGGCGCTGCGCAAAGATCCAGCACTGTCTCACCCGGTTTCGGATCAAGCAGCCGCATCGCCAGCGCGGCACTGGCATCCTGTACCCACCATTCACCTTCGTCATAGCCCGGCAGCGTCGAAATCTGCCCCGGTGCGACAAGACGGAACCCGCCGGTGGGCAGGGGGTTTAACCCTTCGATCCGGGGGGTGAGGCCGGGTTTGGTGGTCAGATCCAGCGGTGGTTGTGCAGGCAGTGCCATCTCCATCGCTGTCACTGCGTCCCTTCCCCAGGCATGAACCAGCGGCTGGCGCAGCCAGCGCGGCAATTTCTGCGGTGGCAGATCGGCAAAGCTGCCGGAACTATCCGCCGCGCGGCGCAGCACGGCATTGGCAAGCCCTGCCAGATGTGCGGTTTTCGGTGTCTTGCGCAGGATCGTGACAATGGAATTGACCACGCCATGGGGTGCGGCATGGTCCACACCCATTTCCACCATACCCAGCCGCAGGGCGTTGCGGATCGTGGGGGGTGGTGTCTTGCGCAGGAAAGGCGCCAGCGCACGATCAGCCGGTTCAAGATGACGCAGGACCGTTGTCGTGAGCCGAAGCGCCGTGGCCCGTTCCGGCGGGGAAAGCCGCTCCAGTGGTCCGCCACTGGTATCGGCCGCCTGCGACAGGGGTTCATGCCCCTGAAGGACCCGACCCAGAAGCGCGATTGCCGCGCGTCGCCCTGCAATTCCCTTTTGCGCCATCTATCGTCCTTGATCCGTACCCGGTCTTGCCGCCTTGTCCGGCGGGGGTATATCATGGGGGCTGTCCAGACAAGGAAAGCGACAAGAATATCATGCCTGATCAGCCCGATCTGCCCCCCGCCGCGCAGCGTGCGCTTGCCGAGGCGGAAGAACGCCGCCGCAAGAAAGACGAGGCCGCGCCTTTGCCGCGCGAAATCGGCGGCCGCAACGGACCGGAGCCCGTGCGTTATGGCGATTGGGAAAAAAAGGGCATCGCTGTCGATTTCTGACAGGCCGGGATCCTCACCGCCCTGTCAGAGGCCGAGTACATCCATCATGTCATATTCGCCGGGCTTCTGGCCCTGTCCCCAAAGCGCCGCTTTCAACGCGCCACGCGCGAAGATTGCCCGATCGGTGGCCAGATGGCGCAACACGATCCTTTCGCCATCAGCTGCGAAGATCACATCATGTTCGCCCACGACATCGCCGCCCCTGATTGCCGAAAATCCGATGGAGCCGTTGCGCCTTGCACCAGTGATGCCTTCACGCGCGGGGTTGCGGAGTGCGGCAAGGCTTTCGCCCCGTCCTTCCGCCGCGGCCTCGCCCAGCATCAGCGCGGTGCCCGAGGGCGCATCCACCTTCATGCGATGATGGGCCTCGACTACCTCGATATCCCAATCCTCATCCAATGCGGCGGCAACCTTTTGTGTCAGCCGCACAAGCAGATTGACGCCGAGACTCATGTTGCCCGCCCGCACGATCACCGCATGGCGCGCGGCGGCAGAGACCCTTGCAAGATCGCCTTCTTCCATGCCGGTGGTGCCGATGACATGCACGGCCCGGGCCTGGGCGGCCAGTGCAGCGAATTCCACGGTGGCAGCAGGGGCGGTGAAATCAATCACGGCCTGCGCATGGGCAAAGGCCTCAAGCGGATCATCGGTAACGGTCACGCCCAGTGCCGCGCCTCCCATGGCCTCACCGATATCGCGACCGATCCAGCCATGCCCCGCCCGTTCGACACAGCCTGCCAGTCGTACCCTTGGCGATGCGATGACTGTCCGGACCAGCATCTGCCCCATGCGGCCGGAGGTCCCGGTGATCACGATGCCCGGAAGTTCCGTCATTGTCCTGCTCCTTTATTCCCTTGCCCCTCCTTATCCCGTTGCGGCGCGCGGGCAAAGCGCCTACATCGGCGAAATGGCAAAGAACCGTTTTTCTTCGGGCAAAGGCCCTTCGCAACGACAGCTCCGTGTCGGGGAACTGATCCGGCGCACCCTGTCTGATATCCTCAATCGCGGTGAAATCCATGACCCGGATCTTAATCGCCGTTCCATCACCGTGGGTGAGGTGCGGTGTTCGCCCGATCTCAAGGTGGCGACGGTGCATGTGATGCCGCTGGCGGGCAAGGATATCGAAGGTGCCATTGCCGCATTGGCCCGCAACAGGGGGGAACTGCGTCGGACCCTGTCCAGGGCGATGGTTCTGAAATATGCACCGGATTTGCGATTCCGTCCTGATGAGACCTATCATCAGCTTGATGAAACCCGCCGACTTTTCGCCGATGAACGTGTCCGTCGTGATATCGAAAGCCATGATGATGAGGATGAAAGCTAGCCTTCTTTGTCTTGGATGGGGCCTTGCACTTGCGGGATTGGCCTCTGGCTGCGCGGATGCGGCGGTTTGCGAAAACCGGGTTCATGAGGGGCTTGATTACACCCTGTGCAGTGTCACGGCGGAGGAGGACCTGCGGGTTTTTCACAGCGATGCTAATGACGTGGTGCTGGGAAGTTTTGGCCGGGTGGAGGAACAACTGGCCACCGAAGGGCTGCGCCTTGGCTTTGCGATGAATGCCGGCATGTATCACGATGATCGCCGTCCCGTCGGGTTGCTGATCGAAGAGGGCAGGGAACGCGCCCCCATCGTGACACGCGAGGGGCCGGGTAATTTCGGGATGCTGCCCAATGGGGTTTTCTGCATCGGGCAGGGCCGTTTTGACCTTTACGAATCACGGCGTTTCGATGCCGAAAGACCCGTCTGTCGTTTTGCCACACAATCGGGGCCGATGCTGGTCATCGATGGGGCACTGCATCCGCGTTTTCTGCCCGACAGCAGCAGCCGTTTCATCCGCAACGGGGTTGGTGTCAGTGCCGATGGCAAGACGGCCTATCTTGTCATTTCCGGCCAGGCGGTGACATTTTTCGAATTTGGCAGTTTTTTCCGCGAGGCGCTGGGCACACCCAATGCGCTGTATTTCGATGGCAGGATCAGCCGCCTATATGCGCCGGTCCTGGGCCGGAATGATTTTGGCTTTCAGATGGGGCCGATTATCGGACTGGCGGAGCCCGCACCCTGATGCGCGGTTGACGCCTCGTGCGCATGGCGCTATCGGGCGGCGTTCTGGCAAAGGACGGATCATGGCAAGAAAGCGCAAGGGTCGCCCGATTTCGGGCTGGGTGGTGATCGACAAGCCCGCAGGAATGACATCGACCTCGGTGGTCGGCAAGGTGCGCTGGGCCTTCCGTGCGCAAAAGGCGGGTCATGCCGGCACACTGGACCCCGATGCGACGGGTGTTCTGGCGGTGGCATTGGGCGAGGCGACCAAGACCGTCCCTTATGTTGCCGAAGCACTGAAATCCTATCGTTTCCAGATCCGGCTGGGTGCTGCGACCACAACCGATGATGCTTCAGGTGAGGTTATTGCCACTTCGGATTCGCGGCCCGATCGCGGGCAGATCGATACGGCGCTGGTGGCCTTTCGCGGTGATATCATGCAGGTGCCACCACAGTTTTCCGCCGTGAAGGTCGATGGTGCCCGCGCCTATGACCTGGCCCGCGATGGTGAGGAACTGGCACTGGCCGCGCGCCCGCTCCGGGTGGAAAGCCTGAAGGTGATGGATCATCCTGCCGCCGACCTTCTGGAACTGGAAATGGTTTGCGGCAAGGGGGGCTATGTGCGTTCCATCGCGCGGGACCTTGGCGCAGCATTGGGCTGTCATGGCCATGTCACCTGGTTGCGCCGGGTCTGGTCCGGGCCTTTCGAGGCCGAGGACGGAATTTCAATGGACCTGCTTGATGAGCTTGCGCAAAGCGAGGCGCTGGATGACCATCTTCTGCCCCTTGAAACCGCGCTGGCGGACCTGCCGGAACTGCCGGCAACGCCCGAAGGCGCGGCGCGGCTGCGGCATGGCAATCCCGGTATGGTACTGACCGGCGCGCTGGATTATGGCACCGAGGCCTGGGCAAGCTTTGAGGGCCATGCCATTGCCGTGGGCCAGTACCGTGCCGGGGAATTGCATCCTTCGCGGGTCTTCAACACGGATCCGGCGTGACTGTCAGCCGCCATTTCCGCAAGGATGATGCCGAAAGCCGGGCCGATTATTCCCGCTGCGGGGCCTATCGCTATGCCCTGACGCGGGTCTGGGATCCGACGGGGGAACGGTTGCTTTTCATCATGCTCAATCCCTCCACCGCCACGGAACGGCAGAATGACCCGACCGTGGAACGCTGTGAAAGGCGCGCCTGGGCACTGGGCTATGGGGCGTTTCGGGTGGTGAATATCTTTGCTTTCCGGGCCACCGATCCGCGCGACCTGCGCCGTGCCGAAGATCCCATCGGACCGAAGAATGACGCGATCCTGTCTGAAGGTGCGCAATGGGCGGATCTGGTGCTTTGCGCCTGGGGTGTTCATGGTGCATATCGGGATCAGGGCGTGCTGACGGAAAGGAAGCTGCGCCATGCGGGGTACGGGCTCTGGCATCTCGGGGTGACGAAGGACGGTCATCCGCGCCACCCGCTCTATCTGCCCTATCGTGCCAGGCCGCAGCGCTGGATTGCCTCTGCCAGGCGGAGTCCCACATGATGAAAAAACCGTCAAAGGCCCTGACAACGCCCGACCAGCTTGTGGAACAGGGCCTGGCCGATCCGGCGGATAGACCTGTGCTTGACCGGGTTTCCGCCGGGTTCAGGCTGCGGCTTTCATCGGAAATGGCTGGTGCCATCATATCGCCCGACGATGGGGTGGGGCGGCAATTTGTGCCCTCGCCGCAGGAACTTGTTACCCGGCCCGGGGATCTTGTCGATCCGATCGGGGATGAAACGCATGCCGCCGCGCCGGGTGTGACCCATCGTTACCCGGATCGGGTTATCCTGCATGCAACCCATCTGTGTGAGGTCTATTGCCGGTTCTGTTTCCGCCGTGAGGTTGTCGGTGGGGACGGCATTTTACCCCCGGAAGATCTGGAAGCGGCCCTTGACTATATCGCGAAGACCCCGGCGATCTGGGAAGTGATCCTGACGGGGGGCGATCCGTTGACGCTTTCGCCACGCAGGCTTGCCGTGCTGATGGCACGGTTGCAGGCAATCCCCCATGTTGAGGTCATCCGTTTCCATACCCGGGTTCCCGTGGTCGCACCGGAGAAGATCACAGAGAATCTTATCGCGGCGCTGGCTGGTGCAAAGACGGTCTGGCTGGTGCTTCATGCCAATCATGTGCAGGAATTGACCGATGCGGCAGGCGCGGCGCTGGCACGTCTTGCAGGTGCCGGGATCCCGCTTTTGTCACAGACTGTTCTGTTGCGTGGAATCAATGATGACGCAGGGATACTGGAGGCCCTTTTCAGGGCGCTGATCCGTGCCCGGGTAAAGCCCTATTACCTGCATCATTGCGACCTTGCCCGGGGAACGGGCCATTTCCGGACGACAATCGGGAAAGGGCAGGCAATCATGGCGGCGCTACGCGGAAGGCTTTCGGGCATTGCCCTGCCCAGCTATGTGCTGGATATTCCGGGCGGCTATGGCAAGGTGCCGATCGGTCCGGGATATCTGACGCGCGCAGCGGAAGGTACTTGGGAAGTTGCTGACCCGTCGGGACGATTACACCGATATCATGACCCGCAGGATACCTACAGTTGAACGCTGGGCCCTCAAGGTACGGTGGTTTACCTTTCGGCGAGGATCGGTACAGACATGTCAGGCCAATAGCCGACCCTGGGCAAAGCCTGCGATCCGGGCCTCGACAATCTGCCCTTCGGGTTGGTCGGTTGTAAAATCCACCTCGGTAAACTGTTCTGTCCGCCCCCTGCGCGGGCCTTCCATCAATACGCGATGGCATTGCCCGTCCTGCGCCGTCAGATGACGGGTGAGCGCAGCCTCGCCTGCCTTGCGCAACCGGGCTGCGCGCGATTTGATATCCGGGCCTGCGACACGTGGCATCCGGGCAGCGGGTGTGCCGTTGCGGGCGGAAAACGGAAAGACATGCAGGAAGGTCAGATCGCAATCTTCCACCAGCTTCAACGAGTTTTCGAACATCGCTTCGGTTTCGGTCGGAAAGCCTGCGATAATGTCGGCTCCGAACACCATATCCGGCCGCAGGCGTCGGGCTTCTTCACAGAACCGGATGGCATCATCGCGCAGATGGCGCCGTTTCATCCGTTTCAGGATCATGTCATCCCCGGCCTGAAGTGACAGATGAAGATGCGGCATCAGGCGCGGCTCGGTTGCGATTGCCCGCATCAGGTTTTCATCCGCTTCTATCGAATCGATGGAGGAAATCCGCAATCGTGGCAGATCCGGGACCAGCCGCAGGATCCGCATGACCAGATCGCCCAGCCGTGGCTCCGTCGGCAGATCCGCCCCCCAGGAGGTCAGGTCCACGCCGGTCAGCACCACTTCGCAAAAACCCCGATCCACCAGTCGCCGGATCTGTTCCACCACGACACCGGCGGGCACCGACCTCGAATTACCCCGCCCATAGGGAATGATGCAGAAGGTGCAACGATGATCGCAGCCATTTTGTACCTGCACATAGGCCCTGTGTCGTCCGAAGCCGTCAATCAGATGGCCCGCTGTTTCCCGTACAGACATGATATCATCGACCTGGATCTTTTCCGTCTTTCCGATGAAATCCGCCTGGCGGAGGTTCCGCCAGGTATCCGGCTGCATCTTTTCATGATTGCCGATCACCCGTGTGACCTCCGCCATTGCAGCGAAGGTTTCCGGTTCGGTCTGCGCGGCGCAGCCGGTAACGATAACCGGCGCATCGGGGTTGTCACGTGCCAATCGCCGGATTTCCTGCTTGGCCTTACGTACCGCCTCTGCCGTGACAGCGCAGGTATTGACCACAACCGCACCTTCCACCCCGGCAGCGGAGGCAAGTTCCTTCATCGCTTCGGTTTCATAGGCGTTAAGCCGACAGCCCAATGTGGAAAAGACCGGCGGTTTCATTGCAAGGAAGCCAGAAATTCGGGGTCAAGGTGCCCCCTGAACACCTGGGAGACGGGTCCTGCCATCCAGACCCCATCCTCGCGCCAGTCGATCTCCATCCGCCCGCCATCGACATCCATCAGAACATGCCGCCCCGTCAGCCCCCGCAGATGGGCTGCGACTGCCGTTGCACAGGCGCCCGAACCACAGGCCAGGGTGATGCCCGCACCCCGTTCCCAGACCCGCATCCGCAGATGATCCGGGCCGGAAAGGCTTGCGAATTCCACATTGGTGCGCTCGGGAAAAAGCGGGTCTTTTTCCACCTGTGCGCCTAGGCCCGCGACATCCGCCACTTCGGCATCGGGGACAAGGAACACACAATGCGGGTTGCCCATGCCAACCGCTGCCGGATCGCCCGGCATCGGCAGGTGAAGCACATCCATGGGTTTTGCCAGTGGTATGCCCGCCCAATCCAGTTGTGGCGCACCCATATTGACGGCGACCAGCCCATCCGGGCGGCGCAGCGCCTCAAGCATACCCCGGGCTGTTTCAAGCCGTATATGTTCAGCCCCCCGTTCGCGCATCACCAGATCCGCAACGCAGCGTGTCGCATTGCCGCAAGCGCCAGCCCGGCTACCATCGGCATTCCAGAAATCAAGCGCGAAATCGGCCCCGTCGGCATCGCGGATTTCGGCCAGTTGATCGAAACCCACACCTCGATTGCGATCACCCAATGCCCGCGCCAATGCAGCCGTAACCACCGCCCCGCGCCCCCGCGAGTCGATGATGACAAAGTCATTGCCCAGCCCATGCATCTTGATGAACGCCAGGCCCGCCGGAAGAGGATCACGATTCATGAATCGCTTCTACGCCTGCCGCCGGGTTTTTGCCAGAGAACACGTTTTTATGTCGAAACCCGCTTGACCCCCCGAAAGGAGTTTTCTAGGAAGCCTCGCAGTGGGCCGTTAGCTCAGTTGGTAGAGCAACTGACTTTTAATCAGTGGGTCGCAGGTTCGAATCCTGCACGGCTCACCACT
>JBKEDF010000077.1:0-30210 GCA_047975325.1 Pseudorhodobacter sp. | reverse complement strand
CTGCGAGAAATGCGGCGTCGAAGTCACGCTGCAAAAGGTCCGGCGCGAGCGCATGGGCCATATCGAACTGGCTGCGCCGGTTGCCCATATCTGGTTCCTGAAATCGCTGCCCTCGCGCATCGGCCTGATGCTGGACATGACGCTGCGCGATCTGGAACGCATCCTGTATTTCGAAAACTATGTTGTTATCGAACCCGGTCTGACGGATCTGACCTATGGTCAGCTTCTGACCGAAGAAGAATACATGGACGCGCAGGACCAGTACGGTGCTGACGCCTTTACCGCCGATATCGGTGCCGAGGCGATCCGTGCGATGCTGGCCAATATCGATCTGGCTGCCACCGCCGAACAGCTTCGCGAAGAACTGAAAGAGGCGACGGGCGAGCTGAAGCCGAAAAAGATCATCAAGCGCCTGAAGATCGTCGAAAGCTTCCTGGAATCGGGCAACCGTCCCGAATGGATGGTGCTGACCGTGATCCCGGTCATTCCGCCGGAACTGCGTCCGCTGGTTCCGCTGGATGGTGGCCGTTTTGCGACCTCGGATCTGAACGACCTGTATCGCCGGGTCATCAACCGTAACAACCGCCTCAAGCGTCTGATCGAGCTGCGCGCGCCCGATATCATCGTGCGCAACGAAAAGCGGATGCTGCAGGAGGCGGTAGACGCGCTCTTTGACAACGGTCGTCGTGGCCGGGTGATCACCGGGACCAACAAGCGCCCGCTGAAATCCCTGTCGGACATGCTCAAGGGGAAACAGGGCCGTTTCCGCCAGAACCTTCTGGGTAAGCGCGTGGATTTCTCGGGCCGTTCGGTTATCGTGACGGGGCCGGAACTGAAGCTGCATCAATGTGGGCTGCCCAAGAAGATGGCGCTGGAACTCTTCAAGCCTTTCATCTATTCGCGGCTTGAGGCCAAGGGCCTTTCCAGCACCGTCAAACAGGCGAAAAAACTGGTTGAGAAAGAACGCCCCGAGGTTTGGGATATCCTTGATGAGGTAATCCGCGAACATCCGGTCCTTCTGAACCGCGCGCCGACGTTGCACCGCCTGGGCATCCAGGCCTTTGAGCCGATGCTGATTGAAGGCAAGGCGATCCAGCTTCATCCGCTGGTCTGTTCCGCCTTCAACGCCGATTTCGATGGCGACCAGATGGCCGTGCACGTCCCCCTGAGCCTTGAGGCCCAGCTGGAAGCGCGCGTTTTGATGATGTCCACCAATAACGTGCTGTCGCCCGCCAACGGCGCGCCGATCATCGTGCCTTCGCAGGATATGGTGTTGGGTCTTTACTACACCACCATGGAACGCAAGGGTATGGTCGGTGAAGGCAAGGTCTTTGCCGATGTCACCGAGGTGGAACATGCGCTGGCCGCCGGTGCGGTGCATCTGCATGCCAAGATCACCGCACGGATCAAGCAGATCGACGAGGAAGGCAACGAGATCTGGAAGCGCTACGAAACCACGCCGGGCCGGTTGCGGCTGGGCAATCTGCTTCCGCTTAATGCCAAGGCACCTTTCGAACTGGTTAACCGACTGCTGCGCAAGAAAGATGTGCAGACCGTCATCGATACCGTCTACCGCTATTGCGGCCAGAAGGAATCGGTCATCTTCTGCGACCAGATCATGGGGCTGGGTTTCCGTGAAGCCTTCAAGGCCGGGATTTCCTTCGGCAAGGACGACATGCTGATCCCCGACACCAAATGGGAGATCGTCAACGATGTCCGTGAACAGGTGAAGGAATACGAACAGCAATATATGGACGGCCTGATCACGCAGGGTGAAAAATATAACAAGGTTGTCGATGCCTGGTCGAAATGTTCCGACAAGGTTGCCGCCGAAATGATGGGCGAAATTTCTGCTGTGCGTCACGATGATGCCGGGGCGGAAATGGAACCGAACTCCGTTTATATGATGTCCCATTCCGGGGCGCGGGGTTCGCCTGCCCAGATGAAGCAGCTTGGCGGGATGCGCGGGCTGATGGCCAAACCTTCGGGCGAGATCATCGAAACGCCGATTATTTCGAACTTCAAGGAAGGCCTGACGGTGCTGGAGTATTTCAACTCCACCCACGGCGCCCGGAAAGGCCTGGCCGACACCGCGCTGAAAACTGCCAACTCGGGTTATCTGACCCGGCGTCTGGTGGATGTGGCGCAGGACTGCATCGTGCGCGAACATGATTGTGGCACGGAACAGTCCATTACCGCCACGGCGGCCGTGAATGACGGGGAGGTCGTGGCCTCGCTTTCCGAACGGATTCTGGGTCGTGTCGCGGCTGAGGATATCCTTGTGCCGGGTGGTGATGAGGTGATCGTTTCACGTGGTGAACTGATCGATGAACGCAAGGCCGATGAGATCGAACAGCTTGGTGTCGTTGCGGCGCGGATCCGGTCCCCGCTGACCTGCGAGGCCGAGGAAGGTGTCTGCGCCATGTGCTACGGCCGTGATCTGGCCCGCGGTACGCTGGTGAACCAGGGTGAGGCCGTGGGGATCATCGCAGCCCAGTCGATCGGGGAACCGGGCACGCAGCTGACGATGCGGACCTTCCACATTGGCGGGATCGCCCAGGGTGGCCAGCAGAGCTTCCTTGAGGCCAGCCAGGAGGGCAAGGTCGAGTTCCGCAATGCGAACCTGCTTGAAAACGAGGCGGGCGAACAGATTGTCATGGGGCGCGCGATGCAGATCGCCATCCTTGATGATGCGGGCCAGGAACGGGCAAGCCATAAGGTCAGCTATGGTGCGAAGGTGCATGTGAAGGATGGCCAGGCCATCAAGCGTGGCACCAAGCTCTTCGAATGGGATCCCTATACCTTGCCCATCATCGCTGAAAAGGCCGGTGTGGCACGTTTCGTCGATCTTGTCTCGGGTATTTCGGTGCGCGAGGATACCGACGATGCGACGGGGATGACCCAGAAAATCGTTTCGGATTGGCGTTCGGCACCCAAGGGCAATGAGCTCAAGCCGGAGGTGATCGTCATGGATCCCGCCACCGGGGAACCGGTCCGGGGTGAGGGCGGTAACCCGATTTCCTATCCGATGTCGGTGGATGCAATCCTTTCGGTCGAGGACGGGCAGGAAATCCGGCCCGGCGATGTTGTCGCGCGTATCCCGCGTGAAGGCGCCAAGACCAAGGATATCACCGGGGGTCTGCCGCGCGTGGCCGAACTGTTCGAGGCCCGTCGTCCGAAGGACAATGCCATCATCGCGGAAGCCGATGGGTATGTCCGTTTCGGCAAGGACTACAAGAACAAGCGGCGCATCGCGGTTGAACCTGTGGATGATACGCTCCCGCCGATGGAATATATGGTGCCGAAGGGCAAACATATTCCGGTGCAGGAAGGCGATTTTGTCCAGAAGGGCGACTATATCATGGATGGCAACCCTGCCCCGCATGATATCCTGCGGATCATGGGGGTTGAGGCCCTGGCCAATTACATGATTGATGAGGTTCAGGACGTCTATCGCCTGCAAGGTGTGAAGATCAACGACAAGCATATCGAGGTGATCGTTCGCCAGATGCTGCAGAAGTTCGAGATCCTCAACAGCGGGCAGACGACGCTGCTGAAGGGCGAACATGTGGACAAGGCCGAACTTGATGAGGTGAATGCCAAGGCTGAAAAGAACGGCCTGAGCCCGGCCGAGGCGGAACCGATCCTTCTGGGGATCACCAAAGCCTCCCTGCAGACCCGCAGCTTCATCTCGGCCGCCTCTTTCCAGGAAACGACCCGCGTGCTGACGGAAGCCTCGGTTCAGGGCAAGCGCGACAAGCTTGTCGGACTGAAGGAAAACGTCATCGTCGGTCGCCTGATCCCTGCCGGGACAGGTGGCGCCACGACCCGTGTGAAGCGCATTGCCGCCGAACGCGACATGAAAGTGGTGGAACAGCGCCGGGCCGAGGCCGAGGAGGCCGCAGCCCTGGCCGCGCCGGTCGTGGATGTCGAAGAGGAAAGCGGCCTTGTCGATGTGGTGGAAAATCGCACCGAATAATCCACCCTGTTTCGTGAATATCAAAAGCCCTCGCCCTGTGGCGGGGGCTTTTTCATGGCATTTTCAACAACAGACCGCGGGAATATGGCCCGTTTGACCCTTGTGGGGGTTGTCATTCCAGTCGGGTTGCGATTTACAGCGCGCGGTCCTTGTCCGGTGCTGTTCCTTACGGCCTGAACCGGCGAAGGTCGAAAATCCGAAACATCTCCCGCGCCTGTGTTGCCGGGGTATCCCCGTAGTTTGACAGGGGCATGGAAGAGTTATGATAAATCTGACCCGGTATCGTCGCGAATGGTTTGGCAATATTCGCCCCGACCTGCTTTCCGGTCTCGTGGTTGCGCTTGCGCTGATCCCCGAGGCCATTGCCTTTTCGATCATTGCAGGGGTGGACCCGAAAGTGGGGCTTTACGCCTCTTTTTCCATTGCCGTCATCACGGCGATTGCGGGCGGACGTCCGGGGATGATTTCGGCCGCCACGGCCGCCACGGCGGTTCTGATGGTCACACTGGTACGTGATCATGGTTTGCAATATCTGCTTGCAGCAACCGTTCTTGCCGGATTGATCCAGATCGGGCTTGGCCTGCTGAGGCTTGGCTTCGTCATGCGCTATGTGTCGAAATCGGTGATGACGGGTTTTGTCAACGCCCTGGCAATCCTGATCTTCATGGCGCAATTGCCGGAACTTGATCCGGCACGCGTTACCGGGCTGACCTATGTACTTGTTGCGGCAGGTCTGGCGATTATCTATCTGTTTCCGCTGATCACCCGTGCCATTCCCTCGCCGCTTGTTACGATCATCATCCTGACGGCGCTGAGCATGTATTTCGGCTGGGATGTCCGGACTGTGGGCGATATGGGCGAGTTGCCGGATACATTGCCGGTCTTTCTTCTGCCTGACATTCCGTTCACGCTGGAGACATTGATGATCATCCTGCCCTATGCGGTGGCGGTGGCGGTCGTGGGGTTGCTTGAAAGCCTGATGACGCAGAACCTTGTGGATGAACTGACCGATACGAAAACCAGCCGCAATCAGGAATGCATCGGCCAGGGTCTGGCCAATACCGCCACCGGTTTCATTGGCGGCATGGCGGGTTGCGCAATGATCGGCCAGTCGATGATCAATGTGAAATCGGGTGGCCGCGGGCGGCTGTCCTGCGCTTTCGCTGGGGTCATGTTGCTGATCTTTGTCGTGTTTCTGGATCGCTGGGTGGCGCAGATCCCGATGCCCGCGCTGGTTGCCATCATGATCATGGTCTCGATCGGTACATTTTCCTGGTCTTCGATCAAATCGCTGAAAACCCACCCGCAATCTTCTTCGATCGTGATGCTCGCGACCGTTGGGGCCGTGGTCTATACGCATAACCTTGCCATTGGGGTGCTGCTGGGTGTCCTGCTGTCGGGTATCTTCTTTGCCGCGAAAATCGCGCAGCTTTTCCGCGTCACTTCGGAATTGAGCGAGGATGGCCGCAGCCGGACCTATCGTATCGAAGGGCAGATCTTCTATGGGTCGGTAGAGGACTTCATGGATGGTTTTGATTTCCGTGAATCCGTAGACTATGTAATGATCGATGTAAGCCGTGCACATATCTGGGATATCTCGTCGGTTCAGGCGCTGGACATGGCCGTGCTGAAATTCCGGCGCGGTGGGGCGAGGGTCGAAATCCGGGGCATGAACAGGGCATCCGAAACCATTGTTGACAAGCTTGCCCTGCATGACAAGCCTGGTGCGATGGACAAGCTCGCCGCGCATTAGGCTCTGGTATCGGTTTGGCAATAATGCCGCTTTGACAGTTGCGCCTGCGGCGGTGAAAGGGTCTATTGCAAAAACCGATCCTGACGGAGCCTTGCCGATGCCCTTTACCCTCGCCTCCTGGAATATCAACTCCGTTCGCCTGCGGGAGGATCTGGTCGCCCGCCTGCTGAAGGAAGAGGCGCCGGATATCCTGTGCCTTCAGGAATGCAAGAGCCCGGTTGAAAAGATCCCGCTCGAACAGTTCCGCGCACTTGGTTACGGTCATTGCGTGGCGCGGGGACAGAAGGGTTACAATGGCGTGGCGATCCTGTCGCGATTGCCGATTTCGGATGCCGGGGATATTGATTTCGCGGGTCTTGGGCATGCGCGCCATGTTGCGGCACGGCTGGAAAATGGCGTGGTGATCCATAACTGCTATGTCCCGGCGGGTGGCGATGTGCCTGATCGCGCGGTGAATGAAAAATTCGGCCAGAAGCTTGATTACCTGACCGAGCTGCGCGATTGGTGCCGTAAGGACAAGCCCGGAAAATCCATACTGGTGGGCGATCTGAATATCGCACCACGCGAGGATGATGTCTGGAGCCACAAGCAGCTTCTCAAGATTGTCAGCCATACCCCGATCGAGGTTGATCATTTCAATGCGGTCATGGAGGCGGGCGACTGGGTGGATGTGACCCGCGCCGATATTCCCGATGGCCTGCTTTACAGCTGGTGGTCCTATCGCGCCCGGGATTGGGATGCAGCGGACAAGGGTCGCAGGCTTGATCATATCTGGGCCAGCAGCGACATTGCCGCTGCAGGTCATGGCAGCCGGGTCCTGCGGCAGGTGCGTGGCTGGGAAAAGCCATCTGATCATGCACCGGTCTTTGCCAGCTTTGACCTGTAACCGCCGCGGGGATTTCCCGCATGATGCGCATTCCCCCTTGGCCTTTTGCCTGCCCATGCGCATATAGGAAGGCAACGAATATCCGCGCAAAGAGGATGCAATGCTCACGTTTGGAGAAAATACCCCCAAACCCGCAACGGGTGATCTGATCAAGGACAGTACCGAAGCGAGTTTCATGCAGGACGTGATCGAAACCTCACGCGAGGTGCCGGTCATTGTGGATTTCTGGGCGCCCTGGTGCGGTCCCTGTAAACAGCTTGGCCCTGCCCTTGAGGCGGCGGTGATGGCAGCGGGCGGCAAGGTCCGCATGGTCAAGGTCAATGTCGATGAAAACCAGGCGATTGCGGCACAGCTTCGGGTCCAGTCCATTCCTACGGTCTATGCCTTCTTTGATGGCAAGCCCGTGGATGCGTTTCAGGGTGCACTGCCTGCCTCGGAACTCACCGAATTCGTGACACGGGTTGCGGCATTGGGCGGTGACGGGGGCCTGGGCGAGGCATTGGAAGCCGCCGAGACGATGCTGACCGAAGGGGCGGCGGTGGATGCCGCCGAAACATTTGCCGCAATCCTCGGGGAAGAGCCGGAAAATGCGGCGGCCTTTGGCGGGCTTGTAAGGGCGCATCTGGCGCTGGGGGAGGCGACGCGCGCTGCGGAATTGCTGGCCTCGGTGCCAGAAAAGATTGCCAATGCGCAGGAGGTTGAGGCGGCACGCGCCCAGATTGCCCTGGCCGAACAGGCCGCTCATGCGGGACCGGTGGCCGAATTGCGTTCCGCCGTCGAGGCCAATCCCGAAGACTATCAGGCGCGGTTTGACCTGGCGCAGGCGCTTCATGCCAGCGGGCAGGTCGAGGAGGCCGTGGATGAACTTCTGGATCTTTTCCGCCGGGATCGTGAATGGAATGATGCCGCCGCCAAAACCCAGCTTTTCACCATTTTTGAGGCGTTGAAACCGCAGGATCCCGTTGCCCTCAAGGGGCGGCGCAGGCTTTCCTCGATGATCTTTGCCTGACGCGCTTTCGATATGAAACCGTTCGGCGATCTTCCCGATACGATTCCGGTCTTTCCGTTGCCGGGGGCGCTGTTGCTGCCCCGGGCGCGACTGCCCCTGCATATTTTTGAGCCGCGCTATCTTCAGATGACAGAGGATGTGATGAAGACCCCGGCGCGGCTGATCGGGATGGTTCAGCCCCGTGACGGCCATGCCGATCATGAAGAGCCTGCACTGCATGCCATTGGTTGCGCCGGTCGGCTGACGGGCTTTTCCGAAACCGATGACGGGCGCTACATGATTTCACTTACAGGGGTATCACGGTTTCATTTGCAGCAGGAGGTGGCAGGTTTCACCCCCTATCGCCGTTGCACCGTCAACTGGAATTCCTTTGACAAGGACCTTGGCAATACCGAGGAGGATTCCGATTTTGACCGCCCCGCTTTTCTCAATCTGCTTGCCCGTTATTTCAAGGCGATGGAGCTGTCCACCGATTGGTCGAGCCTGAAGGAGGCAGAAACGGAACTGTTGATCAATTCGCTGTCCATGCTCTGCCCGTTCGAGGCCGAGGACAAGCAGGCGCTGCTGGAGGCGCCCTCGTTGCAGAAACGCCGGGAAATCCTGGTGACATTGATGGAATTCGTCCTCAGGGGCGGCAATCATGAGGACCGCATGCAATGACCACGCTGCCAGAGTTTGACCGCCGGATGCTTGAGGCGCTGGTTTGCCCTGTTACCCAGACCGCGCTGAACTACGATGCCGAAAAGCAGGAACTCATATCGACGGCAGCACAACTGGCCTTCCCGATCCGGGGCGGCATCCCGATCATGCTGGTCGCCGAAGCCCGTGATCTGAAATAAGGCGTTCCGTTCGACACCACCCCGAAGGGGATGCCGAACGGATACGTGAT
Organism: Pseudorhodobacter sp.; assembly: GCA_047975325.1. Classification (GTDB taxonomy): domain Bacteria; phylum Pseudomonadota; class Alphaproteobacteria; order Rhodobacterales; family Rhodobacteraceae; genus JBKEDF01. Next base: position 21,694 of record JBKEDF010000077.1, on the reverse strand, counting down.
TGTCGGTCCGCGCGGTTCAGCCCAGTGCAAACTGGTGCGAGATCGTCTTGACGACGGTGTAGTGATCAAGCCCCTCGGCCCCGCCTTCACGACCATAGCCGCTATCCTTGACGCCGCCAAAGGGGACTTCGGCGACGGAAGCCTCCAGGACGTTGATTGAAACATTGCCGGCCTCAAGCCCCATGGAAATCTGTTCGGCACGGGCTGCGGAATGGGTCATGCCATAGGCGGCCAGGCCGAAGGGCAGGGCATTGGCCCGCTCTATGGCCTCCTCGACTGAAAAAACGCGGCGGATCACTGCCAGCGGTGCGAAAGGTTCCACAGACATCACCTGCGCGTCGTCAGGCACATCGGTCAGTACGGTGACTGGCATGAAATAACCCCGGTTGATAACCCGGTCGCCACCCGTCACGACCCTGGCGCCATGGGCACGGGCATCGGCAATCATTGCCTCCATTGCCTCCAGTCGACGGTGATTGGCCAGCGGTCCCATTTCCGTTGCCGGGTCGAAACCATCACCCACCACCACGGCGCGGGCGCGTTTGCTGAAGGCCTCGACATAACGGTCATAGATGGCGTCCTGCACGAAAAACCGGGTGGGTGAAGTGCAGACCTGCCCGGCATTGCGCATCTTGCGGTCCGCGCAGATCGTCCCGGCGGCAACGGGGTCGACATCGTCACAGACCACGACTGGCGCATGCCCGCCCAGTTCCATCAGGACCGGGGTCATGGCGCGCGCTGCCATCTCGCTCAGATGTCGGCCGACAGCGGTGGAGCCGGTGAAAGCCACCAGCCGCACCTCGGGCTTCGGGATGAGATAGGATGAGATTTCATCGGGTACCCCGAAAATGATATTCAGAACGCCGGGCGGCAACCCCGCATCGTGGAAGGCCCGCGCGATATGGACTGTCCCTGCCGGGGTCTCCTCCGCCGATTTGATGATGACCGAACACCCCGTGGCCAGGGCCCCGGCTATCTTGCGTGCGGGCTGGCTCATCGGGAAATTCCACGGGGCGAAGGCTGCGACAATCCCTGTCGGCTGGCGGATCACCGAATAGCGGATGCCAGGTGCGCTGGGGATCACACGGCCATAAAGGCGCTGCCCCTCTGCCGCGTCCCATTCAAAGAATTCGCAACCCCGGATCACCTCAAGGCGGGCCTGGCTGAACGGCTTGCCATGTTCCAGCGTGATCGAGGTGGCGATTTCATCAATCCGTTCGCGCATCAGCGCCGCAGCGCGCAGGATGATTGCGCTTCTTTCGCGGGGGGCGGTGCGGCTCCAGACGCGGAACCCTTCGGCGGCTGCAGTAAGGGCATCGTCAAGGTCCGCGGTTTCGGCAAGCGGGACGCGGCCGATCTCAGCCTCGGTTGCGGGATTGATGACCGGGGCGTGCCGCTTGCCCGCGCGCCACTGACCTCCGATGTAGAAACAGATTTCGGGATAGCTGTGCATCCTTGCCTCTTCTTGTGATTGCTGTCAGTTCCGCGCTGTTCGTGGAGAATCTTGCTGGGGAAGTCCACTGATGAAATCGGATGGCCGATGGGATTTCCGTGGCAAGGATGCAGGGCAACAGATATAAATACAAATACCAAAATGAAAACTCAGTATAAGATATGACAATACCAAGACTTCCGCCCATGACCCATACCGGCCATGGTGCGATTGTCACCCGGGTGATCCTGCCCCCGTGTGACCGGGGGATTGGACGGTGACCGGGCCACAGCGGCGTATCGTCCAGGCGATGGAGCGGCTCAAGCTTCGTCAGATCCGGCTGCTGGTGGCGGTGGCCGATCATCGTTCCATCCTGCATGCGGCACGGGCGATGAATATCTCGCAGCCGGCAGCAACGACGCTTATCAAGGATCTGGAAGCAGACCTGCAAAGTGCCCTTTTCAATCGGACGAACCGGGGGGTGGTTCCGACCCCACTGGGCGATTCCCTGATTCGCAATGGACGGCTTATCCTGAACCAGATGGGCCGCGCGGCGCAGGAACTGACCGAACTTCGCGACGGCACCGGCGGGCGGCTTGCGGTGGGAACCCTGCTTGCCGGTTCTGCCACGTTGCTACCGCATGCGATCTTGCGCGCGCAGCAGGGTCGGCCCAACCTGCATGTAAAAGTGTCTGTCGGGACCAACGAACAGCTTATGCCAGCATTGCGCGCGGGTGAACTGGACATGGTGGTGGGGCGGCTTTCCAGCTATCGTTACCGTCAGGAGGTGGTGCAGGAGCCGCTTTATTCCGGAACGATTGTTGGCGTTTGCCGACCGGGGCACCCGATATGCGCGCGCGGTGCGGTGACGTTGGATGCGCTGCGATCCTATGGTTGGATCCTGCCACCGCCAGACACTACGCTGCGCCGCCAGGTCGAACAGATGTTCAGCGACTGCCGCCTTCCGCTACCTGTCAGCACCATTGAATCGGTCGATTTCCTGACCAATCGTCGGCTGCTGGCCGATAGCGACCTGATCGGTATCCTGCCGGATCATATCTCTGACCCCGATATTGCTGCCGGGATTCTGGCGCGAATCGACTGGGATGTTCCGATCCCGCATGTCGCCATCGGCGTCTCCTATCTGGGTGAGGACACGCTGACCCCGGCAGCGGCGGTTTTTCTTGACGCGCTGCGCGCTGAGGGTGCCGCATTGCAACGCGCATGGGTGGACAGGCCGTGAAACCGCCTGCCGATGCGTTTCGTTATCGCGATACGCCGTACAGAAGATCGGGCAGGAAGGTGGAAATCGCAGGCACATAAGTCACCAGCAACAGCAGGATCACCATTGCCCCCATATAGGGCCAGATCCCCTTGATGACCGTTGCCACCGGCGATTCCGAGGCATTGGCCAGAACGAACAGATTGAGCCCGATGGGGGGCGTCAGCAGACCGATTTCCATGTTCACGATCATAACGATGCCGAAATGGACCGGATCAATGCCAAGTGCGGAGATAACCGGAACAAGCAGCGGAAGGGTCAGAAGCAGGATGGCAAAGCTTTCGAGGAACATGCCGAGCAGAAGAAGCAGAATGTTGATGACCAGCAGGAATTGCCAGGCGGACATTCCGCTGTCGGCCACCCAGCGCAGGATTACCCGTGTCAGTCCGGTTTCGGTTATCCAGTGCGACAGGGCGAAGGCCATTGCGACGATGATGATGATGGAACCGCTGGTATAAACCGATGCGACAATGACACCGGGCAGATCGGAAAGCTTCATCTGCCGATAGAAGATGATCGCGATCACTGCCGCCAGAACTGCCGAAATCCCGGCGGCCTCGGATACCGTGAGGATGCCGCCATAGATCCCCCCCAGCACGATTACGGGCAGGGATAGCGCCGGAAGGGCCCGAAGATTGGCATGCAGCAGTTCCCCGGGGTTACAGTGTGGTTCCCGTGGAAGATCCTGGCGCCGGGCGACGACGAAGACCACCGCAGCAATCAGCGTGGCCTGTAGCAAGCCGGGAAGGATACCCGCCATGAAAAGCCGTGGCACAGAGGTATCGGAGATTACCGCATAGACGATCATTGGCAGGCTGGGCGGGATCAGCATGCCAAGCGTCCCCGAAGCGCCGATTGTCCCCAGGGTGAATGAGCGTGGGAATCCGCGTTCATTCATTGCCGGTACCAGGATTACTGCCATGGCGATTGCAGTGGCCACGCTTGACCCTGAAATTGCCGCGAAAATCGCGCAGGTCAGGACCGCGACATAGGCCAGCCCGCCGCGAAAATGTCCGACCCAGCTGTTGGCTGCCGCAATAAGCGAACGCGAAATCCCCCCCGATTCCATGATCCGGGCCGCAATCACGAACATCGGTACGGCAACCAGCGTCGGGGAGTTGATCTCATCAATGATCTTCTGGGCCAGACCGATCATTGGCTGGCCACTGTAATAAAAGCCGATTGCCGCCACGATCCCCAACACAAGAAAGATTGGTGCGCCGGACAGAAGCAGCAGAACAAATGACGAAAGGGCAGCGCCGACCATTACGGCTCCTCTTTGGTGGGCCGGGCCAACAGGTTGCGGATCCGGATCACGAATCCGACCGCCATCCCCAGACAGGCAATCGGCAGCAACGTGTAGTAGATCCAGATCGGAAATCGCAGGCTGGAGGCGGTACGATCGCCGTAAAACCGGGCCTCCGCTGCCACCTTGTAGCCATACCAGCCCAGCAGTAGCAGAAAGACGATGCCGATCAGGCTGGTAACGATCTCGATCAGGCGGCGGTGATCGGGGCCAAGCTTGTCGATCAGCAGTTCGGTATGGACATGCTTGCCCTCTGCCGTCACCCGGCCGAGGGGCAGCAATACCGCCCAGATCAACAGATAGACAACGACTTCATCCGCCCAGTCCACCATCCAGGGATGATAGAAATACCGGGCGAATGCCTGTGAGGCGACAAGGCCGATGGCGGCCAGTGCGGGAACCACGATCAGCGTGGTTTCGATATGGCGGAATACGGAACGTATCATCAGCCGGACCCCTGGTTGTCGGCGTGTCTGTCTGCCGGTTCTGCATGCCATACCGGGTGCCGGCCTACTGGAGCGCTGCCTTGACCTGTTCGTAAAGATCGGTGCTTGCCCCAAGCTGCTTTACCAGATCCAGTTCATCAGCCACCATTCCCTCACGGATCCCGGCCTGTTCTTCACGGTCGGGCGTGGTCACGACGATGCCGTTGTCAATCAGTGTCTGGCGCGCGGTTGCCTGCGCGGCGGCATTTTCGGCGCGCCCTTCGCCGACCATCGCTTCCCATGTGCTGCTGAGCAGATCCTGAAGTTCGGGGTCGGCCTTGTCCCAGAAGGCCCGCGATACGATCGGTACGAAATAACCGAAATACTGATTGTCTTCGAAGGCGGTTTTCACACCGGATTCCCACAGCTTGGCCGAGGCGGCGGTCTCAAACGTTGTCAGCAGCCCGTCCACGGTGCCCTGTTGCAATGCCAGTGGCGTGTCGGGCCATGGCACCACCGTCGGGATGGCGCCAAGCGCCTTGTAACGTTCGGTATTGGCAAGCCCGCCGGGAATGCGGACCTTCATGCCGTTCAGGTCGTCAAAACTGTCCACGTCCTTTCCCGCGCCGAAGGTCAGGCCGTTTCCATAACCAATCCAGCGGCCAAGGATGATGGAATTCAGGCTGGCCTCGATGCTGTCATTCATTGACGCGCCGATATCGCCGTCAAGAAGCTGGTTTTGCAGATCGGTGGCCTGGCCATAGAAGCTCGGGATGAACAGCAGGTCGATATCTGGTGCGACACTGCCAAGTTGCCAAGTGCCGACGGCAGCCATCTCGACACTGCCCTGACGCAAGGCACGCGGTACGTCGCGCCCCTTGTAAAGCTGGCCGGAATCGAACACCTCGACATGGATCTTCCCCGCTCCCTGTTCATTCACCCGGTCGGCAAAGCGGTTCAGGAATTTCGTGTTGATGTGATTGACATTGTTTTCCGTCGAAATCCGGAAGGATACGGGTTCGGCGGTTGCGGTTATGGCGGATAGCGCCAGGGCACATGTGGCGAGCAGCGCCTTCACATTCAAAGATCGCATGGCGTTCGGCTCCTGTCTGGAAAAGGATGTTTACAGTGTAACGGTCGGGTTGATGCTAACTCAAATGCGAATTTGGGAAGTAGATATTCGCCCGAATTATATCAATTTGCGCGGTGGTTCCAATTTGCGTGGCACGGGCAGGGGTACGCCGTCGATACCAGGCTGCCGCGTACCCTGATTGCCGATATGCCCGGCAATTACGGTCTTGCGAAATACCTGTTTTCAGACCGCCCGGCTTTTTTCCGCATCGGCCCGAACCTCTTGTGTCAGCCAATTGACGAAGGGCTGGAAATAGGGGTGTTTTTCGGTAGTTGGCGGGCGGATCAGGTAGAATGGGCAGCTTGCCTCCACGTTATCAGGAAAGGCGATGGCAAGCCTTTGTGTTGCGAAATTGCGGCTCAGGACTTCCTTGATACCTATCCCGATCCCAAGCCCGGATATTGCCGCTTCGTACATCATGGGGGCGTTTTCGAACCAGACCCCCTGACTGGTGTTGATCGGGATGCCGTTTGCCGCAGACCATCGGTCCCAGTCGTTCGGGCGGGTTTCGGAATGTAGCAATGCATTTTGCCATTCCTCCACATCGCGTGCGGTCGTGCCCGGGGGGAGGTAGTCGGGCCGACAGACCGGGACCAGCGTTGCCAGGAAAAGCCGCGTCGAGATGCAACCCGCGTATTCCGAACGATCGGTCAGGAGCGCAAGATGAATACCGGTTGCCTCAAAATCGATATCATGGCTCAGCGTGGTGACCATCTTGAGCTGGATATTCGTTTTTGACTGCAATTGTCGTGACCAGCGCGGCACCAGCCAGTTCACGATGAAGCTGGGATAGGCACAAACGACCAGCGGCTGGTCCGGACGCTGCGCCATGAGATTTTGCGTTGACAGCGTGATGCGATCGAAAACGTCGTCGAGATCCTTGAAATACTGCCGGCCTTCCCCGGTGAGTTCAATTGACCTGTGCATGCGCCGGAACAGTGGAAACCCGAGATAATCCTCAAGCGACCGAATTGATCGGCTTACGGCGGCCGGTGTCACGGAAAGTTCGGTGGATGCCTTTGCGAAACTGCGGGTTCTGGCAGCAACAACAAAGGTCCGCAGGGCATTGAGAGGTGGCAGTCTCGGATCCATGGCCGGAGCCTTACATTACCAAAACTCAATTGAGATTAATTTTATGTCGATTGCCAGTCAAGCGTTGAGCCCGGACACTTCCGACTGTCGCGAGAGTAGAGAAACAATCGCTCCGTCGAAAATTTCAGGGAGGGGTAACGTGTCGGAAAGACGCAGGAAATTCTATGCATGGGGTTTTGAGGATCAGGCCGCCACAACCGAGGAAATGGCGCCTGTTCTCGACATCTGGCACCGTGTGTTCGACATTGAAGATTTCGATGTCATGCCGGCCCCGACCCTTGATGGCATCGACATGCCGGCAAGCAGGATTACCGCGTTTCCTGCGGCAATCCGGGATCTCTGCCGGACCGACAGGTACGAACGGGCGCTACATTCCTACGGTCGATCCTTCCTCGATAGTACCAAGATGTTCCGTGGCGATTTTCGCCATGCGCCTGATGTCGTTGCCTATCCCAGGACCGAAGATGACGTGCGTGCCCTGATTGACTGGGCCGGGGATATTGGCGCTGCGGTTATCCCGTTCGGCGGCGGGTCCAGCGTGGTGGGCGGTGTCAATCCCGAGATCAAGGGCGACTATGCCGGGGTAATCACCATCGACATGTGGCATCTGAACAGGGTGCTTGAGGTTGATCCCGTTTCGCGCTCGGCACGCGTGCAGGCGGGCGTCTACGGCCCTGATCTGGAACGTCAGCTCAAGGAGCATGATTTTACCCTTCGGCACTATCCGCAGAGTTTCGAGCTGTCCACGCTTGGCGGTTGGATTGCGACCCGCGCCGCTGGTCACTATGCCGCGCTGGGAACCTATATCGACGATTATGTTGAGAACATACGCATGGTTTCACCCGCAGGCACGAGCGAAAGCCGCCGTCTGCCTGCTTCCGGGGCGGGGCCATCGCCGGACCGCTATGTCATGGGTACTGAGGGTTCCGTGGGCATCATCACCGAGGCCTGGATCCGCGTGCTCGACCGGATCCGTCACAAATCCACTCGTACCATCGTTTTCGAAGATTATTACAAAGGGGCAGAGGCAGTCCGGGCAATTTCGCAGGCCGGGCTTTATCCATCGAACTGCCGTCTGATTGATGCGCTCGAAGCGCGGCTGACAGGCTCTTACGACGGTGATCGTCCGATCCTGGTACTGGGGTATGAGAGCGGGCACTATCCGGTTGATCACCTCATGGACCTTACCGTTGCGCTTTGTCGTGACTACGGCGGAAGCCCCATTGAAGAGCCAAAGGAGGGGCATGGGCGTGTCGCGGGACAATGGCGCAACGCCTTTATCCGGGGGCCCTATTACCGTGAACATATGACCGCCCGCGGTATCTGCCGGGAAACCTTTGAAACGGCAGTCTGCTGGAACGGGTTCAAAGAACTGCACGGTACAGTCATTGAGACGGTCAATGCGGCCATCAAGCGCGTGACCGGCCGCCCCGGTACGGTGACCTGCCGTTTCACGCATATCTATCCCAATGGTCCCGCCCCCTACTTTACCTTCCATTGCCTGCCGGATCGCGAACGGATGGGCGAACAATGCATGGAAATAAAGATTGCAGCCTATGACGCGGTGATGAAGGCGGGGGGAACCATCACCCATCACCATGCCGTTGGCCGATTGCACATGCCATGGTATGAAAAGCAGCGTCCGGCCCCTATCGGAGCAGCCTTTGCCGCTGCCAAGAAGGCGCTGGATCCGGCCTCTATCATGAATCCCGGCGTCATCATCTCTGAAACCGGTGCGCGGGCATGACGCTGCCGCTGAAAGGATTGCGGGTCCTTGACCTGTCGCGCATCCTTGCCGGGCCGAGTTGTGCCCAGACGCTGGGTGATCTGGGGGCTGACGTAATCAAGGTGGAACGCCCTGGAACTGGCGACGATATTCGCGGCTGGGGACCACCCTTCCTGAAGGATGCGGAGGGTCGGGAAACCCAGGAAAGCGCCTATTTCATGTCTACCAACCGCAACAAGCGGTCGCTTACGCTGGATATCGCTTCGGAGGAAGGACTTGCCATCGCCAATGGTCTGGTGGATCAGAGTGATGTGCTGATCGAGAATTTCAAGGTTGGCGATCTTGTCCGGCGCGGTCTGGGCTGGGAACAGGTCCATAAACGCAATCCAAAGCTGGTCTATTGTTCCATCACCGGCTTTGGACAGACCGGCCCCTATGCGTCACGGCCCGGTTATGATTTCATCATTCAGGGCATGGGTGGGCTGATGAGTATCACCGGTGAGGCGACCGGCCAGCCCATGAAGGTGGGTGTTCCCATCTCCGATATCATGTCCGGCATGTATGCGGCCATCTCCATCCTCGCGGCCTTGCGGGAACGCGACATGACGGGCGAGGGCAGGCATATCGACATTTCGCTATTCGATTGCCAGGCGGGCTGGCTTTACAATCAGGCGTCAAACTATCTGGTCGGAGGACGGGAACCGGGAAGGCTGGGTAATGCCCATCCCAATATTGTTCCATATGAGACCTTCACAACCGCGGATGGACATATCAATGTCGGCGTCGGAAACGATAACCAGTACCGGCGGCTCTGTACTGTGCTGGGTCGTACGGATCTGGCCGAAGATCCGCGCTTTGCAACGAACACCCTACGCCTGAAGAATCGTGAGGCGATACTGGCGGAAATCCGGGAAGCCTTTCTTGGTCGTAACTCTGCCGATTGGCTGGAGGCCCTGACCGGCGCCGGACTTCCCTGCGGGCCGATCAACACCATTCCCGAGGTTTTCGAGGATCCGCATATCAGGAACCGGGGGCTGGTTCAGGACGTCCGGCACAGTGCGGCCCCGGATGTCCTGACCAAAGTCATGCGCACCCCCATCCGGATGAGTGGAAAGGACTTCCGGATCCGCCATCCCCCGCCGATGGTGGGGGAACACACCGACGAGGTTCTTTCGGATTTGCTGGGCTATGACGCAGGCCGGATTTCCGAACTTCGCGAGAGGGGGATCGTATGATCGGGCCAACCGTCATGCTCCCCGAGAAACGCATCGATATCCGGCGTGAGGTCGATGTCGTCGTTGCCGGTGGCGGTTCGGCCGGCGTTGCGGCCGCAGTTGCGGCGGCACGGGCCGGGGCATCGGTGATCCTTCTTGAACGGCACGGTTTCCTTGGCGGTACCATGACGGCAACGACATTGGGCGGCATCTGCGGTCTTTATTCCCTTGTGGATGGCGTTCCGGTGCAGATGGTGGAGGGTTTTGCCGAAGAGGTTCGTGCGCGGCTTGAAACCTCGGGCGGCAGTCGCGGTCCGCTTCCCTGGCTTCAAACCGCATCGCTGCCCTACGACTTGTTCATTCTCAAGACGGTGCTGGAGGATCTGGCGAAAGACAGGCGGCTTGAACTTCTTTATCAGACACGTCTGACGGATGTGATTGTTTCGGATGGTGTGGTCAGCCATGTGGTCGTGCGGGGCAGGGGGGAACCCTTTGCCATTCGGGCACGCAGCTTTGTCGATTGCACAGGCGACGCCGAACTTTGTGCGCTTGCCGGTGGGGATACCGACTATGATCCCGAACACCTGCAATTCCCGTCCGCCATGTTTCGCATGGGTGGTGTCGATACCACCCGCGCTGCGGAAATCACGCGTCCTGAGATGCACATGTTGCTCGAACGGGCGGTTGAGGACGGCTATGATCTGCCGCGTACCGCAGGCGGCATCTATTCCGTCCGTGATGGCATAGTGCATCTCAATATTACCAAGGTAAAAGTGGATGGGGCACCGCCAGATCCGCTTGATGCCGGGTCTCTCAGCGCGGCAGAGCGGGAAGGGCGGCGGCAGGTCCGCACCTATCTGGAGGTATTTCGCCGCTATGTGCCCGGCTATGAGAATGCCTTCGTATTGGACACTGGCTGCGAATTGGGCTTGCGTGAAACCCGGCGCATCCGGGGCGATTATGTAATGACAGTCGAAGATGTGTTGGAAGAACGCCGTTTTGACGATGCGATTGGCGTGAATTGCTGGCCGGTCGAAGATCATGGTGCCGGACGCAGGACGAAATGGATCTGGCTATCCCCGGGCGGCTACTGCCAGATCCCGTTTCGGGCGCTACTGCCCAAGGGGCTGCGGAATGTAATCGTTGCCGGCCGCAATATTTCGGCGACGCATGATGCGCAGGCGTCGCTTCGTGTTACGGCGAACTGCTTTTCCATGGGTCAGGCGGCGGGTATCGCTGCGGCATATTGGGGCGGGGATATGTGTGCCACCGATATTGCGGTGCTCCAGCAACGTCTTTGTGCCGAGGGCGCGACATTGGGCGACATCCCGATACGGAAAGGGGTGGTTCATGGCTGATCGGGTACAGTTGAGAAGCAATTTCAAACCTGGCACCACCGCATGGACCGTGCGGCGTGCGCAATGGCGCGCGCTGGGTATTACCGACGAAGACATGGACAAGCCGAAGATCGGCATCGTCAACACGTCTTCCGAATTGTCGATCTGCTTCAGCCATCTCGACACGGTTGCCGCAAGGGTGAAACAGGGTGTCCGGGAGGCCGGCGGTCTGCCCTTTGAAATCCGGACAACCGCACCTAGCGACTTTATCCATTCCGCCGCGAAAGGGGCCCGCTACATTCTGCCCAGCCGCGATCTGGTTGCCAGCGATATAGAGGTAAGCGTGGAGGGACCGTTGCTTGACGGGATGGTCTGCCTTGCCTCCTGTGACAAGACTACACCAGGGCAACTCATGGCAGCGGCGCGTCTGGATTTGCCCACGCTTTTTGTGCTGTGCGGGTATCAGGGACACGGGAATTATAACGGCGAAGAAGTGGATATCGAGGATGCCTTCGAAGCTGTCGGTCGCTACGTGACCAGAGATCTTTCGCTGGAGGACCTCTCGGGGATTGCCGATCATGCCGTGACGGGTCCGGGCGTCTGTGCCGGGATGGGTACCGCCAATTCAATGCACCTGGTTTGTGAGGCTCTGGGGCTGGCCTTGCCGGGAAGCTCGCCTGTTCGGGCAATGAGCGATGCGATGTTCCGGCAGGCCGAGATGGCGGGCCAAAGAATTATTGGTATGGTTCAGGAGGGACTCTCGGCCCGCAGGCTGTTGACACCGGCTGCATTCCGCAACGCCATCGCGCTCGTCCTGGCCGTCAGCGGATCGGGGAACTGCGTGCGTCATTTACAAGCTGTTGCCGATGAGGCGATGCTTGATAAACTTGGTATTTACGATCTTCTCGATGAACTTGGCCCCTTGGTCCCACTGCTTTGCGCGATACGTCCCAATGGCGATTTGCGAATTGAGGATCTTGACCGTGCCGGAGGAACCCGGGCGATCCTGAAGCGTCTTGGCGGGCTCGTGGATGGTGCGGCGCTTTGCGCGACCGGGCGCAGTCTGGCAAGGGAACTTGCCGATTATGATCCACTGGAAAGCCCGGTCATAGCCACCCTTGACGCACCGGTTTCGCGCATGCCGTCGCTTGTTGTGCTCCGGGGTACGCTTGCCCCGGAAGGGGCACTTCTGAAGATCGGAACCGGCGGTGAGCACAAGATGCATTTTCGGGGCAGGGCGCTGACCTTTGACAGTCAGGAGGATGCGATTGACGGACTGGAGGCCGGACGGATTGCCCCGGGAACGGTGGTTGTTCTGCGTCATCTTGGACCGCGCGGCGGTCCGGGCGTCGCTTCTGCTTCCTGGTTTGTGGCGGCGCTGAATGGGGCAGGGCTTGGCGAAAGCGTTGCGGTCGTAACCGATGGGCAGCTTTCCGGGCTGAACCGCGGGCTTGCCGTGAACCAGGTGTCGCCGGAAGCCTTTGATGGTGGACCGCTTGCGCTGGTGCAGGATGGTGATGAGATTGAAATTGACGTGCCGGGACGGATGCTTGCGCTGAACGTCCCGGTGGAAGATCTTGTACGCCGCAGCAGTTTGCTTGCGCCGGCCGTACCGACAAAGGAACGGGGCTGGCTTTCCGTTTTCCAACGTCTCGCAAAGCCGATCTACCGCGGTTCGACACTGACACCGGATCAAGCCGCGGCATCACGGATGGATAACAAGAAAAAAAGGTCCCCATCCAGGCCAACTCCGGCGTCACGATAGAGGAGGAGATAAAATGACATTCAAAAGATACACCCTCACAGGGGCGCTGATGCTTGCGCTTCTGCCTGGGGTACCGGTCTGGGCCCAGCAGGCCGATACCGACGTCACCATCGTCCTGGAGACACAGCCAGATCAGCTTGATCCCTGCCAGTCTTCGAAGTCCCAGGTCGGCAAGGTTATCAAGCAGAATGTGGTTGAGACCATGACCGAGATCGATCCATCAACCGGTGAGATCGGCCCCCGTCTGGCGACCGAATGGTCCCAGGTGGATGACCTGACCTGGACCTTCATGCTGCGCGATGATGTGGTCTTCCATGACGGCACGCCCTTCAATGCCGAGGCAATGCAATATTCGATCGAACGCACGCTGGACGAATCCATCGATTGTGAGATCCGGGTAAAATTCTTTGGCGGGATCGAATTGACCGCCACGGTCAAGGGAGAATACGAACTTGAACTCAAGACGGCGCAGCCCGTGCCGATCCTTCCCACGCTGATGGGCACGGTGGTCGCCATGTCCATGGCGACCCCGATGGGGGAAATTACCCGTGAACCGATCGGTACCGGACCCTATATTCTTGCTGAATGGTCCCCCGGTAAGCAGATTGTTCTGGAGCGGTTTGGCGACTATTGGGGCGAGGAAGCCGCGGTAACCAGGGCTACCTATATCTGGCGTTCCGAATCCGCTGTGCGGGCTGCCATGATCGCGCAGGGTGAGGCGGATATTGCGCCGAATATTGCCGTTCAGGACGCGAATGATGACAGCATGGATTTTAGCTTCCTGAACTCCGAAACATCCCGCCTGCGGATCGATACAGAGATTGCACCGCTGGATGATCGTCGCGTGCGCCTTGCGTTGAACTATGCGACAGACCGCGATGGCATGATGGGAACGATTTTCAGTGATCAGGTGATCCAGTCCACCCAGCATGTCGTACCGGGTATCAATGGCCATAACCCGGACCTTGAACCCTATCCCTACGATCCCGAACGGGCGATGGAATTACTTGCCGAGGCAAAAGCCGACGGTGTGCCGGTCGAGGACGAAATCGTGATTGTTGGACGCTACAACCTGTACCCCAATTCTGAGGAATCGCTCCAGGCGTTGAAGGCGATGTATGATGCTGTTGGCTTCAACACGACCCTGCGCATGACCGAGGCGTCGGAATGGTATGACCTGCTTTTCAAACCCTATGCCGAGGACCGCAAGCCGTCGTTGTTTCAGGAACAGCATGACAACAACAATGGGGATGCGGTTTTTACGATTTTCGTCAAATATCATTCCGAAGGCGGGCAATCGACGATCAGCGACTCCGTATTGGATGATCTGATCGATCGTGGGGGCAAGGCGACGGGCGAGGAGCGCACGCAGCTTTACCAGGAGGCATTCAAGCGCATTCACGAGGAAATCGTCCCTGATGTTTCGCTGTTCCACATGGTCGGCTTTACCCGCGTGAACCCGAGGCTCAATTTCCGACCTTCGATCGCAACGAATAGTGAGCTTCAGCTTAGCCAGATCAGGTTCGAATGATGGGCACTGTCTGATACTGAAGGGGGAGGCGGCAAACTGGCCACCTCCCCGGCAGCAGAGGAGGGCCACCGTCTTGAGTCACTACATTTTTCGCCGCGCCCTGCATTCGATTGTTGCGTTGGCGGCGCTTCTTGTCCTTGTGTTCTTTCTGTCCCGCCTGACCGGAGATCCGACAAATCTTTTTCTTCCCATGGACGCGTCGTTGCAGGAACGTGAGGCCTTTGCTGAACGTCACGGTTTCAATGATCCCATCATCAAGCAGTTCGGGCGTTATATCCTGGATCTGATCCATCTTGATTTTGGCATGTCGCTTTTCCAGGGGCGCCCAGCCATTGAACCGGTGCTGAACGCCTTTCCGGTCACGTTGAAACTGGCGCTGGTCACGATGCTGCTGGCACTGGGCCTTTCGGTAATAATCGGGTCGGTTGCCGCATGGCGTCCCGGCGGCCTTTTCGACCGGACCGCCAGCCTGTTGAGCATCATGGGGGCCAGTGCCCCCGATTTCTGGATCGCCATTGTCGGCATCCTGTTTTTTTCTGCCACGCTCGGCCTGCTGCCAACCTCGGGGATGGGGAGCCTGGAACACTGGATCCTTCCCGTCTCGGTTCTGCTGCTGCGTCCGCTTGGCCTGTTGACGCAGGTGGTTCGCGCATCGATGATCGGTGTGCTCAATTCGGCCTATGTCAAGACTGCCCGCGCCAAGGGCGCAGGCCGCAATCGCGTGGTCTTTGTCCACGGGGTGCGCAATGCGATGCTGTCGGTCATAACAGTCGCCGGTGATCAGGCTGCCACGCTTATTAACGGGGCCGTGATTGTCGAGACGGTGTTTGGATGGCCGGGAATAGGTAACCTGATGATCAGCGCGATCAAGCAGCGCGACTTCGCCGTGTTGCAGGCTGCAATCCTTGTGACCGCGCTTGCCATCTTTCTGATGAACATACTGATTGATATTGCCTATTCCCGTCTTGATCCGCGTATTCGCAACAGTTGAGAGGGAATATGGCCCGGAAACCCCAAGCCCTGAAACTTCTCTATAGCGACAAGGCAGCGACGGTGGCGGCTGTCTATCTTATTGTCCTGACCCTCCTTGCAATCTTCGGACCGATGCTTGTTGGCCATGCAGCCGGGGGGCTTGATCTGCGCAACCGCAATGCGCCACCATTCGATTTTTCGAAACCATGGCTTTATTGGCTGGGGGCCGACTCCCTTGGTCGCAGCATTATTGCGCGTATTATCGTTGCATCGCGGACAACCCTGGGGATTGCACTTTCTGCCGTGACGGTGTCGATGCTGGCGGGCGGGGTCATTGGGGTCTATGCCGGGCTGAGCAGGGGCAGGGCGGGGCATTTCGTGATGCGTGCTGTCGATGTCATCATGAGCTTTCCCTCGCTTCTGCTGGCGTTGATCGTGCTCTATGTCCTTGGGCCGGCGCCGGCCAATATCGTGATCGTCCTCGCCGTGACGCGGTTGCCCGTCTATGTCCGGACCGCCCGTGCCGAGGTGCTGGAGATCCGCGAGCGCGCCTTCGTACCGGCGGCGCAGGTGATGGGTGCAGGCCAGTTTCATATCGCACTGCGCCATATCGCGCCGCTGGTCCTGCCGACCTTGCTTATTATTGCCGCACTCGATTTTGCCTATGTCATGCTTGCCGAATCCGCCCTGTCATTCCTTGGAATCGGGGTGCAGCCACCCAATATCACATGGGGTTTGATGGTTGCCGAAGGGCGCGCCTATCTGAACACAGCCTGGTGGCTCGCGTTCTGGCCCGGACTGGCGATCATGCTCACCGCGCTGGCAGCAAATCTTCTGGCAATCTGGTTTCGTATTGCCAATGATCCTGCCCTGCGTATCGGATTGAAATCGGGAACGCCGGCCGATGCCTGATCAAAACCCCATCCCCGAGCTGCTCCTGTCAGTGGAACACCTTCATGTGGATTTCACCACAGAGGACGGAACAGTTTCCGCCGTGCGCGACATCAGCTTCGGGATCGGTAAGAACGCATCCCTAGCCATTATCGGCGAAAGCGGGTCGGGCAAGAGCGTGACCGCTGCTGCGGTGATGGGCCTGCTTGATACACCACCGGCACGGATCCATGGTGATATCCGTTTTCGGGGCGAGAGCCTGTTTTTGATGGATCCCGAAAGACGAAGACTGCTCTATGGCAAGGAGATCTCCATCATCTTTCAGGATCCGTTGGTGCATCTCAACCCGGTCTATCCGGTTGGCTGGCAGATCGGAGAGGTTTGTCGCATCCACGGACAAGGCCGGACAGAAGCGCGCGAACGGGCACTGGAGCTGATGAACCGGGTCGGTATTCCTGATCCTTCGCGGAGATACGCGGCCTATCCGCATGAATTTTCGGGTGGGCAGCGTCAGCGGGTCATGATCGCCATGGCGATGGCATTACGCCCCCGGCTGCTGATTGCAGATGAGCCGACAACCGCCCTGGATGTGACCGTTCAGGCGCAAATACTGGACCTGTTGCGCGACCTGCGTGAGGAAAACGGTATGTCGTTGCTGATGATTACCCACGATCTTGGTGTTGCGGCGGATATAGCAGAACATGCGGTGGTGATGCGGCGCGGAGAGATTGTCGAAACCGGCAGCCTTGCTTCCGTTTTCACCGCACCACAGCACCCCTATACGCGCCAGCTTCTTACGGATCGGTCTGAAGAATACCGTTCCACCGCACCTGTTGCGCCGCAGCCCTTGCTGGAAATGCAGAATGTCGGGATCCGTTACGGCGCCTTTCAGGCAGTGCAGGGGGTTTTTGCCTCCGTCGGCAAGGGTGAGATTGTCGGTATCGTCGGTGAAAGCGGATCGGGAAAATCATCGCTTGCCAGTGCAATATTGCGCCTGCGGCCCTGCAGCAATGGCACGGTTCATTTTCGTGGTAACGATATCTGGTCATTGGATGCGGATGGGCTGCGGGACTACCGCCGGTCGGTTCAGGCGGTGTTTCAGGATCCGTTCAGCTCTCTCAACCCGCGCATGACCGTGCTTCGGCTGATTTCGGAACCATGGCAGCTCAATCCCGGGGTTGTGCCCAAGGCACAATGGCATGATCGTGCCATCGAGTTGCTGGAAATGGTTGGCCTGTCTGCGTCCGATCTCGGGAAATATCCGGGGGAGTTTTCCGGGGGACAACGTCAGCGCATTGCCATCGCCCGCGCCCTTGCACTGGAACCGGATATCGTGGTCTGCGATGAAGCGGTCTCGGCGCTGGACATGACCATTCAGGCGCAGGTCATCAAGTTGCTGGCTGATCTGCGTTCCCGCCTTGGCCTGTCCTATATCTTCATCGCGCATGACCTGACGCTCGTGCGAAAATTCGCAGACAGGGTATTGGTGATGAAGGATGGCCAGGTGGTTGAGGCAGGACTGGCTGAAGAGGTCTTTTCCAATCCGCGTGAAGCCTATACGAAGCAGCTTATTGACTCGAGCCCGTTGCCGGATCCCGAATTGCAAAAGCAACGACGTGCCGGAAAGCAGCCGGGCGCCCCAAGAGAAAAAAAGCGCGGGATTGGCTGAGGCATCGGTAGCGCGGGTATCCGCCTCGACATGCCAGTCAGTCCCCTATCGAAGAAAGAAAATGCCGGATCTCCCCGGCTGGAAGCCAGTCAGCCAGGGCATCTTCGGCCCTTGCATTGATAGGTGCGTGCGGAATATCCGGCGGTGTCTTGTCGAACCGCGGAGCAGGGGTGGCTTGCGGGCGACCGTCTATTTCCTGAAAGGTACCTCGTGCGACAAGATGCGGATCATGGAAGGTTTCCTCAATTGACAGGACTGGCGCGACACAGGCATCCGTCCCGGCAAATACCTGGGTCCAGGCATCGCGGGCCCTTGTTGCAAAGACACCGGCAAGGAAGGCGCGCCCTTCGGGCCAACGCGCATCATCGGCCTGTGGCGGAAGCGCGGATATGTCGATGCCCAGCCGTTGGATGAAATCGGCGAAGAATTTAGGCTCAATCGGACCGATCGCCACATAACCGCCATCAGCGCAGCGGTATATATCGTAGAAATACGCCCCGCCATCCAGGATATTGGTCCCGGCCTCGGTACGAAATACGCCCGCTTGTCTAAGCCCGTTGACCGAACTCAGCATGGTGGCCACCCCGTCAACAATTGCGGCATCGACCACTTGGCCGCAGCCGGTTTTGCGCGCGGAAACCAGTGCCGATAGCATGCCGACGGCAAGAAAAAGCGCCCCTCCGGCGAAATCGCCGATAAGGTTGAGGGGGACCGGGGGGAGTTCTCCTTTCCGGCCCATCGCGGCCAGCGCCCCAGTAAGTGCAAGATAGGTAAGGTCATGCCCTGCCATATGCGCCATGGGGCCGGCTTGCCCCCAGCCGGTGACGCGGCCATAAACGAGGGCCGGATTGGCTGTCAGCGCCGGGTCCGGGCCAAGGCCGAGCCGTTCCATAACACCCGGACGGAAGCCTTCGAACATGCCGTCTGCCTCGCGGAGGAGACGTAGAACAAGGGCGCGACCGGCGTCCGTTTTCAGATTGATCCTGATAGTCTGGCGACCGCGCAATATGAAATTGGTCTCCATCGGCCGCTTGATACCAACATCGGACGGGGTGGGCCGGTCGATGCGCAGGATGTCGGCGCCAAGATCGGACAGTACCATGCCGCACATCGGCGCCGGGCCAATTCCGGCCATCTCTATCAGCCGGATGCCAGAGAGTGGACCCCGCCGTGCCTTCATTCCGCGGCGGCCCTGGGTTTGCCCTTCCGCCCGGCAGCGCCAAGAAATGCGGGGATACCGGTTAGTTCACGACCAATGACCAATTGGTTGATCTGCGTCGTGCCGTCGGGAATTGTCAGCATCCGGGCGTTTCGCAGATGCCGTTCCACCGGAAATTCACGGGTCAGGCCATAGGCCCCATGAACCTGGATTGCGCTGGATGCGACCTGCACTGCCGCTTCGGAGGCATAGACCTTGGCCATGGAGGTTGGCAGATCGGCACGCCCGCCCGCATCAAGCGCGGCAAGCGACTTGAGCGTAAGGAGGAAGGATGCCTCGGTCTCGCAGGCCATGTTTGAGATAAGCCCCTGAACCATCTGATGCGAGGCGATGGGAACGCCGAACTGGTCACGTTCCCGCGCATAGGTAATGGCGTCTTCCAGGGCGGCGCGCGCGATACCGGTCGATATCACTGCAACCCATGCACGGGCTCTTTCAAAGCCTGACAGGGCTTCGGACAATGCCCTGCCTTCGGTGCCAAGGCGGAAGAAATCATCCACCCACATCTCGTTCATGGCGATGGAGCCGAAAGACCAGCCATTGAGCCCCAGTTTTTCAATTTCCCGGGTCTCGAAGTCGTGTTCGGACCGGTCCACGATGAAATAGGTGAATTTGTTTTCGCCGGTTCGGGCCAGTACTGTCGCCACATTCGCAACCGTGGCGTTTGATATGAACATCTTCTCACCGCTGAGTTTCCAGCCGGAGCCATCTTTCACGGCCCGGGTGCGGATCTGCCGGACGTTGGAACCGGTTCCCGACTCGGTAACGGCACCGCAACCAATGAGATGCCCTTCGGCGAAACCCGGAAGATAGCGCTTTTTCTGTTGCTCTGTTCCCTGGCGATAGATTTTCATCGCCGCGCCTTCGCTTACATAAGCCAGACCGGCCGCATCGGGCAGCAGCCGCGCAAGTTCGCCATAGATCAATCCCGAAGTGATGTAGTCGAGTCCCATTCCACCACCATCTTCGGGCAGCCATCCGCAGCCAATGCCATAGGGGTTGAGCAATCGCATGATCTGATGCGCCAGTTCCGGCGCGAATGCCGTGTCGAGGTGCCCCTTCACCAGAGGTAGCAGTTCAGATTCGATACAACGCCGGAGACTGTCGATGGCCATACGCTGTTCCTGGGTCGGTTCGAAATCCATCTCTGCTCTCCTCAGGATATTATGCCCTTACCGGCCACCTAGCCATTCCGACAGCACGTCCTCGGCACCTTCGTTGAGCAGGGGCGGCGCGCGCCAGCCTTCGGTGATATCGAAGCCGGAATATTTGATGCCCGCGCCGATCGTGGGGCAGGGCCCGTATACCGGATGCTCCAGGTCGATCTTCATGTTCCGATGCAGGGCCTGCGGGTGCCGAAAGACCTGTGCCATGTCATTTACAGGTGCGTTCGGGACGCCCGCATCGTTCAGGAGCGCTACAAGATCGACCGTCCGGTACTGGCGAATTTCCTTGTCGAGAATCTCGTAGATCTCTTCGCGGTTGGTTACGCGTTGTTCAAGCGTCACGAATCGCGGATCGGTCAGAAGATCCGTTCGCCCGATGGCGTGGCAGAAGGGGTCGTAGACGGTCTGATATCCGGCACCAATTACCATTTCACCATCGGCGGTATCGAAGACCTTGTAGGGTACGATCTGCGAATGTTCTGATCCCCAGCGCTGACGTACCACGCCCGCCGCAAGATATTCCATTCCCGCATCCACGAGGAACGTCATTTGCGCCTCCATCAGGCTGGTCTCGACGATTTGTCCACGACCGGTTTCCTCGCGTTGCCGCAGGGCGGCAAGGATGCCGGCATAGGCGTAAAGGCCGCTTACGAGGTCGAAGACGGATGTTCCCTGCTTGATCGCCTTTCCACCCCTTTCGCCGGAAATGCTCATGAAACCGAATTCGGCCTGTACCGTAATGTCAAAGCCGCCCCGGGCACTGTCAGGCCCATCCGAGCCGAGCGCCGAAAGGGCCGCATAGATGACACCGGGGTTGTGTTCCGATATGGTGGTGTAGTCGATCCCCATGCGGCGCATGACCGAGGGGCGGAAATTTTCAACCACCACATCGGCCTTGCATGCCAGCCGGAAGAGGAGTGCGCGCCCGTCTTCGGACTTGGCATCGATTTCTATGGAACGTTTATTGCGATTGGCCGCAAGAAAGGTCATCCCGTTATCGCCGAAAAACGGTGGTCCCTGACGTCTGGTCAGGTCACCGCCTGGTGCTTCCACCTTGACGACATCTGCGCCATGATCACCCAGATGCATGGTGCAGAAGGGTCCGGCAAAGAAACGGGTCAGGTCGAGTACCTTCAACCCAGCAAGCGGTTTCTTCATGTTTCCCCCATCCGTGGTGCGCCCTGCCCGACACCATCCAAGGCTCCCATGCGGGTCGGACCAGCTCAAATGAGTTAATATTCCCATCAATTGACTAAATGTTGTTTCTCTGCCCCGGGCATGGCGCAGTACCCCTTTTCCCGACATCTGGAATGGATTGGGAGATACGGGATGAAACGGGCGGTTATCTTGGAACGTCACGATCGTGTTGCCGTCTTGCGGATCAACCGGCCCGAAGTCCGCAATGCCATAGACCTCGCGGTGGCTGATGCGCTTGTCGATCATGTGCAGGCCGTTGCGCGCGATACCAATATCGGCGCTCTTGTTGTCTGTGGGGATGGTGGAAAGGCCTTTAGTACGGGGGCGGATCTTGCGAC
>JBKEDF010000100.1:0-4450 GCA_047975325.1 Pseudorhodobacter sp. | reverse complement strand
ACGCGATCTACGAACATTGCCTGCCCTTCAATGTCGCGCGCGCCTATGACGAAGCCCGCGGCATCGACACACCCCGCATCTGGACCGCAAAACGCGACAGGAAAATGTGGGACGAACTCCAAGCGTAAACCAAAACTATCGGAGGGGATGGACATGCTTCATGATCGTTATTCACTGGCTTTCAAGCTTTACCCCTATGCACGTTCGGCAGATCAGGATGCCGATACCCCGGTCCGCCACCCGGTAGTGGTCATGGGCGGCGGCCCGATCGGCATTGCGACCGCGCTTGACCTTGGCCTGCAGGGGATCCCGGTGGTCGTTCTGGACGATCACGAAGGGATCGGCATGGGGTCTCGCGCAATCTGCTTTGCCAAGCGGACACTGGAAATCGCCGATCGTTATGGTTGCGGAAAACCGATGCTCGACAAGGGTGTTATATGGAATCTGGGCAAGGTATTTCATGCCGACCGCAAGGTATTCGAATTCAACCTTCTTCCCGAAGAGGGGCATAAATTCCCCGCCTTCATCAATCTTCAGCAGCCCTATTTCGAAAAATTCATCGTCGAACGGGTTCGCGAAGCGCAGGCACAGGGCGCGCCCATCGATCTGCGCGGCAGGAACCGGGTGGATGCGATAGAGGTCAAGGATGATCATGCCGTCCTGGAGATCATGACGCCGGATGGTCCCTATAAGCTGCGGGCCGATTGGCTGATCGGCTGTGACGGTGCGGGCTCCCCGCTGCGCGGCATGCTTGGTCTGGATTTCGAAGGGCGCGTCTTTCAGGACAGCTTCCTTATTGCCGATATCAGGATGACGGCCGATTTCCCGGTCGAACGGCGTTTCTGGTTTGAACCGCCTTTCAAGAAATCCGGGGCCTCGGCCCTTTTGCACAAGCAACCCGACAATGTCTGGCGGATCGATTTTCAGATCGGCTGGGATATCGACCGCAAGGAGGAAATGAAGGAGGAAAATATCCGTGCCCGTCTGAATGCCATGCTCGGCAAGGGCGTGGAATATGATATTGTCTGGTCTTCGATCTACACCTTCCAATGCCGCCGGATGCGCAAGTTCCGTCACGGCAGGGTTATTTTCGCCGGGGATGCGGCGCATCAGGTTTCCCCCTTTGGCGCCCGCGGTGCGAATTCCGGATTTCAGGACGTCGACAATCTTGGCTGGAAACTGGGGCTGGTACTGCAGGGCAAGGCGCCGGAATCGCTTCTGGACAGCTATGACGAGGAACGCCTTCACGGCGCTGATGAGAATATCCTCAACTCGACCCGCGCGACCGAATTCATCACCCCGAAATCGAAAAACAGCCATATCTTCCGCAATGCGGTGCTCGATCTGGCGGAACATTTCCCCTTTGCGCGCCCCCTGGTGAATTCCGGACGGCTTTCCGTTCCCTGCCATTATGACGGGCTTTCCCTTAATGGTGAGGACGCCTTGCCGGGCGGCCCGGCGCGTAGCCGGGTTGGCAGCCCCTGCCCCGACGCGCCACTTGGCAAGGGATATCTGCTTGACCGGCTGGGCAATGATTTCACCCTGCTTACCATTGATTGCGATGCCCCCGGAACGCAGGAATTCGACGGCATCACGCTGCGTCATGTTGCGGTTTCCAGCAAGGACGACCCGTCTGGTGCGCTTGGCGAAAGATATCTCGGGCAAGCGGCAAGGGCGGTCTACCTGATCCGCCCTGATCAGCACGTCACCGCCCGGTGGGATCACCATGACGAATCCGCCATCCGCGCGGCCCTGCGCAAAGCCTGTGGAAAGGAGTGATCATGGCCAAGCTGAACACCAACCCCAATATTCCCGATCACGACGGATTCTATGCTGAACTCCTGAGCGCCCATGACGGGCTGGACGATGATCAAAGTGCCGCATTCAATGCACGCCTGATCCTGATCCTGGCCAATCAGATTGGCGACCGTGCCCTGCTCAGCGCGGCAATCCGCGCCGCTGCATCCACGGCCTCGGGCCAATAGCGCCCGCTACCACCATCCCCGGCCGCCTTGCCAGAGCGGCCCCATTCCAGAGGAGAGAATGATGAACGTATCGGATATATCCAAGATGATTCAGGCCGATGGAACGACCGTAACCCCCGGTTACATGCCCGGCTTCGGCAATGATTTCGAAACCGAAGCCCTGCCGGACGCACTGCCCAAGGGCATGAACAGCCCCCAGAAATGCAATTATGGGCTTTACGGTGAACAGCTTTCGGGCACGGCCTTTACCGCCAACCCGCCAGAACGGACCTGGTGTTATCGCATCCGCCCCTCCGTCAAGCATTCCACGCGCTACACCAAAATCGACCTGCCCTATTGGAAATCCGCCCCCAATATCGTGGCCAATGTCACCAGCCTCGGCCAGTATCGCTGGGATCCGGTTCCCTATACCGAGGAAAAGCTGACCTGGCTGACCGGCATGCGCACCATGACCACGGCGGGTGACGTGAATACCCAGGTTGGCATGGCAAGCCATATCTACCTGGTCACCGAATCGATGAAGGATGAATATTTCTTCTCGGCTGACAGCGAATTGCTGATTGTTCCCCAGGAAGGACGCCTGCGTTTTGCAACCGAACTGGGGATTATCGATCTGGAACCAAAGGAGATCGCCATCATTCCGCGCGGTCTCGTCTATCGCGTCGAGGTGCTCGAAGGCCCTGCCCGCGGTTTCGTCTGCGAAAACTACGGCCAGAAATACGAATTGCCCGGGCGCGGCCCGATCGGGGCCAATTGCATGGCTAATCCGCGCGATTTCAAGGCCCCCGTGGCAGCCTTCGAGGATCGCGAGGTTCCTTCGACCATCACCATCAAATGGTGTGGTGAATTTCATGAAACGAAGATCGCGCAAAGCCCACTCGATGTGGTTGCATGGCATGGCAACTATGCGCCCTACAAATACGACCTGCGCAATTACTGCCCGGTCGGCGCGATCCTGTTTGATCACCCCGACCCCTCAATCTTCACCGTTCTGACCGCCCCTTCGGGCGTGCCCGGTACGGCGAATATTGATTTCGTGCTCTTCCGTGAGCGCTGGATGGTGATGGAGGATACATTCCGCCCGCCATGGTATCACAAGAACATCATGTCCGAATTGATGGGCAATATTTACGGCCAGTATGATGCGAAACCCCAGGGTTTCATACCGGGCGGGATGAGCCTCCATAACATGATGATCCCCCATGGCCCTGACCGCGAAGCCTTCGAAGGGGCCTCCAACGCGGATCTCAAGCCCGAAAAGCTCGACAATACCATGTCCTTCATGTTTGAAACGCGCTTCCCCCAGCACCTGACCGAATTCGCCGGCAAGGAAGCCCCCCTGCAAGACGATTATATCGACTGCTGGGAAAGCATGGAAAAGAAATTTGACGGCAAACCGGGCCTGAAATGAACCCCACCGTGCCGTCCGGACCAAGGCCCGCCTGAACGGAACACCCAAAGGATCGGGGCCGTCGGAATATCCCGGCGGCCCTTTTTCATGAAAACTGCCGCCAATGGATGGTACCATTGCAGTGCAGCCTATAGCCTGACAACCTTATTCTGATTATATGGTCAGTCTTTAACATTTTGATTTTATGATCACTATTCGAAAATTTGATGCTCAAATTTACTTCCGTCAGCTATAAAATAGCCGACAGGAATGGATTTTTCACTGCATATCTGCTCCTGCGATATCCGATGAAGCTTTGACAATGCCGCAAAGACAGGCATCCTGACCCCTGCAGGCAACGCAGCAGCAGCAATCCCGTACAAGGAGCCCCCCATGGGCCTATCCATGATTTTCAAGACCAATCCACATCTGCCCCGCCCGGGCGCAGCCTTCCTTGCGCTGGTTCTGGCCATACAGGCGATCCAGCCCGTTCAGGCTCAGGTGGGACCGGATTACTGGCGCGTGATCGAGGTTCCCTTCAATGATCCACTCAAGATCCGCTCCGGACCCGGCACCAATCATCAAGTCATCGCAACCGCCGCAAACGGGGCAATCTTTCGCAACCTCGGCTGCCGCGGGGTAACCAGGGCCCGCTGGTGCCGTATCGAAACCCCCAATGGCGCAACACGCGGTTGGGTAGAGGGACGTTATCTTGTAGAAACCGCCCCTCCCGAGGCCAGCCCCAATTCAACATCAGACAATGAAATGTAGGGATGACGCACCTCGACAGAGAAAGTTCTAACACTCTGTTTGAGGCGCTGGCCAAATGGGAGCGCTATCTCGCATCAATAGACGCTAAGCGTCTAGGGTGCGAAAACGAGCACCCTAATCCGTAAATTCAATAACTTAGCAAAGCCAGAGGCAGAAAAGGCGGCCTATCCACCACCCTTCTCGTTGCGTCTAACCTACGAAGAGCGGGCGCGGCTGGATGTCGAGCGGAGCGACAAGTCTCTTGCCGCCTATATTCGCGAGCGCCTGTTCGGCACGGATGCTGCACCGCGCAAGCGGCGCGGCA
>JBKEDF010000087.1:0-53847 GCA_047975325.1 Pseudorhodobacter sp. | reverse complement strand
AGCAAACCGAACAAAACGAGTCCGCGGGTCCAGCCGGCAGAAGTATCGTCAAACGGCTTCAAAACACGCTAACCACAGCGGAAATTCGCTACCTCATCACCCGCCTCCTGCCGCGGCCGATAGTGACTGTCGCCTTCATCTGGGACTGGTCACGATGGCGACGACAACATCAAGCCACCGCCGCAAGCGCACACCGGAAAATACACCTCAACAAACGCAACTGTAGTATTGGAGCGTTCAGCGCCATCTCGGTTCTAACATTTTCAGCCGCCGCGTCAGGAAATGAGTCGCCCCCATCCAGGCTTTGATAGTGCCAAAGGGATGTTCAACCGTTGAGCACCGCGGCGTCATCGGATCGAGCGCCTCGCGCATCCTGTCGACCAGATGCTTATGTTCCCATCAGGTGATGCGTCGCTCCTTTCCGCTGGTACATCGGCACTGAAGCAGGCAGTGCTGACATTCGTTAATCCAGTAGCGCCGAATCTGCAGACCACCTTCCTCGCACGTATAGCGATAGGTCAGGTCTTCGCCGGTCGGGCAGACATGGACATCGCGTGCGAGGTCATAGGCGAAGTCGGCCTGCACATACATACCCTTGCCACAGTTGCCGGAGGTCTCCGGCCGGGGCACGGTCACGGTGATGCCGGCCCGGTCACAGGCGAGGATCTGCGCGCCACTGAAATAGCCCTTGTCGGCAATGGTGTGCAGGTCGTCCCGTCCGAGGGCATCATTGGCGGCCATTGCCATCGGGTGCAACTGGTCACGGTTGTAACCCCGATTGGTGACCTCGTGGATAACGATGATATGGGTCTCTGTGTGAATACTGGCTGTGGTGGGCAATAGACACAAACGGGGATGTGCTTGACCTTGATACATGGCCCTCTTTCTTTCCGGTATCGGGTCAGAAGATTCCAGGAAGAACGCACAGATGCCGTACACGTTCAACAAGGGACGTCTATCAGTTCGAAAGGGCGGCACGGGCTGGCAAATGTAAACCGGCCATGGTCAGCGTTCCCGCATCGAAACCCAGATTGACCACTTCATGGTGGTCATTGGCGATACGCTGCGCACCGGCGATTGGCGAGCGTGGATTGATGCGGTATATAGAGGACGGCTGGTCAAGTTAAACTTTGACTGGAGCAGAACGCAAAAACAACCCCGTCGCATAGTGTGGCGCGCCTTCAACTCACGGGGCGAACTTTCCGGGACGGCGGTGCGACCGAAACTTCGGTGATCGTGCCATCGCCGCAGCGGATCTGTCGCCCGGCCCGTTCAATCAGCGCCGGACGATGCGCGATCACGATGCGGGTGATCGGCAATTGTGCGATAAGATCGGCGATAGCGTTCTCGGTCGGTTCGTCAAGATTGGCCGTGCCCTCATCCAGCAGCAGCAATCGCGGTTGCCGGTAGAGCGCCCGGGCAAGCAGGACGCGCTGCCGCTGACCTCCCGAAAGAGCTGAACCCATATCACCCACCAGCGACAGGTATTGCATCGGCATCCCAGTGATATCCTCATGGATTTGTGCCGCAACAGCAGCGGCGGCAACGCGCTCCATATCCATGTCGGGGTCAAAAAAGGCGATATTGTCGGCAATCGAACCTGACAGAAGCTGATCGTCCTGAGCCACCACCCCGATCTGTGCCCGCCAGGCGCGCCACAAGTCGGGCGTAGCCGGCTGCCCATCCAGCAGGATCTGGCCGGCATCGGGCGGGTTCAGGCCAAGAAGCAGCTTGGCAAACG
This sequence comes from Pseudorhodobacter sp., assembly GCA_047975325.1. GTDB lineage: Bacteria > Pseudomonadota > Alphaproteobacteria > Rhodobacterales > Rhodobacteraceae > JBKEDF01. The sequence continues at coordinate 52,106 of JBKEDF010000087.1, read as the reverse complement.
TTGTCTTGCCGCCGCCCGAGGGGCCGGTGACGGCAACAAAATCCCCCGGCTCGATAATGAGCGACGCATCGTCGAGCACCGGCGGGTTCCCCGCACCATAGCGGAACGAGATGTTCTGAAGCTCAATCCCGCCCTCGACGTTGATCATCCGCGGCGGGCGATCGCCCTGATGGGCGATATCAGCTTCGGCGGTGACAATATCGGCCAGCCGGTCCAGATGCAGCCCCAGCAGACGGAACTGCATGACCTCACCCACAAGCGACAGCGCCCGGTCGCTGAAGGTCTGCCGGAAGGACAGGAAGGCCATCAGCATCCCGACCGAAAAGCCCTGTGTGGTCAGGATCATCCGCGCGGCCAGGTAAATCACCAGCACCGTCTGCACCCCGATCACCGCATTTTGCAGGAAACGCAGTGAGATATCGTAGCGTCCCACCCGCACCGAACTGTTGATGACAGCGGCATAGCGGTTGCGCCATTTGGCTTCCCGGTCCGTCTCCCCGCCCATCAGCGTGATGGTGGACATGGCGCGCACCGTCTCGATCAGATGCGATTGCTCAGAGGCCATGGCGACGATGTTTTCCTCGGTCGCGGCGCGGGTGGCGGGGTAAAACGCAAATCCCAGCCCCAGCACGATAAGCAATGACGCCACGACGATCACCGCCAGCAGCGGTGAATAAAGAAACAGGATGAAGGCCGCGATCACCGCCATCGCCCCGTCCACGATGGCCGAGATCATACCGCGCGTCAGCGCGTCCTGAATGGCGTTGGTGGATTCGATCCGGGACATGATGTCCCCGACATGGCGTTTTTCGAAGAACGGCACCGGCAGGCGCATCAGGTGTCGGACGATATTGCCCACCACCTGAAACGACATCATTGAACCCAGAAGCCGCAGCACCCAGTTCCGCAACGCCTCCAGCCCCGCATGCAGCACCGAAAGCGCCCCGAAGCCAAGCGCCAGAACCGTCAGCAGGCTGCTATCCGCGCGCCCGATCGCCTCATCCACCACCAGTTGCAGATGGAACGGCATGGCAAAGGTTGCGATCTGGAACACGACCGACAACAGCAGAACCTGGAAAATCGCGGCGCCCATGCCCTCGGTCCGCGACCACAGGCTGGTCAGCTTGACCGGCATCCGCGCCTTGGCCTTCTTGAAATCTCCGGCCGGGGTAAGTTCCAGCACAACGCCGGTGAAATGGTTCGATAGCTCATCAAACGTCAGCGTCCGGACACCACGAGCTGGATCATGGACCACCGCCTTGTTTCCCTTGACGGATTTGAGCACCACAAAATGGTTCAGGTCCCAGTGCAGGATCGCGGGCAATCGTACATTGTCCAGCGCCTGCAAACCCACCCGCAAAGCGCGCGGTGCCAGCGAAAGCTGTTCGGCAAGCTGCATCAGGTTGCGTAGCGTTGCACCCGTCAGCGACAGTGAGAAACGCTGGCGCAGCCCATTCAGGTCAATATCATGACCGTGATAACGGCCGATCATCGTCATGCAGACCAGCCCGCATTCGGCGGCCTCGGCGCCACGGATATCGGGCAGCCGGCGACGGCCGGAGAAATTCAGCTCGGCAATACTCATCCCAGACGCCCCACCGCATAGATCGGATCCAGAAGCCATTCGACCAGCGTGCGGCGGTCGATGACAATCCCGGCAGAGAGAAGCATACCGGGCTGTACAGGAATATTTTGCCCGTAGGCCTGAACAGAGTCGCTTTCCATGGCGACCTTGACGCGGAACACGGGTTCGTTGATCTCCAGCCCGGGAATCGCCACCTCGCCGGGGCCAAGTACGGTCCGGGAGACACTGCTTACCGTGCCCTTGGCAACGCCGAATTTCTGATAGGGGAAGGCCTGATACATGAGTTGCACCTCTTGTCCGGGGGTGATGAAACCGGCGGAACGGGAAGGGACGTAAAGCTCTGCCTGAAGGGTTGAGCCCTCAGGGGTGATCACCGCGATGACTGATTGCGGCGGCACGGTCTGCCCGCGCGATACCGGCACCGCAACGACACGGCCGGCAACGGTGGCACCTGCGCGATAGATATCTTGCACCGCCAGTTCGGTTTCCTGCTGGGCCAGTTGCGCCTCGCTGGCACGGGTCTGCGCCTCAACGGCGCGGATCGACAACGGCAGGGCACGCAACTGGGCATCGACATTGCCAATCTCGCGCTCTGTCGCCATGACGCTGCTGCGCAGGGCATCAAGCTCCTGCTGCGCGGAAAGCACGCTCATTTCGCTTTCGTCAACACTCTGGCGGCTGGCATAGCCGCGATCTGCAATCTTGCGGACCCGCACGGCACTTGCCTCAATCAGCGTCAGCCGTTCGGCCATCGCCTCCACGCGGGCACGGTTCTGTTTCAATTCACGCAGCATGGCCTCGCGTTCGACCTGCAGGCTGACTTCCTGCGCCAGCAGCTTTTCGCGCTCGGCCTCGGCCTGGGTGCGGACGGCTTCGACCTGGTTGCGAAGCTGGGCCTGCAAGGCCTGCCCGGCATTGCCCCCCTCAAGATCGGTGGACAGGCGCAATTCAGCCAGCGGCTCACCAGTGGCAACCTCATCACCCTCGGCTACCGAGAGGCTTTCGATCACGCCGCCCTGCTGTGCGGTGACACGGATCAGCCCGCCTTCGGGCACAACCCAGCCGACAACGGTTTCCATCCGGGCATAGGTCGCAGTGGTGGCAAATGCGGCAGTAGCGATCACGACGACAACCGCCAGCCCGATCAGCACCCGCATCCGCATGGACAGCGACAGCATCACCTCGCCATCAAGCGAGCGCGACTGATAAGCCACGGCCTGCTGACGGAACAGCGGGATCGGCTTGTCCTTGCCCTGCCGGGCATTACCTGCGGTTCCGGCCGGGGTGTCCTCGGGGCGGGCATGGTTTTGTGGCGTGCCACCAAGGGGCGGTTCCTTGTCCGTCATTGTCTAATCCGGTTTTGTGGGCTATGGTGGCGTCGGAGGCCCTATACCTCCGACGCCTGTCAGGCGTGTCGGTCCACCTTGGTGGGCCGGCTTTTATTTATTACGGCGATTGTTGCGTTCGGCACGCGCCGTACCAATCGTGGTTCCCCAAGTCAGGCCGGCAACAAACGCAGCGCCGTAGATGAGGACAGGAACAACGACCACCGCCCCGCCGGAAACCTCATCGATTGCGTTCTCATCCAGTTGAATTTTGACCATGTTCTCATTCATGTCATTTTCCTTTCAGTTCTGGCTGTTCACCGCTTCGCTGATCCGCGAAGGGCTTCAGTCCTGGTTCATTTCAAGGGTCCCGGCATCTGCCCTGTTATCCTTCATGGCAGCTTCACGACCGAGGGTGGTTCCCCAAAAGAGGCCGACAAAGAAAAGGGCAATGATACCAATCATGCCAACCAGTGAAGAGTTACCGGACATGCAGAATCCCTCCATCAGTGGCGCCAATCAGTCGCGATTTGCCCAATAACTCACGGCGAAGCCGATGGCAGCACCGCCGGCGAATGCAATGGCCCCCCCGGTGAGCAGGGCAAGAGGCGCAATACCGCCCGACACGTCATCGACGTCGGCGGCGTTCAGCTCAACCATCGCGTTTTCGTTCAGGTCGGCATCAAGGTTCAGGTCGGTCATTTCAGCAAACATATCGTTTCTCCTTTGGGTGCTGATGGTATCCCTGCCGGAATTGGCGGGATTTCGGTATCCGCCGATATGCAACGGTTTCCGTCATGTACCCTGCCCCCAGGGCCGGGTCGGATCCGTTCACCGGCGGGCGATAGAGGCTTACCAGTAGCCTTTCTTTTTTCCGATGTGATAGGCGATCGAAATGCCGATGATGGCACCGACAATCGCAATACCGGGATTACCACCGGCGACCGACACATCATCGATATCGGCAGTGTTCAGTTCGATCAGCGCATTCTCGCTCAGATCGGTATCCATTTTCAGGTTGGTTTCTTCAGAAAACATGATGTTTCTCCTTTGGTTTCTGGTTATGCCGCGATGGTGGGCCAAGTCGGCAACTTGACAATCCGACGCGGGATTCGATTAACAGGCAGTCTGGGGATGGGAATGAGATCCCACGGCATCGGCCAAATCGGCATGATCGCCTCCCGGATACCGCCGCTGACAGAGACGATCGACAGATCGTCAAGTTCCACGAACGCAACGTCTTCCCGTTTGGTACTATCGTTCATCTCGGGATTCCTTATCCTGGGCCAGATCAGCGGCGCACCCTGCGTCCGATCTTGGGAAACCTGGGAAAAGGACAAGGGAACGGAAGCGGAAGCGGAAACGGGATCAGGCTGATGCCGCCGCTAACCTCGGCAATGGACGCATCATCCAGCGCGATCACTTCAGCGTCCTCGTGTTTGGTAACATCGTTCATCTGTAGTCTCCTTGGTTTTGGAATCGGGTCATCTCCCGACATCTTCATCAAGCCAGCGAAAACGGACCCCGCCTATTCGTCGGGTGGGCTAAACGGCCTAGTCAGGATGATCTAAGCAGATCGAGTTTGGGCAATCCGATGCCGAGCACTTTTCGGTTGACTGGCGATAATTTGCCCTTCCGGCGGCATCTGGCGGGCAACACGGTTTCGGTCTGGACAAATGAGGTCCGCGCCCTTTCACTGCTGCAGCAACGTGCCACCCCCGTAACGAGTCAGGAGAAGTCCCTTGGAGGAACTGACGGCCAGTTTGCTTGACGACGAGACCACCCACACCCGAATCATCATCGCCCCCGTACCCCCGGTCGCGCATGACCAGATGCTGAGCCTGATCAGGCATCTCAATCCCGCAGCCGAAGTTATCGTGGTTGCACCATCAGGGGATGCCCCAACGAAGGCGGTCGGACCCGCCATGGCGCAAGACCCGGAAATCGCCGCCCCGGACCTGGATCTGGACCGCCTCTCAAAACGACAACGTGAGGTGCTGGACAAACTTGTTACCGGCTCGACCAACAAGGCCATTGCCCGAAGCCTCGGCATCTCTCCCTCAACCGTACGGGTGCATGTATCAGCGCTGCTACGCATCCTCGACGTACCCTCCCGCACCGCCGCCGCCGCCCTCGCCGCAAGCTTGCTGGCACAGCCGGGTGACAGCAAATAAAGGATAACGGGATTTCCAGGTTGTTTGGGGTTAGTAGAGAAAGGAGAGCCTTCTTCTGTATCTCGACTTTGCCATGCAGCCACCGTCGGCAGCCTTGGCCGAGATTGCTGACGGTGAGTCGGGCTTTTGAAACTGTCTACGTCAACTTTCGCGTTAATTATGTCAAAGTCGCTTTGGCAAATGTCATGGGCTTTTCGGTTGTGGTTTTCACCCAAAGACCCGGTCTGTTCACGGGGTCGGTGCATCTTCCCGCAACAAGCCCCTGGCCTTCAGATCTGCCCAGAACTGATCCGGAATCGGGTGGCTGAACCATGCTAGGTTCTGCTGCAACTGCTCAACCGTCCGTGTACCGGCCATGAAGGTTGGTACCGCCGGATGGGCCACGACAAATTGCAACGCCGCAGCAGGCAGGGGCACATCATATGTGGCGCAGACCGCTTCGATCTTGCGTACCCTGTCCATGATGTCATCGGGGGCAGGTGCGTAATTGTATTTTGCCCCCGCCCTGGCGCCCGTCGCCAGAATACCAGAGTTGTAGCCTCCCCCAACCACAACCGCAGCACCGCGTTCCGCACAAAGCGGCAGAAAACCATCAAGTGCCTCCTGCTCCAGAAGGGTGTAGCGCCCGGCCAGCAGGAAACAGTCGAAATCGCGCTGTTGCAAGGCCGCATGGCAGACCTCCCATTCGTTCACACCAACCCCGATCGCCTTGACGACCCCCTGATCACGCAGCGCCGACAGCGCCTTCCACGCGCCGTCCATCGCCATCCTGAACACTTCGGGTTGCTCGTTGCCACGGGTATAGACGTCGATATCGTGGATGAAACAGATATCCATCCTTTCGAGGTTGAGCCGCTGCAGGCTGTCTTCGAAACTACGCATCGTCCCGTCATAACTATAGTCGAAATGCATCGTGAAACGACCGGCATTGGTCCAGGGCGCATAGTCGATATCCGCCTTGCGCGCGGGTTTCAGGATGCGCCCGACTTTCGACGACAGCACGAAGTCATCACGCCCCTTCCAGCGCAACGAATGGCCGGTTCGCAGTTCGGACAGGCCATGGCCATACATCGGCGCGGTGTCGAAAAAACGCACACCCGCATCCCAGGCCGTCTGGATCATTGCGTCTGAGGTCTCCTCGTCAATCTCGCGAAAGATATTGCCGATCGGAGCGGTCCCGAATCCGAAAGGCGTCACCTCCAGGTCAACGCGTCCAAATTTCACCTTGCTATCCGGTTTCATGCCTTCCTCCCGTTAATCAACATCAGTGTGAACCTCATACCCCTGTCCGTTCAACAGGCCCCGCGAAATTCTGGTGTAGCATAACCCCGGCATCCTGCCGGTTCTGACCGGCAATGCCCAGTCCTGTGCCATTTGACCACCGGTTCAAAGCTGTCCCCAATCATAGGCGATGAACGGCTCCTTGATCTTGCGGGCGCGGATATCATCATAGATCCGGACCGGATCAGCCGGGGATACCGTCGTCATCAGGCCATCCGTGTTGATACGTCCTTCATCCAGCCAGCGTAACGCCCGCGCGAAGCCGCCAAATGTGCTGTGGGGCGCGTTATTATAACCCTCCAGCAACTCTTCCCAAACGAATTTACGCGAATGGATTGGGACTTCCCATTCCCATCCGCCCCGCAATCTGACAAATCCGAAGAATACCGCCTGCATGATCTCATGCGCGGTAAGATCCGTATATTTGCGCCAGGGCACACCTACCAGCACCACCTCGCCCTTCAGCCGGACTATCCTGCAGCCATCCAGAACCGCAGCTTCATGGCCAGAGCAATCGACAACCAGCGCCACCTGTCCAAGATAGTCCGGATCCTCCAACGGCATGGTGGCATGGACGGAGGCAATTCCGCTTTGCCGGACCTGCGCGCGCCGCATCTCATCAGGTTCCACAACGCTGACTTCATAACCCCCGATGGTAAAATTATGCGCTGCCAGAATACCCACCGGGCCTGCGCCACAGATGACCACCTTATCGCCCGTGCGGGCCTCGGTGGTCATGAGGACGGTCATTGAAACCCCCATGAGCCGGGCCAGAAGCGCGGTTTCCGGTACCATTCCGTCCGGCACCTTCAGGGTATGGTGCGCAGGGTGCTGCTGGCTCTGGCGGTGATACCCCATGCATAAGCGCAGCTCACCTTTTCCGACGCCTTCGACTGCCTTACCGATCTCCTCAACGCGGAACACGGCCGCATAACCCGGACGGACGGGGAAATCCTCGCCCTCGGACCAGCCCATTTCCGTGCCCTGGCTGATCAGCGTCGCAATGGTCTGGCCCCGGATCTCATCCGGTGCAAGCGGACCATCCTCATAGTCCTGCAGCGAAAAGGTCGATTTTGCTGAAATAACGATTTCCTTTGCCATGGCCGGCCTCCTCAATCTGCCAATGTCCGTCCGGTTGCGGTGTCGAACAGGTGCAACGCCGCTTCGTTGAGGCGGAGATATACCGTCTCTCCCGATTTCACACGCTGATCGGCGGGGACCTCTGCAACCAGTTCATGCGACCCCAGGCGCAGGTCAAGCAACGCCTCGTTGCCAAGATATTCGGTAACCTTGACATGCGCCGCCATGGCGCCCGGGGTCTCCTCGCCCACGCATTTGATCTCGATCGGACGTATCCCGAGCGTGACCTGCTGACCGTCAGCGACCTTGCCTGCAAATCTTTCAGGCACCGCAATGGAAAGGCCTTCAGCCTCCAGACGACCACCCGATATGCGGCTTTCGATCATGTTCATCGACGGGCTGCCGATGAAGGTTGCGACAAAGGTGCTTTGTGGTTCGGAAAAGACCTGTTCGGGCGTACCGACCTGTTCCACATGGCCATCGCGCATGATGACGATCTTGTCGGCCAGGGTCATGGCCTCCACCTGGTCATGGGTGACATAGAGAACGGTGGTACCAAGCCTTTGATGGAGCCTGCCGATCTCCCATCGGACCTGGGTGCGCAACTTGGCATCAAGGTTTGACAGGGGTTCGTCAAACAGGAACACCTCGGGCGTACGGACCATGGCACGTCCCATGGCCACCCTTTGGCGCTGCCCTCCTGAAAGCTGAGCCGGACGACGGTCGAGCAATTCCCCAAGGCCAAGGATCGACGCGGTATCGGAAATCCGCTTTTCCATCTCGACCTTGCCCAGCTTCATCGGACGCAGTGCGAATTCCATGTTCTGGCGCACGGTCATATGGGGGTAGAGCGCATAGTTCTGGAACACCATGGCCACGCCCCGATCCTTGGGTGCAACATCGTTCACGAGCTTTCCCCCGATCGACAATTCGCCACCCGAGACATCCTCAAGCCCCGCCACCATGCGCAGCGTAGTCGTCTTGCCACAACCCGATGGCCCCAGCAGGACAACGAATTCACCTTCTTCAATATCCAGATCAACACCATGCACGACCTGCACGGAACCGTATCTTTTCACGACATTCTTCAGTGTGATAGCTGACATTCGACTGCCCCTACTTGACCGAGCCCATGGTCAGACCACGTACCAGCCAGCGTTGGCAGGTCAGCACGAAGATGACACCGGGAATGAGGATGATGAACGAACCGGCCATGATACGGCCCCATTGCACGGCGTCGGATGACCAGAAGGACATTACCGCCACCGTCGCGGTTTGAGCCTCGGAGCCCGTCAACATCAGGGCAAAGAGAAACTCATTCCATGAGAAGATGAAACAGAACACCGCCGACACCGCGAGCCCCGGGGCCGCCAGCGGAAGTGTCACGCGCCAGAAGGTTTCCAGAAGTCCGTAGCCATCCACGGCTGCGGCCTCCTCCAGTGCCATGGGCACCTCATCGAAGAAACCCTTCATCAGCCAGACGGTGAGCGGAATATTCGCCGTCGAATAGACGATGATCAGCGCAAGCGGCGTATCGAGCAGCCCGGCCGCCTTGAAGATGATATAATAGGGCACAACGACCGCGATGGGCGGAAACATCCGCATCGACAGGATCCAGAAGGCCACGTCATTCATCCGCTTGTGCCGGATCCGGCTGATCGCATAGGCCGCCAGCGACCCGATGGTCAGCGAAAAGGCCGTCGACCCCAGGGCCACAATCAGCGAATTCAGGATGAATTTGCCGAAAGGACGCATGACAAAGAGATCCTGATAATGTTCGAAGGTCGGCGTAAAAAGGAAGGCCGGCGGTTTCTGAAACATGATCGGGGACGGTTTCACCGAAGACGAGGCAATCAGGTATATCGGTGTCAGAAACACGATCAGCACAACGGCCAACGCGATGTAGATCAGCACCGCTTGCCGGGTTCCGGGCTTGTTCATGGCGTTCTCCTCACGCGGCCTGCTCGCGGTTGAGCGACTTGAAAAACAGGGTGATCAGCACGACGATGATAATGAGCGACACAAAGCTGGCGGCAGCCCCCACACCCATCCGCCAGAAGGTGAAAGACTGACGATAGATGAACATCGACAGGACCTCGGTACTGTCACCGGGGCCGCCCTTGGTCAGGACAAAAATAATGTCATAGATCTTGAACGCGTCGATCGCGCGCAGGAACATCAGACTGACAAGCACGGGCTTGATCTGTGGCAAGGTCACGCGGGTGAAAACATCCCAGCGGGAATTTCCGTCAATTAGCGCGGCTTCATAGGGCTCCGGGGACAGGCTTTGCAATGCGGCAGCCGTGCCCATCATCACAAAGGGCGTCCACTGCCAGATATCCGCAATGGCAATCGCCCAAAGCGCCCAATCGGTCGATGAAATCCACGGGATCGCACCGATACCCACAAGATTCAGAAAGTAATTCAGGTAGCCCAGCTCGGGAAAATAGAGAAACAGCCAGACAAGGCCGACAATCACCGGCGAGATCATCATCGGGATCATCAGGAGGGTCCGTGCCAGCGGCATGCCCGGCAGTTTCTGGACCACCAGAAGGGCAATGCCAACGCCCAGTACAAGCTGGACCGACAGGGTCATTGCCATCAGCTTGAAGGTAACAACCAGTGAATGCAGGAATTCACTCGAATTCAGGATCTCACTGTAATTGGTCCAACCGACGAAGACACGCGGGACAAACAGCTTCGCCAGATCATAGGAGCGGAAGCTGAGATAACCCGCATAGATCATCGGATAGATGGTTGTCAGGAAAAGAGCCAGCATTGCCGGCAAAAGAAAGATCAGGAAGATCTGCCGGTTTCGCTTGCGGATATAGGCCATGGTGCTGGGCTCCGGCATGAAGGGTGGCAGGAATTGGCCCGCCCCGGGGGGAGATACGGGACGGACCGGTGGTCTATCTGGCTACTCAAGCACCGCAGCAGGTGGGTCATTGATCCAGCGAAGGCGCATCTCAAGCGGGAACACCTTCAACCGCGTGTTGATCTTGGTACAGCCATTGGAAAGCGCTTCCTGCGCCGAGTCGGTTTCACCGGCCATGTACTTGTTCAGCTCGACACCGAAAATTTCTTCCACATCGGCATAGAAAGGATGGAAGATGCGCCGCTGGGCATTTTCCTGGCTGTCCAGAAGCACCTTGTAATAGGGGTATTTTTCCTGCAGGCCCGGATCCGACAGGAGGGATTTGTAGAACTGTGAAACCCCCGAGCCCTCTTCGGCGAAGCGACGCATCATATCCCGCGATGTACCCCATTTGATGAAGGCCCAGGCGGCCTCCTTGTCGCGGTCGGAAGCCTTGGAATTGATGCCGAAGCTGAGCGCACCGGTCATTGTCGGTTGCAAAGAGCCGTCACCGGTGGGGCTGGCGGCATAGCCTGCCACACCGATGGTCGGCAGCACCGCCTCTTCGGGATTGGTCAGGCGCACTGTCCGTACCGACCAGTAGCCCGATTGCGCCGTCTCGCCCCGCTCCATGTAGCCGGTGCGGATATCCCACATCAGGCCCAGGTAATCCGGCGGGTTGAACGGGATCAGCCGTTTCATCACATCGGCCGCCTTCAGCCCGGCCTCACCATCCACTGCGCAAAGCCCGGTTTCGGAATCCCAATACTGCCCTCCAAAACTGCGCATGATCGGAAAGAAGTCATGCGTGATCGCCCCGGCAACGCGGCTATAGGCCTGCGCATTGCCATAGAAATCCTTGTCGAGCGTCTTGCCCGCCAGGGTTTCCCCCGTCTTGCGGGTAAAGAATTCGGAAATGTCGATGAACTGATCCCAAGTCTGGGCCGGGGCCAGATCATAGCCATATTTTTCCTTGAACGCGGCCTGTTCATCGGGATGTTCGAACATGTCCTTGCGATAGTTGATATGCCAGACCATGCCCGAGGCCGGGAAGGCCAGAAGACGGCCCTGCCAGGTGTTTTCCTGAAGCTGGATCGGAACGATATCGTCCAGGTGGATCTCCTCGGCATCGCGCCTGACCCAATCCGTCAGATCCTCAAGTGCGCCGGATTCCCCCAGCACACCAACCCAGGGACTGTCGACCCACATCAGCTGATAACTGGGATTGTCAGCGCTGGCTTCGATCACAATCTTGTCGATCAGCCCGGGATAGGGGAACATGTCGATCTGGACCTTCGCACCGGTCAGTTCGGTAAACTCATCAACAATGGGCGCCAGGCGGGTCACCGATGTGTCGCCAATCGCCAACATCTTGAGCTCGATACCCTCATATTCCTTTTCGGCAATAGCCGTCCCGGCCAGACCGACCACCAGCGCACTCGCCAACGGTATTGTCCTTGCGAATCTCATCTCTTCTCCTCCTCTGTCGGGCCGCGCCATGCAGGCCCCTGTTTCTGGTGGCATCCCTCGTTGGCCAGCCTCTTTGTGCGGCCTTATGTACCTCCAGAGGGCGTCCAGAGCTTCGGCCCGCCCTTGGCTTCATAACCAAGCGGCCCGTTTTGACTGACGATTTCGAAATACTGACCCCATGGGGCTCGCAGGTAGAGCCAGATCAGATTGTCCATTGGCCCGCCTTCAATCAATGTCGGCCCTTCCAGCAGATCAACACCGGCAGCCTTCATCCGCGCGGCAACGGCATGGGCGTCATCGACCTCAAAGGCGACATGCATGGCGCCCACTTCACCATTGTGTTTCAGTCCCTGCTTGTCCCCGACACCGCTATATTCGAACAGTTCCAGTGATCCGCCGCGACCGACCTGAACAACCCTCTGATCGGCGATTTTTACCCCTGGGGGGACCCCCAGGCGCCGGGCCATGAATGCGTCATCCACATCGACCGATCCACATTCCATGATCGTCACCGCGCCAAAGACATCGCGCAGGAAGGCCACGGCCTCTTCCATATCCGGTACGGTCAAACCGATATGATGCAGTCCAAGAACAGATGTCATGTAAGCCCCCTTGTGATGTGAAGCCGGCCGGAGATCCTAGGCCAGCGCGTATCGTTGTCCCGCATTGCGTTCCCAAGAAAAGACAACCGGTTCCAGCGGTGCCATGCCGCGTATGAGATCGGCCCCCTTTTCCCCAATCATGATTGTCGGTGCGTTGGTATTGGACGAATTGATCGTCGGCATGACCGAAGCATCGCATACGCGCAGCCCGTCAATCCCGTGAAGCTTCAGTTCAGGATCGACCACAGCCATGGGATCGCGGCCCATCCTGCATGTCCCGACCGGATGCTGATCCGTCTTCGCCATACGGCAGGCATAATCAAACAGCGCGCTTTGGGTCTTGACCTCCGGACCGGGCAGGACCTCCTTGCGGACGAAATTGCGCAATGCGGGCTGGGCAAGGATCTCGCGCGCCATCTCCAGCCCCTTCAGTGCCATCTCCAGGTCATAGGGGTCCGACCAGTAGTTCGGATCAATCAGGGGGGCCGCCATGACATCTGCACTTGCCAGACGCACCGTACCCCGCGACCGGGGCCGCATGAAGGCACTGTTGAGTGTGATCCCCGCCCCATCGATCCTGACAATGCCCTTCTCGATGCCGGAGCCCTGTCCCAGATGGAACTGGATATCGGGCCAGGGCGCGGTTTCATCAGCATACCAGAAAGCTCCGGTCTCAAACAGGGATGCCGCAGCCGGGCCGGACTTGAACAGCAGATATTGAAGGCCCGCCCAGACCGTCTTATGGAGCCGATCCCACCCGTCATAACTGTGCGGCCCGGTCAATTCGGAAATCGTACAAAGGTCGATATGGTCCTGAAGATTGGCTCCGACACCCGGCAGGTCATGGATAACATCGATGCCGACATCGCGCAGATGATCGGCGGGCCCGATCCCGGACAGCATGAGCAACCGCGGTGATCCGATGGCGCCCGAAGATATGATGACCTCACGCCGGGCACGAACGGTTTTGCGCCGTCCGCTGCGCAGGATCTCCACACCGGTTGCCCGGCCCTTTTCAACCAGTACCTTGCATGCCTGCGCGCCGGTCATGACGGTCAGGTTGGCCCGACCCTCCGCAGGCCCAAGAAACGCCACCGCCGTCGAAGACCTGCGCGCATCCCGCTGCGTCAGTTGGTAGAACCCGACACCACGCTGGTAACGGCCGTTGAAATCCGGGTTGTAGGGCATGCCGAATTCCTGTGCGGCACGTATGAAGGCATCGCAGACCGGCAGTGTCGCACGCGGCATGGACACACCCAGAGGCCCATCAATCCCGTGAAAATCATCGCTGAAACGTTCGTTGCATTCAGCGCGCCTGAAATAGGGCAGAATGTCGCGATAGCTCCAGCCATCGCAGCCATGATCCTCGGCCCAGGCGTCGTAATCCCTGGCATTGCCGCGTGTGTAGATCTGGGCATTGATCGTGGAACCACCGCCGATCACCTTGGCTTGGGTAAACCAGATCTCCCGTCCCTGCAGATGTTTCTGTGGCACCGTGGACCAGCCCCAGCTGGCGATCCCCTTGGTCATCTTGGCAAAGCCTGCAGGCCAGTGAAACAGAAGGTTCCTGTCGCGTCCCCCCGCCTCAAGCAGAAGCACCGACACATCCGGGTCCTCACTGAGCCGTGCCGCCAGAACACAACCTGCCGACCCACCTCCCGTCACGATGAAATCGAAGTCCTCCATCCTCGCCTCATGTAACTATCCGGTTACATGAAACGTTTCATCAATTCGTTCACTTGTCAACAGGCGCGTCTGAAAACGTCTTGGAATATATATTTAAATGATCGAATGCCGCTCAATCAGGACGGGTTCAAGCTGATCCCTGGTCCGGGTGGTGTCATCCCCCCTCGCCATCGCGGCGGCCCGTTCTGCGGCAATCGCGCCGATTCGCCCCGGAAAGATATCAATCGTCGTCAATCCCGGACTAAGCACCGACGACACGCGCGCATTGTCAAAGCTGATCACGGACAGGTCCACACCCACGGCAAGACCTGCGGCCTGCGCAGCCTCATAGACACCCATGGCGATACCATCATTGAAACAGATGACTGCACGGCCCCCGAGGCCTTCCGCAACCATATCCCCCAGCACCTGTGCACCATATTCAGGCGTAATCGGCCCCGGCCGGAACATGCAGGCATCGCGCGGCAATCCGGCCTCGGAAAATGCGCGTATCAAACCCTTCCTGCGCCCTTCATAGGTTGTCGTTCGTTTGTAACCGCCGACAAGAACTGCCGCGCAATTGCCCGCCCGGATTACCGCCCGCCCCGCCAGATAACCGGAGCGTTCATCATCGGCCCCGACAAAGCTGACCGGGCAATCGGGCAGGTCTCGAACACAGGAGATGATGGGTATGCCGCGCATCGTGGCCAGCTTGAGGTCGTCGGGATGCGTATCATGGACCGGCGACAGGATGATGGCACCCACGGCTTGCGATACCATTGATTCCAGCAGCCGTCCCTGGCGTTCCAGGTCGTTTTGCGCCGTCGCCAACAGGGTCAGGAACCCTTCCCGATAGGCGGTCGTTTCAAGCTCGGACACAAGGCTGCTGAAAAAGGGGTTCGTGATATTGTTGATGATCACGCCAATCAGGCGGGACTGACCCGAGCGCAGGTTGGCTGCTGCCTCATTACGGACAAACCCCAGTTCATCCGCGGCCCGCAGGACCAGGTCCCGGGTTCCCGGCGACACCCGCCCCTGCCCCGTCATCACGTAAGAGACCGTCGCCACCGATACGCCTGCTTTCGCTGCGACAGCTTTCAATCCAACTTTTTTCAATGCCCTTCCCACCACCTAAACGTTTAAGCAACGCTACGACTACCGGCTATTTCGATGCCATTCAACGGAATTGATCCCGGCCCGCGCACCGGTACATCACGAATCCAGCGATCCTCCTCGGGCCCGTCTCTGAACGGCGCGCCAATGGTGACGCCATTCGTCAGCGCAGGAAGCGCATGTCATCGGACCAGACAAACTTTGCCTGTTTGCCGCGCCGCGTCATATGCATCGTGTATTCATAAAGATCAGGACGATAGAGCGCTTCAAGCAGCTCGATCGGTCGACCGCTGTCATCCCGGACAAGTCTGCGAATGGACAGGAGGGCCGTTCCAAGCTCTACACCAAGCAACCTTGCGGTCTGGGTATCGGCCAGCTTTGCCGACATTCTTTGTTCCGCCTCGGTAATCACGATTCCAGCCTTTTCAAACAGCGACAGAAGCGGGGTTTCCGAGATGTCTTCACGAGTGTACTGGCGCCCAACCGATGCGGGCACCCAGGTTGTAAGGTGCGAAAAAGGCTGCCCTTCATGCCGACGGACGCGGATGGCCCGCTGGACTTCCTCACCATCTTCCAGTGCCAATCGGGTAGCAATGTCGGGACCGGGAGAAGTATATCCGAACTCGATCACTTCGACACTGGTCTTTCGTCCCATCGCCACCAGGTTTTCCAGCATGCCGCGCAGGTTGGTCTGAATCGATGGCGGCGTGATGGCAGGCTGGGCAAAGGTGCCCTTACCATGCCGTTTGATGACAAGCCCTTCGGAGGCCAATCGGTCAAGCGCGCGACGCACCGTAATACGTGACACCGCAAACAGCTCTTCCAGTTCATGTTCAGACGGAAGGCGGCAGCCGCTGGCATATTGGCCCTCAAGGAGTTGCTGGCGAAGGACAGAATAGACCTGATGATAAAGCGGCGCCCCGACTTTGTCGCGGTTTTCCGAATGTGGGCGCGGAGCCGTATGTGTCATCTTGTCACTCCTTAACTATAGTGAGCCCACTATAGTAGCGCTTTTTACGCTTGGGCAAAGAAGGCGCAAGCCCAGCGCAGCTTACCCTCGGGGACTTGCATGCATCCCGCAAGTCCGGCCTATGACACGACCACACCACCATCTACCCCGAGAATCTGACCGGTGATAAAGGAAGCTGCCGACGATAACAGAAAATGGATGGCCGAAGCTACTTCTTCCGGTTCGCCAAACCGCCCAAGCGGGATCGATTCGATCAGGGCCCGGGCGCGCGGCATATCGGCGCGCGCAACCGCCGTCATTGGGGAGGTTACCGGGCCAGGCGCAACCGCATTCACCCGGATACCGCGGCTGGCCAATTCGATTGCCAATGCCCTGGTCAACCCATTCACCGCTTCCTTGGATGCAGCATATGCTGCAGCACGCTTATGCCCGATCAAGCCAATCTGGCTTGAAATCAGGACAATGGCAGAACCCGGCTCCATCACCTTGGCGCAATCGCGGGCCAGAAGGAAACCAGCCTTGAAATTGATATCGAAGATACGGTCAAGTTCTTCCAGGCTGGTTTCGTCCGACCTCAGATGAGCAAAAATCCCGGCGGCGGGAAGCAACCCGTCGATCCCACCCAACCGATCCATTGCCTGTTCGGTCAGGGTTTGAGTCCAGGCGAAATTGGTCTGATCACCGCTGACGATGTGAAGTTTCCCAGACGCAGCCGCGCCTACGGCATCCGTCAAATCGCGGGCTTCCGCGTCGTTGCGTACCGCAGCAAGAATTCTTGCACCATCAGCAAGGGCGGCTACGCAGAACGCCCTTGCTATCCCTGATCCCGCGCCTGTAACCAGAAGGCGCCTGTCGTGCAAACCTGTCATACCTTCATTCTCCTATCGTCCGTCTTTTCCGGGACTTCCCCGGTCAATCCCTTGGAGGCAAACAAATGTCCGAGACTGAAACGCTGTCGAACCGGCTGGAAACCATTCGTGCCAAACGCGGCTATCTGCTGCCGCATCACGGCCTGATGGCTATCACCTCGCCCAAACTGCTGCAGGCCTATGATGCCGCCTATACCGCAATGGCGCTTGATGATCGGGTACTCAATCATCACGACCGCGAATTCATCTGGCTGGGGGTTCTTATCGCCACGGATGAGGCCGCAGCGACCCATCACATTGACAAGTTCCAAAAAGCCGGGGGGAGCGAAGATGAAATCTCTGTTGTCATGGCGATTGCTGCACAATGCCTGGGCTTTTCCAGCTACAGGTTCGTTGATCATTGCTGGCAACGGCATCTGCCGGGGCTGGATGCCGGGCAGCGCTTCCTTGCCGCACTGCGCCTGCTTGCGGGGGAGGTGCCTATGCGCCTCGTTCATATGACCGCCGCTGCGATCCATACCTGTCAGGCGGCCTGGGACGCATTGGAAATCCAGATTGCCGCGGCTTATGCCGACAAACTGGCCGAGGCAGACCTGGCGGAGGCGATTTCGCTTGCAATGTTTCCAGGCAGTATCCCGCATTTCGTGGAGGCGGCGGGTGTCTGGCGTCAGATGATTGCCGATGGCAAGGTTGACGCCTCGCCGGCGTTTCGCGAATGGGCTGACCTGTCGGGTCAGGGTGGTTTCGATGAAGCCAGTGGAAAACGCTGAACCGGGGCGATCCCGGGGCATGACGGGGCGACAGTGTCTCCTCCGGGTGCGGGAAACCGTATTTTGCGCAGTGCCTTTCATGCGTAATCTTCGCGGATGAACTCTGCCGCGCGTTCGGCAATCATCATGGTTGGCGCATGAGTATTCGCGCTCGGCATGCGCGGCATCACCGAGGCATCGACAACGCGAAGCCCTTCGATCCCGTGAACCCGAAGGCGTGAATCAACGACAGCCATCGGATCTTCACCCATCCTGCAGCTGCCGACCGGATGAAACACCGTATCGGCGGCGCCACGTATCCAGTTTTCAATTTCGGCATCGCTTTGCACTTGGGGACCTGGCGCCAGTTCCGCGCCTCGATAGCGGTCGAAGGCGGGCTGGGCAAAAATGCGACGCAGTGCTTTCACCCCTTCCCGCAGAACCCGCATATCTTCGGGGGCGGACAGGTAATTCGGTTGGATAACTGGCGCATCCACCGGATTGGCGGAGCGGATCGTGATATGACCGGTGCTGTGCGGCCGAAGCTGATATACATTGGCAAAAAATCCATGGCCATCATAGGAAGCCGTCGGCCGCCGAATGAACGGCAGTCGCAGCGATGCCGTCGACAGGCCGGGAAGGAAATGCGTTTGCAGATCGGGGATATCCAGTGCCGGGTCGGACTTCATAAAAGCGCCGGCCTCCAGTGGGAAGGACGCGGCGGGTCCGCTGCGGAACACAAAAGCGCGAAGCAGTGCAAGGGCCGCCCGGTCACCCCGCAGCGTATTGTAAAGCGTCACCGGTTCCTTGCAGATATGTTCTATCCGCACCAGCAGGTGATCCTGCAGGTTGCGTCCCACCCCGGCAAGATCGGCCACGACCGGAATACCCAGCTCATGCAATTGATCGGCATCGCCAATCCCCGAATGCATCAGGGCTGCGGGTGAATTCACCGTGCCGCAGCTGAGGACCACGCTGCGATCAGAACGAAATACCGTGGTCCGGCTGCCAATTTGCACCTCGACACCCGTAGCCCGGCGCCCGTCGAACAACACCCGCCGCAAAAAGCCTCCGGTCATGATCTCAAGGTTTGGCCTGTTTCTTGCCGGATCAAGAAAAGCGCGCGCCGTACTCCATCTCTGACCTTGCGAAATGGCGAAATCATAACGACCGACGCCTTCAAGAACCGCTCCGTTGAAATCCGGATTGTAGGGAAGGCCGGCCTCCTGTCCGGCTGTAACAAAGGCGTCGAATAACGGATTGTCCGTGGCGGAGCGGGAAATTGGTAACGGCCCGGCATCACCACGATAGTCGCTGGCTTCGCCCTCATACCTTTCGGTTAGACGAAAGGCGGGCAGGACCTTGTCATAAGTCCATTCGGGCATGCCCATCTGTGCCCAGCCATCGTAGTCGGAGGCGCTGCCACGGGTATAAACCATACCATTGATTGCCGAGGAACCACCCAGAACCTTTCCGCGTGGCCAGAAGATGCGCCGATTGTTCAACGCGGCTTCGGGCTCTGTTTGGTAGAACCAGTTCGCGTGACGGTTGCGTAGCAAAATTCCCGTCATCAGGGGGATACGGATCAGCGGGTTCCAGTCCCGGCCACCGGCTTCGATCAGCAGAACCTTGCAGTCGGGGTCTTCGGTCAGTCTTGCGGCAAGTACACAGCCCGCCGAACCTGCACCGACAATTACATAATCGTACGCCATGCCCCCTCCATTGACATGCAACTTGTTATGTGTTCATTATAACAATAACACATGTTGCAAGTTTGAATCAATGGGACCGGCCATGCCGTGATCCCGGACAAACTCGGAGGGGGCATGGTGTCAGCACAGGAAGATTGCGGTCTGAACGGCAAGGTGGCGCTGGTCACCGGCGGTGCGCGCGGAATTGGCGCGGCGGTGTGCCGTTCCCTTGCGGCTTCAGGTGTGACTGTTCATGTTGCCGATATTCTGGACACCGACAATACCGTGACGGCTATCCATGCCACCGGCGGCAAGGCCAGGGGGCTCAACCTTGAGGTGACAGACCGGGCCGCGATGGCCCGGGCGGTCGACGGAATTGTGGCCGAAGATGGCAGGATCGACATCCTTGTGGCCAATGCGGGTATCTGTCCGGCCGGGACGGTTGCCGGTGACTGGGACCAGTGGCATCGCGTGATCGACGTAAATGTTCATGGGACGCAAAATTCGGTCGCCGCTGTCTGGGATCACATGGCCAATGGCGACGGTGGCGCGATTGTGCTGGTCAGTTCGATGGCGTTCTATAACGGTGGGGTTATCGTCGGCACCGAATATTCCGCCTCGAAGGGTGCGGTGGCTGCCATGACGCGCCACCTGGCACGCAACGGCGGGCCTGTGGGCATCCGCTGCAACGCGGTCGCACCCGGGATTATCGCCACGGACATGACGGCTGGCTTCTCGCGACCGGACCCGGAACAGATACCGCTGCGCCGGCTTGGGACGGCCGATGATGTGGCCGGACCCATCCGATTTCTGTGCGGCGACGCATCGGCCTACATGACGGGCACGGTACTCAATGTAACCGGTGGCATCGTTTTGGCAGCCTGAGGGAAATGTGATGGATCATGCAAAGCAGAAGGGCCTTGTCGAGAAGGATGAAGCCTGGCTTGCCGGTCTTTATCTCGATAACGCTCGCCTGATTGCGGTTGCCAACCGGTTGATGGACCTCGCCCCTGCGGCGTTGGCAGCACGGATCGTGATGGGCCGTCGCGTGGTCGCACATCTTTCGGATGCCGGGACCGGGCAGGACAACGAACACTTCCTGAACCTGAAGATCAATACGGTGTTCAACTGCGGCCATAGTTCACTATGGTGGTTCCATCATCTCCGCACCACGGGCCGAACACTGGCCGAGGTCACCTGGGCCGATCCGCGTCAGGTAATCGATATGGGCGGTGGCGTGCCACTCTACTCCAATCATCAGATTGCCGGGGCAATCGCCGTTTCTGGCCTGGCGCATGACGCTGACCATGCCCTGATCATGTCTGCCGTGCGTTCGGTCGTCGAGGAGGCCCTGCCGACCTGACGGACAGGATGGCAACAACTGTTCAACAGAAGAAAGAGGAGGAAAGAATGATCAGGTTTACCCGTCGCAATCTGCTGGCCACCGCCGGTGCGGCAACCTGCCTGTCGCTTTCGGCGCCGCGTATCTTGCGGGCGCAGAACGCACTGCCCGAACTGACCACCATGCGCTCGACTTCGAAGTCCTGGCTTTGGGCGGTTGAGGATTACGCCAACACCGAAGGCTTCTTCACCGAGGCAGGGGTGTCGGTGATTTCGAACGCTTCCCAGCGTGGCAACAATGTTCCGGCGCTTCAGGGCGGTGGCGTCGATATCGTTCTTGGTGCGCCGGCAGAAGCACTGCGCGCTCAGGCACGCAACCTGAAAATCCATACCATTGCGTCGATGGTAAACCGTTACGCCAGCCATGTGATGCTGAAGAAGGAGATCATGGAAAAGGCCGGCGTGACCGAAGCTTCGCCGGCGGCCGACAAGATCGCACTTCTGCGCGGCCTGAAACTGGGTACGACCGGCAGCGGAGCGGCACCCGATGCGTTATTTCGTTATCTGGCAATGCTTGGCGGCATGAATCCCGATACGGATTTTCAGCTTGTCCCAATTCAGGGCGGGGGTTCGGGTATTCTTGCGGCGCTTGGTCAGAATGTGATTGACGGGTTTTGCCTGTCATCGCCCACTGCGGATATGTCGGTCGCGCAGCAAAACTGCGATTACCTGTTCCAGATGGTCCTCAATCCGCCCGAACAGCTTAGGGAATATCAGTATATCATCGCAACCGTTGGGGATGAAACGATTGCCAGCAAACGTACCGAACTGGTTGGCTATTGTCGTGGTCTCGCCCTGGCGCAAAGATCAATCGCGAATGAACCCGAGCGTTTTCAGGCATGGGCAAAAATCTGGTTCGAGGGCATTCCGCCCGAAATCTTCGATACCGCCTTTGCCAATAACAGCAAGATCTACTTTGCCGATCCAACACCCAGCAAGGCACTGCACGACCTTAATATAAACTTCATCAACACGGTCAATTCGATGATGAATGTCGAATCTCTGCCCGATACGCTGACCTATGAGGCGACGATTGATCCGACCCTTGCCCAGGAAGCGGTAAAGGATCTCTGAGGATGGCCGAATCCATCTCGATCAGAGGTGTCGACAAACGCTATGTCGGTCGGGGATCCGAAATCGTTGCTCTCGAAAACCTCTCACTCGAAATAGGCGCAGGCGAGTTAATCGCCTTCGTCGGCCCTTCCGGCTGTGGAAAGTCGACCCTTCTGAACATGATTGCCGGTATCATTCCGATAACGTCGGGTGAGATCGTCCATAACGGACGCAATATCACCGGGATCAACCGGGAGGTCGGGTATCTTACGCAGGCCGACAGTGTCCTGCCCTGGCGGACTGTCGAACGAAACATCTCACTGCCGCTGGAATATCGCGGTACGCCCGCCGATGAAAGGACGCGCCGGGTTGAAGAGATGCTGAAACTTGTTGACCTGGCCGGGTTTGGAAAGGCATTCCCGCGGGAATTGTCCGGCGGGATGCGCAAGCGTGTTGCGCTGGCGCAAATGCTGGCCTACGGGCCTGATACGCTTCTAATGGACGAACCCTTTGGCGCGCTGGACGCGCAGCTAAAGCTGATCATGCAGCAGCAGTTGCTCAAGATCTGGCGAGAGCAGAACAAGACCATCGTCTTCGTCACCCACGACCTTTCCGAAGCAATTGCCCTGGCAACGCGCGTGGTGGTCTTTTCCGGACGACCGGGGCGGATCAAGTTCATTGAGGACATCCCGATCCCGGGACCGCGCGATGTGTTCAAGGTTCGTTTTCTGCCGGAGTTCGAAACCGCCTACGACACGCTCTGGCGCGAACTTTCCAGCGAAATCACCAAGGGCGAAGATCTCTGAGCAAGGAATGCAGCCATGTCATTAGATGAAAGTGCTGCCGTCGGCACGGGCATAAGCCGGTCGAAGGCAGTAGCAGACTACGAAGCGGGCCTCGGCCGGCGTCGTATCATGGTCCGCCTGAGCCAGTTTGCCTTTGCCATCCTGTTTCTGGGATTTTGGCAATGGGCATCGGGGACATTGATAGATCCGTTCTTCATTTCCTCCCCCTCGGCGGTGTTTACCAAACTCTACGCATGGACACTGAATGGCCAGCTTTATTATCACCTGTCGATCACGCTGTACGCCACGGCACTGGGATTCGCGATTGGGGCGGCCATCGGTTTCACCATGGGGTTACTGTTCGGAGAATTCGCCTTCGTAGCCGATGTGATGGATCCCTTCATCACGGCGCTCTACAGTATTCCCAAACTGGCACTGGCACCGCTTTTCATCATCTGGTTTGGTATCGGGATTGAATCCAAGGTCGCTGTTTCCGCCTCGATCGTGTTCTTCGTCGTCTTCCTCAACACCTTTTCAGGTGTGCGAGACGTCAATCCGCTGTTCATCAATGCCACGCGGATCATGGGGGCATCGCATCTGGGGGTACTGCGCACGGTGGTTATTCCTTCCGCTACCGCCTGGGTGATCACCGGCCTGAAGGTTTCTGTTCCATATGCACTGGTCGGAACCGTGATCGGCGAATTCATGTCATCGAACCGGGGGATTGGTTTTGTGATTGCGCAGGCAACAGGGCTTTTCGATACGGATTCTGTCTTTGCCGGCATTATCATTCTTGCCGTAGTCGGTGCGATGATCAACGGGCTTCTCAAGAAAACCGAAACCTGGTTGCAGCGCTGGAAGGACTAGCCCGCCACGGATACGTGAAACGGATGGATGTGGCTAACAGATGGAAGACCATCTGTTAGCCACATTCCCAACCTGGTGCCGCAACTGGCGTAACATGAGACAGCCGGGTGCCACAGCCGCCGTTGATCCGGGCCTTGCCGCTTCGCACGACAGTTACAGAAACGTCATCATGGAGTATCAGCATGACATCCGAAAACAACCGGGCCGCAGGAAGCGCCCTGATCATCATCGATCTGCAAAATGACTTCCTGCATCCGAAAGGGGCCTATGGCCGTGCCGGGCAGACTGCATCTGACGTGGCCGCTGTGCCGGGGCGCCTGGCCCCTTTCGCGCGTGCCCTGCAGTCGGCGGGCGGCCTGGTTGTTTCCACCCAGTTCACACTGGTTCCCGCCAAGGGTGGGGAACCGATCATTTCGGCTGATCTGAAAAAGCACCGCAGTTTTCTGACAAGGGGCGATTTCGAACCCGGTGCTTGGGGAAGCCAGTTGGTCGATGAACTACAGCCTGCGGATCTGATAATAGAGAAGGTCGCCTATTCAGCCTTTTACATGACCCGCCTCGAATGGTGCCTGCGAAAATGCGGCATCGAGAAGCTCTGGATAGCTGGCATCGTTACGAATGGCGGAGTGGCCTCAACCGTGCGCGATGCGCATGTACGTGATTTTCACACCACGGTTCTGGAAGATGGCTGTGCCGCTTTTTCACCGCAGGCGCACGAAACAACCATTGCCTCGCTGCGCAATCTGGTTCCAGTAATGACCGTTTCCGACGCGGCAAGGGCGCTGACAGGCAAATGAGCGGGAATGACGACGCTGAACTGGCAGCAGTACGCGCGCGGATCGACGAATTGCACCGCGCGCGCGGTTACCTTCTTCCGCATCATGGCGCCATGGCAACCGCAGCGCCGGATTTGCAGGCGGCCTACCTGCAGATGTACCACGCCCTGACCCTTACCGAACGCCACCTGACCCGGTTCGAACATGAAACCGTCTGGATGGCCGTGCTCATTGCCGCGAAAGAGGCGGTGGGCACCCATCATGTCGAACATTTCCTGCGAGCGGGCGGAACCGAGGCGCAGATACGCCACATTACCGGGTTGAGCGCACTTGCCCTGGGATCACGTGCCTTCGGGTTCATGGATGATGCCTGGTCGGGAATATTCCCTTCGATGGCCGGAAACGACGCCTATCTTGAGATGGTCGATCAGGTAATTGATGAGACGCTTGTTCCACGCGATGTGATGCATCTCGCGCTGGCCGCCCTGCATGCAACGGTGCGTGGCGAATGGGGGCTCGCGGCACATATCCGTCGCATCTATGAACTTGGCCGGCGGGAAGATGCCCTTGTCGAGGCGCTGAGCGTTATCATGTGGCCGGTTGGCGTCAATCATTTCCTCGACGCCTGCGGCGTCTGGGTCGACATGATGCAAAAGGGCACGGTCGACCCTTCCCCGCGCTACAAGATATGGGCGGATATCCCGCGCCAAAGTGGCCACGACGCGCGTAACCTGCAGGCAGATCGCAACCGGACTTCCACCGGCTGATCAGGCCACTATTTTCGTGGTCTGGTCGGACCGGGGGCTGACGGCAAGGCATGATCGGCACCGGGATCGGCCGTTGTCGTTATGACATGCCTTGACACGCGCCCTGGAAAGTTGCCCAACTGCCTTGAGTTGCAGCACCGCTTTGCGGTAGGCCGCATCAAACTATAAAATACAGGGAGTCGAAGATGACGATCCAAATGAATCTCCGCCGGGCCGGTGGTGCTGCAATTGCCGCGATGCTGATTAGCGCCGCGCCAGCCGCGCTTCTGGCCGAAACCCCCGCCGATACATTGGTAATTGCGGATGCGATTGACGATATTGTTTCGCTGGACCCGGCCGAAGCGTTCGAGTTTTCCGGCACGGATGTCCTGAACAATACATATGATTCACTGATCGAACTGGACCCGACCAAACCCGGTGAACTGATCCCCGGCCTTGCCGAAAGCTGGTCCGTCGCAGATGACGGGGTAACCTTCACCTTCAAGATGAAATCCGGCATCACCTTTGCCTCCGGCAATCCCGTCCGGGCCGAGGATGCCGCCTGGTCGCTTCAGCGTGTGGTCAAGCTGAACAAGACCCCGGCCTTTATCCTGACGCAATTCGGTTTCACCCCTGAAAATGTCGATCAGAATATTCGCGCCGAAGGCGATACGCTTGTCATGGTGCTCGACAAGCCCTTCGCACCTTCGATGGTCTATAACTGCCTGACTGCGGTCGTCGGATCGATCATCGACAAGGAAACCGCCCTTTCGCATGAGGTGGATGGCGATTTCGGCTATGAATGGCTGAAGACCAACACCGCCGGGACCGGAGCCTATGTGCTGCTCAGCTACAAGCCGCAGGATGGCTATGTGCTGGAACGGCGCGATGGCTATTGGCGCGGTGATGCGAAACTCAAGCGTATCTTCATGCGCCATGTGAAGGAAGGTTCGGCGCAGCGGCTGCTTTTGGAAAAGGGCGATATCGACATCGCGCGGAAGCTGACACCGGTCGATCTCGAAGGCATTGCGGATAATGCCGATATCCGGATCGATGCGGCGCTGAAAGGTTATATCTACTATCTGGCAATGAACCAGAAAAACGAGATCCTGAGCAATCCGAAAGTTCTGGAGGCGCTGCGTTGGCTGGTTGATTATCAGGGCATGGTCGATACCGTGCTGAAGAACAAGATGATCGTGCATCAGGCCTTCCTGCCCGAAGGGTATCTTGGTGCGCTGACGGATAATCCGTTCAGCCTCGATGTGGCAAAGGCGAAGGAACTGCTGGCGGAGGCTGGCTATCCCGACGGGTTCCCGATCACGATGTCGGTGCGCAATGACCAGCTGCGGATGGAAATGGCCCAGGCGATTCAGAATACGCTGGGTCAGGCGGGCATCAAGGTGGAACTCAAGCCAGGCGCCGGGGCAGAAGTGCTGGGCGATTACCGCGCCCGTACGCATGAGATAACGCTTCAGGCCTGGGGGCCGGATTACCCCGACCCCCATACCAATGCCTCCACCTTTGCCTGGAACCCCGATAACAGCGATGAAGGCAAGCTGACCGGCGTTCTGGCCTGGCGCACCGCCTGGGATCCCGGCCCGATGACCGAGGAGGTCAATGCGGCCGTGGTTGAACGCGACACCGAAAAGCGCGCGGAAATGTATCGCAAGATTCAGGAAGATCACCGTCAGACCTCGGCCTTCGTGACGATGTTCCAGGAAATCTTCCCGACAGCACAGCGCAAGAATGTCGAAGGATTCCACACTGGCGGATCCGTCGATCAGGCGACCTATTTCTACGCCACGAAGTAAGGCAAGGCGGGCGCCCCCGAAACCGGGGGCGCCCCTTCCACGATGGCAGTGATCGAATCCTCCCCCCGCCCTTCGCGGTTCGCGCGGCTTTTCAAATCCGCGGGCGCGATGTTCCTGACACTTGCGGCCACCTTTCTGGGGTTGCTGCTGTTTACCTTCATCATAGGCCGTGTCGTACCGATTGACCCGGTTCTGGCCATCGTCGGAGAACGCGCGACCGCCGAGCAATATCAGGCCGCCCATGAGGCCCTTGGCCTCGACAAGCCGATCTGGCAGCAATTCGCGATCTATGTCGGCGATGCCATGCGCGGCGATCTGGGCACTTCGCTGCTGACCCGGCAGCCAGTGGCTTCCGATATCGCACGGGTCTTTCCCGCCACGCTGGAACTGGCCACCATCGCCACGATCTTTGGTGTGTTGGCAGGTATTCCCGCGGGGGTTCTGGCCGCCACAAGGCCCGGAAGCTGGATTGATCAACTCGTCCGGCTGATCGGGCTGGCAGGGTATTCGATGCCGGTCTTCTGGCTGGGGCTGATGGGGTTGTTGATCTTTTACGGCAGGCTCGACTGGGTTGGCGGACCGGGCAGGCTGGATGCCTCATATGAGATGATGTTCGAATTTGACGTCCCGCGCATAACCGGGATGATCCTGATCGATTCCACGCTGGCCGGAAAATGGGATATCTTCCGCAATGCCCTTTCCCATATCATCCTGCCGGCGGCGGTGCTGGGTTACTATTCAATGGCCTATATCAGCCGCATGACACGCAGTTTCATGATGAATGAACTGAGCCAGGAATACATCACCACCGCCCGGGTCAAGGGAATGCCGGAACGGCGGGTCATCTGGATTCATGCGTTGAAAAACGTGATGGTACCCCTGATTACCGTCATCGCGCTCAGTTATGCCGGGCTGCTGGAAGGTTCCGTCCTGACCGAAACGGTCTTTGCCTGGCCCGGGCTGGGTCTTTACATCACCAACGCCCTGTTTTCGGCCGATATGCCCGCCGTGATGGGGGGAACGGTGGTGGTGGGCCTCGTCTTTGTCGGCATCAACATGTTCTCCGACCTGCTGTACCGGCTGGTTGATCCGCGTGCGAAATAGGGGAATGCCATGACTACATTGACCGAATGGCTGCGTGATCCATCACCTTCGTCGCGCATGCAGGCACGGCTTGGGCAAAGCTGGCTGGGCTGGTTGCGGTTCCGTCGCAATCCCATGGCGATGCTGGGTTTTCTTATCGTCCTGATATTGTTGATCATGGCGGCTTTCGCACCCTGGATCGCCACTCATGATCCGATTGCGCAGGATCTTGGCACAAGGTTGCTGGCGCCCGGAACCGACGGGCACTGGATGGGCACGGATGAGTTTGGCCGCGATATCTACAGCCGGATTGTCCATGGCTCCCGCGTGACGCTTTACATCGTGGTGCTGGTGGCGGTAACGGCCCCGGTCTTCGGGCTGCTGGTTGGAACGGTGTCGGGCTATGCCGGTGGCTGGGTCGATCAGGTCCTGATGCGGATCACCGATATCTTCCTCGCCTTCCCCAAGCTGATCCTTGCCCTGGCGCTTGTCGCCGTGCTTGGCGCGGGTATCGAAAACGCGGTCCTGGCCATCGCGCTGACATCCTGGCCCCCCTATGCCCGCGTGGCCCGTGCGGAAACCCTGACAGTCCGAAACTCGGACTATATCGCCGCAGTGCAATTGCAGGGTGCGGGGCCGGTACGTGTTGTTCTTGGCCATGTGATGCCGATGTGCCTGTCTTCCGTCATCATCCGCGTAACGCTTGACATGGCAGGGGTGATCCTGACTGCCGCCGGCCTTGGGTTTCTTGGCCTGGGCGTCCAGCCACCAATGGCGGAATGGGGTCAGATGATCTCTGCCGGGCGCAAGTACCTGTTCGAACAATGGTGGGTCGCCACCATGCCCGGCCTTGCAATTTTCACCGTCAGCCTTGGCTTCAATCTGCTGGGTGACGGCCTGCGCGATGTTCTGGACCCAAGGAGTGCGGGCAAATGACGTTGCTATCAGTCAAGGACCTCAAGGTTACATTCGACACGGAAACCGGCGTGGTGGAGGCAGTCCGCGGCGTCTCCTTCACATTGGGGCGGGAACGCCTTGGCATTGTCGGGGAAAGCGGTTCAGGCAAGACGATGACGGGGCGGTCTGTCCTGCGGCTGATCCGCCCACCCGGGCGGATCGAGGCACAGAAGATGGAATTTGACGGCATCGACCTGATGAAAGCCTCCGAAAAACAGATGCGTGCCCTGCGCGGGCCACGCATTGCCATGGTCATGCAGGATCCGAAATATTCGCTCAATCCGGTGATGAAGATCGGCGATCAACTGACCGAAGGGCTGCGCCTGCGCGACCGGGAACCACGCCCGGAAGCCCGCAAGAAAGCCATCGCCGCACTGGAAGCAGTTCAGATCCGCGGCCCGGAACGGGTGATGGAGGCCTATCCGCATGAACTTTCGGGTGGGATGGGCCAGCGGGTGATGATTGCAATGATGCTGATCCCCAATCCCGACCTTCTGATCGCGGATGAACCGACCTCAGCGCTGGATGTGACCGTGCAGGCAGAAGTGATGTCAATTCTCGACGCATTGGTGCACGACCGGGGCATGGGTCTCATTTTCATCAGTCATGACCTGCGTCTGGTAGGCCGGTTCTGCGACCGCGTGCTGGTCATGTACAAGGGCCGTGTGGTCGAGGAACTGGAGGCAAAGAACCTGATGCAGGCGCAACATCCCTATACGCAAGGCTTGCTGAACTGCCTGCCCCGCATCGGCGGGGATCGGGGGCCGCTGCCGGGACTTGACCGCACCGCAGCCTGGGCGGAGGCGTAAATGGCGCTGATTGAGGTAGACGAGCTTTCCGTCCACTATGACGCAAAGGGGCATCTGGTAAAGGCCGTCGATGGCGTCAGCCTGTCGGTCGAGGCAAAGGAAAGCTTCGGGCTTGTCGGTGAAAGCGGGTCAGGCAAAAGCACGATCCTCCGCGCAATCTGCGGGCTGGCACCGATTTCCGGCGGCGCAATCCGCATTGATGGCAAACCGGTACCGGAACCACGGGGCCGGGATTTTTCCCGCCATGTGCAGATGGTCTTCCAGGACCCCTATAGCAGCCTTCATCCCCGCAAGACGATCGACAGCGCCCTGGCCGAACCATTGGCAATCCATGGTATCGGCGATACCAACAAGCGGGTGGTCAGGGCGTTGGAAGATGTCGGGCTCGGTGACGGCTTTCGTTTCCGTTTTCCACATCAGCTTTCAGGAGGACAACGCCAGCGCGTCGCCATTGCCCGCGCCCTGATGCTGGAACCGAAGATCCTGCTTCTGGATGAACCGACCTCCGCGCTGGATGCCAGCGTTCAGGCGGAAACGCTGAACCTGCTGTCGCGCCTGCGCACCGAACGCGGGCTGACCTTCCTGATGGTCAGCCACGATCTGGCGGTAATCGATCACATGTGCGACCGCGTCCTGGTCATGCAGCATGGTCGTACGGTGGAGGAACTGACCCGCGATGAACTGGCCTCAGCCAGGATGAAGACCGACTATGCCCGAACCCTGTTCGAAACAAGCGCGGACCGGATGCTGGAAGGATAGGCCGGCAGGTGGTGTGGGCCGCGCGAAAAAATCAGATCAGATCAAAACACATCCGTAGTGTTAACGCACGGCCTGAAGTTCCGCGCGGTTCAGGCTGCAATCACGGATGACATCCGCGCCACAGCGACGGGGTTTCAGATCACGGGTAAGGCAGATGCGGACTTCCTGGATCATCCCGGATTTGCAGGTCACCGTGACCATATCCGCATCCAGGCCGGGATTTGCCTCCAGGAAAGCCTCTTCCACGACATTGGCCGGAAGTTCCAGATCCTGCGTTATCCTTGCAAAAAGGGGCGGGATGGTAACCGTATCAAGGGCCCGGCGCGAAAATGCATAATAGTCACGCCCCGACATTCCACTGCACCGACCATGCTTTTTCCACTGATGCCAGGCCAACCCCGCACTGCCCATGATATCGGCCATGGCGGCCGATTCCTGGCGTGACGGATCGCGCGCCACAGTACGGCACCAGGATGGCCAGCCACGTTCATTTTGCGGCCAAAGCCCGTGCAGCGTGAAATCGAATCCACCGCCCGCACGGCATTGATCTGCCTTTCGGGCATCACCTTCCAGGGCGCACCAGGTCGCGGACCAGCTTAACGCCATGACATAATAATCAAAGACGCCTGCCCTTTCCCCTTCGGCCCGGGCCATCCCCATGGTAAGCGCCATAATTCCCGCCGCCAGGAACAATTCGCGCATTTTCTCTTTCCTCCGGCCCGATCAACCATTATATGCGGCCTGACTTCCCTGAAAACGAGAAGACGCGAGGCCCCGCCCGCAGCCGTTTTCCCGGCATGAGGAAGAATTGTAAAGGAGTGATCCGATGAGCAAACCCCTTATGGCCAAGGCCACCGCAGTCTGGCTGGTGGACAACACGACGCTGACCTTCAAGCAGGTTGCCGATTTTTGCGGACTGCATGAGCTGGAAGTACAGGGGATTGCCGATGGCGATGTCGCAACCGGGGTGAAGGGCTTTGATCCGATTGCAAACAATCAGCTTGACCTGATCGAAATCGAACGGGGTCAGGCTGATCCGGCCTACAGGATGAAGCTGAAATTCAATCCCGCCGCCATAGGCGAAGAAAAACGCCGCGGCCCGCGCTATACACCGCTTTCCAAACGGCAGGACCGCCCGGCCGCAATCTTGTGGCTGGTCAAGTTCCACCCTGAACTGTCCGATGGCCAGATCGGCAAACTGGTCGGAACGACCAAGCCGACCATTCAATCCATCCGGGAAAGGACCCATTGGAATATTTCCAATATCTCCCCCATTGATCCGGTCGCCCTTGGCCTGTGCCGTCAGTCCGAACTTGATGCCGCTGTGCAGGTTGCAGCCCGTCGCAAGGCGGCGGAAGGCACGGTAATGTCGGATGATGAGCGCCGCAAACTGGTATCCACCGAACAAAGCCTGGGCATGCCGGCCGAACCGAAACTGCCAACGGCAATTGCCGGGCTGGAAAACTTCACCCTGACCGAGCAGGAAGAAAAACCTGCCGATTATTCGGATGCGGATAGTTTCTTCAATCTGCCCGATACCGATGATGATGAAGACGACGACGAAGATAGCAGGCCGATCACCTGATCCTCCCGGATTGGCGGCAAGGCCCGGCCTTGCCTGCCTGCAAAAGGCTCAAACCCGGCCATTTGGCCGGGTTTTCCATTTGATAACCCATCCCAATATCCGCGAAAGACACGATCCGCCGGGTCAGAGCGGCACAAAGCCGCCCGCAACCGGATCATATTGTTCCAACCCGCCTTCACCCACATCGGTCCAAAGCCCATGCAGGGTCAGGCGTTCCGCCTTTACCGCCTCGGCGACAAAGGGGAAGGTCATCAGGTTTTCAAGGCTGACAAGAACCGCCTCCTTTTCAAGCGCATTAGGCTCGACAGTGGGATTTGCCTCCCGAAGCCGGTCATAGCCGGGACGCAGGATATCCATCCAGCGCCCGACAAAGCTTGTTTCCTCCAGCAGTTCCGGGGCCGTGCCCGAACACATGTCGAGACAGCCCTTCACCCCGCCGCAATTGGAATGGCCCAGCACGACAACATGCGCCACGCCAAGGCTGTTGACGGCAAATTCCACTGCAGCCGAGGTCCCGTGATTGTTGCCATCCGGTTTGTAGGGGGGCACCAGGCTCGCAATATTGCGATGGATGAAAAACTCCCCCTCATCCGCTCCGAAGATAGACGTGACATGAACCCGCGAATCGCAACAGGAAATCACCATGGCGCGCGGATGCTGCCCCGAGGCCGCAAGGCGGCGATACCAGGCCTTGTTTTCCTGATAGCTGGTCGCCTGCCAGCCATGAAAACGTTGGATCAGATAGGCGGGCAGGGTGCGCACATTTTCCATCGCATGTCTCCATTGGGCTTGCGTTGATCCTGACTAGTCGGGAATTGAACGAAATTCGAGAGGTTTCGCGGCACTGCAGCAACCTTTTCTTCAGGGAGCCGGCCCAGACTGTCCCCGGGTGTGATGAAAGGGATGTGGTGAACAATGACTGCGATCATTGCGGCCTTGCGGCCGAAGGAAAGGATTCGGCAGGATTCCGAACCGGTTGCGCTGATGTATCGGACCATGGGCGCACAAGCCGCGGAAGAGGTCGTTACGCGGGCACATGGCGAATTGGCACTGACAATGGCAGAACTGGCCGAACAGGTCAGGGATGACACCGGGTTGAATGGCGCCGCCCGGCTTTTGCGGCGGTTGCAGCGCATGTCGGAACAGCTTGGGCTTGTCAGCCTCTCACTTGTGGCGCGGGATGCCCGGCTTTGTCTGGATCGCACGGACAGGGTGGCCTTCGCCGCAGTTTGGGCACGGCTGATGCGGGTCGCGGAGAAACTCCTGACCCCGGAACAGGGCATAATCGATCAATCCCATTGAAAACCGGGTGTCAAAGCGCCTTGCGGCTGCGGGCCGATCGGGTAGGCTCGACCTGAAATTGCTGTCAGCGCGAGGTCCTGCATGATCCCCGAATTTGCCCCCGAAAGCGCCTCGGCGCGGACGCTTCATGTCATCTCTGCCGATGGGCTGGAAAACTGGCTTTCCAGCCAGGATGAGGCGCTGCGCAACTGGATCCCGGCAACGGGGTTTTCGGCTGCCCTGGGCGAGGTAACATTGCTTCCCGATGGTCAGGGCGGGATTGCAGGCGCCGTTCTGGGCAGTGGGGGAACGGAGGCGCGCAAACGGGTCCGTTTTGGCCTGTCCCGCGCGGTTGCGGCCCTCCCCAAGGGATCCGTCTGGCGACTGGCGGCGGGGGATCTGTCCCCAAAGGAACGCGATGAGGCGGCGCTTGGCTGGCTTCTGGCGCAATATCAGTTTGATCGCTATCGGCCGGGCGGGCCGCCCTTGAATCCACCACGGCTGATCGCACCGGAAGGCGTGGATGCCCCCCGGATCGAGGCGCTTGCCACCGGGGAATATCTGACCCGCGACCTGATCAATACCCCCGCCTCCGATATGGGCCCGGATGAGTTGGAGGTCACTTTCCGTACACTGGCGGAACGTTTTGATGCGGAGGTTTCCGTGACACGTGGGGAAGATCTTCTGACACAGGATTTTCCCATGATCCATGCGGTCGGGCGTGCTTCGGTTCGGGCGCCCCGGCTTCTGGATATGCGCTGGGGCAAGACAGGCCCGCTACTGGTACTGGTGGGCAAGGGTGTCTGTTTCGATACCGGCGGGCTTGATATCAAGCCTGCTGCGGGCATGTTGTTGATGAAGAAGGATATGGGTGGCGCCGCGGCAGTTCTGGGTTTGGCAAGCATGATCATGGCCCTGGCCCTGCCCATTCGGCTGCGGGTTCTGGTGCCCGCCGTCGAAAATGCGATATCGGGCTCCGCAATGCGGCCCCGCGATATCCTGACCTCCCGCAAGGGCCTGACGGTGGAGGTCAACAATACCGACGCGGAAGGGCGGCTGGTCCTGGCCGACGCGCTGGCGCTGGCGGATGAGGAAGAAGCCTCCGTCATCATATCCATGGCAACGCTGACGGGCGCGGCGCGGGTGGCCGTCGGCCCGGATCTTGCACCCTATTATACCGATGACGATCAGATTGCCACTGCACTGGAGAAAAGCGCCGGGGCGGTACGGGATCCGGTTTGGCGGATGCCGCTCTGGCCCGGATATGAAACGGTGATCGAACCGGGGATAGCCGATCTGGACAATGCGCCTTCGGGCGGCTTTGCGGGGTCGATCACGGCTGCGCTTTTCCTGCGGCGTTTTGTGGACAATCCCCACTACCTGCATTTCGATATCTACGGGCATCAGCCCGCCGATGCCCCGGCCCGGCCAAAGGGCGGGGTCGGGCAGGCAACACGGGCGATTCTGGACGCCCTGCCGGCAATCCTGGGGTTGAACGCATGACGGATCGCAGGGTGACACTCGCCAATGATCGGGTGGCGCATCTGTCGCTTCAGGGTGTGGTGGAGGCGCTGCGCTATGCCGATCTGGAAATTGCCGAAATCACACATCCCGTGGTCGATCTCCTGGCCGCACCCAATGGCCCGAGGGACAGGCAGCTGCTGCTGGGGGACAGGTTTGAGGTGCTCGAAAGGCATGATGGGTTTGCCTTCGGCCGCGCCGCAAAGGATGGCTATTGCGGCTATATCCCCGAGGATGACCTTTGCGAACCCACCGGCATAAGCCATTGGGTTTCTGTTCCGGCGAGCCATCTTTACAGCGAACCCCATAGCAATGCGGCACAGCATCTCTGGGTCAGTTTCGGCACCAGGCTGCGGGTTTTGCGGCAGGAAGGAAAATGGGCCGAAACACCACATGGATTCATTCCGGCGGGCCACCTGCATGCCCTGGAGCACTGGCATGACGATCCTGTCGAGGTGGCAGGGCTGTTTTTGGGCACGCCTTATCTGTGGGGTGGCAACAGTCAGGCCGGTATCGATTGTTCGGGGCTTGTACAGGCGGCCTGGCTGGCCTGCGGGCGCACCTGCCCGGGCGATAGCGACCTGCAACGCGCACTCGGAAATCCGGTGCCGGAAGATGCCCCCGCCGCACGGGGCGATCTGCTTTTCTGGCAGGGACATGTGGCGATGATGATCGATTCGGAACTGATGATCCATGCCACGGGACATTTCATGGCCACGGTGATCGAACCGGCGAAAGAGGCGATTGCCCGGATCCGCAGCATAACGGGAAAAGATTTGATTGCGCGGCGACGATTGTAGGGGACCCCGGATCCCCGAAAAATCAAAACCTGTGTAAGGACCTGTCCTGAAAAGGAAAAATATTATCCACTTCCGTGAAAGGGTGCGCCATCCGTCCATTACCCCTATGGGTCAGGTTGCAACGGCGCCGGCCTTTTTCGCGGGATTCGGCACTCCGGGGTTGACCTTCGCGGCCCTGAACACCGCTATGGCCCAAACCAATAGTGAAAGGTAACCATACCGTGCCTTCTATCCTGCCGCGCTATGCCGCAATTCTGGTTCTGCCATTTCTGGCGGCCTGTGCCGCCGCGCCTCGTCTATCCGATGTCCCGCCCGAATATCAGGCCGTGGATGATGGTGGATATCATATCGAGGCGGTAGATCCGAGATATCTGACGGAACTGAACCGTCGTG
Source organism: Pseudorhodobacter sp. (assembly GCA_047975325.1). Classification (GTDB taxonomy): domain Bacteria; phylum Pseudomonadota; class Alphaproteobacteria; order Rhodobacterales; family Rhodobacteraceae; genus JBKEDF01. Next base: position 16,051 of record JBKEDF010000087.1, on the reverse strand, counting down.
CCGAAGTGAATTACAACGGCCCTGACGCGCCGGGAACAATCGTTATCGATACATTTTCGCGCAGGCTTTACCATGTGCAGGAAGGCGGCCGGGCAACGCGCTATGCCATTGCCGTTGGTCGTCAGGGGCTGGCCATGCGGGGCCGGTCCCGGGTGGGTCGCAAGGAACATTGGCCAAGCTGGACCCCGACGCAGAACATGATCCGCACCCAGCCGGAAACGTATGCACAATATGCCGGTGGCTTGCCGGGCGGGCTGGATAACCCGCTGGGTTCGCGGGCATTATACCTTTATCGCGGCAATCGTGATTCCTATTTCCGGATTCACGGCACGATTGATAATGCCTCCATCGGGCGGGCAACCTCGGCAGGCTGTATCCGGCTGTTCAACCAAGATGCCATGCACCTCTTTGACCGGGTGCCGCTTAATACTCCGGTCAAGGTGCGGACAAGGGACGAATCCCTGCGGCTTGAAGGCCTCTATGAAGACGATGAATACGGCCGCATCACACCCGCAATCCAAAGCTGATCAGGCGGCTATCGTATCAGGGGGCCGTCTGCGGCCCCTTGTTCCTTTGGTATTCGCTGCGGCTGGTTTCAGCCTTGTCGCGAGTCTTTTGTTTCATGGCATTCTTTCTGGCTCCTGCCGCCAAGCCCCGGTATAAGGTGGCGTCCGATCATCCTGGAGGAAGAAGGATATGAGCGCCAATGCCCCAACCCGGCCAACGCTTCCGGCAGATATCCAGATGCGAAAAGGGGGGGAACCACTGGTCTGCCTGACGGCCTATACCACCCCCGTCGCGCAGATCGTGGACAAGCAATGCGACATCGTGCTGGTTGGGGATAGCCTGGGCATGGTAGTCCATGGCCTGCCATCAACCGTTGGCGTGACGATGGAAATGATGATCCTGCATGGCAAGGCCGTGATGCGGGGTCTGAACCATGCCATGGCGGTGATCGATCTTCCCTTCGGCAGCTATGAGGAAAGCCCCGGACAGGCCTTTCGCAATGCCGCGCGGCTCATGGAAGAAACCGGCGCCCCGGCGGTCAAGCTGGAAGGCGGCACGCATATGGCCGAAACCATCGCTTTTCTGACTGCGCGCGGCGTGCCGGTCATGGCGCATATCGGACTGACTCCGCAATCAGTGAATACGCTGGGGGGATACAAGGTGGTGGGCCGCGATGCCGAGGCGGAAAAGGTCATGGCGGATGCCCGTGCAGCGGAACAGGCCGGGGCATTTTCAGTCGTGCTGGAAAAAATACCTGCAAAACTTGCAGCCCGGATCACGAAGGAACTTTCCATTCCAACGATCGGCATCGGTGCGGGGGTGGATTGTGACGGTCAGATCCTTGTCGTGGACGATATGCTGGGCCTCTTCACCAGTTTCCGGCCGAAATTCGTAAAACGCTTTGGCAATCTTGGCGATGCCGCGGCGGAGGCCGTGGCCGGATATGCCGCCGAAGTGCGCGCCCGCAGTTTCCCGGGCCCTGAACACAGCTTTGCCGATACCGCCCCCAAGGGAAAGCCGGCGTGACACCCGTGATCCTGCGCAACCTGGTCGAGTTGCGAAAAACGGTCGGCGAATGGAAAGCCGCTGGCGATATCGTGGGCGTGGTGCCCACCATGGGCGCCTTGCATGAAGGGCATTTGAGCCTTGCCCGCGCGGCCAGGCAAGATTGTTCCAGGGTCATCGTGACAATTTTTGTCAATCCGAAACAGTTCAACAATCCCGACGATCTGAAGAAATACCCCCGGACGGAAGAAACCGACGCCCTGGCACTTGGCCCCGTGGGGGTTGATGTGATCTTCGCCCCGATGCCGGATGAGGTCTATCCCGAAGGCTTTGCAACCAGGGTTTCGCTTTCGGGTATCGCGGCATCAATGGAAGGGGATTATCGCCCCGGTCATTTTGACGGCGTAGCGACGGTCGTGACCAAACTTTTCGGAATGACCCAGGCCGATCGGGCCTATTTCGGGCAGAAGGACGGGCAACAGCTTCAGGTCGTCAGACGTCTTGTTGCCGATCTTGATATTCCAATTGAGATCATTGGCTGTGAAACGGTGCGGGAGGCAGACGGGCTTGCCATGTCCTCCCGCAATCAGCGACTTGCCCCGGAGGCGCGAAAAAGGGCTGCGGCGCTCTATCGTGTCCTGAAGGAAACGGCCTTGGCAATCCGGAACGGGGCGCCTGTCCCTGCGGCGATGAAACAGGCGCAGGCGGAAATTGTCACGGCAGGGTTCGATAGCGTGGATTATATCGAATTGCGCAACGCCACGACACTGGAACGGGTACAGGACCTGACAGAACCTGCCCGAATCCTGGCTGCGGCAATGATCGGCGGTGTCCGGCTGATCGACAATATCGCCGTTTAGGGAAACGCCTGACATGGTCCTGTCGCTTTATGCAGGGCCGTATGCCACGGGGCCACCTGCCAACGGTTCTTATGTGACGGAACAGGCGGTATCGGATCGGGCTATTCCAACGTGGCAATCAACGCACGCAGCGTTTCGATCCCCTCACCCTTTTCCGAACTTGTCACGACAATTTCCGGATAGGCGGCAGGATGGCTGGCCAGCGCCTGCCTGATCTGATGCAGAATACGGTCCCGTTCCGCGCCCTTGATCTTGTCCACCTTGGTCAGCACGACCTGAAACGTCACGGCGGATCGGTCCAGGAGCGCAAGGATTTCCTCATCGACGGATTTGATCCCATGGCGCGCATCGATCAACACGAAGGCGCGGCGCAGCGTGGCGCGACCCGACAGATAGGATTTCAGGAGGCTCTGCCATTTCGCCACCACAGCCAGAGGGGCCTTGGCAAAACCATAACCCGGCAAATCCACAAGATAGCGTTCACCGCCCAGCGCGAAATAATTGATCTCCTGGGTGCGGCCAGGTGTGTTGGAGGCACGCGCCAAGGCTTTTCGCCCCGTCAATGCGTTGATCAGGCTTGATTTTCCAACATTGGATCGGCCCGCAAAACAGACCTCGATCCGATCTGCCAATGGAAGACCGGACATGGCGACCACACCTTTGACAAAATCCACCGGCCCGGCAAAAAGAAGCCGCCCTTTTTCACGCGTCGGTCCGTCCGGTTCTGGGGCAATGGGGAAAGGCAGCGTGCTCATTGCAGAACGACCTTATCGCCAAGTGCGACCTTCCCGGTTTCAACTACTACCGCATAAAGCCCGAAATCGCGGTGACCCCAGTTTTCCTGCAAGGCCTTCAGCGTATCCGCATCGATCCGGCCGGTTTCCGGATTTGCCATGGTTGCCCGACACCGGGTAATCCGTTCACGGATTTCCAGAACGGCATCGCCGATCTTCAACCGGCGGCCAATCCAGTCAAATTCCTCAAAAGCGGCAGGCCCGTCGAACCAGAGATTGCCACGAAACCGATCCGCCGAAAGTTCAACCCCCATCCGTTCCGATAATGCACGCAGTGACGCAAGGTTCAGGATGGAAATCGAAGGAAAGGCGCTATCCGTCATGCCGCATCCGGCACTGACGATCCGTGCAGGACGGGCACGATCGGGCGGTGAAAGCGGCGCGACCCAATCCAGAAAACCGGGCAGATCCTCCACCGCGTCAGGCCGGAAGGTCAGATCGGGTCGGTCAGGATGAGAAAGCGTAATGCAGTCACCTTCAAGCCGCGCCGTGATCGCCATGAGTTGCGGCGCCTTCGCACCACGATGAAAATTGCGACAGGGATTCCACCCCGGTACCAGCCGTGCAGCATCATGCGCCACGGCCCAGCGACGGTCATCGGGCAGGCAGGCCCCTTCCGATAGCAGAACGGACGCGAGATCTTCGCGTCCGTGGGCTTTGATCGGATGACGGCATATCCGGTTAAGCTGCCAGTTCATTTCTTCTTGCCTGGCTTCGCCTCAGGTTCGGGGCGTGGCTTACGGGTGAAGCTGGCCTTGATATTCCCGAAAAGATCCGGCGTATGACCATGGCTGCGCATGATCATGTATTGCTGCATGAAGGTGATCGTGTTGTTGGTAATCCAGTAAAGCACCAGCCCGCTTGCAAAGCTGCCCAGCATGAACATGAAGACCCAGGGCATCCAGGCAAAGATCATCGCCTGGGTCGGGTCGGTGGGGGTCGGGTTCAGTTTCTGCTGAAGCCACATGGAAACGCCCAGCAGAATCGGCAGGATACCGATGAAGATCATGGCCATGATGGTTCCGGGTTCGGGTGTCCCCCAGGGAAACACGCCGAAGAAATTGTAAAGTGAAGACGGATCCGGCGCCGAAAGATCCCGCAGCCAGCCATAGAAAGGCGCGTGGCGCAGTTCCAGCGTAACGAAGATAACCTTGTAGAGCGAAAAGAAGATGGGGATCTGGATCAGGATCGGAAGGCAACCCGCCGCCGGGTTCACCTTCTTTTCCTTGTAGAGCTTCATCATCTCCATCTGCATCTTCTGGCGATCATCGCCCACACGTTCCTTCAGCGCCTCCATCTCCGGCTGAAGTTCCTTCATCCGCGCCATTGAGACATAGGATTTATAGGCCAGTGGCAAGACGATGGCCTTGAGCAGGAAGGTCAGCGCGATGATCGCAAGGCCCATATTGCCGATTTGCAGGTTGAGCCAGTGCAGAACCGCAAAGATCGGCTTGGTCAGGAAGAAAAACCAGCCCCAGTCGATGGAATCGACAAATCCCGCGATTCCACCATCATTTTCATAGCCGCGGATGGCCTCCCATTCCTTGGCGCCGGCAAACAGGCGCGACTGGCGTTGCGCGGTTTCCCCCGGCGCAACGGTCAGGACGGGTTCGCGCATTTCGGTTTGATAAATATCCGCGCCGGCAACGTATTTGACAACGGCGGTAAAGGGGTGGCCCTGTTCGGGGACCAGCGTTGTCATCCAGTATTTATCGGTAAAGCCGATCCAGCCATCGGTTGCGGCCTCGGTGATCTGGGCCCGCGCAGCTTCGCGTTCCACCACCGGCAATTCGGTTATCTCGTCATAGTCGATCTCGCTCAGCGTGCCATCGGAACGGCCGACAACACCTTCGTGCAGCACAAAGAAGTTCTGCAAATCGGCTGGCAGGCCGTGGCGGGCAACGATCCCGTAGGGGGCAAGTGAAACCGGCGCCGCGGTCCGGTTTTCAACCCCCTGGGTGATCGAGAACATGTAATGATCGTCGATTGAGATATTGCGGGTAAAGATCAGACCCTTGCCGTTATCCCAGCTCAGGGTGATCGGCGTTTCGGTGGTCAGCGTCGTACCTTCGCTCAGGCTCCATTGCGTATTGGGTCCGGGAACATCCTCATAGCCAAGATCGCCTGCGGGCGCCCAGCCATAAAGCGTATAATAGGCGGCAGGCTGGCCGACCGGGGAAAGCAGCCGGACAGTGGGTGAATCCTCCGCCAGCGTTTCATGGTAATTCCTGAGCGACAGATCATCCAGCCGTCCACCCGAAAGCGATACCGAACCCGAAAGCCGCGCCGTTTCGATATTGACACGCGGTGCCTCGGGGGTTGTCTCGGCGGTAGGGGTCACGCCACCCGTTGCGACCTGCCCGGCAGTTGGCGGCACCGTCGGGGTGGTTGCCACAGCAGGGTCGGTTGCGGGGGCATTCGGATCCACCACCGGGTCCTGTGGCGGAAAGAGCAGAAACCAGACGAGGATCACGAGGAAGCTCAGCGCGGTCGCAAGGAGGAGGTTCTTGTTCTGATCGTCCATCTGGAGTTCAACACCGTTCCTGTTCGGGTTCAGCGGTGGTTCAACGCCAGGGGGCGCAAAAGGTCAAGGGGTTTTCCCCCTGTATCAAGGCGACAAAGGCCGGACACGCCCGCCTTTGGCCGGTTTTTCCGGTTTTGGCGGTGTCGGCTTTGGCCGCGTCAGTGAGCGCGTTGTCCGATTCGCATCATCTGCGCAGGTTCGACGCAATGCGCCCTGATCCATGCTTCGGTTTTTTCAACCGGCATAGGCCGCGCAATATGGAAGCCCTGGACATGATTACAGCCAAGCTGCGCGAGGATGGCCTGTTCCGCTGCAGTTTCAACCCCTTCGGCAAGGGTTTCCATACCCAGCCTTTCCGCCATGGACAGAATTGCCGCAACGATCTTGCGCTGTTCCGGGTCGCGATCCACATGGGTCACGAAAGACCGGTCTATCTTGATCCGGCCGATGGAAAAACGGCGGATATTGCCGATGGACGCATGGCCCGTGCCAAAATCATCCATATCGATACCGCAACCAAGGCTGGCCAATGCGGCAATATTGCGCACGATGATATCATTATCCGTTTCTGCAACAACCGTTTCCAGAACCTCGATGGAAAGCCGTTCAGGCGCGAGGTTGAAACGATCAAGTTCCCATTTCAGGTTATCGGCAAGTTTCGGATTTCGCAGTTCCGTTGCCGCAAGATTGATCGAAACACGGGGGATTTGCAGGCCCGCCTTGTCCCAGCCTGCAAGGGCCGTCAGCGCATGATAAAGCATGGCTTCACTCAACCGGTCGCAAAGTCCGGCCTCCTCGACGGCAGGCAGAAATTCCATTGGCGGGATCAGGCCACGGTCGGGATGATGCCAGCGGGCCAGCGCCTCAAACCCGGTAATGGCGCCGGTATCGGCATTGATCTGGGGTTGGAAATGCGGCCGGATCCGTCCTTCATCCAATGCCAGTTCCAGTTCCTGACACAAAGCATCACGATCAGAACGGCGCCGTGCCATATCGGCAGCATAGCCGCGGATGGCGCCGGGACCATGGCGCAGCGCCTCATCCGCCGCGATCTGCGCGGCATCAAGCAGCGAGGCCCCATTTTGCAGCGGCGCACGAATACCAAGGCAGAACCCCACGGAAACCGAAACATAGATCCTGGTCGCATTCAGGCTGATCGGTGACGCCATCACCGCCTGAAGGCGATTGGACACCTGAACCAGAAGTTCCAGATCAATCCGTTTTGTAGGTTGCAGGGCAATGGCAAAACCGCCGCCTTCCAGCCGGGCCACCACATCCCCTTCCCGCAATACCGTCCAGAGCCTGTCTGCACATTGGGCCAGGACCTCCGCCTGCGCAGCACGGCCATGGCGATCCAGCAATTCGGCGGCATCGTCGAATTGCACGACAAGGCAACCTGTCTGGCGTCCGGCAATTGCCGCTTCGTGCAGCAACCCGTCAAGCCGCGTGATCAACTGCGCCTGTGGCATCATTCCGGCAAGGCCAGCCGCCGCCGAACCAGTCATTTGCGCAATGGAGGGACGAAAAGCCCCGGCCATGGCGAACAGGAGCGGCAGGCCAAGGGCCGTGAGGATCATCACATGTTCCCCCCCCAACCAGAAAGCGGCCAGTGCCAGGGCGGGAACAAAAATCAACAATTCGGGTCTTCGCAGAAGATCGCCGAGCGCGAGCGTCACCTGTCCGATCCGCCCTCGTATCCGCTGCCTGCCCTGCATATGCATTATGTCGCCCTTTCCGAAAGCTCCAGTCGCCCGTGAAAGCTAGGAAAAGGGGTTGATCGATTCGTTAATTCTCGCGCCTCAGTTGTGGCACATTTTGTTCAAATGCAGGGGTTTCGCCCCGTATCAGGGCGGCAAAATCGAAAAGCTTCGGATCGGGCATATGTGACGGGCGGATATTCATCAACGCCCGGAACATGACCTGACGGCGGCCGGGACTGCGGCTTTCCCAACCATCGAGAATCTGCTTAACCTGCTGGCGTTGCAGGCCATCCTGTGATCCGCAAAGATCACAGGGGATGATCGGATACCGCATCGCCTGGGCAAATTTTTCGCAATCGGCCTCCGCCACGAAGGCCAGTGGCCGGTAGACGAAAAGATCGCCTTCCTCATTCAGAAGTTTTGGCGGCATCGTTGCCAAACGCCCGCCATGAAACAAATTCATGAAAAAGGTTTCGAGAATATCATCCCGATGATGCCCGAGTACCACGGCGGAACAGCCTTCCTCCCGCGCGATTCGGTAAAGGTTCCCACGGCGCAGTCGTGAACAAAGTGCACACATCGTTCCGCCGGGTTTGATCTTGTCCATCACGACGGAATAGGTGTCTTGATATTCTATCCGATGCGGCACTTCCATCCTTTGCAGGAAGTCCGGCAAGACGGTAGCCGGAAAACCGGGCTGGCCCTGATCAAGATTGCAGGCCAGAAGATCCACCGGCAAAAGCCCGCGCCATTTCAGCTCATGCAGAACCGCAAGCAGCGTGTAGCTGTCCTTGCCTCCCGAAAGGCAGACCAGCCAGCGCACGCCGGGTTCGATCATGCCATAGGCCCTTATGGCCTCACGGACCTCTTGAACCAGCCGTTTCCGGAGTTTCCGGAACGCCGTTGTCTTTGGCGCACCGTAAAAAAGCGGGTGGATATCGTCAGCATCATCAAGCATGGCGGTCCTCGGGCAATCGCGCCCCTTCTGCCAGAGGCTGCGGGGAAAAGCAAAATCCGCCAGTCAGTCCCGTGGCGGAACGGGATCATGGCCATGTCCACCCCAGGGATGGCAACGACAAAGCCGCCGCAGGGTAAGCCAGCCACCCTTCAGCCCACCATGGCGCTCCAGCGCCTCCATCGCATAGGCCGAACAACTTGGCTGGAACCGGCACCCATGGCCCAGCCAGGGGGAAAGGAACAACCGATAGGCGCGTACGGGAAGTGAAAAGATAAAGGCGAGCGGTGTCATGCACCCCCCCTGCCCCGGCGGCGGCCCCGTGGCGGTTTCAGTCCTTCGGGGCGCGGCGAAGCGTCATGGATCCGCATCAAAGCCTTGCGCAGATCATCCAGCAATGATTCGAAATCACGATCCACCGTCGCCCCGGGACGGCCAACCAGCACGTAATCCCACCCCGGACGGCCGAGCCCGGGCAGGATAGATCGGGCAATTTCCCGCAGGCGGCGCTTGGCCCGGTTGCGCATCACCGCATTGCCAATCTTGCGCGAACAGGTGAAACCGACCCGGATGACGCTGCCTTCACCACGGTCCCGCGCCTGAAGCAGGAAACCGGGCGTTCCCTGTCGGCGGGCCGAGGCCGCGCGAAGAAAATCGGCGCGTTTACGAAGGATTTCGGGCCGCATGAAATGCGAAACCGCCGCAGGCCCCCGGGGTGTGGCACTGCCCTTCCCCTCTGCCTCCGGCGGTATCATCGCTGGCATCCTCGTCACAACCGTGCCGGATGGCACGGCAGCGGATCAGGCCGAAAGTTTCTTGCGGCCCTTGGCACGGCGCGCATTCAGGATATGACGACCGCCCTTGGTCGCCATCCGGGTGCGAAAGCCATGGCGCCGCGCACGGACCAGATTCGACGGTTGAAAAGTGCGCTTCATCGCGGTTCTCCATCATTCCGGCGGCCGGTCAGGCGAAAAAGGGCGAACAGAGATTCGCCGCAAACCCGGGGCCGCGATCATTCGAAGCCCGTCCTTTAGGCCCGGATCCATGACAAGTCAATTCTTCCCTTGCCAAAAACAGGGCTTTTGAACAGGATTCGGGATACCATTGATCCGGTTCGCAGGTTTGTCATGCAGATTTGCGGCCCATCACCGGCTTTTGTTCCAGATCAAGGCGGCGTGAAAGGGCTGTTACGGGGCCGCAGCTCTGCGTAAGTCTGGGGCCATGGTACGACGATCCGAATTTTCCCATCCCGAAAAGGATACACCCCCTGCGGGATCCATCATGCGCAGGCTGCCTGTTCTGGTCATCCTGATGGTTGCCGTGCTGGGGGCCGTGGTCTTGCGCGATGACCTGAGCTTTGAGGCATTTGCAAGGCATCGAGATGCGCTGATCGCCTATCGCGATGCACATTATCTGCTTTCAGTGATCGGTTTTGTCGCGGCCTATACGATTATTGTCGGATTTTCACTGCCGGGCGCAACTGTCGCGACACTAACGGGCGGGTTTCTGTTCGGCCTCTTTCCCGGTGTTCTTTACAATATCCTGTCGGCAACGCTTGGCGCGGTTGCGATATTTCTGGCGGTGCGGATGGGGGTTGGTGCAGATGTCTCACGCCGGATCGCTGCGGGCGGTGGTGCGGCAGCGCGGCTTCAGGCCGGGTTACGCGCCAATGAATGGTCGGTTCTGTTCCTGATGCGGCTGATCCCGATCGTTCCCTTTTTCCTTGCCAACCTGATCCCGGCCTTTGTCGGGGTAGCCCTTCACCGATTCACGGTCAGTACCTTTCTGGGCATCATTCCCGGTGGGCTGGTCTATACATCGGTCGGGGCCGGGCTGGGTGATATCCTGGCGCGTCATGAGGTTCCGGACCTTTCCATCATCTTCGCACCACAGGTGCTTTGGCCCATCCTTGGCCTGGCCGCACTTTCGGCGCTGCCGATACTGATCAAGGCGCTGCGGCGCGGGGAGGGCTGAGGTATGGAGCGCATCAAAACGGATCTTTGCATCATAGGCGCAGGCGCAGGCGGGCTTTCGGTTGCGGCAGGGGCGGCACAAATGGGCGCGCGCGTCGTGCTGATTGAAAGGGGGGAAATGGGTGGCGATTGCCTCAATACGGGCTGTGTGCCCTCCAAGGCCCTGATTGCCGCGGCCAAGGCAGCACAGGCGATGCGGAACGGCCAGGGCTTTGGCATCGCGCCGATGGAACCACAGGTGAATTTCACAAAGGTCAAGGATCATGTCACAAGGGTGGTCGAAACCATCGCCCCGATCGACAGTCAGCAGCGTTTCGAAGGGTTGGGCGTGCGCGTCCTGCGCCATGATGCGCAATTTACCGGATCCCGGGATGTAACTGCCGGGCCGTACCGGGTTTTCGCACGGCGTTTTGTGATTGCAACGGGATCACGCCCTTTTATTCCTCCAATCCCGGGGGTGGAAAAAATCCCCTATCTGACCAATGAGACCATCTTTGCGCTACGCGAAAAGCCGGAACATCTGATCATTCTTGGCGGTGGTCCCATCGGGATGGAAATGGCCCAGGCCCATTGCCGTCTGGGATGCCGGGTAACGGTTCTGGAGGCCGCACAGGTCCTTGGCCACGATGATCCCGAAATGGTGGCCATCGTACTTGATCAGCTTCGTGCGGAGGGCGTGGAAATCATTGAAGGGGTGCGTGTTACCGGGCTTTCGGGACAGGAGGGCGCGATCCGCGTAGCCTTGCAGGATGGGCAGGACATCAAAGGGACCCATCTGTTGCTGGCAGCAGGGCGGAAGGTTGCGCTGGACGGGCTGGGGCTGGATGTTGCCCGGGTGGATCATACCGATCGCGGGGTGACGGTGGGTGCAAATCTGCGCTCAATCAGCAATCGCAGGGTCTATGCGGTGGGCGATGCTGCGGGCCGGGGACAGTTCACGCATCTGGCGGGCCATCATGCGGGTGTCGTGATCCGACAGGCCCTGCTGGGATTACCCGCCCGGGCGCAGGATCATCATATTCCCCGGGTGACCTATACCGATCCCGAACTTGCGCAGGTCGGCATGACCGAGGCAGAGGCCCGGCAGGCACATGGCGATGCGGTACAGGTCATTCGCCTGCCCTTTTCCGATAATGACCGCGCCCAGACCGAAGGCCGTACCGACGGGTTGATCAAGCTCATGGTCGTGAAGGGGCGCCCGACAGGTGTCTCCATTGCAGGGCCCGGGGCGGGGGAATTGGTCGGTTTCTGGGCGTTGGCCATGGCGGGGCGAATAAAACTTTCCACAATTGCCGGGGCCATAATCCCTTACCCGACCATGAATGAGATTTCCAAACGTGCGGCAGGAACCTATTTTTCCCCGCGACTCTTTGATAATCCTTGGCTGAGCCGTTTTGTCGGGCTGGTGCAGCGCTGGTTGCCCTGATCCGTCATGGTGGCTGAAACTGTAAGGGTAGGCAGGCCCGAAGTGACAAAAGCGACGAGTACGAAATCGAAGGCGGGGTTCCTGCGCACGCTTTCGGGCCGCTTCCTTCTGTTGACGGTGGCCTTTGTCATGCTGGCCGAGGTTCTGATCTTCGTTCCCTCAATCGCCCGGTTCCGGGAAGATTACCTGTCCCTGCGGCTGGAAAAGGCACAGATTGCCTCACTGGCCCTGCTTGCCACAGATACCGAGATTTCCCCGGAGCTTGAACAGGAATTGCTGGCCAATGCCGGGGTCTATAATGTCGTGCTGCGACGCAATGAGATGCGCCAGCTTGTCCTGTCCTCCCCACTATCCGAAGAAATTGCGGCAACCTATGATTTGCGGACCGCCAATGCCTGGGAACTCATGCGCGATGCGTTGGCCGCGCTGGTGATCAAACAGGATTACCCGTTTCGTGTGATCGGCAATCCGGTGCAGGATGCAGGTCTTCTTATTGAAATCACCTTACCCGCCGCCCCGATGCGTCAGGCAATGATCAAATACGGGTTTCGCATTTTCGTGCTGTCGGCGGTAATTTCGGTCGTGACCGCGGCGCTGCTTTTCCTGTCGGTACAGCGATTGCTGGTCTGGCCGATCCGCCGTCTGGTGGATAACATGGCCTCCTATGCCGAGGCACCAGAAGATGGGCGGCGCATCATCGGTCCCGCCTCGGGCGTTGCCGAACTGCGTGAGGCGGAAGATGCCTTGCATGATCTTCAGACACAGCTCACCGGTTCCCTGCGGCAGAAGGAACGCCTGGCACAACTTGGGGCGGCCGTTGCCAAGATCAGTCACGATCTGCGCAATATCCTGACGACCGCGCAGCTTTTTGCCGACCGGATCGAAGGCAGCGCCGATCCCGCAGTGGCCCGGATCGCGCCAAAACTGGTTGCCTCGATTTCCCGGGCTGTTTCGCTTTGCGAATCGACCCTGGCCTTTGGCAAGGCCGAAGAACCCCCGCCACGCCTGATACGCTTCGCATTACGCCCCCTGGTGGAAGAAATCGTCGATGCCGAAGCCCTTGGGGATCGCAACGGCATTACACTGCTGGTCGATGTCCCGCCGGGACTGAATATCCGCGCCGATAGCGAACAGCTATATCGCGTGCTCGCCAACCTGATGCGCAATGCGATGCAGGCCATCGAAGCTACCGGCAAGGGCGGTACAATCGAAGTTTCGGGCGGCGAATCCGATCTGGATTGGTGGATCAGGGTGGGTGATACCGGGCCGGGCCTGCCGCCCAAGGCACGGGAACATCTGTTCACCGCCTTTCAGGGTGGCGCGCGCAAGGGGGGATCGGGGCTCGGGCTGGCCATCGCCGCAGAACTGGTGCGCGGCCATGGCGGGCAGCTTGACCTGATCCGCAGCGATGAAACAGGTACGGAATTCGCAATCCATCTGCCCAAGGCCGACGAAATCAACAAACCCTGACCCTGACCCTGACCCTGATCGGTGCAACGCAAAAACGCGATACAATGGGCATCGGGGATCAGAAATCAACCTCAATCCCGGCCTGGGGCAGAAGGGTCGCGATCTTGATAAGGAGACTGCGGGCGGCCTTCGTCCGGGAAATGTCCTCATGTGCGACCCGGCGCAGGCCTTCGGCAAGGGCATCAACCTCCTCGGGGCTGAGCATCGTGGGCGGCAATACCAGCGCGGTACGCAGGATATACCCCACACCCCGTTCGCCTTCGACAGGCAGGCCGGTTTGGGCCATCATGGCCATGTCCCGCCAGATCGTGCGGGTCGAAACACCAACCTCATCGGCCAGTTCGGCCGCGGTATGCAACTTGCCGTCGCGCATGAGGGAAATGAGGGCATAGAGACGTTGATCGCGGGTCATGGGCCATGATCGGATGGGTCAGGAGGGGCGTCAATGGCAATCAACTGACAAAATACTGTCAGGAGAATGGCGGTCCTTGCCGTTTCAGGGCTATGATCGGCAGCTTTCGCGGCCTAAATGAGATCTGAGCGCGACCCGAAGCGTGGTTTGCAGGGAGATTGACATGCTGAACAATATTGGCCTTCCCGGCCTTCTTCTGATTGCCGTTGTGGTGCTTGTTCTTTTCGGGCGAGGCAAGATTTCTTCGCTCATGGGGGAGGTTGGCAAGGGGATTACCGCCTTCAAGAAAGGCGTCAAGGAAGAAACCGAAACCATCGAAAATGCCACCAGCGAAGATGCCAGTGAGGCCGCACGCGATGTGACACCCGCCGCAGAGGCGGAAGGCAAGGACAAAAGCTGATCCGCGCGGCGTGAGGGCAAGCCATGTTCGATATCGGCTGGAGTGAACTGCTGATCATCGGGGTTGTCGCGTTGATCGTGATCGGCCCGAAGGATCTGCCGGAAATGTTCCGGACATTGGGCCGTTTCACGGCCAAGCTGCGCAGTATGGCGCGGGAATTCCGGCGTGCCATGGATGCGGCGGCGGATGAGGCGGGCGTCAAGGATGTGAAATCCATGGCAAGCGACCTGAAAAAAGCCACTTCGCCGAAATCCCTGGGGCTCGATGCTGTGAAGGATGCAGCAACAAAGTTTGAAAAATGGGACCCGATGAAACCCGCGCGCGGGGAAGGCGCCAAACCGGACCCGGAAGCACCTGCACGGGGACCGGCAACACAGGCACTGGCGGAATCACAAAAAGCCAAACGCGAAGCGCGCACGGCGGCAGTAAAAGACAAATCCGGATCCACGACGAAACCGCGCAAGACGGCGAAAAAGACCGCAGCCGCAAAAGATGCCGCTACCAAGGAAAAAACCGCCCCCGCCAAAACGGCCACAACCAAGCCCGCGAAACCGAAGGCCCCCAAGCCGACACGCACGCAATCCTCGGGAAGCAGCACAACAGGCAAGGCGGCGGCCAGCAAGACCACCGCAAGGAAGCCGCGTAAAACCGCCAAGAAGAGTGACGCCTGATGACTACGGAAGAGATTGACGACAGCGCGGCACCGCTGATCGAACATCTGGCCGAATTGCGCAGCCGCCTGATCAAGTCGGTTCTGGCCTTCGTGGTGGGGATGGTAATCTGCTTTACCGTCTGGAATCCGATCTTCAACTTCCTTACCGCGCCAATTTGTACTGCACTATCGGAACGCGGGCAGGATTGTGGCCTTGTGCTGATCAAATTGCAGGAAGGTTTCTTTGTCGCGATCCGCATTTCCTTTCTGGGCGGTTTCGCATTGGCCTTTCCGGTGATTGCCACACAACTTTGGCGGTTCGTCGCGCCAGGACTTTACAAGTCTGAAAAAGGGGCGTTCCTGCCCTTCCTGATCGCCTCACCGGTGATGTTCTTTCTGGGGGCGGCTTTTGCCTTCTATGTGGTACTGCCGCTCGCCTTTGATTTCTTCCTGAACTTCCAGCAGATCACCGGGGAGGAACTGACCGAGGGCGAAAACACGGCGGGGATCCTGTTTCAAGGCTCCATGGAAGAATATCTGGCACTGACCACGAAATTCATCATGGCTTTCGGGATCTGTTTTCAATTGCCGGTTCTGTTGACACTGCTGGGCAAGGCCGGGCTGGTTTCGGCCGATGGGCTGGCATCAGTACGCAAATATGCCGTGGTGGCCATTCTGGTTCTGGCCGCCATTGTCACGCCGCCGGATGTGATTACACAGGTAATCCTGTTCGTTGTGGTTTTCGGACTTTACGAAATTTCGATCTTCCTGGTTCGCCGGGTTGAAACCAAACGTGAGGCAGAGCTGCGCGCACAGGGGCTCTGGGTCGATGATGAGGATTATGAAGAGGATGACAGCGGCGAAGACACGCCCGCCAAGACCTGACAAATGACAGATATAATCCTGACCCGTATCGCCGAGGCACTGGAACGCCTTCGCCCGCCCCCTTCGCCTGCCCCCGAATTTGAGGCGGCAACGGCCTTTGTCTGGCATACCACGCCGGATCGGCTTACCCCGGTTGCGCAGGTCGCCCGGGTTGATCTTTCGCTTCTGGTGGGGGTGAACCGGGCCCGTGACATCCTGCTGGAAAACACCTTGCATTTCGCCCGTGGATTGCCCGCGAACAATGCGCTGCTCTGGGGTGCGCGGGGAATGGGGAAATCAAGCCTGGTAAAGGCGGTACACGCCCATGTCCTGTCACAGGGGCTTGATCTGAAGCTGGTGGAGCTGAGCCGGGAAGATCTGCCCAGCGTTGCCGCGCTTCTGGGGCATTTGCGTGCGGCAAAGGCCCATCGTTTCGTGCTCTTTTGCGATGACCTGTCCTTCAGCCATGATGATCAGCATTACAAATCGCTCAAGGCGGTTCTGGATGG
>JBKEDF010000061.1:0-17360 GCA_047975325.1 Pseudorhodobacter sp. | reverse complement strand
CGCAAATCCCGCACCGCGGCCGAAAGGGTCCGACAACAAAGCGGGAAGGAAAAAATGATCAGGGCAGAGCTCACATTATTGGGGCATGATATTGGTGGGTGATTGGGTTTTCATGAGGAGTACCTGACCGGCTAGATGATTACTCCCGTGATATTGCCTCAAAACCCATAACCACGCTGAACATGACAAGACCACAGGACAATCACAGCATGACCTCTCATCCACCAAGGACGACAGACCCGCATGGCACCATGCCACTTTGCCTGTCCGATCGCGACCTGCTTCGCCTGGATCATTTCTCCCTGCGGGAGGGGGTGGAAAAACTTGACCCGGCCCGGCTGAATGCTGGAACGGGGCGGATTGTCCCGCATTCCAACCGGGTCATGGTGGAGTTCGGAACCACGGAGGACGCGGGATCCATCAGCCAGCAACTTCGCTTCTCCCTGCCGGAGGCGCGGATGGCAAACGGGATGGGCTTGCGACTGCGGATCCGGGGCTGGAAATCGATCTCCTATATCGGGATCGGCCATACCGACGAAAACCGGTATTGCCATGTCAAGGCTGGCCATCCGAGGCAGGATCACTGGTTCGATTTCTGCGTGGGCTTCGCCGATCTTGCCTGGGGTTGGCGCAATGACTGGGATCATCCCGAAGACCGGCCCGTTTCGGATATCCGTTTCTATATCAAGGGCGTGCCCGGGCCGGAGGCAGGGCTCGACATCACGGATTTCTATCTTTGGCAGGAAACCCCGGAACCGGATGCCATTTTTGGTGAGGAACACCGGATTCCAGCCGATGTAATGCAAAGCCTGTCCGATTATAATCGGTCCTACTTCCCCAATGCCGTCAACCAGATGCACAGCTTCATGGAAGAGGGAAAATGCCCGCTGATCCATGATACGCTGATCAACTGGCGGGTGGCGGATTCAAGGCCGGATGGTCTGGAGGGCAACAACACCTATCAATATTCCTGGCATGCATTGCATCCGGCACTCATCCTTATGCTGTCTGCGCTGGAAACCAAAAAGGCAGGGCCGGTTTTCGCCGCCCGTGACCTGGTCTCGGACTGGTTGACTCGCAGCTATGACACTCCCGATCCGAATGTCAAATATGCCTGGTACGATCATGGCGTGGCGGAACGGCTCCTGACCTTCATCACCCTTTATGGAATCGGTCAGGATTACGGTTTCGATAGCCGTTTCATGACCCGGTTGCGACGTGCAATCCACAGCCATGCCCAGCTTCTGGCCTCGGAAGTCTTCTATGCCGGACACCAATCAATCCGCTATCATAACCATGCCTGGTTTCAGGATTTTGCCCTGATTGCGACGGGGCTTGCCTTTCCCGGCTGGGCCCCTGCCAATTACTGGATCGATCTCGCATTGGAACGGATCGGTGATCAGTTTGCGGCCCTGATTGTCCGGGATGGTGATTATGCTGTCCTGGCCGAAAATTCGATTGGCTATCACCGTGGAATCCAGCGGCTGGTTTCCAAAATAGATGTCTTCGCCTCGCTTAGCGGGCGACAAACGGACATCCCTGCCATTCTGGCCGGGATGTCAGGGTTTTCCACATTGATGCATTATCCCGATGGCAAACGGTTTCCGGCACAGGGGGATACGTTCCGCCTGCCCCTCCCGCCCGAGGGTGATCCGGGGGGGAAACGCCCCTGGCCAACCCCCGAAGTGGCGATCCTGCCTCATGCCGGGTATGGCATTGCCCGAGGCAATCACGAAGGCAGACCCTTTTCCCTGATCTTTCTGGCCACCGCACTTTCGGCAACGCATAAACATGCCGATAATCTTTCCTTCACCCTCTACCTGGACGGTATCGAATGGCTGATTGATCCCAGCTTTCATTCGCATGAATATGCCCGCCCCCTGCCCGCCTGGCTACGTGGGCCCGAGGCACATAACGCCTTCATCCTGCCCGGGGCCGACTATGCCATCACCCCGGGCCGGGCGCGGATGACAGGATGGCAAGACGATGGGGCATTTCATTTTGAAGGCCACCATGATGCCGTGACCGATTGCAAATTCCGGCGAGAAATCAACGGGCGCATCGACCGGCTGGATCTGACCATCTTAGATGAACTGCTGCAACAGGGTCCAGGCGCACCTCCTGCCGAACAGGCCCGGTTGATGCTGCAATGCGGCGACGGCGTTACCGCCACAATCACCGAGGGCGAGATCCGCCTGACCCATCCGGCCTCCGATCTCAGCTTGCTGATCTCCCTTCCCGGTGCGCGCATCCGGTCCTTTCACGGTCAGGAAGAAGACCCCGTCTGTGGCATAACCGGGTTGGGTTTTCTGGAAGCCGTCCCCATCACCACAATCAGGGTCGAGCCCCCGGAAGCCGGGGCAATTCAATGGGAATTGCGGGCTGAACCCTGCCTTTTTCCTTTACCCGCAGACGATGAAAATTATACCTGAAAAACCCGTATAGCGGGTTGGACAGTCCGGCCCATCCACAGTATCAACACGCCAGATTCGCGTAAGCAGAGTAACGTGACATGACCGCAGAAGAGCCCCCCCATTCCACTGATCCGCAGGGCGGGACAACCCGTGATGTGACGCAGACCGGGCCTTTTGCGTCACCCCCTCACAACCTGCGTGACACTGATCCGCATATTCCGCTGACCAGCCAGGCGGTCTTCTGGCGACCGCGTCATCCCGTTACTTCGCCGTTACTGGGGCAGATACCCTTTCTGTTCTGGCTGGTGGAAACCCTGCGGCCACAATCCATTGCCCAGATCGGATTGGGTGATGGCGCCGCCTATCTGGCAATCTGTCAGGCCGTCGAAAGGCTTGATCTGCGTGCAACCTGCCAGGGATTTTGTACTTCGATACCGCTTTTGCCCGCTACCCTGCAGGCCGCCCATGACAGCCACTATGCCGATTTTTCCGAACTGATCACTGCTGATCCGACCACTGCGCTTCCACATCTCGATGACCGGATCGATATGTTGCTGATTCATGATCAACTGCCCGCGTCACAGATTGAAAGAGTGATCAAGGATTGGCTGCCCCGCTTGACTGACCAAGCCGTTATCGTGATCTGCGATGCCGATCACGGGCCCCGCGACCCCGCCCAGCGCCAGGCGATCCGGGCGGAGGCGCCCAATATCGTGACTGCGGGATCAAGCACGCCAGGCGGGCAGCGCATGGAGGTGATCCTTTATGGTCGAAACCAGCCCGAACGGCTGCATCTTCTTACCGATCGCGAAACCGGCCGCGCCGCCCTGCTGGCTGCGCGCATGGTCTTCAACCGGCTTGGCCAGGGGCTTGAACAGGCTGCACGCGTGCGGGCGCTGGAAGAGGAACAGGTTCGCCTTCACCATATCAGGACAGAAGCCGAAACCCGCCTTGCCGCACAGCGCGACGAAGTTGCAGAATTGCGGATTGCACTGGAGACCACCGAAACCACAGGCCGAACCGAAGCTGCCAAACAGGCGGATTTATGTCGCAAACTGGAAGGGCACCTTCAGGCCAAGACTGCCCATGCCGACGATCTGCGGGAACACAGCGAACAGCTTGAAACAGAGCTCGAAGAAGCCCAGGTCGTCCTTGCCGCCAGCCTTGCCCGGCAGCAATCCAACACCCCTCGCCTGGCCACACTGGAGGCGGAAAACAACCAATTGCGTCAGCAAGAGGCCAAGATCCGGCAGGACAGGACACAGGATCAGGGCCGGATCCAGGTTCTGGAACAGGAAAAGGGCCAGCTTGCCCATCGGTTGAAGAAACTGGAACAACATATCGAGGCGCTCCATGCCCAACGGAAGAAACTTGAACAACATGTCGAGGCACTTCATGCCCAGCGGGAGGAAATCCTGAACAGCAGATCCTGGCGGATCACCCGGCCGCTTCGCAGGTTCAAAGTCGGCGGTTCATCCAAACCAGGCCTCTCAGGCAAGTAACCCGCGCAAATAACCGCTCCAGATAATCACCGCAGCCATTCACAGGCTGGAGAAGAGAGCAAAACTTGACTAAAAGCCCGGGGAATAGCGCCCTGGCAGGATTTAGGATAATCACGTGAAAGTTCTAACCGTATTCGGGACCCGTCCCGAAGCAATCAAGATGGCACCCGTGGTGCTGGGGCTGGCGGCGGATGCGCGTTTCGAAAGCCTTGTCTGCATGACGGGGCAGCATCGCCAGATGCTTGATCAGGTAACGGGGCTTTTCGGGATCAGGGCCGATCACGATCTTGATGTGATGCGCGAGGGACAGGACCTTTACGGCGTGACCGGCGCAATCCTGGAAGGGATGAAGCCGGTTCTGGCCGAAACCGTCCCCGATATCGTACTGGTCCATGGCGATACCGCCACCACACTGGCCGCAACCCTGGCAGCCTATTACGCACAGATCCCCGTTGGCCATGTCGAGGCGGGGCTGCGCACGGGCAATCTTTATTCCCCTTGGCCCGAAGAGGGCAATCGCCGTGTCACCGGTGCACTGGCCGCGTTGCATTTCGCCCCGACCGAAACTTCCCGCCAAAGCCTTCTGCGCGAAAACGTGCCCGATGCATCGATCATCGTCACCGGCAATACGGTGGTGGATGCGCTTTTGCAGGTAACGGGGCAGATCGCGGGGGATGCGGCGCTGGCGGCGGATCTGGCAGGGCGGTTCGGCTTTCTCGATCCCGCCCGGCGCATGGTGCTGGTCACCGGCCATCGCCGCGAAAGCTTTGGTGGCGGGTTCGAACGGATTTGTCAGGCCCTGCGGCAGATTGCGGAAAGCTTCGATACTGTCGATATTGTCTATCCGGTGCATCTCAACCCCAATGTGCGTGAACCGGTTCAGCGCCTTCTGGGCGATACCCCGAATATCCATCTGATCCCGCCGCAGGATTACCTGCCCTTCGTCTGGCTGATGGATCGCGCCCATGTGATCGTCACGGATTCCGGCGGCATCCAGGAAGAGGCGCCCTCCCTGGGCAAACCGGTCCTGGTAATGCGCGATACGACCGAACGACCCGAGGCGGTGGAGGCGGGAACGGTGCGGCTGGTGGGCACGGATGTGGCCGCAATCACGGATTGGACGGCACGGCTGCTGCGCGATGATACCGCTTGGCAAAAGATGAGCCAGGCCCACAACCCCTATGGCGACGGGCAGGCCACGGCCCGGATCCTCGATGCACTGGAAATATACGGAACCCGGAAATGACAAACAGCCCCTTCAACACGGTCTCCATGGTCGGGCTCGGCTATATCGGCCTGCCCACGGCAGTGGTCTTCGCCTTGCGCGGGGTCAATGTGCTGGGGCTGGATGTGAATGCCGCCGCAGTGGCGCGGATCAACGAAGGCAAGACCCATATCGTGGAACCGGGGCTGGAGGATGCGCTGCGCCGCTCCGTTGCTGCGGGCAGGCTGCGTGCCACAACCGTGCCGGAACCGGCCGATGCCTTCCTGATCGCGGTACCCACGCCGTTCCTGGCAAGCGGGGAGGGGCATGATCCCGACCTGTCCTATGTTGAGGCGGCAACCCATGCCATCGCGCCGGTGCTGAAGAAGGGTGATCTGGTCGTACTGGAATCCACCAGCCCCGTGGGTGCAACCGAACAGATGGCCCGCTGGCTGGCCACGGCACGCCCTGATCTGAGTTTTCCGCAGGATGCGGAAGAGGCCTCCGATATCCGCATCGCCCACTGTCCCGAGCGGATCCTGCCCGGCCATGCACTCCGGGAACTGGTCAGCAATGACCGTATCATCGGCGGCATGACCGAAGCCTGTGCCACCCGGGCGCGGCAACTCTACAAGCTGGTGGTGGAAGGCGACTGCATCGAAACCGATGCGCGAACCGCCGAAATGGCCAAGCTTACTGAAAACAGCTTTCGCGACGTCAATATCGCCTTCGCCAATGAACTTTCGCTGATCTGCGACCGGCTCGACATCAATGTCTGGGAACTGATCCGCCTGGCCAATCGCCATCCGCGCGTCAATATCCTGCAACCCGGCCCCGGCGTGGGTGGACATTGCATCGCGGTGGATCCCTGGTTCATCGTGTCCCAGGCCCCCGAGGAGGCGCGGATCATCCGGGCCGCGCGTGAAATCAACGATGCCAAACCCGAATGGGTCTTGGCCAAGGTGCATCAGGCGGTGGCCGAACATGCCGCAAACGCCGAGGACCCGGCCCGGATCGCCTGTTTCGGCCTGGCCTTCAAACCCAATATCGACGATCTGCGCGAAAGCCCCGCCCTTGCCATCGCCACCCGGCTGGCCGAACTTTACCCCGGTCAGGTCGAGGTAGTCGAACCCTATATCGAGGAACTCCCCCCCCGGCTCGCAGGCAAGGCCCGGATATCCCGCGCCAGCGAGGCCGCACAAAATGCCGATATCATCGTGATGCTGGTCGATCACAATGATTTCAAGGCGCTTCCCGCACCCCGTCGGGAAGATCTGAGATTGATTGATACGCGTGGTGTCTGGACCGGGCAGGTCGGAAATGGCTAAACCCACCACAATCCGCACAGACAGGCATCACAACCGCCCGATCAGGCAGGCGGCGTAAAGGGCGATGGTCCCGGGGCGGCTCTGGCGATAGACCCCGGCGGCGCGCAGGGCGCGCAGGCGGCTCCATGGTGGGCCACGCCTGGCGGCGATGTAATAATCGAGTACCCGCCGTGCCTCGGGCGTGAAGCGGTGGCGCGAGGCCGAAAGCGCCTTCAGGTTGATTTCATTCCAGCCCGCGAAACGCCGCCCCAGGATGAACAGGATCCGCCGGATCCGCGCCTGGGCCGAGGTATTGGCCCCGATCGCATTGCCCTCATGCTGGCGGTAATGCAGCACCGGTTCGGGATCGCTGTGAATCACCCCGCCGCAGGCAGTGACAATCTGGTAAAGCCACCAGTCATGTACCGCCGCTGTTTCCGCCTCGGGGATCGCGGCCTGGACAAGATCAATGGCCGCGCGGTTCAGCACCATCGTGTTACCCCCGCCGATCGACTGGACCAGCGCATTGCGAAACCCCGCCGGGCGGTCAAACAGGGTTGAAAGCCGCAGCGGGTTGAGATCGTCATCGCAGATCTGGCTGCGCGCGCAATAAAGCGCGGGGCGATCCTTCGGCAGAGCGGACAGGGCCACCTTTGCCCGGGTCAGTTTTTCGGGAAACCAGACATCATCCTGATCGGACAGCGCGGCATAGCGGGCGGTTTCGGGGATGTGACACAACAGATGAAAGAAATTTGCCACGAAGCCCTGGCGCGGCCCCTCCAGCAGCGTGACCTGATGCGGCTTCCCCGCCCCCTTCCAGGCCGCGGCATAATCCTTGGCGACCGTAAGGCTGGCATCGTCTGAACCGTCATCGGAAATGATCAGATCCCAGTCGGGATCGCCTTGCGCGGCGAAGCTGCCCAGCTGTTCGGCCAGATGCGCCGCCCCGTTACGGACCGCCATCAGGATGACCATCCCGGCCTGCGCCGTATCCCCTGTCATTTCAGGATAATTTCCTTGTGATGGCGCAGCAACAGCATCAGCCCAAAGGCCGAAAGCGCCGCAGCGATCAAAAAGACAAAGACCGAATCGACATATTTCGCCTCATAGGTGACGAAGAGCCCCTTGCGCATCTCGCTGGTGACATGGAAAAGCGGGTTCCACAGCAGCAGGTCGCGCAATTGCCAGGGCAGGATTTCCGGGGTGAACATCACGCCCGACAGGATGAACATCGGCCGGTTCAGCACTGCCCAGGCGCGTTCCCACAGCGGATAGGCCGTAATCAGGTAGCAATTCAACACCCCGATCCCGAATCCCATGGCGGTGGCCATCGCCATCGCCATGAAGATCGGCCCCCAACGCAGGATCGGATTCAGATCATAGATCATGATGATCCCGGCAAGGACGATGAATGTAACCAGGATCTGCGTCATGACATTGAGCGCGAACCGCGCCAGCAGCGCATCGACAAAACTGACCGCCGGATATTCCAGCAGCGCCTGCGAATAACGGATCGCCGTGGATATCTTCAGGCTGGTCGACATGTACAGCCCGAAGGGCAAAAGCCCGCCGGCAAAGAAATAGGGAAAATTCATCCCCAGCGGTGGCGCACGCATTATGAAAGAAAAGACGATGCTCAACAGCACCAGCCCGCCGACCGGTTCCAGAATCGCCCAGATATAGCCACCGGGGGAACGGCCATAGGTGGTGGTCATCTCACGCAGGATCAGGGCACCGAAGGACCGGAAGAACCGGAACCGCAATTTGGCAGGGCGCTGTGCTGCGGGGAATTGCATCTTCGGTCATCCTGTCTTGTCATCCGGCCCGTCCCTTGCGGCCGATAAAGCCGCTTCCGACTGGAAGAGGCTTGCCTCAGTGGTTAGACTTACCATATCGCTTCGGGCAAGAATGAAAAAGGCCGTGAACCACCTTGACGTCAGATCCAGTCAAACCTGCCTCCCCCGAGGCAGATGAGTCATCCCGCCCGGCGGTTGCCGCGCCTGGGCCAATTCCGGCGCCTTCACCCGGCCCGATCATACCACCCCCAAAGCCGGTTTCAGCCGAGGCCCCGTTCGTGCCGCCACCCAGACCCGGCAGCACGGTCACCCCACCGCCGGCCCCGGCACCGAAAGACGCGCCGCAAACCGTTCTGAACAAGGCCAGGGCCGGGCTGGACGGCATCGCGCCACCGGCCGGACTGGCCCGGATCCGGAAACGTCATCGCATGGCCGCACTGAGCTTCGTTGCGCTGGTGGCGTTGCCCTCCTTCCTTCTGGCGGCCTATCTTTATATCTTCGCCGCCGATCAATATGCCTCCACCGTCGGATTTACCGTGCGCACCGAGGAAACCGGCTCCGCCATGGATATCCTGGGCGGGCTGACCAATCTTTCCTCCGCCAGTTCCACCGATACCGATGTGCTTTACCGCTATATCCAGAGCCAGGAGCTGATCCGCGCGGTGGATCGCGATCTCGACCTGAAGGAAATCTACCGCAAGCCGGTTTTCGACCCCGCCTTCACGCTATCCTCCGATGCCACGATCGAGGATATGGTGGAATACTGGAAACGCGTGGTGCGGATCTATTACGACCCCAGCACCGGGCTGATCGAAATCGAGGTGCGCGCCATCACCCCCGAAGATGCCCGGATGATCACACAGGAACTTTTTCAGCGTTCCAGCGAGATGATCAACACCATGTCCGCCATCGCGCGCGAGGATGCCACCGGTTATGCCCGTGATGAACTCGACACCGCGATCGAACGGCTGAAGGCGGCGCGCGAGGCCATGACGCGCTTTCGCAACGAAACCCAGATCATTGATCCCGCGGCCGACCTGCAAGGCCAGATGGGGCTTTTGAATTCGCTCAATTCGGAACTGGCCGTAGCGATGATCGAACTGGATATGCTGCGCGAGGTCACCCGCGATTCCGACCCCCGGGTGGAACAGGCCCGCCGCAGGATCGCCGTGACCGAAAAACGTATCGCCGAGGAACGTGAAAAGGTTGGCGTCAGCGGCGATCTTCAGGGCGAGGCCTATGCCGATCTGGTGGGCGAATTCGAACGCCTGCAGGTTGATCGGGAATTTTCCGAAAAGGCCTATGTCTCGGCCCTGTCAGCCTATGACAGCGCGGTGGCCGAGGCGCGCCGCAAAAGCCGTTACCTTGCCGCCTATATCGAACCGAGCCTGGCCGAAAGCCCGCTCTATCCGCAGCGCGCGATCATCCTTGCGGTGACGGGGTTCCTGCTTTTCGGGTTCTGGTCGGTTGCGGTGCTGGTCTATTACAGCCTGCGCGACCGGCGCTGAGGCGGGGCCATGATCCGGCTCGAACATGTCTCCAAGACCTTTTACCGTCGGGGTCTGGCGCGCCATGTCGCGCGCGATGTCTCCGCCACCTTTCCGCGCGGCAGGATGATCGGGCTCCTGGGTCGCAACGGAGCCGGGAAATCGACCCTGCTGCGCCTGATTTCCGGCGCGCTGGAACCCGATAGCGGCCGCATCACCGTGCAGGGGACGTTATCCTGGCCGGTGGGGTTTTCGGGCAGTTTCCACCGTGATCTGACCGGGGCGCAGAACACCCGTTTCCTGGCTCGGGTCTATGGTGTGGATACAGATGAGCTGCTGGATTTTGTGGCCGATTTCTCGGAGCTGGGCAAGCAGTTCCATCAGCCGATCCATACCTATTCCTCAGGGATGAAATCACGCCTGGCCTTCGGCGTGTCGATGGGGATCCATTTCGACATGTATCTGATGGATGAAGTCACCGCCGTGGGCGATGAGGCGTTCCGCAGCAAGAGCGAGGCAATCCTGAACGACCGGATGCGCAACAGCGGCGGTATCTTCATCACCCATTCCATTGCCTCCGTGCGCCGGGTTTGCACGGCGGTGGCCGTGCTGGAGGACGGACGGCTGACCTGGTTCGACAATATCAGCGAAGGCATCGCCCGGCATCAGGAAAACATGCAGCGGCGCAGTGACAAGATCTGATCCCGACCGGGCCCTGGCCGGTATCAGATCCGCGCCAGCCGCAGCTTGAAACGGGCCGGGCTGTCGTAACGCCCGATCGCCAGCCGCGGCAACGCGAAACGACTATCCCCGGCATGGGCCAGCGCCATGCCAAGGATCGTGGCCGAACGGAAACCCGCTTCTTCCGTCGCACGCTGAATCGCGGTGTTGGAATTGCCGTTCGGATAGGCGAAATGCACCACCTCGCGCCCGGTCCAGCCCTGCAGCAAATCCCGCGAACGGCAGATGCTGTCGCGGGCTTCATCGATTGGGATCTGATCCAGAAGGTTATGGCAATCGCTATGGGCACCGATGGTGATCAGGGGGCAATCCGCCAGTTCGGCCAGTTGCAGCAGGGTCATGGGGGCCAGCCGGCGTTCGGGCGGTGCAGGGGGTAGCGATGTCTCGATCCGGTCGACAATGGCTTCGCGGCGCGACGGCGGGATCTCCTTCAGTGCCTCCAGCAGGGGACCCAGAACCTGCCACCGTCCTGCACCATCCCCGCCCGGAAATTGCCAGTATCCCAACCCCTCATCACCCAGATCCAGAACCTGTGGCCGATCAACCTGGCAGGCATTCATCACCCGATCGAACCAGAAGGGCCTGCCCGCCACGATCTGGCCAGTTGCGACATAAACGGTGACGGGCAGGTTTTCACGCTGCACGAAGGGCAACAGATGGCGATGCATCCCGGCCTCCCCATCGTCAAAGGTCAGGACCGCGCGCGGGCGGCCCTTCCGGCTGGCGCGCGGCTCCAATGCCTCATTCAGCGATACGATATCGTAATGCGCCCGCAAAATCGCGACCTGCCGCTGGAAATCCGCCATCCGCAACACCGTCCAGGCATCCGGACCGCCGGTATCCGGCCCCAGCGTGTGATAACACAGGATCGTCAGCGGATCGCCCCTCAGCGCGCGGCGGCGCAGGAGGGGCCAGAACGGGGGGCGCGCCAGGGCCTGTGTCGCCAGATATTTCAGGGACGGGGACATTACGGACAGGTCATTTGGCAAAAAGCCGCGCCAGTTGGGCTGCAATTTTGTCGATATCGTGACGTTCGCCAACCCGTGCCACGGCGCGCGCGCCCATCGCCCGCAGGTCTTCCGGCGACAGGCCCACGGCCTGTTCCATCGCTTCGGAAAGGCTTTCGATCTCACCCGCGGGAACCAGCCAGCCGGTCTGTCCGGGCAGGACCAGTTCGGGAATACCGGCGATAAAGGTGGAGATGACCGGGCGGCGCTGCGCCATCGCCTCCATGATGACAACCGGCAGGCCTTCCATCAGGCTGGGCTGGACAAGGATGGTGCTGTCAACGATCAGATCAAGGACCTGCTGGCTGCTGACCCAGCCGGTAATCGTAACCTTGCCGCCCAGCCCCAGTTCGACAATCCGCGCCTCCACCAGGGCGCGCAGGTCACCGTCACCGGCCAGGACCAGTTGCGCATCGGGGTGGCGCGCCGCCAGCCGGGCGAAGGCCTCAAGCAGGATCAGATGGCCCTTCTCGGTCGAAAGCCGACCGATGCAAAGCAGGACCGGGCGAGGCAGCAACGGGGTTTCCTGCGTTGCGAAAAAACCCCGCTCAAGCCCGCAATGAACCACCTTGACCTTGTTCCAATCCGCCGGGCCGACATGGCGCAACAACTGGCTTCGCGTGAAGGAACTGATGGCAACGACGAATTTCGCGCCACGGACCTTACGGTCAAAATTCAGGTTCTTCGCATTATCCGCCTCATCAGCGCCGTGAATGGTAAAGCTGTATTCCGGCCCGCCCAGCAATCGCAGGAGATAGACGATATCCGCGGAATTGGTACCAAAATGCGCATGGATATGTGTCAGCCCACACCCCTCCATCCATTCGGAAAGACGACAGGCATGGGCCAGCCATATCAGATGATAGGGCCAGGACCTGACCGAATGTCGCGACATGGCGAGGGCTTCGCATAGCGCCCGCCAGGTGACCCCGGGCCTGCGGATCAGACTGCGGAACAAGGCCCCGGCCAGCGGCCTGACGCCATGTTCCAGGACATGCCGGGTGCGGCGTTTTTCTTCCACATCGGCCGGATCGACGGTTTCCGCATCCCATCCACGCAGTGCAAAACGTTCGACATGAACGCCCTGCCGTTCAAGCGCCAGTATCTCACGCCGGATAAATGTATGGCTGACCTTGGGGTATTGATTGATCAGATAGGCCACACGAAGGGTCTGCCCCGCCTGTGTGGATTCATCGCAAGGAACTTGCTGCACATTCATACTCTGACTATAAATTTTTGGCTCTAAAGGACTGATTAAAGCATTTTACCCGAAATCGGAATGATAATTCACGTTCCGGTCAATGGTGCCAGCAGGGCGAATACCCGCTCCGTCGCCCCGGCATGGCGTTCCTGTTCCGCCCGCGCCGCCCTCCGCATGCGCGCCAGGGTCTCCGCATCCGCAAGCAGACGCGCAAGCATCCCCGACAGATCATCCGCATCCTGCACGGTGCGGGTCGCCCCGGCGGCTTGCAGCGCATCATAGGCCGTCTGGAAGTTTCCGACATATGGCCCGGTGATCATGGCGCAGCCAAGCGCCGCCGGTTCATAGGGCGTATGGCCGCCCGGCCCCGGCAGCAGCGACCCACCGATCAGGGCCAGATCCGATGCCGCATAGACCGTTCCCAGTTCGCCCATCGCATCCAGAAGATGCACGCGGGTTTCGGGGCCCGGCATGTCCCCGGCACTGTGGCGCGAAAAGTCGAGGCCGCGGCGGGCAATTTCCGCCGCAATGGCATCGCCGCGTTCCGGATGGCGCGGCACCAGAAGCAGCAGCGCCTCCGGATAAAGCACCATATGTGCATCGAGGATGATCTCATCCTCGCCCGGATGGGTCGAGGCGGCGGCCCAGATCTTCCGCCCCGCTGCCGCCGCGCGAAACCCTGCACATCTGTCCGGGTCAATGGCAAGCGGGCGGATATCAGCCTTGAGATTGCCCGGCGCATGGATCCTTGCCGGATCAATGCCGAGATCCGCAAATTCCCGCATCAGCGCCGCATCCTGCACCGTGACCAGATCCACCCCCCGCAAAAGCGCGGCAAGGCTGCGCGGCGCCCGTTTCCGGGTTTTCGAGGGGCGCGCATTGATCAGGGCAACCGGCACCCGCTGCCGCGCCAGTGTCAACAGAAGGCGCGGCCAGAGATCGGCCTCAACAAAAAGCACCATGTCGGGGCGCCAATGCGCAAGAAACCGGTTCACCGCCCCGGGCGCATCCACGGGAAGGAACTGATGCAGGGCCCCCGGCACGCGCGCGGCCACGGCCTGCGCCCCGGTTGCGGTTGCAGTGGTTATCAGGATCTGTGCACCGCTTCGTTCCATGATCAGGCGGGCCAAGCCGGAGATCGAGACGACCTCACCCAGGGATGCCGCATGGATCCAGATCAGCCGCCCTTCGGGCCGCGCCCGGGTGGCCGTCCCGAACCGTTCGCACAGGCGCGCGGGATCGGCCCCCTGGCGCCGATGCGCACGGCGCGCCAGAAGGCCGGGAAGCCCCGGCGCAATGCGGGTCAACCCCAGCCAGAGCCACAGAAGGAAGGTCAGCTTCATGGCCGCCTCCCGATCGATCCGCGCGCAGGGCCGGACCCGAAGATGACCCGCGACAAGGCCCTATCACCGCGGCAAGGAGATTTTCCGAAAGAAGGCAATGAACTTGTTCCTCCAGAGCCGCCACTGTTTCGCAAGCCCGTAATACCAGCTGCGGTCATGGGCCTTGCGCGTGGCCCCGTCGCCGTCGATATCGCTCAAGACACCGGTCTGGCGGGTGATTGGCGGCCAGATCGCAAAGCCGCGCCCGTTCTTGACCATGACTTCCCGAAACTGGGTATCGACCGGCATGGTGACCCTTGCGTGATGATCCAGAATGTTCCGCGCGCCCGATCTGGACCACAAAAGCGCGGTAGTCAGCATCGGAAAATAATGCGCCTGCACCAGATCATGACCGCCACCCAGGGCTTCCAGCCGGGTAAATATCTTCAGGCGGCCCGCGCCCAGATGGATCAGATCCCAGAGGCGGTTTTCGCGTTCCATCACGGCAAGGGTCCCGGCGATGACCGGCAGGAAATCCGGATCGATCTCGGCATCATCCTCCAGCACGATCCCATAGGGGCTATCTGTGGCAAGAAACCGTTCGAGACAGTCCAGATGACTGCGGTAACAGCCATATTCCGCGCCTCGCAACGGACGGCCAAGGAAACGATGCGCCTTTTTCAGGTCGCAATCGGGTGCCCGGGCCAGATCCAGCGCGCGCCCGTCAAAGGCCGGAACCCGGACTGCACCCGACACACCGATGGCATGCAGGCCCACCTCGATCGAAGCGCGCCGATCGGTGCTGGAATCCAGGTTGATGTAATAGACCGGAATGTCACCAATCATCATGGCAGACCCTGTTCACAAAACTTTCGGCGGGAAATTTCCCGTCATATCTTTCCACGATGTAATGCCGCAAATGACTGGCCCAGAGATGGACCGCATAGGCCCCTTCCGGGGCCTGTTCCGCGTCATAACCACCGGGTTCGGCAAAACAGGCGGCTTGCTGGAGGGGCACCGAATAGAAAGCCGAAACCGGAAGTGCCTTTGAAATTTCGCCGGTCTCGCGCAGGGCCAGCGTCAGGAGCCTCGGCCCAATCGCTCCCCAGGGCCATCTGTCAACGGGCAGGCCGCCCGCCATGGCATTCCTGATCCGGTATTTCAGCTTGCGCAGCCCCGTAAGATGCGGCGGCAATCCCTTCGTATCGACATTGATTTCCATCAGCCGGGCCAGCGCGGATGATTCCGGGGGTAGTCTGAGAATGCCACTTGCCACCCGGTCCGCCGATTCATGGCCAAAGACGTGATCATCCGGGAAATCGAAGGGCCGCAGCGCCACGACATCAAGATCGACCCAGGTGAAATCCGTCTGCCGGATCATCGCATAGCGGAAGATATCCGAATGCGGGGCGGGGCTTTGCGTCTTGTAATGCCGGATGATCCGGCCGGCATCAAGGATTTCGCGGGCATCCCGGAAGGTGGCATCGGATGGGCAGTTTTCAACCTTTTCATAGGCGAAAAGCGTGAATTCATGCCCCTGCCTGATGAAGGAGCGGATGGAGGCCAGTTCCATGGGGCCAAGGCGTTCCCCGATCCACAGGCTTGCGACATTTTTCAGCACGATCGTCTTACCTTTCAGCCACGGCACCCTTGCCCGGCAGGTTTGAATTCCAGGGCAAAAGGGACACCCCCCTGCCCGTCAGGCCCGGTCACAGTCAGGTCCGGTCAGGCGCCCCCGCCCCCCGTTCCCTTTTGTGACCGGCCAGAAGCGCCTCCCAGGCGGTCTCGTCCCAGTGAAGCCCGGGCACCTTGCCCTTCTCCTTTTCGAATGATCGCTTCAGCCGGGCAAGGTTTTCCACATCCCACCCCCCCGGCGCCCGCCGCGCGCATTTGTCGAAATCGATCAGCCAGACCCGCCCTCCACCATCGATAAGGATATTGCGGCAGTTCAGGTCCGAATGGAAAACACCAAGCGCATGCATCCGCCCGATGACCCTGCCGGTTTCGTCCCAGATGTCGGGCAGAAGGCTGGTATCGCGCAGGATATCCGCCATGGTCCGGGTGTCGGGGATATGGCGGGTGATGATATCGGCGCGGTAAAATGGCCCCGCAGGCCGGTAACGCGCCGCCATGGGATGCGGAACCGGCAGGCCCTGTTCCTCCATCCAGGCCAGCAGTTCAAATTCCCGCATGGCGCGGCTGCGCCCGGCGGGAACCTTCAGGTAAAGGTCACGATTCACCTTGCCCACCAGCCCGCCGCGCCAGAAATGGCGCAACACCATGTCCTGCCCCGCATGGCGCAGAAAGAATGCCTCGTTGCGGCCAGAGGACATGCCGACAAGGCGGCCCGATTGCCGCAGCCAGTCCGGTTCAAAGATCCGGGGTTCCATGGGATCAAGGGCATCACCATCATGCCAGATGGCCGCCCCCCCGATGCTGATCTTCCGGATATTCACAGGATGGGCCCGTCCTTCAAGCTGTCCCTCAACGCCAGAGTTCATCGACCCAGGCGACGGGCAGCACCCGGCGATACCATTTGCCGCTGCGCCCGATGATGGCGTCCGGCGGGTTGGGCTTGCCATGAAAGACCACGACCTTCGCGCCATTGGGGATACGGGCGGGTTTGAAAAAACCCATGATGCCGCGATGCATGCAATGGCGCTTGAAGCTGACGCACCAGCCCGCTGGCCAGTAACTCATCCTGCCCTGGCGCGAAAAATAGGAGGTCACGAATTCCTGTTCATTACGGTAATCGGTCTGGGCAGAGGCCAGCGATTGCGCAAGATGGGCAATCAGATCACCATGCGCGCCCGCCGTGAAACGGAAGACCGAGGTATTTCCGGTCTCGTCGCGCTTGTCCCATTCCTTGATGACGATGAAATCGCCCGGCGGATCGAAAAACGCATCAAGCGGTCCGGTAATGACGATATCCACATCCAGAAACAACACAGGCCCCGTCAGGTCATGCAGCGGCGCGGCAAAGACCGTGGCCTTCAACCAGCCATGCAAACGGGTCCATCCGGTGGCCGCATCGAATTCCGGAATGCCGATTGATGGCAGGGGAAGGGTTTCGATCCCCGCATCGATACCGGCCGCATCATCGGTCAGACAGACAAAGCGATACGGGCGCGACATGTTGCGCCGCACCATGGAATGCAGCTTGTTGACGTAATCGGGGCCATATTTGGTGCCCCATTTCACGCAGACGACGTTAACCGGGTCCAAGAAACCACCCCCTGCACAACCCAAGGCGCTAGGCCAAGCCGATTTCAACCATCCGGACTGCTATCAGCCCGGCGCCACAAAA
The DNA here is from genome assembly GCA_047975325.1 of Pseudorhodobacter sp. GTDB lineage: Bacteria > Pseudomonadota > Alphaproteobacteria > Rhodobacterales > Rhodobacteraceae > JBKEDF01. The sequence goes on along the minus strand of JBKEDF010000061.1, from coordinate 72 downwards.
GTCAATCTTCCACAATCCAAGAAGGCCAGGCCCGATTATCCTGCCTTTGCCGCCATCCGTGAACGGGGTGAT
>JBKEDF010000042.1:0-41735 GCA_047975325.1 Pseudorhodobacter sp. | reverse complement strand
ATCGCCCAGCACCTGCTCGCCATTGCGGACATTCTTGCCGATCAGATCGATCAGCGTCTGGTTCGGCACACCCGCATCGAACAGCTTCATCGGCGGGATCTGGATGCCCTCTTCATAGATCTCGCGGGCGCGCAGCGAATCCTTGGTGCCGCCAATATCCGAGACATGCCCGACCGTCCCCATCAGCCCGACCAGCCGTCCGTCGCGGAAGGCTGGCGTGACGATGGCGATGTCAAACAAATGCCCCGCGCAAAGCCACGGATCATTGGTGATCAGCACATCGCCCGGCTTCAGCGTGTCAGCCGGATAGGCCGCCAGCAGCGCCTTGACCGCGCGCGGCAGCGTCAGGTTGAAAACCGGCATGGCGCGCGGGCTATGCGCCAGCGTCTCGCCATCCTTGTCCAGCAATTCGCAGGCGAAATCCTGCGATTCCGCGATGACCAGCGAAAAGGCCGTGCGGCAGACGGTCAACCACATTTCCTCGACCACATTGACCATGCGCGACCACATGATCTCCAGCCCGATCGGATCGGCCTCGATTCGGGCCACGGCCTCGGCGCGCGACATTTCGGGCGTGACCAGCGCCTCGGCAGGCTTGATCGCGCCAAGGCTGACGCAGAGGTTCAGCCCATCGTCGATGCTCACCCGATCTGAAGGGCCAATGACGGTGGTGGATTCGCGTTCCTCGATGATCGCGGGGCCGGTGATTTCATCGCCCGGCAGCAAGGCATAACGGTCATAGACCGAGGTTTCAAACCCGCCCTCATCGAACCAGCATTGCCGTGCGCCCTTGACCTTCGCCGCCGCATCGCCGCCGCCCGCCGCACCTTTCAGCGCCGGTTTGGGTGTCTGGCCCGCCACGCGAACGCGGACATTCACCGCCTCGAACCGCGCGCCCGCAAAGGGCTCCGCGTAGCGCGCGGCATAGGCTTTCACAAAGGCCGCGCGGATCGCGGGCAGATCGGCCTCGGACAGATCCGTATCCGGCAGAGTGACTGAAATATCATGCATTTGCCCGACCAGACGCATATCGGCCGTGCGCTCGACGATCGCGTCGCCGCGCGTGATCCCGGCGCTTTCGAGATGACCAAGCCCCTCTTCCTCCAGCGAACGCAGCATCGCGTTCACGCCGGCGGCGTCAAAACCGGCGGCGAGTTCGACCCGTTTCGAGCGCACGTCCTCGAACGAGAGCGGCGCGGCGAGGAAGCCCAGAGCCGAGGCCGCGCCGGAGGCCGGCGGGATCAGCACGGTGCCGACACCCATCACCCGCGCCACATCCACCGCATGCGCCGGCCCGGCGCCGCCGAAGCCGACCATCGCGTAATCGCGCGGGTCCCTGCCGCGTTCGACGAGATGCACCCGCGCGGCGGAGGCCATGCTCTCCACCACGACCTTGTGAATCCCGAGGGCCGCCTCTTCGACGCTCAGGCCCAGAGGCCCGGCCACCCGGCCGATGGCCGTGCGCGCCGCCTCAAGGTCGAGCGTCATCCGTCCACCGAGGAAAAAGCCCGGATCGTAATAGCCCAGCACCAGATTGGCGTCGGTGACGGTCGGGTTTTCGCCGCCCAGACCATAACAGGCCGGACCCGGATCGGAGCCGGCCGAATGCGGGCCGACCTTCCACAGCCCAACCTCGTCAATCGCTGCGATGGAGCCTGCGCCGGCGCCGATCTCGATCATCTCGATCACCGGCGCCTTCATCGGCAGGCCCGAACCCTTGGTGAAGCGATGAACGCGCGCCGCCTCCATCATCGGGGCGACCTCGGCGCGGCCATCCTCGATCATGCAGGCTTTCGCGGTGGTGCCGCCCATATCGAAGGAAATCACATCCTTCAGCCCGACCTTCTCGGCAAAAAGCGCGGTGGCAAGACCACCCCCGGCAGGACCGCTTTCAAGCAGCCGGATCGGGAAATCCCGCGCCGTCTGCAACGAAACCAACCCACCTGCCGAATGCATGAGCCTGAGCGGACCGTCAAAGCCCCGGGCCTTCAGCGCGGTTTCCAGCTTGGTCAGATAGCGGTGCATCAACGGCTGGACAAAGGCATTGGCGCAGGTGGTGACGATGCGCTGGTATTCCCCCATTTCGCCCACCACCTCGGAGGAAATCGAGATTGCCAGTTCCGGAAATGCCGCCCGCAGGATTTCCGCCGCGCGCCGTTCATGGGTGGGATTGGCATAGGCATGCAGGAAGGCGATGGCCACAGCTTCGCAGCCTGCCGCAACAAGGGCCTCGCCCGCCTTCAATACTGCCGCCTCATCCAGCGGCGTTGCAATCTTTCCGGCAGCAGTTATCCGTTCATCCACTTCCAGACGCAAATCGCGGCTGACCATGGGGTCGGGATAGGTGACATACAGGTCATAGATATCATAGCGCTGTTCGGTTCCCATTTCGAGAATATCACGAAAGCCACGCGTGGTAATCAGCCCGACCGGTGCCCCCTTGCGTTCGATCACCGCATTGGTCACCAGTGTCGTACCATGCACGATCTCAGCCACATCCCCATGGCTGATCTTGCGAAGATCAAGGATTTCCTCAAGCCCCTTCAGCGCGGCCTCGGACGGATCATGCGGCGTGGTCAGCCGCTTGTGCAGGGTTACCGTTGCCTCTTTTCCGTCATAAAGAACGAAATCGGTGAAGGTTCCACCGATATCGAAGCCGACACGCCAGCGCGCTTCGGAAATACTCATTCTGTCAGTCCTTTCTGTGGGATATTCGGGATGACGAATGCATCATCCCTCAATTCCAGTGCAATTGTCGTCGCGCCTTCGGCCAGCGCTGCCAACATCCTGTTTCGGTCTTCGAGGCTAACAACCGCATGAGGATAGGAAATGCAGATGCTCGCCGCCTCATTCGCCGCCGGATCGGCCACGGCGATGCCGATTGCATCAACCCCGGGCGTGGATTCCTGGCTGGAATAGGCATATCCGTCCCGCCTGACCCGCGTGAGCCGGTCAAGCAATTGCCCAAGGCCAGGGTCCTCCCCGTAAAGCGCGTGGATCTCCGCCTCGGACCGCCGGGCCAGGAGCGCCAGTCCGGTCGAACTTTTCTCTGCCGGCAAGCGACGGCCTATGGTGCTCACAACCCGCAGGTCATTTGTCCCCTCGAAATCGGCAACTGCGGTAATTTCACGTCCCTCCAGCACCGAAACATAGCAGGTATGGCCAAACCGGCGGCCAAGCACCGCCACGGTTTCGGTGGCCCTGCCAATCACATCGGAAGATCTGCGAAAGGCTGCCGGAAGATCGAGCATCATCCGCCCGGGCCGATGACGACGGGTATTGCCTATCGTCTCCAGCATTCCCGCCTCCCGCATCGCCTTGAGCAGACGTGAGGCATTGGCCTTGGGCATGGACAGCCGATTTACCACCTCCGTCACCGTCAGATCACTGCAACCCGCGCCGTAAAGGCGCAGAACTTCCGCGGCATTCTGAAGGATTGTCACGACATTTGTTCCATTTTTTGGAAATTATGTTCCTTAAAATGAAACTATTAATGTGATGGTGATTCGGTCAATAAAAATCTGACTCCACGGAAACACCTCTCAAATAAATTAAACATGATATCATTTTTATCATAATATATATTGTATTATGAAGTTTTCTTAATCTTTTGGAGGAACCTATGATCTTCAGATACACAATCCTCTATGTCGACGATGTTACTGCTACGCTTGATTTCTACGAACGTGCCCTCGGGCTGGAACGCGGGTTCCTGCATGAAGAGGGCGACTATGGTGAACTTGTAACGGGTGAAACGAAACTGGCCTTTTCCTCTACCGCGCTCATGCGCCAATTGGGCAAGGATCCCGGCAAGGCAGACCCGAAACACCCGGTTTTCGAACTGGCGTTTGAAACCAATGATGTAAATTCGGCGCTCGCCCGTGCCCTCGCTGCAGGTGCAACACTTGTACAAGACGCGCGCGAACAGCCGTGGGGGCAGACAACATCATATGTCAGCGACCCCAATGGTCACCTCATTGAGATCTGTTCCCCCGTCCAGCCTCCCAACACCGCCTGAGGCGCATATTGATGGCGGGATCAGCGCCGCTTGAACAATGATCCCATGATACCCCGGATCACCGCCCGTCCGCTACGGGATCCAAGTTGCCGGGCAAAGGATTTCGCGAAAGCCTCACCAATGGAATCGGAAGAACGGCGGCGCGTACCGGAGGAGGCGCTGCGCCTTGCAGGCATCTTGCCGGAATAACGGCGGGCTGTGCTGAATTCGCGTTCTTCCTGCCGGGGGGCCTGTTTCATGCGGGCCTCCCGGGCCTCGGCCTCGGCAGCATCCCGAGCGGCCTCATCCGCACGGCGGGCCAGCCGTTCATGGGCCGAATCGCGATCAATTTCCGCTTCATATTTCCCGGCCAGCGGCGATTGCGTGACAAGTGCCGCACGCTGGGCCGGTGTGATCGGGCCCAGCTGGCTTGAAGGGGGTCGGATCAGCGTCCGTTCAACCATGCCCGGGATACCCTTCGCTTCCAGGAAAGAGGTCACCGCCTCCCCCGTACCGACCTCCTTGATCGCGGTTTCGGTCGCAAAGCGCGGATTGGCGCGATAGGTTTGCGCCGCAGTTTTCAGGTCCTTCTGATCGCGTGGGGTGAAGGCACGCAAGGCATGCTGCACACGGTTACCAAGCTGGGCAAGCACATCTTCGGGTACATCGGCCGGCTTTTGGGTCACGAAAAACACGCCGACCCCCTTGGACCGGATCAGCCGCACCACCTGTTCAACCTTATCCACCAATGCCCGTGGTGCGCCATCGAACAGAAGATGTGCCTCATCAAAAAAGAACACAAGCCTTGGCTTGTCGGGATTCCCCACTTCTGGCAATTCCTCAAAGAGTTCCGACAAGAGCCAGAGAAGAAAGGTGGAATAAAGCCGGGGTGCCCCCATCAGTTTATCCGCAGCCAGGATATTAATCCGTCCGCGACCCTGCACATCCGTCATCATCATATCGGACAACGCAAGCGCCGGTTCCCCGAACAGCCTGGCACCGCCCTGATTTTCCAGCACCAGAAGCCGCCGCTGGATCGCCCCGACAGAGGAGGTTGAAACAAGCCCGTAACGCGCACTGATTTCAGAGGCGTTTTCGGCGATGAAAGTCAGCATCGCGCGCAGATCCTTCAGATCAAGCAGCGGCAGGGCTTCCTCATCGGCGATACGGAACGCCACATTCATCACCCCTTCCTGCGGCTCATTCAATTCCAGCAACCGCGACAAGAGCAAAGGGCCCATTTCCGCCACAGTAGTACGGACGGGATGACCCTGTTCACCAAGCAGATCCCAGAATGTGACGGGAAAATCCTGATATTGCAGGTCAAGCCCGATCGTCCCGGCCCGTTTTATAAAGGCATCATGCAGTTTGCCTTCGGCCGAACCCGGCAGCGCAAGTCCGGACAGATCCCCTTTCACATCCGACAGAAAGACAGGAACCCCAGCGGCAGAAAATCCCTCCGCCAGGATCTGAAGCGTCACCGTCTTGCCTGTTCCCGTCGCCCCGGCAATCAGGCCATGTCGGTTGCCAAACCCCAGAAGAAGATGTTGCGCCACACCATAGTCGTCGCCACCACCCCCGACAAAGATTGCATTTTCCACGCCTGGCACTCCTTCTTTTCAATGCACCGTTTCGCAAGGAATGCGCTCCGATCACGATCAAAATACATTGTTAACCCATCTGTGCCAGTCTCGATCTTGCCCGGCGGACCGGATGGGATACCGGGTATGACTTCCTCCCTGTCAGACTGGCCGCGCCGTGTTTCCGGTGCGGCCTTTTTCGCTCATCAGATCACGTTTTCAAAGAGCGCGGATTTTCTGTTGACGGCTGCACAATTACTCCGTAGCGTCCCGTGCCATGAAGTCGGCCAGTCCGACGGGGAGCAATAATTTCATTGAAAAGGGCCGGTCTTCCGGCCCTTTTTGCTTTGTGCGGCCAATGTGAACAACTCGGCAAGAAATCGCCGTTCATTTAGGCATTTCCGTGTTCTTGAGGCCTGACTTTCCCATCCACCCGTGCTATCGCCGATGTGATCAGGTAAGGACCCAAACGATGACAGTATCGAAAAAACCGTTTCTTCTTTCGACCCTCCTTGCGGTCGCAATTTCCACCTCTGCGCTGGCACAAAGCACCGAAACCCCGGTCAGCCCGCCAGAGGCCACCACTGAGGCCCCCGCAGCGGAAGCACCCGCCCCCGGAACCATAAGCGAATCCGCAAATCCCAATGGCCTGTCCATGGGGACCGAGGAAGGCCAGGCCGAAGATGGGATCGGCTCAACCTATACGGCCGCGACACATGGCGATTGGGAACAGCGCTGTGTCCGCACCGAGGACGGGGCGGATCCCTGCCAGCTGTACCAGCTCCTGCAGGATGACGAGGAAAACCCGGTTGCCGAAATTTCAATCTTCGGGCTGCCGGATGGTCAACAGGCCGCCGCTGGCGCCACGGTCATTGTTCCTCTGGAAACCCTTCTGACCTCGGCACTGTCCATGGTGGTCGATGGGGGCAAGGCGCGGACCTATCCCTTCTCCTGGTGTTCGCAAATCGGTTGTATCGCGCGCATCGGTTTCACTGCGGCTGAAATTGAAGCCTTCAAAAAGGGCAACAAGGCCGAAATCACCATCGTCCCGGTCGTTGCCCCCGATGAAAAGGTAACGGTCGCCATTTCCCTTGCGGGCTTTACCGCCGGCTATGATGCCGTGAACGAAGCCAACAAACCCGCCGGGGAATGATCCCGGTATAATCGGTTTTCGGAAAGGCCGCGCCTCAGGCGCGGCTTTTTCATGTCAGACCTTGCGCAACGCAAGGACGGCATTCAACCCGCCAAAGGCGAAGGCATTGGATAGCACGGCGTCGACCTTCGCCTCCCGTGCAACATTCGGCACGACATCCAGCGCGCATTCCGGGTCGGGCTCCTCATAGCCGATCGTCGGGGCTATCACCCCATCCCGCAGCGCCATGATACAGGCCAGAAGCTCCACCGCACCGGTCCCGCCGATCAGGTGGCCATGCATGGATTTGGTCGAGGAAATCATCAGATCATCCGCGTGGGACCCAAAGACATCCGCCACCGCCGCGCATTCAACCTTGTCATTCAATGCCGTGCCTGTGCCATGTGCGTTGATGTAACCGATCTTCCCGGGCGCCATCCTTGCATCGGCAAGGGCGCCCTCCATGGCCCGCGCGGCCCCCTGTTTGTTCGGCATCACGATATCCGCCGCGTCCGACGTCATCGCAAACCCTCTTACCTCCGCCAGAATATCCGCGCCGCGCCGCCGGGCATGTTCATATTCTTCGAACACGAAGATGGCCGCACCTTCCCCCTGCACCATCCCGCTTCGGGTCAGGCTAAAGGGACGACAGGCATCGCGTGACATCACACGCAATCCTTCCCAGGCCTTGATACCCCCGAAACAGAGCATCGATTCCGATCCACCCGTCAACATTGTCCGTGCCGCCCCTGAGCGCACCATCTGAAAAGCCAGGCCCATTGCGTGATTCGAACTGGCACAAGCCGTGGCGACCGAAAAGCTGGGCCCCCGGAGGTTGAATTCCATCGACAGATGAGAGGCTGCAGCATTGTTCATGAGCTTCGGCACGACAAAGGGATGAACCCGGTTCTTGCCTTCCTCATAGACGGAGCGGTAATTTTCATCCCAAGTATTCACCCCACCCGCAGCGGTGCCCAGAACCGCGCCGGCCTCATAACCCAGATGGCCATCAAAATTCAGCCCGGCCTGCGTCACGGCCTCCCGCGCGGCAATCAGGGTGAACTGGGTGAATTTATCATAAAGGACAAGCTGCTGGCGATTGAAGAATGTTTCAGGAATCCAGCCCTTGACCTGCCCGCCAATCCCGATCGTCAGCCTGTCACGATCCCGGATATCCAGTGTCGTGATCCCGCAGCACCCTTCGCGAAAGGCCGCAAGCGTTCCAGGCACGTCATGGGCAAGGGCGTTTACCGTCCCTGCACCGGTGATAACGACACGCCGCACCCTTTCAGGCCTTCTGTTTGGCAATCAGTGCCTCAACCGCGCGGATAATACTGGCGACGGAAGAAATATCGAACTCCGACTTGCCAGGCTCATTGGCGTTGAAGGGCACCGAAATATCGAAAGCCTCCTCGATGGCAAAAATGGATTCCACCAATCCCATACTATCGAGGCCCAGCGATTCCAGCGTGCTTTCCGACGTTACATCCGCCACATCCAGCACCGCCTGTTCCGCAATGATGGCGATCACCCTTTCGCGAATATCCTGCACCATGCCGCCTTCCCTTTTCCGATCCTGCTTAACCCTTATCGGGTTTTCGTGACGGTTCCATGCCACGTATCCGTTCCATGAAACGTGGCAGGCGGCGCAGGGATTTCTGGATTTCCAGATGCGTTTCCATTTTCACCGCCGGATATCCCAGGATCACACGCCCTGCGGGCACATTGGTGAAAATCTTGGATCCCCCTCCCGCAATCACATCATCGCCGACAAAGATATTGTCATTGACCCCGCATTGCCCAGCCAACACAACACGATCCCCGATCCGTGAGGATCCGGCAACCCCGGCCTGACCACAAAGCAGGCAATCGCGACCAACGGTCACATTATGGCCCAATTGCACAAGGTTATCGAGCTTGGTTCCCGACCCTATCGAGGTTGCCCGGATCGTCCCCCTGTCAATCGTACTGTTAGCTCCGATTTCCACGTCATCCCCGATGGTTACGGAACCAAGTGAATGTATGCGCACCCAGCTTTGCGCGTGGATTTCCTCACGCTGGCCAAGGGTCTTGCGAATTTCCTCGATCCCTGATTTTTCCGGCGTGACAAAGGAAAACCCATCTCCGCCAATCACCGCCCCGGGCTGGGCGATGAACCGGTCCCCGATCACAACCCTTTCGCCAATCCGCACGCCATCCAGGATCAGCGCATCCGCACCGATCCGCGTGCCCCGACCGATGGAGACATGCCCCGCAATTCGCGCGCCCGGCCCAATCCGGACTTCCGCACCGATGGTGACGAAAGGACCTATAGCCGCGCCTTCGCCAATTTCGGCCGAAGGATCGATCACCGTCATCGGATGTATACCCGGCGCAATGGCCGGTCCGGGGTCCAGTATTCGCGACAGCCCCGCCATGGCCAGCCGTCCGCGTGGTGCAAAGATCGCGGCCTCCAGCCCCTGTGCCTGCCAATCCGCACCCGGCCAGATCAGCGCCGCTCGCGCATTCCCCTTCGCAAGGCCCGGCGCATATTTGGGGTCCATCGCCAGTGCCAGATCATCCGGACCGGCTGTGGCAGGCTCGGCCGCGCCGCTTACCTCGATCGCAAGATCGCCTGCCGCCTCCGCCCCGAGTGCCTGTGCAATCTCGGCTATGCTATGGCCCATGATCGTCCCCATCCACTATCGGGGCATCAAGACCCCTCAGATGGATTTAGCTACGATCTGCCTCCGGCGAAACCCCGGCCTTGCGCAAAGCATCATAAATTGCTGCGTCACGACCATAGACATCCCGGCGATAGTTCATCCGCCCCTTCGGTCCGACAAAGGCGGTAAAATAGTTCAGATGAACCGGCACCGGCGTTTCCAGGAAGATCCGCTCCTGCCGTCCGCTGTCCAGCACATCGTGAAACAGCTTCTTAGGGTTGGCATCCTGCCGCGACAGCAGTTCATAGGCAAATTCAAAAGGATTATTCAGCCGCACGCAGCCCGCCGAAAAGGCCCGCACATCCCGCTGGAACAGGTGCTTGTCAGGCGTGTCATGCAGATAGATCGCATAGGGGTTGGGAAACATGAACTTGACCCGCCCCAGCGCATTGGACCGCCCCGGCGGTTGGCGCAAGTTGAATGGGAAGTTGCGCGCCGAATAATTGGCAAAATTGATGGCCGAGCGCGGCACAACCCGCCCCCGCCGGTCAATCACCTGCAAGTGGCCAAGCGCATTCGGATTGGCCTTAAGGCGCGGCAGGTAATCACGTTTGATGATCCCGCCGGGCACGGTCCAGTCGGGATTGACCTCCATATAGGTCATTGCATGCGAAAATTCCGGCGTAGGTTTGCCCTTGTTCGGCGCCCCTACCACGGCGCGGGTCGCCAGCGTAACCTTGCCGTTATCGATGATCTTGGCGGTAAAATCCGTCAGGTTCACCCATATATGCCGTGCACCCCGGTCAATATTCATCCAGCGTTCGCGTTCCAGCGCGACAAGAACGGACCTGAGCCGTTCTTGCGGGCCAATATTGATTTCCGAGATCGTGGCTGCGGCGGCAATACCGTCCTGATCCAGCCCGTGATCGGTCTGAAAACGCTGCACCGCCTTTTGCAGGCTGCCGTCATAGCTGGCCGTTGCACTGCGCCCCAGATACCCCATGGCCTGAAGCCTGTCCCGCAGCGCAATCACCGCCGCCCCGGTGGCGCCGGGTTTCAGGCTGCCTGCCGAAACCGTCGCCCCCCAGCCATCGTGCGCAATCACCTTTTCAAGTTCAAGCTTCGCTTTCATAAGCTGAACATAGCTTTGCGAACGTGGTACCAACCCTTCCAGATAGGTTTCCGCATCGGCCATTGCGAAACTGTCAAGCATTTCACGAGGGTCGCGCCGGGGAACCTCGCGTTTGATGGCCGAAACCACCTTGCCGGGTTCCAGCGCGCCTGATTGCAGATCCTGTGCATAAGACAGAAAAGCGCGGGTCATGGCCACTTCCAGACGCCCCCGATCCCCCTCGGTCCGCGCGGCGCCAAAGGACGAGATCAGATCGCCGACGCGATAGCGCACAACTGGTAACCCATGCGCCTCCGCCCCGTCCAAAGCGGTCAGGAGCGACGCACGGCGCGCTGCCTGATCCGGAGATGTCCAGAAAGGCCGATAATTTCGATCCCGAAAAAAGCCCGCAATTGCAGGATCCTCACTCGCCGCAATGGCAAGGGATTGCGCAAAGGCGCGCTCGGCCCGTTCGTTCTGGCCAAGGGTTTGCGCACCGACAAAATTTACAGGCGCTGCAATGGCGGTCAGCGCGACAATGGCGACACCCGCCAACCGCGCTCCGGAAAAGCGTGAAAATACAGTCATAATAACCTCTGGCAGCAGACTTTTAGACAGCAGACTTAACTTTCTCAAATTCGGCGATGTTACGGGCCGAGTCCACTGACAGGCCCGTCGCAACAAAAAACTGTCGCTTTTTCGTAACAGAAGACTTTTTTGCCACAATTTTATCGATCAGGCCAGATATTCAGCAATTTTTTGCCGATTTCGGGACATCTTCCCATTGTCGGCCAATCTGCACTTGGGCTTTGAGTCGCTCTATGTCATAAGATGCGCGTCAAGAGGACTAGTGGCAGACAGGCCGTCGAAAGCAAAAGACGGTAGAAAACCAGCGACGGGACAGGCGCTCAGAATGACGGACAAGACAGTAAACGGGATCTCGCGGCGCGGGCTGCTGGGCGCTTTTGCGGCAACCGCCCTTATCGCTGCTCCAACCTATTCCAATGCATTTGGTTTCCTGCGGGGGGCTGGCGATATCCGCCGCATCCGCATGTATTCGGGCCGCACCGGTGAAAGCATTGACACGATTTACTGGATCGAAGGCGAATATATCCGGGAAGCGATGAAGGAAATCAATCACTTCATGCGCGACTGGCGGACCGGTTCAACGAAACAGATCGACGGTCGCACCATCGATATCATGGCCGCCTCGCATCGGCTTATGGATGTGTCCGAACCCTATATGATGCTGTCCGGCTATCGCAGCCCCAAGACCAATGCGATGCTGCGTTCGCGTTCGCGCGGCGTGGCGAAACGGTCGCTCCATATGGTGGGGCAGGCAGCCGATCTGCGGCTCAAGTCGCGCTCGGTCAGGCAAATGGCCCGCGCTGCGGAAGCCTGCGCTTCGGGCGGGGTCGGACGTTATTCACGTTCCAACTTCGTTCATATGGATTGCGGCCCGATCCGGAGCTGGGGCGGCTGATCGCACCCTTGCGGGGCTGATCGATAAGATCGCAAGCGCAAATTTGCCAATAATCCCCCTGATCCTGACGCAGATGGCCAAAGGATTGCCCTACCAATAGGAGCGTAGGTCAGGAATCCAGCCCGACCAGGGCACGGGCGAAATCTTCCGGATCGAAGGGGGATAGATCGTCAATCTGTTCGCCCACCCCGATGGCATGGATTGGCAGGCCAAACCTGTCTGCCAGCGCGACCAGCACACCGCCCTTGGCCGTCCCGTCAAGCTTGGTCATCACCAATCCCGAAACATCGGCAAGCTTGCGGAAGGTTCCGACCTGGCTCAACGCATTCTGTCCGGTTGTCGCATCCAGGACCAGCAGCGTGTTATGCGGTGCCTCCGGGTCCTTCTTGCGGATCACGCGAACGATCTTGGACAATTCCTCCATCAGGTCGGCACGGTTTTGAAGCCGTCCGGCTGTGTCGATCATCAACAGGTCGGCGCCGCTTTGCTGCGCCTGGGTCATCGCATCAAAGGCGAGACTGGCAGGATCCGAACCTTCCGGCGCAGTCAGGACGGGCACGCCTGCGCGCTCCCCCCAGACCTGAAGCTGTTCCACTGCGGCGGCACGAAATGTATCGCCCGCAGCGATCACCACCGATTTACCCGCCGCCCTGAACTGGCTGGCAAGTTTGCCGATAGTCGTGGTCTTGCCGGAGCCATTCACTCCAACCACCAGGACCACCTGCGGGCGTTTGGGGTAGATCGGCATCGGACGGGCCACCGGCTCCATGATCCGGGCGACCTCGGAGGCAAGCGCCTGTTTGATCTCGCTTGATGAGACGCGACGGCCCATGCGCCCTTCGGCGATATTCGCCGCAACACGGAGCGCCGTTTCAACCCCCATATCGGCAGCGATCAGCACCTCCTCAAGGCTTTCGAGCATATCATCATCAAACTCACGGCGCGCCTGCGGTGTAACCTGCCCGAGAATCCGGCCAAGGAACCCCGGCTTGTCTGAAACCTGCATTGGCGTTTCGGGTACGGGGCTGGTCGAGGGCGCCGCAGGTTCCGGGATAGGTGGTACCGCAACTTCCGGCGCTTGCGGTGCCGTTTCGGATGGCGGAGCCGGAGCGGGCGCGGGTGTCTGTTCTCCCATATCGATGGATATGGGCTCCGCTTCCGGGGCCGGGGATGGTTGCGCGGCCGGCAAGGCCGGGCCTTCCGTTTCCTCCTCTTCGGGGATAAGGGCATCAAGCCCCTCCCCCAACTTGTTGGAGGAGCGGAACATCCGATCCTTGAGTTTCTTGAAGAAGGACATTGGCCTTGTCTCCGGCGTTATGCAGTTTTCCACCTAATCAATCCGGACGGAGGATGGAAGGGGTGCGACAGTCAGGGGGCTTTGCCAGACCCGCCATACTGATACTATGTCACATGATGAAACGGAAACTCCCCTTCCCCCCCATGGCGCTTTTTGCACTGGCTGCCGGGCTTCCACTGCTGCTGATCGCACTTGCGGCGGGCCTGGGCGGGGCATGGGTGTGGCTGCCATTTTTCTATATGGCGCTGCTGACGGCGATTCTCGATCAGCTTATCCCGCTGGTCGCGGCCGATATGCCGGAAGGGGCGGAGTTTCCGGCCGCCGATGCGCTGCTCGTCATACTTGGCCTGGGGCATCTTGTGGTCCTGCCGCTGGCGGTAGGTGCAATAGCGGGCGGGACAGGGCTTTCGACGGCAGAACGCATCATCCTGTTTCTGGGGGCCGGGCTGTGGTTCGGCCAGGTTTCCCATCCCTGTGCGCATGAGTTGATCCATCGGGGCAATCGGGGGCTCTATCGTCTGGGCGTGATGGTCTATGCTTCGCTCCTGTTCGGTCATCATGCCTCGGCACATCGGTTGGTCCATCACGTCCATGCCGCCAGCCTGCGCGATCCGAACACGGCGCGCGCGGGGGAAAGCTTCTGGCATTTTGCCCTACGCGCCTGGACCGGCTCCTTTCGCGAAGGTTTGCGGGCGGAAAATGCCCGCCGCGCAAAACGGCCCGGGGGCCTGCACCCCTATGCTGTCTATCTGGGGTTTTCGGCCGGTAGCCTGATCGCGGGCGGGATCATTGCAGGGGCCACCGGAGTGCTGATCTGGGCCGCGCTTGCCTTGCACGCGCAAATCCAGCTTTTGCTTGCCGATTATGTTCAGCATTACGGGCTGTTGCGCGAAGAACGGCCCGATGGCCGGCTGGAACCGGTATCCAGCCGACACAGCTGGAACGCACCGCATTGGTTCAGTTCGGCACTGATGCTGAACGCACCGCGCCATTCCGACCACCACGCCCATCCCGCACGCCCCTATCCCGCATTGCGCCTGCCAGCCCGGGATGAGGCCCCCTGGCTGCCCTATTCCCTGCCCCTTTGCGCCACATTGGCGCTATCACCCCGGCTTTGGCGCCGGGTGATGGACCCGCAACTGGAAGCCTGGCGGCAAGGAACCGCCCCGATGACACGGCCGTGACTGGTGCGCGATGCGGCCATGCGCCACAATGGCCCCATCAGATCAGGAAGATTCAAAATGCGTATGATTGCCCTTCTCGGCCTTGTTGCCACAGCCACCCCGGCTTTGGCTCAAACCCCGATGAACGCTGCGGAATTCGATGCCTACGCCACCGGCAAGACGATCACCTATGCCGAAGGCGGGCAGCCTTACGGGATCGAACAATACCTGCCCGGGCGCCGGGTTCGTTGGGCATTCGTCGACGACACCTGCAGGATCGGCAACTGGTATGAAAGCGAGGCGGGGGAAATCTGTTTTGTCTATGAACATGACACAGCGCCGCAATGCTGGTTCTTTTATGATGAGGCAAACGGCCTGCGTGCCGCCTTTACGGGCGGCGGATCCAGCACGATCCTTCGGGAAATCGGACAAAGCACCGAACCGCTGGCCTGTATCGGACCGGATGTCGGGGTCTGACGGGCGGCAGGCCGGATCTGCTGGCCAGATACGCGGTTCTTCAGAACAGACTGCCCTGATCCTCGGGGTCGGACGATGTCGGGCCTGATGGGACCGTATCGGCAGCCTTGGTTTTCGGGGTCCTGCGTCCACGCCCGGCGGCCGGCACCGACAAACGGCCATCGTGAAACTCGATCTCCAGCGGCCCGGCCCCCATTGCTGCCACGCGGGTGGTTACGACCCCGCCCTCTCCGCGTATCACGGCATAGCCTCGTCGCAGGGTTTCGGTATAGCCAAGCGTTAGCCGCATCCGGTCAACCGCATCAAGTTTCTGACCCAGCTGTGCAACCCGTTCCTGCGGTGCATGGTCAAGCCGTGCGGACAGGTCCGCAAGTTTGACGCGTTGATCGCGTAGTACCCGGTCGGCCTGCCGGACATGGCCTGCCAGCGCAATATCAAGCCGTCCGCTCAGGGCCGTTGCGCGCTCTGCCGCCCGTTCCCGGTGACGTTCGAACCCCTGGCCAAGCCCACGCCCGCGTTCCGCCAACCTGTCGGCACGGCGTGTCACCATGTCCTGCAACAGTCGCACCCGAATCGGGGCTGCAACACGTTCAAGCGCCGTGCGTTTGACCGAAGCCGTCAGGGACAAGGCCCCGGCCAGGCGTCCGCTCCAGAGATCGAAACGCTGCGCGGGTGTCTGGAGCAGACCGTCCAGCCGGGGCAAGGCCCGCGCCAGATCACGCAAGCCCTGCCCGCGCCGGGCCATTCCCTGCGTCACCCCACGCGAAAGCCGCGCGGCATACCCATCAAGCGCCACAACCAGTTCCATTCGCACGGGTACCGCCATTTCAGCCGCCGCGGTTGGAGTGGGCGCGCGGCGATCCGCAGCATGGTCAATCAGCGTGGTATCGGTTTCATGCCCGACCGCGGAAATCAGCGGGATCCGGCTTTCTGCTGCCGCGCGGACGACGATCTCCTCATTGAAGCCCCAAAGATCTTCCAGGCTGCCCCCACCCCGGGCCACGATCAACAAATCCGGCCTGGGAACCGGCCCACCCAACCCGATGGCATTGAACCCCCGGATGGCAGCGGCCACTTCGGGAGCGCATTTTTCGCCCTGTACCGCTACCGGCCAGATCAGGACATGGCGTGGGAAACGATCCCGCAGCCTGTGCAGGATATCACGGATCACTGCCCCGGAGGGCGAAGTCACAACCCCGATCACACCCGGTAGATAAGGCAATGGGCGCTTGCGCGCCTCATCAAAAAGCCCTTCGGCCTGAAGCGCCGCGCGGCGTTTTTCCAACATGGCCATCAGCGCCCCGGCGCCTGCCGGAACCAGATCCTCCACCACAAGCTGATACCGTGATTGACCAGCAAAGGTCGTCATCCGGCCCGTGGCCACGACCTCCATTCCCTCTTCGGGACGCATCTTCATTCGCGCAACCTGCCCCTTCCAGGAAACGGCGGCAATGACTGCGCGATCATCCTTGAGATCGAAATACATATGGCCCGAAGCCGGGCGCGAAACGCGGCCGATTTCCCCCCGCACACGCACCATGCCGAACTCACCCTCGATCACCCGCTTTACCGCACCCGAAAGTTCCGCGACGGTGAATTCGGGGCTGTTGCCGCCCGGGGTCGGATCTTCGAACAGGTCGGGCATGAGGGCCTTCTTGTGGTCTGCGCCACCAGACCTTATGACGCCCGCAGGCAAAGGCCAAGCGGGGGTAGCGATGAATATTCTCATTCTGGGCAGCGGTGGACGCGAACACGCGCTGGCATGGACGGTTAAACAGAACCCGAAATGCGACCGGTTGATTGTGGCGCCGGGGAATGCCGGGATTGCCAACCTTGCCGAATGCGCCGACCTGGACATCATGGACGGAACCGCCGTTTTCAGCTTTTGCGAGGAAAACGCGGTCGATTTTGTGATTATAGGCCCAGAGGCGCCGTTGGCTGCGGGCGTTGCCGATACGCTACGGGCGGGCAATGTGCTTACTTTCGGGCCTTCTGCGGCGGCAGCCCGGCTGGAAGCGTCCAAAGCCTTTACCAAGGAAATTTGCGATGCCTGCAATGCCCCCACTGCCGGCTATGCCCGTTTCACCAAGGCCCGGGCCGCGCGCGACTATATCCGGCGCAAGGGCGCGCCCCTGGTGATCAAGGCAGATGGGCTTGCAGCGGGCAAGGGCGTTATCATGGGAATGACCGAGGCCGAGGCTCTGGCCGGGGTGGATGAAATCCTTGGCGGTGCCTTCGGCACGGCGGGCGCCGAAGTGGTGATCGAGGAATTCATGGAAGGCGAAGAGGCCAGCCTTTTCATCCTTTCCGATGGCAAAACCGCCCTGCCCATCGGCACTGCGCAGGATCATAAACGTGTGGGTGACGGCGATAGTGGCCCCAATACCGGTGGAATGGGCGCCTATTCTCCGGCCCCGATCCTGACCGATGCAGTGACCGAACAGGTCATGGCCGAAATCATCCGCCCGACAATTGCGGAAATGGCCCGGCGCGGCAGCCCGTTTCAAGGCGTTCTCTATGCCGGGCTGATGATCAGGAATGGCCATGCCCGATTGGTGGAATACAATGTCCGTTTTGGCGATCCCGAATGCCAGGTATTGATGATGCGGCTGGGCGCGCAGGCGCTTGACCTGATGCTGGCCTGTGCCGAAGGGCGGCTTGAGGGGCTTTCGGCGAATTGGGCGGATGATCATGCCCTGACGGTGGTGCTGGCAGCGCAGGGCTATCCCGGAACACCGGTGAAAGGCAGCGTGATCCGGGGGCTGGAGGACCTGCCTGAAACCAGCCATGAGATGGTCTTTCACGCAGGAACCGCAGAACGTGATGGTCGGATCATCGCCACGGGGGGGCGGGTTCTTAATGTCACGGCGCGGGGGGGCAGCCTTGCCGAAGCGCAAGGGGCTGCCTATGCGCTGGTGAACCAGATCGACTGGCCGGAAGGATTCTGCCGCCGCGATATCGGCTGGCGCGCGCTCTGACGCACCCCAGCATCGGCAGGCGCCGCAGTCCACGGCCAGCCCGCGCTTGCACATGCCGCGCCTTCTGCTATGTAGCAGGCGCTTTTTCGGGCGGGGACAGGTGATGCCTCTACTGGTAATGAAATTCGGGGGAACCTCGGTTGCCGATCTGGCGCGGATAGAAAAAGCCGCTGCCAAGATACGTCAGGAAGTCGAACGTGGTTATGACGTGATCGTCATCGTTTCGGCCATGTCGGGCAAGACCAATGAACTTGTCGGCTGGGTCGAAAACACTTCCAAGCTTTATGACGCGCGCGAATATGACGCCGTTGTCGCCTCGGGGGAAAACGTAACCGCCGGGCTGATGGCGCTGCGCCTGCAGGAAATGGGGATCCCGGCACGATCCTGGCAGGGGTGGCAGGTGCCCATCAACACCACCTCGGCCCATTCATCGGCACGTTTCCTGTCGATCCCGCGCGAAAATATCGATGCAAAATTCGCCGAAGGTTTCAAGGTTGCCGTCGTTGCTGGCTTTCAGGGCATGAGCGAGGAAGGCCGGATCACCACGCTGGGCCGGGGCGGATCCGACACGACCGCCGTGGCCTTCGCCGCCGCATTCGAGGCCGAACGCTGCGATATCTATACCGATGTGGACGGGATCTACACGACCGATCCGCGCATAACCTCCAAGGCGCGCAAGCTTGACCATATCGCCTTCGAGGAAATGCTGGAACTGGCCTCGCTCGGCGCCAAGGTCCTGCAGACCCGGTCGGTGGAACTGGCGATGCGCTACCATGTCAGGCTGCGCGTGCTGTCTTCCTTTGAAGAAACCGATGAAAACTCCGGCACACTTGTTTGCGACGAGGATGAAATCATGGAATCGAAAGTCGTCTCCGGCGTTGCCTTTTCGCGCGACGAAGCAAAGATCACCCTGGTTACGGTCGAGGATCGGCCGGGTATTGCCGCCTCCATCTTCGGGCCGCTGGCCACGGCGGGGGTCAATGTCGACATGATCGTGCAAAACGTATCCGAAAAGGGCCATGACGGCCATGTCGGTGCGGTCACGGATATGACCTTTTCCTGTCCGGTCAACCAGGTGGCCCGTGCCCGCAAGGCCATGGAGGACGCCAGAGCGGCAGGGTTGGTCGCCTATGACGATCTGAGCGTGGATGAGGAAGTGGCCAAGGTTTCGGTTGTCGGCATCGGCATGCGCAGCCACGCGGGCGTTGCGGCCCGCATGTTCAACGCGCTTTCGGCGGAAAACGTCAATATCAAGGTAATCTCCACCTCGGAAATCAAGATCTCCGTTCTGATCGACCGCAAATATCTCGAACTGGCCGTGCAGGCGCTGCATGACGTGTTCGAGTTGGAAAAGGCCTGATCCCTGCGTTTTGTCGCCGCTACCGATGGTTTCAACCACACCGGGAACTGTTTTTTGTCGGAACAAGTCCGTTCTTTCCTGACGCGGCACAGGTTGCAGGAGTTGCAAATTTTCCCATCGCCGGGCCGCCACCTGCCGATTTTATGCGCTTTTGCAGGGAATTTGCATGGTCTTTCAAGCCATGGGCGTTTCGTTTTGCAGGCCGATGTGGTCTAAGGGTACAGGGTTTCAGAATGGCCGTGACAATCAATGCCTGAACGCAGCGAAAGCGAAAGCCGCAAACTTCTTAAACGCCTGCGCGATTCGCTGGCGGAACCGGGACAAGGGCAGGAAAGACTCGACCGGATCACCCATCTGATCGCGGATTCCATGTGTTCCGAGGTCTGTTCGATCTATCTTTTTCGTGACCCGGACACGCTGGAACTTTGCGCAACCGAAGGTTTGCGCAAGGAAGCCGTCCATCAGACACGACTGCGCCTGGGCGAAGGGCTGGTGGGGCGGGTCGCGCGGACCGCCGCGCCGATCAACGCCGCCGACGCCCCATCCGAAAAGGGGTTTCGGTTCATGCCGGAAACCGGGGAGGAGATCTATTCATCCTTCCTCGGCGTCCCGATTCAGCGCGTGGGCGAACGACTGGGCGTATTGGTCGTTCAATCCAAGAACCAGCGGCTTTTTTCCGATGATGAGGTCTATGCGCTGGAGGTCGTCGCCATGGTGCTGGCGGAGATGACCGAACTTGGCGCCTTTATCGGTGCGGGGGATACGCTGGGTCAGTTGCATCAGCAACCGGTGCTGTTCCGGGGGGCCTGTGGCCAGGAAGGGGCGGCGGAAGGACAGGTCTGGCTGCATGAACCCCGTGTCGTGGTCACCAATCCGGTGGCCGATGATCCGCTGACCGAAATCGAACGGATCCGCGAAGCAGTGGGAAAGCTGCGCGTCTCGGTCGATGATCTGCTGGCGGCGGAAAGCCTGGACAAGGATCAGCGGCAGGTTCTGGAGGCCTACCGGATGTTCGCCCGGTCGCGCGGCTGGCTGCGCCGGATGGAAGAGGATATCGCCCGCGGCCTTTCGGCCGAGGCGGCCGTGGAAAAGGAACAATCCGCCGCAAGGGCGCGCATGGCGCAAGTGCCCGATGCCTATCTGCGTGAACGGTTGCAGGATATCGACGACCTGTCCAATCGTCTGCTGCGCATCCTGACCGGTCAGGGCAGCGATACCGGGGCGGAAATGCCTGAAAACCCGATTCTGGTAGCCCGGAATATCGGCCCGGCAGAGCTTCTGGACTATGGCCGTGCGCTGCGCGGTGTGGTGCTGGAGGAAGGATCCGTCGGTAGCCATGCCGCCATTGTCGCACGCGCGCTGGCCATCCCGCTGATCATCCACGCGCGGGGGATCACCAATGAAGCCCTCAATGGCGACAGGATCCTGGTGGATGGCGATCAGGGGATGGCACATCTGCGCCCCGAGGATAACGTCGCCATCGCCTTCGGCGATAAGATTGCAATGCATACCGAGGCGCAGCAACTCTATGCCGGGCTGCGCGCATTGCCGGCAAAGACGCTTTCGGGTGAAACCATTGCCATGCACATGAATGCCGGGCTGATGGCCGATCTGCCCAGCATGGAAGGCTCCGGTGCCGAAGGGGTTGGCCTGTTTCGGACCGAACTGCAATTCCTGATCCGCAACCACATGCCGAAACGGGATGAACTTGCGGCCCTTTATTCGCGCGTCATGGATGCCGCCGGGGGACGGCGCGTCGTGTTCCGTACCCTTGATATCGGGTCGGACAAGGTTTTGCCCTATATGAAGCCCAATGATGAACCGAACCCCGCCATGGGCTGGCGCGCCATCCGCGTGGGACTGGACAAGCCCGGGGTGATCAAGATGCAGGCTCAGGCCCTGATTCGCGCAGCAAACGGGCGGCCGCTTTCGGTGATGTTCCCTTTCGTGGCACAAGGTTCCGAATTCTGCGAGGCCCGCGCCCTGGTCCTGGAACAGCGCGACCGCGAGGCGGCACTTGGCCATCCCGTTCCCGAAGAGATCGAGATCGGCGCAATGCTTGAAACCCCGTCATTGGCCTTTGCGCCCCGGCAGTTCTTCGAAACGACGGATTTCATTTCCATTGGCGGCAATGATCTGAAGCAGTTCTTCTTTGCCGCGGATCGTGAAAATGAACGGGTGCGGCGGCGCTACGATACCTTGAGCGCAGCCTTCCTCGGCTTTGTCGAAACTATCGTGAACCGATGCGCCGAAACGGAAACCCCGCTTTCCTTCTGCGGCGAAGATGCCGGACGGCCGGTTGAGGCGCTTTGCCTGGCCGCAATGGGGCTGCGTACATTGTCGATGCGCCCCGCCTCCATCGGCCCGGTCAAGAGCCTTCTGCGCCGCACCGATCTGGAAGGCCTGCGCGCGGTGATAGACAAGGCGCGCAGTGATGATGCCGAAAACCTGCGCTCGGCCGTCATGGAATATCTGGCAAGACAGTCGTGATCACACCGTTCCCGCGCCTTTGACCCGTTCCGGATACAATCAGACGTATGTTTTTACCCCGAATAGTCGGGAAGGGGATTGTCCCCCATCCCGGTTTTGCCCAAACTCATTTCCGATCACGCAGGTAAAAGCGTGACATTCTGACTAGTGAGGAGCAAGGAATGACCAAACTCACCGCATCCATGCGCATGTTTTTCGCGGGCGCCACTCTTGCCGCCCTTCCCGCGGGCGCTCAGGCACAGGAATTCATCAATGTGCTCACGGGCGGAACCTCGGGCGTCTATTACCCGGTCGGTTCGGCCCTCGCCACGCTCTATGGGGAAAACATCCCCAATGTGCAGGCGCAGGTACAATCCACCAAGGCATCGGTCGAAAACCTGAACCTGTTGCAACAGGGCCGGGGCGAATTGGCCATCGCGCTTGGCGATTCCGTCAAATATGCCTGGGAGGGCAATGCCGATGTGGGTTTCACCGCCCCGCTGGACAAG
Organism: Pseudorhodobacter sp.; assembly: GCA_047975325.1. Taxonomy (GTDB): domain Bacteria; phylum Pseudomonadota; class Alphaproteobacteria; order Rhodobacterales; family Rhodobacteraceae; genus JBKEDF01. The sequence continues at coordinate 19,534 of JBKEDF010000042.1, read as the reverse complement.
CTGCGCGGCGTCGCGGCAGCCTATCCGAACTATATCCAGATCGCCGCCGCCACCGATAGCGGCATCGCCACGCTGGAAGATCTGAAAGGCAAAAGCCTGTCGGTCGGCGCCCCGAAATCGGGAACCGAACTGAATGCCCGCGCAATTCTCGAAGCAGCGGGGATGAGCTATGATGACCTTGGCAAGGTCGAATACCTGCCCTTCGCAGAATCGGTCGAGTTGCAGAAAAACCGGCAGCTTGATGCAACCCTGCAATCGGCTGGGCTTGGTGTGGCCTCGATCAAGGACCTGTCGACCTCAATGCCCACGACCATGGTTTCGGTTCCGGCGGAAGTGGTGGAAAAACTTGGCCCTCCCTACGTGTCCGGCACCATTCCCACAGGCACCTATGAAGGCCAGGGCGAAGATGTTCAAACCGTTGCCATACTGAATTTCTTTGTCACCCATGAAGATGTGCCGGAGGAAACCGTCTATCAGATGACCAAGCTGATGTTCGAAAACCTTCCCACGCTGGTCGCGGCACATAAGTCGGCCGGGGCGATATCGCTTGACAATGCGCTTACCGGGATGCCGCTGCCGCTGCATCCGGGGGCTGAGCGGTATTACAAGGAAGCTGGTCTGATCAAATAAGCTGTAAAAGCCGTCAGGCAAAACCGGCCCCGCCAGATGCTGGGGCCGGCCCGAAAGCCAGGGAGGGCAATTTCGGTGCAAGAAGACCCGCAGACCGGCATCACGCCGGAGGCCGCCGCACAAGCCGCCAGGATCGATCCGCTGCATGGTGGGTTTCCGCTTGGGGCGGAAGGGCGGCTCCTGTTCTGGATCGCCTTCGTCTTTTCGCTCTTTCAGATTGCCACTGCCGCACATCTGATCGACCTGCCCAGCCAGGTAACCCGTGCGCTGCATGTCGGTTTTCTGATGCTGCTGGGCTTTCCCCTGCTGGCCTCGACGAAAAGCGACAGGCCCGCCCTTCATGCCCTTGGCTGGCTGATGGCCCTACTTGGCGTTGCCGTCGCCCTGTATCAATGGTGGGAATATGTACCACTGCTGATGCGTGCGGGCGATCCGCTGCCGATGGACACCGTCATGGGCGTTATCGCCTTGATAGGTGTCTTTGCGGCGGCATGGGCACTGATGGGCCCCGCCCTGCCGATCATTTCCGGCGCGTTCCTGGCCTATTGCCTGCTTGGGCAATATCTGCCCAGGCCCTTCAACCACCGCGGCTATGATTTTTCCCAGGTTATTGACCATATGGCCTATGGGACCGAAGGAATCTACGGTATCCCGATCTATGTCTCCTCGACCTATATCTTCCTTTTCATCCTCTTCGGCTCCTTCCTTGAAAAGGCCGGGATGATCAAGCTTTTCACCGATGTGAGCCTGGGCCTCGTCGGCCACAAGCAGGGTGGGCCTGCCAAGGTTTCGGTCCTGTCCTCCGGGCTGATGGGTACGATTTCCGGCTCCGGGGTGGCAAATGTGGTGACCACCGGGCAATTCACCATCCCGTTGATGAAAAGTTTCGGCTACCGGCCCGCCTTTGCCGGCGGGGTAGAGGCAACCTCATCGATGGGCGGGCAGATCATGCCCCCGGTAATGGGCGCGGTTGCCTTCATCATGGCCGAAACATTGGGCGTTGAATATGTGCAGGTGGTCACTGCGGCACTGATCCCCGCAATCCTGTATTTTGCCTCTACCTTCTGGATGGTGCATCTGGAAGCCGGGCGCGCCAACCTGACGGGTATGGCCCGGGCAGACCTGCCTTCGCCCCGCAAGGCGCTCCGGGAAGGATGGCATCTTATCCTGCCGCTTGCCGTACTCGTCTACCTGTTGTTTTCGGGCTATACACCGCTTTTCGCGGGCACGATCGGGCTCGCGCTTACGATGATGCTGATTCTTGGAACGGCGGCGGTTCTGAACCTCCCCGAAGGCGTAATCCGCATCATGTTCTGGATTTGCCTTGGGCTGATGGCCTCGGCCTTCTTCAAGTTCGGGATCTGGGTGGTGGCTTCGGCTATTGCCACATTGATCTTGTGGAATGCCCTGACCACCGGCGGACGGGCGACCCTTGCGATCTGTCGCGATGCCTTGGCGGATGGCGCAAAGACGGCGCTGCCGGTCGGAATCGCCTGCGCACTGGTCGGGATCATCATCGGCACCATGACACTGACCGGTGCGGCCAACACTTTCGGCTCCTTTATCGTCGGGGTCGGAAAAAGCAGTCTGATCCTGTCACTGATCCTGACCATGCTGACCTGCATCGTGCTGGGTATGGGGATCCCGACGATCCCGAATTACATCATTACTTCGGCGATTGCCGGGCCCGCATTACTGGAACTTGGCGTACCGCTGATCGTCAGTCACATGTTCGTCTTTTATTTCGGCATCCTCGCCGATCTTACCCCTCCGGTTGCACTGGCCTGTTTCGCCGCCGCCCCCATCGCCAAGGATAGCGGGCTGCGAATTTCCATGCAGGCGGTGAAAATCGCGGCGGCAGGTTTCGTGATCCCCTATATGGCGGTCTACACCCCTGCCCTGATGCTGCAACCCGGCGGCGCCCTGGCCGAAGCGATCGGGTTCATCCCGGCGGTGGCCTATATCCTGCTCAAGGCCGTCATTGCCATCGGCCTTTGGGGGGGCGCGGTCATTGGCTGGCTGGGAGTTCCCCTTGTATTGTGGCAGCGGATGCTGGCCATCGCAGCGGCGGCAACGCTGATTGCGGCCTATCCGGTAACCGATGAGATCGGCTTTGTTCTGGTTGCGGTCTTTGTTGCGTCCTGGTGGTGGCAAAAGCGCCGGACGCAACCGGCATGACTGGCTGCCTGCTGGTTGGGGCCACAGTGCTGTCCCTGGCGCAACCCGGCTTTTCGCTCAGCTGGGAACATTCGGTTGAAAAGATCGAATGGCGCGAAGACTGGGCGATTGAGGGACAGGACCTGATCCTGACACGCGTGGCCATCAAAGGGTCGGGCGCAGGGATGGACCCGGCCGATGAGGCGCGCCTTGAAAATGGCTGGTGGGTCTGGGAACCGGACAGCCGCCTGCCGGAATTGCGGCTGGCCGCCTCCGGGGCGACAGGCAGCGGCTGGCAATTGTGCAGCGGCGGGGAATGCCGGGAACTGGGGACCACCCCTGATGCGCCGATCCGGATCGCCCCATGTGGAGGTAACGATGGAAACGGTTGATTTCACCTTGGTGGGCGGGGGGATCGTGGGGCTCGCCACAGCGCTTCGGTTGCAGGAACTGCACCCCCATGCCCGGATCCTGTTGCTGGAAAAGGAACCCGCCCCGGCGCTTCACCAGACAGGGCGCAATTCCGGGGTGATCCATGCCGGGGTCTATTATGCGCCGGGCAGCCACAAGGCGAAATTCTGCGCCGCAGGCGTCACGGCCACCCGTGCCTTTTGCGCCGAACATGAAATTCCGACCGAAACCTGCGGCAAGCTGATCGTCGCGACGAATGAGGCCGAATTACCGCGCATGGAGGCGCTGGAAATCCGCGCCCAGGCCAACAGGATTGAAATAGAACGGCTAAGCGACAGTGACGCCCGCCAATGGGAGCCCAATATCGCGGCGGTCGGTGCGCTTTGGTCGCCCAGCACGGGTATTGTCGATTTCGGGGAAGTGGCCCGGAAAATGGCGGATCTTTTCATGTCCCGTGGCGGCAAAATCCGGCTGGACACCCCAGTAACCGGTGGTCACGAAAATGAGGCGGGCATCACGCTGCAAACTTCTTCTGGCGCCATTTCGGCAGGAAAAGCCGTATTTTGCACAGGTTTGCAATCAGACCGAATCGCCCGGCTCTTCGGGGCGGAAATCGATTTTCGTATTGTGCCCTTCCGGGGTGATTATTACCTGATCCGCAACCAGCCGCCCGATCTTGTCTCCCGGCTGATCTATCCGATTCCGGACCCCGAACGCCCCTTTCTGGGCGTGCACCTGACACGCAAGATCAATGGCAGCTTTACCGTGGGTCCTTCCGCCGTGCTGGCAATGAAGCGCGAAGGCTATGGCAAGGCGGATATTTCGCCAAGGGATCTGATCGACAGCCTGGCCTATCCGGGGTTCTGGAAGGTTCTGGCGCGCAACGCCGGATCCGCAATGGATGAGCTTTCCTCCGCGATGTTTCGAAACCTCTATCTGAAAAAGGTGCAGCGTTATTGCCCGCGGATCACGGCCGCGGATCTTGCACCCTATCGTGCCGGCGTGCGCGCCCAGGCCGTCAGCCGCACGGGCAAGCTGATCGATGATTTCCTGTTCGTACCCACACGACACAGCCTGCATGTCTGCAACGCCCCATCACCTGCGGCAACATCTGCCATCCCCATCGCTGCCCATATCGCGGATGTACTTCTTGGCAAGACTTCCCCCTGAACGACCCACAGGGGGCGGAGGCAGCATCGGCTATAGTGTTGCCACAAATGCCTATAGCGCGGGAACATCAAAGCGCCATTCGGTGCTTTGACGCCAGTCCTGGCCAGGCTGCAACAGGATCGGCGGGAAACCCGGGTGGTTTGGCGCATCGGGCCAGAATTGCGGTTCAATCGCCAAAGCCGCATAGCCCGGGCGCTGATCGTAGATCTGCAATCCCGGTTCGGTCGTGGCCAGCACCATCGTCACCCCGCCGGCCCCCTCAAGCCAGAGCACATCCCGCATCGTCCGACGCGCAGTGGCAAGGCAGAAATTGGTATCGAGCGGCGGCTGCCCCGGATCAATCAGCCGCATCTTTCGAAAATCATAGGCCGTATCCGTAACCGACAGGATCCGTCCGGTCGGGATCAGCCGCTCATCGGTTTCGGTAATCCCGCTTGCCGCGATCCGCAACCGATGCCCCGTCAGATCATGCCGGCCATCAAGCGTCCAATATCCATGATGCGCCAGATTGGCGAGTGTCGGCGCATCGGTGATCATCGTCAGGTCCAGACGCAAAGTCTTTGGCCCCGAAAGAGTATAACATGCACTGACATGCCGGTTACCCGGAAACCCACCCAGACCATCGGGCAGATCCACACGGAAAAGAACCGACTGTTCCGATGCCTCCACGATTTCCCAGTTTTGCCGATGTAATCCGGTAGCGCCGGAATGAAGCGTCACACCCGGTTCCCTGTCTGTATCAAACCGACAGATCTTTCCTGCCACCTTCGCCTGCCCGCCGTTGATCCGATTGGCCACCGGACCAACGATCACACCATGAAACCCCATGCCATTGTCGATATCCCCGATCTGACCGATGCCTTGGGTCAGGTCATGACCCACCCCCTCCAGCCGGAGGGAACGCAGTGCGGCACCAAGTGTCAGCAGCTTCACCCGGAGGCCTCTGCCCTCCAGCGTAACCTCCCTGACCTCATGGCCATCCGAGCTTGTGCCAAAATCACGGATCATCGCAGCCTCCCTTTCCCCTTGGGTGGCGCAGGCCGGCTTTCGGGTCAAGTCATCTCAACCCTCTTTCAGGCAGGTTGTCAGAACTCCCGCAATCTTGCGCAGCAGTTCCGGGTAAAGGTCAGCCCCCGGCGTGAACGAGACCCCCGCCGGGTCAAGCTCCCCCCCCATACGGACATTTGTCCCATCAACAAGCTGCACAATCGGTTCGGGATCATGACCGATTTCGGAAAAGGCACAGATAACGCCGCCTGCTTCCAGTTCCGCCCGGATCTGCACCAGTCTTGCCGCACCGGGGGCGGTCGCATCGCCAAGCCGCACCGCGCCGGCAAAGGTCAGCCCGTAATGATCGGAAAAATATCCCAGCGCATCATGCGACAGCACGAAAGGCATGGCCATTACCGGTTCCAGTTCCACCGCCAGTTCATCATCAAGATCTGCAAGGCGTTCCGCTGCGGCCCGGGCATTTTCCATATATTTTTCAGCGTTTTCCGAGTCCAGATCGCCAAGATCCCGCGCAATGGCAGGCAACCAGAGGATTGCATTTGCAGGATCAAGCCAGCTATGCGGGTCCTGACCGAAATGGTCGTGATCGCCATCGTCATCCTCATCCGCGTGATTATCCGCCGCATGATCATGCCCTTCATGGGTATCATCATGATCGTCATGATCGTCATGGCCCCCGGGTTCGGAAAAAGCCCGCAAATAGGTGTCTTCGATTGTTGGCAGTTCCAGTGGCCGAGCGGTGGATACCCCCGCAAGGGCACGGCCCATCCAGGGGCTCATCCCCTCGCCCATCCAGATCGCAAGATCCGCCTCGGCCAGATGTCGCGCCTGCGAGGGGCGGAGCTGAACCGAATGCGCATTGCCCCCCCGGTCCATCACTAAATAGGGTTCGCCCAGATCGCCCATAACCATTGCAACCAGCGAATGCACGGGTGGAATATCTGTTACGACACGTGGCACCTCCGCAATGACGGGACTGGAAAGAAGGCAACCTGCCGTGAAGGGCAGAAGAATATGGCGCATGATGACCTCTGGACTTATAGTGAGCGCCTATCTATTATGTTATATCATAACAAGTCAAGGAGCCATCATGCCGGGCCGTCCCGACACATCCCATCACGATCCTGCCTTTGCCGATCACGATCACCACCGATGCGCAGATGAAGGCCTTGCACGGGCCAAAGCGCTGCTATCCGACCGACAGGTCCGCCTTACCCCCGTCCGCCGCCGCACATTGGAAATCCTGCTGCAGGAACATCGTGCCCTTGGCGCTTACGAGGTTCTGGACAAGCTTGCCGAATCGGGTTTCGGCAAACAGCCACCGGTGGCTTATCGTGCACTGGAATTTCTGGTGGATCAGGGTCTTGCCCATCGGGTACGGCGGCTCAATGCCTTCACGGCCTGCCGTCATACCGGCGAAGATCACGCCCCCGTCTTTCTGATCTGCCGAAGCTGCAAGGCGGTCGCCGAAACCGCCGCCGCCCCCGTTCGTCAGGCGTTGGAAAAAGCCGCCATCGCCACCGGGTTTGCCGTTGAACGCTGCAATATTGAGGCACTCGGCCTGTGCCCCATCTGCCGGGAGGCAGCATGAACCTGATTTCCGCGCAAGATCTTGCCATCCGTTTCGGTACGACGGAGGTATTGCGCGATGTCACGCTGAACATTGCGCCGGGCGAAATCGTCACCATTGTCGGGCCGAACGGTTCGGGAAAATCAACCCTGCTGCGAATGTTGCTTGGCATTCAGAAACCCGGCGCGGGCCGCGTATTGCGCAAGGCAGGGCTGCGGCTGGGCTATGTCCCGCAACGATTGCAGATCGACCGGAGCCTGCCAATGACAACACGGCGTTTTCTGTCACTGCCCCATTCGGTCGGCGATGATGAGGCAATGGCCGTCCTGTCACGCTGCGGTGTCGACAACACCGCCGGGCAACAGCTCGTGGCCCTGTCGGGTGGACAGTTCCAGCGGGTATTGCTGGCAAGGGCACTGCTGAACCGGCCGGAAATCCTGGTTCTGGATGAACCCACGCAGGGGCTTGACCAATCCGGAGAAGCCGCGTTTTACCAATTGATCGAGGAGGTCCGCCATGAAACAGGCGCCGCCATCCTGATGGTCAGCCATGATCTGCATGTGGTCATGGCCGCCTCGGATCGGGTGATCTGCCTGAATGGCCATATCTGCTGCGAGGGATCCCCCCAGATCGTCCGTGACGCCCCGGAATATCGTGCGCTTTTCGGTTACGGCACACAGGGCACCCTTGCGCTTTATCGTCATGATCACGATCACGCGCATGACCTCGGTCTGGGCCATCAACATGATGCAACCTGCGGACATGACCATGAGGGCCATCATGTTTGACGATTTCCTGATCCGTGCCGCACTTGCCGGGGTTGGCCTTTCACTGGCGACCGGCCCTTTGGGGGCAATGGTGGTTTGGCGGCGGATGGCCTATTTTGGCGATGCCACCAGTCATGCGGCCATTCTGGGAGTGGCGCTTGCGCTCGCCATGAACCTGCCTGTCGGTCTGGGCGTTCTGCTGGTTGCGATGGCTGCGGCAGGTCTGGTTTCCACCCTGGCTGCGCGTGGTCTGGCCATGGATACCACGCTCGGCGTCATGGCCCATTCCGCGCTCGCCTTCGGCCTTGTCGCCGCAAGCTTCCTGCCCGGCATGCGGGTGGATCTTTCGGCGCTGCTCTTCGGGGATATATTGGCAATTTCCCGTAGCGATCTCGGTTGGATCTGGGGTGGTTCGGCGGTTGTCATGATCCTCATGTTCTGGCGCTGGCAGGCGCTTCTGACCGCCACGCTCAGCGAAGAGCTGGCCCATGCGGCGGGCTTCAACCCCAATCGCGAAAGGCTGGTTCTCACACTGGCATTGGCCGTGGTTGTGGCAGTTGCGATCAAGATCGTCGGCGCATTGCTGATCGCGGCGATGCTGATCATTCCGGCTGCCGCCGCGCGCGGGTTGTCCCGCAGCCCCGAAACGATGGCGGCGATGGCAATCCTGATCGGTGCGGGGGCAAGCCTTGGCGGGCTCTGGATGTCGCTGCAACTTGATACACCTGCCGGGCCATCGATCATTGCTGCAGCAACAATGGGGTTTGCGCTGTCCAACCTCGCGGCAAGCCGGAAGACGGGATAACCCCAAAGGCCGGCTATCCACACCGGGAAGGGGTCAAAGCCCCGTCCCCCCTTTCCCCGTCTGATTGAACCAGCGCACGATAGCCGCGCGTTCCTGTGGTTCCATGAAGGAAAGGTTTCCCGGTGGCATGGCATGGCTCACCCCGGATTGCAGGTAGATCCGCCGTGCCTCATTCGCGATCTGCTGGGGCGTTTCCAGTACAACGCCCTTGGGCGCCCAGTAGATCCCCTCCCAATAGGGTTCCGCCGCATGACACATTGAACAACGCCCCAGAACAATATCGGTCACCTCATCAAACCCCTCGGCCGAGGCATGGCGCAATCCCTGCGATGTCAGGGCGGTTTGTTCTTCCTCGACCACCTCATCGGCACGGGGAATCGCGGAAAGCCAGGCCACGATCAAAAACAGAAGCACCGTTGCAAGCCACGTCCATGTGGGGGATCCCTTGCGGGCATGGGTGGTGTTGAAATAGTGCCGGATCGTGACCCCCATCAGAAAGATCAGCGCGGCGATCAGCCAGTTATATTGTGATGCAAAAACCATTGGGTAATGGTTGGACAGCATCAGGAACAATACCGGCAGCGTAAGGTAATTGTTATGCGTGCTGCGTTGCTTGGCGATCTTGCCATATTTAGGGTCCGGCTTCCGCCCGGCCTTCAGATCATCCACCACAACACCCTGATTCGGCATGATGATGAAAAATACGTTCGCCGTCATGATGGTGGCAGTGAAAGCCCCCAGATGCAGCAACGCAGCGCGTCCCGAAAAGACCTGCGTATAACCCCAGCTCATGGCAACCAGCAGCACATAAAGAAACAGCATCAGCCGGGTGTTGTCATCCCCGAACCGCGTCTTGCAGATCCAGTCATAGACGAGCCAGCCGAACCCCAGCGATGCAAGCGAAATCAGCACGGCCTGCCAGACAGCCAGATCGGCCACCTCGGGATCGACAAGGTAAAGTTCCGCCCCCATGTAATAGAGCATCACCAGCAGCACAAAACCCGAGATCCAGGTGAAATAGCTTTCCCATTTGAACCAGACGAGGTGATCGGGCATGGTCTCGGGCGCAACCAGATATTTCTGGATATGGTAAAAGCCCCCGCCATGGACCTGCCATTCCTCCCCATCCGCACCGGAAGCAAGGTTGCGGTCGCGATGCAAGCCAAGATCCAGCGCGATAAAATAGAAGGACGAACCGATCCAGGCAATCGCGGTAATCACATGGGTCCAGCGGGTGGCGAGTTCAGCCCATTCCCACAAGATGACCCAATCCAAGGCCTGTTCCATCGCGCCCCTCCGCCACTAGTTTCACCGGCAGGCTATACCGAACGGAACCTTTCTGTTAATCCATCAAATACGAGATCACTTTCAAATACAGCCGAATAATGGCAACCGGAGGATGTCGATGTCTTATGTGCAGACGCTCAAGATGTTTGTCCGCGTCTATGAACTGGGCAGCATGAGCGCGGCAGCGCGGGATCAACGGGTCTCGGCAGCAGTGGCTTCCTCACGGATATCGGAGCTTGAAAAACATCTGGGGGTGCGTCTTTTCAATCGCACGACGCGATCCCTGCAGGCCACCGAAAGCGGCAGGATATTTTATGACGGGGCCCATAAGGTGCTTTCCGCAATCGACGATGCCGAAGCGGCAGTCATGGATGCCACGCAAAACCCGCGCGGGACGATCATGGTCGCCGCCCCGCTGGGTGTCGGACGACGTTACATCGCGCCGCATCTGCCCGCCTTCAAGGATGAATATCCGATGATCGACCTGCGATTGCGCCTTTCCGATCGCAAGGTCGATATGACGGCAGAAGGGCTTGATGTTGCCTTTCACCTCGGACCCCTGGAGGATTCGGCACTGAAGATGCGGCTCATCGCCGAATACCCGCGCGTTCTTTGTGCCTCACCGGATTATATCGCGCGGCGGGGCTTGCCTGCTGACGGCGATGCATTGATTGCGGATGACCACGATTGCCTGAGCTTGCGGTTTCCCGGCGCGGTGGAATTTCAGTGGGCCTTGCAAACCCCGGACGGCCCCCGCCGTTTTGATATATCCGGCCCCTTTGAGACGGATGACGGCGATGTGTTGACGGGCTGGGCGCTGGATGGGCGCGGCATCGTGATGAAACCCGTATTCGAAGTGGCAAGTTATCTGCGAAGCGGCCAGCTGATCCCCGTGGCCACGGCAACCCCGCCCCTGCCGACGCAGCTTTCCTGCCTGACCCAGCACCGGCGGCTGCGCGACCCGAAAATCCGGCTGTTCCTCGATTTCATCATCACGCGCTGCAAGGCGGATATGGCCGCCGCCGTGGCCAACCTGACCCTCGCGGCCTGAATCAACGAAAATGGAGACCCCCATGCAGATTACCTGGCTTGGCCATTCCGGCTTTCGCATCGAAATCGAAGATGCGGTATTGCTGATTGATCCCTGGTTGACAGGCAATCCAATGTTCCCCGAGAATCGCCGCGCCGAGGCAATTGCGAATACGACCCATGTTCTGATGACCCACGGCCATGGCGATCATTCCGCCGATGCAGGGGCCGTGGCAACGGAACTGGGCGTGCCACTGGTCAGCATCTATGATCTGATCGCCAATTTCGACGCCCCCGCGGGCGTGGAAAACATCGGTTTCAACAAGGGTGGCACGGTCGATCTGGGCGGCGCAAAGGTGACGATGGTCAATGCCTGCCATTCCTCAACGCTTAACGGTGCCGCTGCGGGGTCGGAGGCCGGGTTCATGATTGCCGGGGAAGGCCATGTCATCTACCTTTCCGGCGATACCGATATCATGGCCGATATGGGCTGGATGGGTGAATATCACAAACCTGATATCGGCATCCTGTCCTGTGGCGGGCATTTCACCATGGACATGAAACGCGCAGCCTTCGCCGCAAGGAAATATTTCAACTTCAAGACAGTCATCCCCTGTCACTACCGTACCTTCCCCTTGCTTGAACAGGATGCAGGCGCGTTGAAATCCGGCCTGCCGGGCGTTCAGGTGATTGAGCCGGAGGTACTGATCCCCATTGTCCTTCAGACATGACGGGCGAAATCCATACCCCGCTAACGCCGTCCGGCAAAAAAGATCTGTAACAATGCCCGCGCCTCAGCCTCCGCAATCCCGTCATAGACCTCCGGGATGTGATGGCATTGCGGGTGGGAAAAGACCTTTGCCCCTGCGGCGACCCCCCCCGATTTCGGATCCGCAGCACCGTAATAGAGTCGCACGATCCGCGCCGCGCTTATCGCGCCGGCGCACATCGGGCAGGGTTCCAGCGTGACATAAAGGTCGTGCCCCGCCAGGCGATCAAGACCCGACACCGCACAGGCCCCCCGGATCGCAAGCATTTCCGCATGGGCGGTCGGATCACGCATTTCCCGCATCCGGTTACCCGCTTGTGAGACAATTGTACCTTCGGGGGAAACCACGACCGCACCTACCGGCACCTCACCCCGTGATGCTGCCGCACGCGCCTCTTCCAGCGCGATTCCCATGAAGGACCGAAACCCGACCATTCCCCCGGGATGCCCGAGCTCTCGGCCCATGGCAAGCCCGACCGCCGCATAAACACCCTTGCACCAAGGCCACAAATAGGCCATCGGTTCGGGATCGATCACCGCGCCACCATCCGGCCCGGCATCTGCCCCGTCGTGACGACGCCGCCACAAAGAAGGACCCCCATGGCCCGTACCGACCCCCCGAAAACACCCGGTCCCAAGGCCCTCCCGGGGGAACGCATCGCCAAGGTCCTTTCCCGTGCGGGCGTGGCCTCCCGGCGTGAGGCGGAACGCCTGATCGCACTTGGACAGGTCACGGTGAACGGCAAGACCATTGAAAGCCCCGCACTGAACGTTACCGGAAAAGACCGGATCACGGTTGCAGGCAAACCCGTCGGCGCGCCGGAACCGCCGCGCCTTTGGCTTTATCACAAACCGCTGGGGCTGGTGACTTCCGCCGCCGATGAAAAAGGGCGCGAAACGGTGTTCGACCGGTTGCCAGCCGATTTGCCACGGGTGATGACGATCGGCAGGCTTGATCTCAATTCCGAAGGGTTATTGCTTTTGACCAATGATGGCGGGTTGAAACGCAAGCTGGAATTACCTTCGACCGGCTGGCTTCGCAAATATCGGGTAAGGGTGCGGGGCAATCCCGAAGATGCCACGCTCACCCCCCTGCGCGAGGGGATCACCGTGGAAGGCGAACGCTTTCAACCCATGCAGGTCACGCTGGATCGCCAGCAGGGCGCGAATGCCTGGCTGACGATAGGGCTGCGCGAGGGCAAGAATCGCGAAATCCGCCGCGCCATGGCGGCAATCGGATTGACCGTAAACCGTCTTATCCGCATCGGTTATGGTCCGTTCCGGCTCAATGAAATCAAGCCCGGAGAAGTCGAAGAGGTCCGTCCGCGCATCCTGCGCGATCAGCTTGGGCTGACCGAAACCCCGGCTGTTCAGCCCCCTGCAAGGCCCGAACGGCCCGGGCGCGCCCGCCCGAAGCTCCGCCGTGGCAAGGGTGACGTGGCGAAACCCCGCCCGAAGGGGGAATAATCGAGGCCATTCCCCGCTGATGACCCTTTATCGGCAGAACCACGCCGCCTATAGTCATACAAAGCTCCGCCCGAAAGGGACGGTTGGTCGATTGGAGGATAGATGTCCGGCAAGAGCCTTCAGACCCTTGCCTTTGTGCTGTTGGTGGCCTTGACGATTTATGTCGCAGGGTTGGGGGCGGCTTGATGGCACAGAAGTTTGGTAGAAAATACAGCCCTCGTGGCGCATCACAGGCAACCGGGCCCGGGGCGCAGTCGCAAGGCTTGGGCCGGAAACGACCCGCACGGGCGGGGTTCAAATCCAATCTGCTTTTCCTGTTGCCCTTTCTTTTCGTCTGGAAAGCCTTCAGGGGTGAACCATCGGACCTGATCCTTGGCCTTGTGGTTTTCGCCGCGATGATCGCGGGCGCCTGGATGACGCGCGAAGGGCTGATTGCCGAAGAAGCCTATATGGCCCGCCGGATTGCCCGCCGTCCGGCACTGCCCCGCAAGATCCTCGGGGCGGTCCTGACGGGGGTTGGGCTTGGGGCCGGGGCGATGATGGCCGATCAGCAGATCGTCATAGCCGCCCTGCTGGGTCTGATCGGGGCCGGGCTGCATCTGGGTGCCTTCGGGCTTGATCCGCTCAGTGACAAGGGCACCGAGGGGATAGACAGTTTTCAGACTGATCGTGTTGCCCGCGCGGTGGAGGATGCGGAAAAATATCTGACCGGCATGAAAGAGGCGATCCAGCGCACCCGCGACCGGGGGCTGGAGGCAAGGGTGGATCAGTTCGTCGCCACTGCGCGGGATCTTTTTCGCACGGTAGAAAACGACCCCCGCGATCTGACTGCCGCACGGAAATACCTGGGCGTCTACCTGATGGGTGCACGCGATGCGACGGTAAAATTCGCAGAACTTTATGCCCGCAAGGACGAACCCGGGATACGTGCCGATTACGAAGCCTTGCTGGCTGATCTGGAAACCACTTTCGCCAGCCGCACCACTGCCATGCTTTCCAACGATCACAGTGATCTCAATGTCGAAATCGAGGTATTGCGCGAACGCCTCGATTTCGAGAATCGTTAATTCTGACCCGCCGCGCCGAAATCCGGAAGGTTACCCATGACTGACAGTACCCGCCAATCCGCCGAAGCCGCCCTTGCCGAGGTTGAGAAAGTCACCGCCGTGATCCTGCCCGAACCGGGCAGGGATCTGGTTGTACTCGAACAGGCAGAACCGGCCCAGGCCGAGGAAATCACTAAACGCATGGCGGAAATCGATCTGTCCAATACCCAGTCGATCATCAGCTTCGGGTCGGGTGCACAGGCGGAACTTCAGGTCATCAGTCAGGAAATGCTGAGCGACGTGAAAAACAAGGATGTCGGCCCCGCCGGTGACAGTCTGCGCAAGATCGTCTCCACCATCCGGGGTTTTTCGGTTTCCGAACTTGACGTTCGTCGCGAAAGGACCTGGTGGGAAAAACTGATCGGGCGTGCCGCGCCCTTTGCCAATTTCGTTGCAAAATACGAAACCGTTCAGGGCCAGATCGACAAGATCACCGTGGATCTGGACAGCCACCAGCACAAGCTGCTGAAGGACGTCAAATCGCTTGATGCCCTTTATGCCAAGACGCTGGATTTCTATGATCAGCTGGCGCTTTACATTTCGGCCGGCGAAGCCAAGCTGAAACAGGTCGATGCCGAGGAGATCCCCGCCAAGGAGGCCGAAGTCAATGCCGCGCCGGAAGACAAACAGGTCCTCAAGGCCCAGGAATTGCGCGATCTGCGTTCCGCCCGCGACGATCTGGAACGCCGGGTGCATGATCTCAAGCTGACACGGCAGGTTACGATGCAATCGCTGCCTTCGATCCGCCTGGTGCAGGAAAATGACAAATCTCTGGTTACCAAGATCAGCTCCACCCTGGTCAATACCGTGCCACTTTGGGAAACACAGCTTGCCCAGGCCGTCACGATCCAACGTTCGCGCGAAGCGGCCGAATCGATCCGCGCAGCCAATGACCTGACCAATGAGCTTCTGACCTCCAATGCCGAAAACCTTCAGGAAACCAACCGCGTGGTGCGCACTGAAATGGAGCGCGGCGTCTTCGATATCGAAGCCGTCAAAACGGCCAATGAAACATTGATCGCCACGATCAACGAAAGCCTCCAGATTGCGGATGAGGGCAAACGCAAACGTGCCGAGGCCGAAGCGGAACTGGACAAGATGGAAACCGAATTGCGCGACACATTGGCCGCAGCCAAGGCCCGCAGGGAAGCCCCCGCCTCCGCACCACCTGCTGCTGCGGAAGGCTGACACAGGATGCGCGCCACCCGCCCCCGGTTCATGCATGGCCGTACCGCCCGCCAATCCGGCCGGGCCGCGCGGTCATGGCTGGGCGGAATGGGTGGCGCGGCCTTCCTTGCCGCCTGCGTGGTCTCCCCCCAGCTTGACGGTCGCGCAACCCAGCCCCCGCCCGCCCGCAAGGAAGCAGGCTATGAGGCCTCTGCGGAAAGCCGGGAATTGCAGCGTTATTATGCCCAGTTGCAGGCGGATCTTCTGGCTCGCGGGTTGATGCGTACCGATGGCGGCAGCCGCGATGCCCCTTTCAACAGCCGCATACTGGTGCGGAATTTCATCCGCATTGCGATGTATGACGAATTCGACGGCAGCAGTGGCAATCTCGTGGCCCGGGAAACCGAAAGCCGCCTGCGCCGCTGGGCAAGGCCTGTCCGGGTTGCGCTGCGTTTCGGTGCATCCGTCGCCCCCGGTGACCGTTCAACCGAACGTGCACGGGTTGCGTCCTATCTGGCGCGACTGTCGCGCCTGACCGGCCAATCGGTACGGCTGAACGATCAGAATCCGAATTTCTTCCTCTATTTCGTGGATGAGGATGAACGCCGTGCCCTGGGTCCGGAAATCCGCGCAAACATGCCTGGTATAACCGCCGCCGAAATTGAGGCCTTCACCCGCATGCCAACGGCCACCTATTGTCAGGTCACCGCTGCCGTCGACAACGCCACTTCGGAATATCGCCGCGCTTTCGCGGTAATCCGTAGCGAACATCCCGAATTGCTGCATCTTTCCTGCCTGCATGAGGAAATGGCGCAGGGACTTGGCCTGCCCAATGACAGCCCTTCGGCGCGGCCGTCGATTTTCAATGACGACCAGGAATTCGCCCTGCTCACCCCGATGGACGAATTGTTGTTGCAGATACTCTATGATGGCAGGCTCGCCCCCGGCATGACCATTGCCCAGGCACGCCCCGTGATTGAAATGATTGCCGCGGAAAAACTGGGCGGACCCAGCTAGGCGCGGCGGCAAGGAAAGGCACTCTTCATGGTATTCGATTTTCTCAAGGGTCAGTTCATCGATGTCATCGAATGGACCGATGACACGCGCGACACGATGGTCTGGCGTTTCGAACGCTACGGACATGAGATCAAATATGGCGCGAAACTGACGGTCCGCGAAGGCCAGGCGGCCGTTTTCGTGCATGAGGGGCAGCTTGCCGATGTTTTTGGTCCCGGCCTTTACATGCTGGAAACCAATAACATGCCGATTATGACATCGCTCCAGCATTGGGATCACGGGTTTGAATCGCCCTTCAAATCCGAAATCTATTTCGTCTCCACCACCCGCTTCAACGATTTGAAATGGGGTACCAAGAATCCGGTCATGGCCCGTGACCCCGAATTCGGCCCGGTCCGGATCCGGGCTTTTGGCACTTATTCGATGCGGGTTGCGGATCCTGCACGTTTCATGACCGAAATTGTCGGCACGGATGGCGAATTCACCGCCGATGAAATCACCTTTCAGATCCGCAATGTGATCCTGCAGGAAATGGGGCGGGTTCTGGCGGGCTCGGGGATTCCCGTCCTCGACATGGCCGCCAATACCGGCGATCTGGGAAAGCTGGTCACCAAGGCAATCGGCCCGGTCATCGAAGGCTATGGGCTCGCGCTGCCGGAGCTATACATCGAGAATATCTCATTGCCGGAGGCGGTTGAAAAGGCGCTCGACAAACGTACCTCCATGGGGATCGTCGGTGATCTGAACCGCTATATGCAGTTCAGTGCGGCCGAGGCCATGACCAATCCCAATTCCGCCGGGGGCGGGACGCTCGCCGCCGGGCTTGGTGCCGGGATGGGAATGGGGATGGCACAACAGATGGGCCCCTGGGGGGCGATGCCCGCCCCCGCCCCGCAGATAGCACCCCCTCCCCCCCCCCCGCCGCTGCCAGAAAAGCTTTGGCACCTTGCGGTGAATGGCGCCACACAGGGGCCGTTTTCGCGCAGCCACCTTGGCCGCATGATTTCCGAAGGAACCTTCACGCGGGATAGCCTTGTCTGGACCGCCGGGCAGGATGGCTGGAAACCGGCGGGGCAGATTGCCGAACTGGCACAGCTTTTCACCGTGGCCCCGCCTCCCCCCCCGACCGGTGGCACCTGACCCATGCCCGCAAAAGAACATCATTGGCCCTGCGAAAGCTGCGGGGCCGATCTCAGCTTCGCGCCGGGGCAGGACCAACTGACCTGCAAACATTGCGGACATGTCCAGCCGGTCCCCGAAGGTGCGGCTTCCGATCGCAAGAGGGCCCTGGGCGAACTTGATCTTGCGGCAGCCCTGCGCAATGAGGTACCCGATTCCGCGATGGAAGAAACCCGGGCAACCCCCTGCCCCGGCTGCGGCGCCCTGGTTGAATTCGATGGCGCCGATCATGCCATGCGCTGCCCCTTCTGTGCGACACCCGTCGTAACGGGGACCGGTCAGACCCGGCAGATTAAGCCGCAGGCCGTCATTCCGTTCCGGATCGAGGAAGCCGCCGCACGCGAGGCCATGGGCAATTGGCTTGGACGGCTCTGGTTCGCACCGAACGGCCTGATGGAATATGCCCGAAAGGGGCGCAGGCTTTCGGGGCTCTATGTCCCCTACTGGACTTTTGATGCTGCAACGCAATCACGTTATGCGGGTCAGCGTGGGACCTATTATTACGAAAGCCGTACCGTGACGGTAAAGCTCCAGGGCAAACGTCGAACCCGTCAGGAACGCATTCGCAAGATACGTTGGCAAAACGTATCCGGCCGTGTCGTCCGCGCCTTTGACGATGTGCTGATCCTGGCCTCGAACAGCCTGCCCCGAAACTATACCGACGGGCTGCAACCCTGGGACCTTGGGGATCTGCGGCCCTACAGCCCGGACTACCTGGCGGGCTTTACCGCCGAAGGGTATACCGTCACGCTTGCCAATGGCCATGACAGTGCCCGCGAGACCATGGCCCATGTCATCACCGACGATGTTCGCCGCGATATCGGTGGGGATGAACAGAAGATTGCCTCGATCGAGACCGCCTTTGACGATGAAACCTTCAAGCATATCCTGCTGCCGATATGGATGGCGGCCTATCGCTACAATGGTCGCAGCTATCGTTTTGTCGTCAATGGGCAGACGGGCAAGGTTCAGGGTGAGCGACCCTGGTCAATCTGGAAAATCGCCTTCGCACTGCTGGCACTTGCCGCAATCCTTGCAGCGCTCGCCCTTGGCAGCGAAATCCGGTAACCATGCGGAGCGCGCCCATAAGGGCGCGCAAGCCCTTCCCCTCGCTTTGCACGCCGAAGGCGCGCGCCGCTCAATCCCGTTCGTCGGGATATGATGACCCCGCCGGTCACGCAGCCTTGACGATGAATTTCCTCTATCCGAGAATATCATGCAATCGGTACTACCTTTGCGATCAAACCACGTTAAAACAGGAAGAATTACGCCACGGTACGCACCAATTTTTGATCTGGCCGGATCGCAGGTCATGGCATAGCATCAACATGTAGGTAAGGAGTAGCGAAGTGAAACCCACAGATACGGGAGATCCCGCTTATTATCTGAAGGTAGTCGATTGCCAATATGCCTGCCCCTCCCACACGCCGGTGCCGGAATATATCCGACTGATCGCCCAGCAGCGTTATGATGATGCATATCTTCTGAACTGGGAAAGCAATGTCTTTCCCGGCGTTCTGGGGCGCACCTGCGACCGGCCTTGTGAACCCGCCTGCCGGCGCGGGCGCGTGGAGGAGGAGCCGGTCGCGATTTGCCGGCTGAAGCGGGCGGCGGCGGATTTCAAGGGCGATATCACCGACCACCTGCCAAAAGCCGGCAGGGCGAATGGCAAGAAGGTCGCGCTGATCGGCGCCGGCCCGGCTTCGCTCACCGTGGCGCGCGATCTCGCGCCGCTCGGCTATGAGCTGCATCTCTATGACGCGCAGGCCAAGGGCGGCGGCTTCATGCGCAGTGAGATCCCGGCCTTCCGCCTGCCGGAGACGGTACTGGATGAGGAGGTCGGCTATGTTCTCGATCTCGGGGTGAAGACCTGGTTCGACACTTATGTGGAGAGCCTGCAATCCATCCTCGACAAGAAATATGACGCGGTCTTCATCGGCTCCGGCGCGCCGCGCGGGCGCGATCTGGCGAAGCTCCCCGGCCGCAAGGAGG
>JBKEDF010000103.1:0-4519 GCA_047975325.1 Pseudorhodobacter sp. | reverse complement strand
TGCTCCGCATGGCCGGGGTCGATGAGGAGGCGAGCCTTTCCGACACGGTCTGGGAGGCCACGAAGGGGCGGGCGGTCTGGCTTTTCGTGAACCTGCTTACGGCAATTCTTGCGTCCCTGGTGATCTCCGCATTCTCCGATACGATCGATCAGATGATCGCGCTTGCGGTCCTGATGCCGATTGTGGCCTCGATGGGTGGCAATGCGGGCACCCAGACGATGACTGTTGCGGTGCGGTCGCTGGCGACGCGCGACCTGACCGCACAGAATGCCTTGCGGGTGATCCGGCGGGAGGCGGCGGTCGGGGCGTTGAATGGCCTTATCTTCGGATGTGCGATGGCGGCAGTTGCGGTTTTCTGGTTTGGAATACCGATGCTGGCGGCAGTGATTGGACTGGCCATGGTGATGACGCTGATTTCCGCGGCGGCAGGGGGGATCCTGATCCCGATGGGGTTGCAGCGTGCGGGAATTGATCCGGCCCTGGCCTCGGGGCCTTTTGTGACCACGGTTACGGATGTGGTAGGGTTTTTCGCCTTTCTGGGCCTTGCCTCCTGGGTCTTGTTGTGACGGCTCCCGACAAGGCGGAGGCACGCAAGCGCGCGCTTGCCGCCCGCAAGGCGGCACACGCGGGCGGGCAGGGGCAGGCCGCCGATATCCTTGCCGATTTTCTTGCTCCGCATCGTGGCAAGGTGCTGGCCGGATATATCCCGATGCGAAATGAGATAAACCCCACCCTTGCCATGACGGCGCATCAGGGACCAGTCTGTGTGCCGGTGGTGGAGGCGCGGGACCAGCCATTGCGCTTTCGCCAGTGGTCACCCGGATGCGTGATGATGGAGGGTGATTTCGGAACGAGGATTCCCGCTGAAGGTGCCTTCATGGACCCACAGGTGTTGATCGTGCCGCTGGTGGGGTTTGATGCGCGGGGTTTCCGCCTTGGCTATGGCGGCGGTTATTATGATCGTACGCTGGCTGCGCTTCGGGCGCGGCATCCGGTGTTGGCGGTAGGGTTCGCGCATGCGGCGCAGGAATTGCCGGGTTTTCCGATTGAGCCCACGGATGAACCGCTTGATGCCATCGTTACCAAAGCCGGGCTTTTCCCGATTCTGCCGCGCCGGGGTTGAGGCCGGGTCTTTTCCCCGTGTTCGGGAATGGTATAGCTGGATCATCCAATAGCAGGGAGGCACTTATGGCCGAAGCGGTGAAATGGGGAATTCTGGGGGCGGCGAATTTTGCGAAAACCTTCATGGCCCCGGCGATCCATGCCGCGAAAGGGGCGGATCTGGTGGCGTTGGCAAGTTCGGATCCGGCAAAGGCCGAAGGCTTCCGCGCCTTCTGCCCTGGCCTGACACTCCACGGTTCCTATGATGCGCTGCTGGCGGATCCCAGGGTCGAGGCCGTCTATATCCCGCTGCCTAACCACCTTCATGTGGAATGGGCGTTGAAGGCTGTGGCCGCAGGCAAGCATGTGCTTTGCGAAAAACCCATCGCCATGACAGAAGCCGATTTCGATGCGCTGATTGCGGCGCGTGATGGCACGGGCAAACTGGTGGCCGAAGCCTATATGATCATCCATCACCCGCAATGGCAAAGGGCGCGCCAATTGGTGCAGGAAGGCGCCATCGGGCAGATCAAACATGTTGATGGTGTGTTTTGCTATCACAACACCGACCCTGCCAATATCCGCAACCGGCCTGAAACCGGGGGAGGGGGAATTCGCGATATCGGGATCTACCCCTATGGGGCGACGCGTTTTGTGACGGAGGCGGAGCCGGAAGATCTGTCAGCGCGGATGGAACTGGAAAATGGTGTCGATACCTGGGCACAGGTTACCGGTCGTTTTACGGGTCCGTTGGGGCGTTTTACCTTTTCGGCCATGACCTCAACCCGGTCTTTTGCACGCCAGGAAATGGTGTTTCAGGGCGATGAAGGGTTGATCCGGCTGACTGCGCCTTTCAATGCCCGTGTTTTTGGCGAAGCGCGGGTGGAACTCCACCGCCCGGGCCTGTCGGTTACCACCGAACGATTCCCTTCCATCAGCCAGTATGAATTGCAGGTCGAAGCCTTTTGCGAAACCCTGCGGAATGGAACAACCTATCCCTGCCCATTGGAATTTTCGCGTGGCACCCAGGCGATGATCGACCGGATCCTTGCGGAAGGCAGGGTGATTGGCGGGACATAGGCCATCCGGGGTGCTGCGCGTGGCAAATTCCCCGCCCGCCCGCTTGACGTGCCGCGCGATTCCCCCTAAACGGCGGCGATGGAATTTGGTGCGCTGCCCGATGCGGTGCCCTCTTCACAAGATGATACGAAGGATCACGACCATGTCGCGCGTCTGCGAATTGAGCGGAAAAGGCCCAATGACCGGAAATACGGTCAGCCACGCCAATAACAAGAACCGTCGGCGTTTCCTGCCGAATCTGAACAATGTCACGTTGATCTCTGACGCGCTGGGCCAGTCCTTCAAGCTGCGTGTCTCCGCCCATGCACTGCGCACGGTGGATCATCGCGGTGGGCTTGACGCCTATCTTGCCAAGGCCAAGGATGAGGAACTTTCCCCCAAGGCCCTGAAGATCAAGCGGGATCTGGAAAAGATCGAAGCCTCCGCCTGATTTTGGACTTCACCGTCCAGGAGGCAGGCCCCGCTTTGGCGGGGCTTTTCTTATGCATGGCAAGGGGAAGGGGCGCAGATCCTGCGATATTTATCGCCTATCAGAGATATTTGGCGTTCCGTCAGATTTCTGATCCAAATTCAGAGTAGGTGTTTGTGCTTTTTGTCGCGAAAGGTACGAGCCCAGTCTACTGGATGCCGCATTTCGCACGAATGTCTGCTTCAGTTTTCGCAGCCTCTTTTGTCAGCCAGTCGACAAACCGTGATACTTGGGGGCGCGACTTGATTTGACGTCGGACTTTCAAGCGATAGGGGTGCTTCGCGGTCAGGCTTTCATGCGCTTGAAATGGAAGGCTGAGCGTCCCGTCGGCGAGCCCGTCGAGGATGCAGGACAAACCACACAGCAGCAATCCGGCATCCGATTTGACCCCCTCCAGCGCATTGCGCACGAGAGCATATTTCATGCCTCGGTCGGGTGAGGTCCGCTCGTATGGATAGGTGGCAAGCCAATCACTCCACGTCGGGGTTTCTGGCGCGTCCGGTCGTGGCGCAATGTGCAGAAGCGGAAAGCCTTCGAGACTGCCTTCCTGAGAATGCCTCCAGACCCTGTCGCCGTCGCTCAATGAACCGACGGGGAGATATCTGGGCGATCCGCCCTCGCCCGTCGTCAGGAACGGGTCTGAGATGCGGCCTGCGTTCTCGGGCGATCCCACGGGAAGGAAAACCTCGTGGAACAGAATGTCCCCGTCGCTGGCGCGCCCGTCTGGATTGCGATCAATCATTACGTCCGGGGCACCCAATCTGATGGGAATATCCCCTTCACCATTCACGTTGAATTGAACGTTGGGATGGTCTTGCCGGAACTGCTGTAATCTTGGCGCAAGCCACAGATCGGACCAGTCGGGGTCGGCAACGATGTGAATTTCAGCCGTGCGTTGGAAGTCCAGAGCTTCCGACACACGATCAAGCGCCGTGAACGCGGTCTGAAGATCCTCCATCGCCGCCTGAAGAGCGGGCGTGGGGCGCAAACCTGATCGCCCCCTCAGGAGCAGATCCGTGTCCAGAAACTGCTCAAGTGCCCTGATCCTCTGGCCGACTGCGGCTGGCGTTATGCCGAGGCGACGCGCTGCAATCTGCAATGATCCTTCACGGATCGCCATCTCCAGCGCCTGAAGTGAGTTGAGATGTGTCGTTCGCGGCATTGCTTAAAGAACATTCTTTATGCACACAGAGAATACCATCAAGTCTAAAGAAAAACTTTAGTTGGCGCAAATTTTCTTAGTTAGGCAGAGAAAGGACCGCGCGGCATACTGGCGCCATGCAAACGAAAGGATAACGCGATGACACAGATGAAGCGTTTTATGATTGAGCGGGAAATTCCAGCAATCGGCCAGATGTCTGTAACGGAACTCTGCGGTGCTGCCCGTGCGTCAAATCAGGCGCTTGAGCAGATCGGCCCGAATATCCAGTGGGTGCAAAGCTTCGTCGCGAGCGACAAGACCTTCTGTATCTATCTGGCTGACAGCGAGGAAACGATCCAAAAGCACTCTGAATTGTCGGGAATACCGGTTGCCTCGATCACCGAAGTCCCACAGGTCATCGATCCGCTGACGGCTAACAACTGATCGCAGGTGAGTTGGACGGTGCTGCAGGCAGTTGATCTGGCCACGCAATGAGAACCGTGCCGTTTTCAGACCTGTTGTGCTGTACCAGTTCGCGCTACGTACGGCGAAAGTCTGGTATTGGGCCGGAAAATTCCAGAATCCGATAAGTGTTTTCTGCGGGGCCTGGCGCCCCGCAGGGGATGACAAGAACTTGTCAAACCGTGGTGATCGATCCCGCCGACAGGGGTGGCGGCAAGGGTTTGGATCAACCCTCCTTGCCCTTTGCCATGCCCTTGATCCGTTCG
>JBKEDF010000093.1:0-16266 GCA_047975325.1 Pseudorhodobacter sp. | reverse complement strand
GCAAACGCCGAAAAGCTTGTTGTAAGCACAAATCTGGCGCCCCAGCACTGGGGTACCACCAAGGGGGCCGAACCGTTCATGTCCTGCGTAACGGAGGCGACGAACGGCGAAATCGAATTTGACTACTTTCACAGTGGCCAGCTCGCAAGTTTCTTCGAGTCATTGAATGCGGTAAACGACGGCCTTGCCCAAATGGCGCTGATCGTGCTTCCGGCACAATCGGATAAGCTGCCGCTTACCGGGATCACCCAGCTTGCCGGGCTGGGGACAACCACTGTTCAGTCCACCGAGGCAACGCGCACCGTACTTGAGGAAGAGGGCCCGATCCGCGACGAGTACACGCGAAACAACATTATTCCGCTGATGATCAACGTCTATCCGTCCTACCAAATGCTCTCACGCGGCGCGCCAATCGACTCTCTGGCAGCGATGCAGAACGTTCCGATCAGCTCCGGCGGTGGGGCATTACTGGTGACGTTGGCGGAACTTGGCGCGGCACCAGTGGAGTCTGCCACGGGCGATGTCTATCTCTCCATGCAGCAGGGGACGGTCGATGCAACCATGCTATCGACTGTCAGCATCATGCCCTACAACCTGCATGAGGTTATCAAGTCCGTCAGTGCCAATGGCAATTTCGGCATTGCCACCGGTATCTGGTCCATCGACAGTGGCGCGTGGGAACAGCTGACAGAACCACAACGGGTCGCCATGAAGGATTGCGGACTCCAGACCGAGCAGACCCTTGCGGCCTGGGTAGACGAATTGGTCACACAAACCCAGGGTGAACTGAGTGATATGGGGATCGAGGTTTACAACTTCCCGGAAGAGGAACTGGCAAAGATCGACGATCGCCTGTCAGCAGCACGCGAAAACTATGTGGCCCGCCTGGCCGCACGCAACCTGCCCGCCGAAGCAGCCTATCAGGATTACCTGGAGGCGCTGGATCGCTAACCATAGCACGGAATGCAGGATCCCTTCACCAAGGACGGATCCTGCGATGTCAGTTGCCGGTACAGCTTGACACAATAAATGGTATGACCTTAAATCAGATACAGATTGCAAGCCCAACCGTATAGTTGGCCCCATCTGTTGATGTCCCGGGAATTGCAAGTGGAAGACCTTGCCCCGGACCAGGAAAGGACGCTCGAAAATGAAATATGTTATCGCTGCCATCTCGGCACTTTCGATTGCCTCATCAGTCCAGGCGAAGGACCTGACCCTCGCCCACGGTTTCAATGAAAATCACTTCTGGTACACCCATATCATCGGCCCGATGATGAGCTGCGTAGCTGATCGCACCGATGGCGAAATTACCTTTGACCACTATCCCGGCGGCCAGATCGTTGGCCATTCAAATGCGCTGGATGCGCTGAACTCCGGGCTGACCGCGATCACGCCGGTCGCCATTGGTTATCACACCAGCGAAATGCCCCTGAACGGCATCCCGATGCTGCCCGGTCTCGGCACCTCGTCAGTACAGATGACTGGTGCATACCGCGCCGTGCTGGACACCCAGGGCAGCATGCTTGAGGAATTCACCAGCCACAACGTCCGACCGCTGGTGATCAGCATGTTTTCCGTGTACCAACTTCTGCTGAAAGGCGACCCGATCACCACCATGGACGGGCTGAGCGGTCGTGTCATCCGCTCTGCCGGGGGGGCACTGACCCTGACCATTGACGCGCTTGATGCCGCTGCGGCCGAGATCCCGATCACCGACGTCTATGTCGCAATGCAGAACGGCACGGTGGACGGTGCCCTTTCCGGGCTTTCTGCCATCAAGCCCTTCGCGCTGGAAGAACAGCTGCGCTCCATCAGCAGCAACGGCGCATTCGGCTCCTTCGGCACGGTACTCACCATGGATCTTGGCACTTACAACGGCCTCACGGAAGAAGAACGCACCGCTGTTGACAGCTGCGCCACCGAGATCGAGACCGCCGCTGCAGTCTACCTCGACGAGGAAAACGAAGCATTGAAAACGGAATTTGCCGATATGGGGATCACGGTATTCGAATTTCCGGACGAAATGCTGACCGCCATGCGGGAACGCACTGCGCCGGTGGTCCAGACCTATGTGGAACGGCTGGATACCCGGGGAATACCAGGAACCGAAGCTCTGGAGCTTTACAAGCAATCGCTCGACTAGACCCGGGATCCCGATTTCAGCCGCCGCATAGATCCTATGCGGCGGTTTTTTCTTTACGACCTATACAGAGATACCCAGCTGCTGGTGCTCCGCCGTGAAGTCCAGTTTTTCCTTGTAGGAGGTGACGTGACGCAACATTCGTCGTTGTGCGCTTTCTGCGTCTTTTTCCTTGATTGCATCCGTGATGCGCCGGTGAGATTTCACCACGATTTCCCGAACCGGCCTGTCGAATTCTTCACGTGTGGTTGCCGAATACAGCGCGGAAGAAATCGAACGCATCATCGTCAGAAACAGCGGATTCCCACTGGCCTCCACAACGGCAAGATGCCAGTCGACATTCAGGCTGGAAAACAAGGCCAAATCATCAATATTCTTTTCGAATTCCTCATGAAGGCGGTCGAGTTCGGCAACCTGCTCCTCGCTTCGACAAAGCGCAGCCTGTGCTGCGGCAACCGGCTCAATTGCTTCACGAACGGCGAGGAGATCGATAAACCGGATATCATGACCGGCAATGAACAGATCGATGGAGTCGCTCAGTTGCGCGTGGCTCGGCGCACAGACAAAGGAACCGCCACGGCGCCCCCGACGCACCTCAATCAACCCCTGGGCCCCAAGTGCCCGCAGGGCTTCACGAATTGTCGCGCGGGAAACCGAGTATTGAACCATCAAATCCCGCTCGCTCGGCAACGAGGATCCGACTTCGAGTTCACCCTTTACGATCATGCCCTTGAGCACCTGGGTCAGTGCCGAGGAACGTACGCCGGATTCCAATTCGATAGTATTCGGATCCGTAGATGTCTTCATGTCATGCTCTCTTCCAATTGCCTCGCCATGTCCTGGT
This sequence comes from Pseudorhodobacter sp., assembly GCA_047975325.1. Taxonomy (GTDB): domain Bacteria; phylum Pseudomonadota; class Alphaproteobacteria; order Rhodobacterales; family Rhodobacteraceae; genus JBKEDF01. Next base: position 13,279 of record JBKEDF010000093.1, on the reverse strand, counting down.
CCGACATGGCATTAAAGAAAGATATATACACATGGCCGCTTCGAAGCAAATGGTCGAACCGATAATGGGTGATTGGCATTGCCCTTCATATTGGTCCCGAAATATTGCCGCTTCACCATGATGCGGTATTGTCTTGTCACTCTTTGCCACCTGTGAGCCGGCATGTCGATCCTGACCACCTTTATCCCCTTCCCTTCAATAGAAAGAGCGGGCCGGAAAACCGACCCGCAGGACAATCTGATCATCAGGTATCTTATTGCATATAGGCGAGCCAGAGTGAGATCTGGGGAAAGCTTAGTAGCAGTCCTAGGATCGCAATTTCGCCAATCACAAAAGGCGTAACCCCCTTGAAACTGGACTTGAGATCCGTGCCCGTGGCTGAGGATGTCACGAATGTCACCAAGCCGAGTGGCGGTGAAATCATACCGATTTCGGCCGTCTTGATGATCACCACACCCCACCAGATTGGATCATAGCCCAGTCCGACCATCAGCGCAGTACTGATTGGTGCGGTCAGGATCAGGATTGCTGCCTGATCCATGATCATGCCCATGATAAGGTAAAGCAGGACCACGCATAACATAACTGCCGTGGGCGCAAGGCCGCTTTCGCCGATCCATGCCAACAACGTGTCCGTGATCCGCGAGAAGGAGATGAAGTAACCGAAGATATGCGCCCCGAAGATGATGATGATCATATTGCTGATCCGCATCGTCCCACCGACAGCTTCGGTGAACGTCTGCCAGTTCATCCGCCGCCCGTAAACCGAGACAAGGAAAGCCCCGAGAGCACCAAGTGCTGCTATTTCGGTAGGGGTTGCCAAGCCGGAATAGAGCCCGCCCAGAACAACCGCGATCAGAGCCATCATCGGCCAGAGGGATCCCTTACCACCCTCGACAATAAAATTGGCCGCTTCCGCTTCCTGTTCCTTGCTCGGCCCAAGGTCCGGCTTCAGGCGCAACGTAAGCGAAATCGTGATCATGTAACCGACGCAAGTCAACAGACCGGGAAGCACCCCTGCCAGAAACAGCCGGCCTATCGAGGTCTCGGTCATGATGCCGAACAGAATGAAAGCGACCGAGGGCGGGATCATGATGGCCAACGTCCCTGCCGTAGCAATCGTTCCAACAGAGAAGGAAGGCGCATATCCGGCCTTTGTCATGGCCGGAAAAGAGGCCCGGGCAAGGCTGGCGGCAGAGGCCGTGCTGGACCCGGTAGCTGCCGCGTGGACCGTCCCTGCCAAGATGCAGGCCATTGCCAGGCCACCACGAACCTTGCGCAGTGCACGATTGCACGACAACAGAAGATCCTGGGCAACGCCGCTGGAAGCGAGAAATTCCGACATGAGCACAAACATTGGAATGGTCATCAACAGCGTGCTGGCCGTAGTGCTGTGAACAACCTTCGATGTCAGGGCCATTATGGAATTGACAGGAACGGTGAAGTAAAGGCTGATCACACCTGCCATCCCAAGCGCCACGCCAAGAGGCAATGCCAGCAGGATCAGCAGCAGCAGGACGCCAACGCCATATGCAAAGCTCATAATTCGCCCTCCTGCGGCTTGTCTTTCTTGTTGAGCCATTCGGCATAGTGCAGTTCATCATTCGGCCCAAACGCCATCAGCAACATGCGCAGGCTGAGCAGCCCCAGCCCGATGGGGATCCATACCCAGGACCATGAGACTGGCCAGTCGATCAGGCCCATCTCAACATCGCCGCGTTGAAAGACTTCCCAGAAATGTTCGCCGGCAAGCCAGCCGAGCGCGCCAAAATAGGCCGCGCCGACGATCTTGCCGAGACGCAAGAGCAGATAGGCCATGTTATGCGGCAACATGCTGGCGAGAAAAACAATGCGGATGTAGCCCCCCGTCCGGTACCCCCAGGCCATCGGCATCACGAACATGCCAACCATCAGATAGTAGGTCGTCAGATAGGAGTTCCAGGTAAGGGGTGCATTGAAGAAATAGCGCAATATGGCATCTGCAGATGTCAGGACCATCGCGGCCACCATGAAGAACCCGCCGGTGCAGGCAGCCATCAGTTCCGGTATGCGGAGCGCCTTGTCCAGCACTCCATAGACCCCGCGCCTATCCAAAGCAATGTTGGCCATCACTGGCTGATTGCCTCTAGATAGTCATCATAAGCCTGCTGGGCAGACATGCCGCGCGCTTCAAGCCGCTGCACATAATCCTGACGCACCTCTTCCAGCTTGACCCCAATCTTTGCGAGCTCCTCTTCCGAGTAGTCAAAGACACTCATCCCTGCATCGCGCAGTTCCTGGTGCTGTTCAATCGTCCAGTTATCGGCCCAGGCCGCCAGTTCATTTTCTACCTTCAGCCCGCAGTCGCGCATGGCGGTCTGCTTGTCTTCGGACAGGGCGGAGAACACATCGGAATCGATTGACCAAATTCCAGTCGCGACACCGAAATGACCATTGGCGCTTACCGACTTTGTAACCTCCTGCAGCTTATAGGGCGTGATGCTGGTTATGGACAGCATCGTGCCATCCACGGCACCCTGCTGCAGCGACAGATAGATATCCCCAGCAGGCGATTGGATTGCCGTTGCACCCGTGGCGGCCAAGGTTACCATCAGCGTACCACCGCCGGTACTGATCTTCTTGCCCTGCAACGATTCAAGCGTATCGAAGGGCGCGCCACGCGAGATCATCTGATATGGCGGGAACACGTTAATCATGAGCGGCACGATCCTGTTTGCCGTATATTCGTCGCGGATCGGGCCGTCTTTCCCCAGCACCTTGCGCGTGGCAATCGTGGTATCCACCGCGCCGCTTCCCAAACCGGGCAGCATCGTTACCCCGGTCAGGGGCAGCTTGTCAGTCTGTGCACTGAGGACAATATAGGAAATCTGCGCAAGTCCATTGTTCACCGCATCCAGCGACTCGAAAAAGCTCGCGATCTGGCCACTGTGGAAATAGTCGAATTCGATTTCTCCGCCCGTGGCTTCGGTCACACATTCCATGAACGGCACGCCGCCCTGGGATGACGCCCAGTGGGTCGGTGGCACATTCGTTGTGACGATAAATTTCTCGGCATTGGCGGCAGTCGCAAGAGTTGCCGCACCCACAAGGGATCCGCAAACCAACTTGATAGCGTTGAACATGATATTCCTCCCGATAACGAGCTTTCATCGCCCTCTCCAGCGACATGTGGCCGTTTTGCCGTAACTCGTGTCGGCACTATCAGGGAACCAGGCCGGTTCTGTCAAGTAATGGTTAGACCTTTTTTCAAAAGATAATGAGATAGTCATTCAACATATTGTTATTAATATATATTTTATAGAATACCTTGATGAAAGGCTCCTCCAGCCGGGTGCCCAAGGCAGGAAATACAGCTGTCCACACAGATCCTCCCCCGTAGCAGAATCGAATGATGATCACCTCGGCGACCAGCAGGCATTTGTATAAAGCCTTCATGCAACAAGGCACCACTTGATGCCGTTTTCTTTTTTTGGTAAGACCATTAAAGGGGCCTTTTACGCCCCGTCCCGAAGGATACCCGATCACAACCGATAATCCGGGTTACGGATACCAGCATGTAATTTCATCAAGGGAGGCTATCATGAGACTCAGGGGCAAGGTCGCCTTGATTACCGGTGCCGGTGCCGGGATCGGAAAGGCATGCGCAACGCTTTTCTGCGAAGAGGGCGCATCGGTGATCATTGCCGAGTTCGACCCTGAGTCGGGTATGGCGACAGAAGCGGAGTTGCGCGACAGGGGTCATACCTGCACTTTCGTACAGACCGACGTATCTGATGCGGAGGCGGTGAAAGCCGCCGTTGATACGGCGGTTGCAGCCTATGGCAAGCTGGACATCATTTATAACAATGCTGGCGGATCATCATTGCAAGATGGCAAGGTACATGAAACCGCATTCGAGGAATTCTGGAAAAAGGTCGGTACCGACCTTTTTGGCGTCTGGGCGGGATGTCACCATGCCATCCCCCATCTGATTGCCGGCGGTGGCGGTGCGATTATCAACGCAACTTCTGTCCTGGCACTGATGGGCACGAAGGGGCGGGATGCCTACACGGCGGCGAAGGGGGGAATTATATCCCTGACCCGTTCGATGGCCGTGGAATATGCCGAACACGGCATTCGGGTGAACGCCGTCGCCCCCGGTGTCACGACAACAGAACGCGTACGCAAGCGACTGGAACAGTCGAACCCCGGTCCCGCCTCGACAGCGGCTCGCAGCCTGTTGGGTACGGTTGACCCTCGCGAAATCGCCTATGCGGTTCTTTTCCTTGCCTCCGATGAGGCCCGGAAAATCACTGGACAGACCCTTGTCGTCGACAGCGGCCTGACCATCAGCTGACAGCCCCTGAAACCTTAGCATCTGGACACCAGACATGCCGGAAGACATTTACTACAGGGTGACGGGGACGGCAGGTGACCTTCCGGATCTTGTCTTCGTCCATGGTTTCCTCTGCGATCACCGCGACTGGGATTTGCTGGTCACACGCCTGTCGGACAGGTTTCGCTGTATTGTTCTGGACCTGCCCGGACATGGCAACAGCACAGACCCTCACGCCTCCATGATGAACGCAGGCAAGACGGTAAACGCTGTGCGTCGTGCTGCAGGATCGCACAGCGCGATCCTGATCGGCCACAGCCTGGGCACCAAGATAATCCGTGAGGCCTATCGCCAGGATCCACAGGGTATCTGCGGGCAGGTCCTGATTGACGGCAGCCTTTATGTCAGCGACCGCGAAACCATGTTGAAGAACGCCCATGCCGCCATTGCCAATGGTATAGATGCCTTTCGTAGCGCGCTCTTCGGGCGAATGTTCACTGATCGCACTACACCCGAACAACGTACCTTCCTGCTGGATCGTGCTCATTCGGTTGATCCCGATTTCGCACGGGCCTTCTTTCTGGATTCAGTCGACTGGGACACCCGCTTTGCCCTGACCACTCTGGACATGCTGGATGTTCCTGGTCTGGTCATTCAGGCGACGACCTTTGACAGTCAATTCCGTTGGCGCTCACTGCCGCCAGGCGGTTCCACGGACCTCATCGACGCGATGCGGGATCGGCTGGAGGATTTTGAACTGGTGGTCATTCCCGATACCGGCCACTTTGTCATGACCGAAGAACCGGAATCGACCGCGGCGGCCATAGCCCGCTTTGTCGAGCGCATCGGAACCCCGGCCCGAACCACCACGACCTGACCCCCGGAACAAAAGCGGCCTCCGGAGAACGAACCCCGGAAGGGCCGGGCAGTAGTTCAGACCGCAACGGTCGCCGTTCCTGTTACCGTTGCGGTCCCGTCCCCCAGCGTTACCTTCAGGTCCAGCGTGGCAATTCCATCTTCGACCGAGGTAACCTTGCCGGAACAGACGGGCTCCGCCAGAACCGGGGTAACGGCTGAAAACCGCACATCAAAGCTGCGCAGCCGTTCCTGCGGAAAGAGCCCGGCCAGATAACGGCCCAAGTAAGCCATGGAGATCATGCCATGGGCAATAACATCATCACGCCCGCGTTCATGAGCGGCGTCAAGGTCAATATGCACTGGCTGGTGATCCCCTGATCCGCCTGCAAACAGTGCCAGCATGCGCCGGGTAATCGGGCCTATTTCCAACCGTGGCAATTCAGTGCCGGGCGTCAATTGCCCGGTCAGATCCGTAGTGGTCATTTTCCAGCCTCCCTATGCAGGACCGCAATGTTGCAAAAGGCCTCCACAACCAGATCGTCTCCGCGCATGATTTCTGTCTTCTTGACGATAAATTCCAGCGCACCGGCCTTCTTGACGAAGACATCGACGATTGAACGGTGCAACATCAACCTGTCGCCTGCAAAGACCATTGCGTGATAAACCATCTTCTGCCCGCCATGCATGGTCGAGGTGATGTCAATGCCCACGGCGGACATCCAATGCAGTGGTTCCGGGATCTCAAGTTCGACCGCGTTTCCAAGAAAGGACGGCGGTGCCGGCAGATCCGGATAACCCGCAGCGCGGGCGGCCTCCAGGTCAAAATAGACCGGGTTCGTCTCACCGATGGCTTTCGCAAACAGCCGCAAGCGACCGCGTTCGACGTCAATCGGGATAGGTTCAAGGTCAAGTGAAAGTGCGAAATCTCGATCAACATACATGCTGGGATATCTCCATTCCGTCATTGCCCTGCACCGGCGACGCACCCCATGGGCCACCGCCGGACGGATCACAGGCAATCGTATATTGCATTGTAGTAAACACCGTTGAGGGACCCGCGCCCCGTCTGACACTGATTCATCGCATAGCCGATGGATAAACGATTCCCGAGATCGGCCAGGGCCAGCGATCCGCCGGTGCCATACCAGTAACAGGTACGCGGCCCCGGTTTCAGGAAAGGCAGCGGGCCGCGTTCCTTCTTTTCCTGCGGTGCCAGGGCATAGCCAATACCCCAGTGAATCGGCTTCATGTAATAGGCATCAATCCCGCTGGCCTGTTCCCGGAAGATCTGGTCAATCGTCTTTTGCGACAGAAGCGTAACGCCATGGGATCTGCCCCCGTTCGCCAAAGCAGTGATGATCCGGCCAAGGCCGCGGGCATTGGCGTGGCCGCTACTGCCGGCAAAGTCGGTCCGCCGCCATTCGGTCGAATTGAAGACCGTTTGTTCATCACCCAGCGTACCCGAGAAGGAGCCTTCGCGCGTACGCCGGGAAATCACTTCTTCCTCGCTTGGTTCTCCCACGTCACCGACAGGCGCGACCACAGGCCTTGGTACAGATTTCGGCGCACCACTGTCAGGATAGACTGTAGCCACCTGCCCCATCTGTGCATCCTCAAGCCCGAGGTGGAAATCTGCCTGCAGCGGCATCGCGATCTCATCACGGATGAATTCCCGCAATGGGCGGCCACAAACCCTGCGGGCCAGTTCGGCGTTCAGATGCCCAAAGGAGCTGGCGTGATAGGACCCACGTGTCCCCGGTTCCCACCAGGGTGCCTGCGCTGCCAACCGGGCGGTCGACAGTTCCGTATTTGCGGCTTCCTGAAAGGAAAACGGCGGCAACCAGGCCGGCAAGCCGGCAGTGTGGCTCATCAGGTGGCGGACCAGCACGCCCTCCTTGCCGTTTTGGGCGAACTCGGGCCAATAGGTAGCCACCGTTGCGTCCAGGTCCAGCAGGCCACGATCCACCATCATCAACAGCGCCAGGCTGGTCACGGTCTTCGAGCCGGAAAAGACGTTGACGATTGTATGTTCGTCCCAAGGCGTAACATGCTCACGCTCACGCCAGCCGCCCCAGATATCAATCACCTCTTCGCCATCAATATTCACATGGAGGCTCGCCCCGACCTCGCTACCATCTGCGATCTTTTCCGCAAACAGGGCGCGGACCTTATCAAAACGTGGATCACAGTGACCCTTCACTTCATTCATCTCGCCCGTCCTCCCTTCACACCACACCTGACAGACAGTCGCCCTGAACCCGGACCGCTGATCAGATGTCGCCGTTTTCCCTGAGTTTTCCGATTTCGCCTGCTGAATAACCCAGCAAGCCTGACAGGATTTCTTCTGTATGCTGGCCCAGGTTTGGGCCAAGCGTCCCAACGCGGGCCTCAAACCCCGAAAAACGTCCGGCCGGAGAAGCAACCTTTACGGAGCCGCATTCCTCATCCGGCACGTCAACGACCGAGCCGCGATGCCGGATCTGCGGATCCTCAACAATGTCTTCGACGGAATAAACCGGGCCGCAGGCAATACCCGCCTTGGCGCAGATATCCAGAAGCTCGTGGAAATCGTGCTGACGCGTCCATTCCCCGACCTTGCCTTCAATGAGGGCACGGTGACGGATGCGCAGCGGGTTGCTGTCATAGGCGGCCAGAGACGGCTCTCCCATCGCTTTGACAAGCCGACCCCACAAGGCCTCGGTCGAGGCGGGGATGGATACATAACGGCCATCCCGGGTGGGGAAAAGCCCGTTGGGGCAGATCAGCGGATTGGAGTTGCCAATCCGGTCCATGATCGTTCCATCCTCGCCATAGGCAGGTATCTGATCCTCGATCAACCGCAGGAAGGTTTCATAAAGGCCCAGATCGATCAGCTGCGGCTCGCCGGTCTGATCACGCTGGCGAAGCGCCAGCATCACGGCGAAAGCGCCATAAAGACCCGTAACGCCGTCCCCCAGCATCGGATAGCCCGATTGCGCGGGTTCTTCACCGGCAAAGCCGGTCCGATGGGTCAGACCCGAAAATGCCTCAGCCACGCGGGCGAAACCGGGTCGGTTTGCATAGGGGCCGGTGCGGCCATATGCCGTGACGTGTAGCATCACAATCTTCGGGTTGACCTTTTTCAGGTCGTCGAAGTCGACCCCCCATTTCTGTACCGTCTCGGGACGGTTGTTCAGGGTAACCACGTCGCATTCGGCCACCAGTTGCCGAAACACATTGCGCCCAGCCTCGGTACGCAGATTCAGCGTGACACTCTTGCGATCCCGCGCGATGACCTTCCATAAAAGGGAAACATCGTCGTGAAACGGTGGATATCGCCGCATCGTGTCGCCACTGCCGGGTTGTTCCAGCTTGATCACTTCGGCACCGTATTCTGCCAGAAGCGTGGCTGAGGTTGGTGCAGCCAGCAACGAAGCCGCATCTAGGATCCGTATCCCGGCAAGAGGACCAGTACGTTCAGTCATTCCCAACTCCCTAATGCATAAAGCGGAAAACCGGGCCCCGCGGTGGCAGGTAGAAGATCGATCGGCACAAGCCCCAAAGCGGATCTCCGCACTCTATTTGCGATCAAGGAATTTACTCGCCTCTTCGTCATATCTACTGCCCTGGATCGTGATCCCAGCCGCCTTGTCATCGATACGCAGAAGCTCCTCTGAACTTAATTCAACCCGCGCACCACCAAGGTTTTCCTCCAACCTGTGCAATTTTCGGGTGCCCGGGATCGGCACAATCCACGGGGCCTGCGCCAGCAGCCAGGCCAAGGCAATCTGCCCCGGCGTCGCCCCTTTCCCCACCGCGATATCCTCCAATACATCAACCAGAACACGGTTGGCCCTGCGCGCCTCCACCGTGAAGCGCGGCTTGTTGTTGCGCCCGTCGGTCTTGTCGAAGGTAAAGGTCTCATCAATCTTGCCAGTCAGAAAGCCCTTTCCCAGCGGGCTATAGGGCACGAAACCGATGCCGAGTTCCTCCAGAAGTGGCAGGATCTCCTCTTCCGGATCGCGCCACCATAGCGAATATTCGCTCTGAAGTGCCGTTACCGGCTGAACGGCATGGCTTCGCCTGATGGTGTCGGGCCCCGCTTCGGAAAGACCGAAATGCCTGATCTTGCCTTCGGCAATCAGATCACGAACCGCGCCCGCGACATCTTCGGGCGGAACGTCGGGGTCTGTGCGATGCTGGTACATCAGGTCAATCGCATCGACCCGCAGCCTCTTCAGGCAGCCTTCGGTCACTTGACGAATATGTTCAGGACGGGAATTCAATCCGTCCCAGCCCGGGCTCAGGTCCTTCTTCAACTGGAACCCGAATTTGGTGGCGATCACCACTTCGCCCTTGAAGGGGTGAAGGGCCTCACCCAACAGTTCCTCGTTGCTGTAGGGGCCGTAAACCTCTGCCGTATCAAAGAAAGTCACACCCCTCTCCACCGCCTGGCGCAGAAGTGTGATCATTTCGGATTTTTCCGGTGCCGGACCATAGGCAAAGCTCATGCCCATGCAGCCGAGGCCGAGGCCGGAAACCTTCAGGCCGCTGCGGCCCAGTTCACGCATTGCAAGCGTCATTGCCTTCCCTCTCCTGATAGCGGGCTGTCAACGCCCCTTCCGGCCCAGCGGCGATTAACGTAGCGGCGAAAAAGATGTGGGCTCCAGAAGCTGGTTGCTCGCGTTGACGACGATCATTCCGTCTGCTTCGCTCTCGGTCCGGGCGGCAAGCCATTCCGGATCATGATGGAAGCTGTGCCAGCATTTCTGGCGTTCGTCGAGCGAATCCCACAGCAACATATAGGTCAGTTCCTGCGCCGACCGACCGACCATTGTCGTAAAGAACCCGTGCGGCTTGAACCCATGCCGAGCAAACAGATCAAGCGTCGAAGTCTCGAATCGTTCCATCAGCGCTGGCATCCTGCCTGGAAGGCATCGATAGACACAAAGTTCCAGAATCATGGCCTCTCCTCTTGATGATCCGCATCCCCTTGTTTCCCAGGGTTCTTATCCTCGCCTGGGAACCGACACGGATACCATGTAATTTGGTCAGACCATAAATATTGTAAACGGAACCGTCAATATACATCGTGATCCCAGAAGGTCGCGACATGACGAATAAAACGACAATTAACTGTAATAAAAAGAAAATATCAGATTCACCCAATACCAAACACTGCCAATATCGTCTCCATTTGAATATCGGGGCTTCTCAAATGACAAAATGGCTCTTAAAATGGACTGACCAATTTATCGTCATGCGGGTTACCTGCGGGAGGAGAAACACATGTCACGGAACGCGACCATCGCCGCGTCTTCGGAGGTTTCGGAAGAAATCATCTTGCCCGACCTGACCATCATCGATGCACATATCCACCTTTGGGACAGAACCGGATTTGATTATTTCGCACCCGAATTCCTGGCCGACGTCGCCGATGGACATAAAATTGAATCCAGCATCTACGTCGAATGCAATATGGGTTACGACCCTGCCCTGCCTGACGACTACAAGCCCGTCTCGGAGGCGCGCTATGTCATGGACCAAATCGCACTGGCCGGTCAGACGCGACACAGACTGGCCACTGGTGTTCTCGGGGCGGCAAACCTGCTCTTGGGCCGCGAAGTAAAACCTGTTCTCGAAGCGCAGGATGAGGCTTGCCAGGGACGCTTTCGAGGGGTCCGCTATCGCGTGGCCTTCGATGATGACCCCGAGGCTGGCTATCACGAGGTCGGCTATCTCAACGAAGATGTTTTGGATCGACCGGAACTGCTGGAAGCTGCAACACTGCTGGGCGAGATGGATCTGGTGCTTGATCTTTGGGCATTCCATACACAGCTGGAAAACGTAAAAACTTTTGCCCGCAAGGTGCCAAATACCCGGATCGTGCTGGACCATATCGGTGGCCCCCTCGGTGTTGGCCGTTATGCACCGTTGCGGCAGCAGGTCTTCGCGGACTGGTCCCGCGGCATCCACAGCCTTGCTGAAGCTGAAAACGTCAGTGTCAAACTCAGCGGCATGGGCATATCCCGGCTTGGTTGGGATTTCGGGGGCAGGGCCAGTTCAGACGATCTGGTCACAGCCTGGTCCCCCTATGTGCGAACCTGCCTTGATGCCTTCGGCCCCGGTCGCGTAATCTTCGGCAGCAACTTTCCTGTCGACCGTCAGGCAGCCTCCTACCGGACGTTGCTCAATGGCTTCAAAAAGATGCTTCTCGACCTCAGCCCGGACGAACTCGACCTGATCTTTGCCAAAAATGCCCGCCAGATTTACCGCCTGCCTTGATGACTTGCCAAAGCCGAACACCATAACCCTCTTACCTGCCTGACAGGAAACACTTTTCACAGGGGATCCAACCCGTGCCTCAGACCAAGACTGCAAAACCCATCCGCTCCATCCTCTTCGTTCCTGCCGACAGCCCCCGCAAGATCGAGAAGGCCTTCGGGACCAATGCCGATGCCCTCGTGCTTGATCTGGAGGATTCCGTCATGCCGGCCCGCAAGGCCGAGGCACGCGAGGCGCTCGCCAATCTCCTCTCTCACCCATCCATGGACTATGCCGGGCAACTGTGGGTCCGTATCAACCCGCTTTCCACAGGCATGGCCATCGATGACCTTTGTGCAGTGGTCACACGTAAACTTGATGGCATTATATTGCCCAAATGCACCGGCCCCCGGGACGTTCAGACCACCTCCAACTACATTGATGCGCTGGTTGCGAAGTCAGGTTTGACCGACGATGACATTGGCATCCTGGCGGTGGTGACCGAGACCGCCGCCGCCCCCTTCGCGCTTGGCGAATACCACAAGCACGACCTGCCCCGGCTCTGGGGCATGACATGGGGGGCCGAGGATCTCAGCAGCGCTATTGGCGCGGCCACCAACAAGACTTCGCAGGGCGAATGGGCCTTGACCTACCGCATGGTGCGCAGTCAATGCCTGCTGGCGGCAAAGGCGTGCGGTGTAAACGCCATTGAAACGCTCTATGTCAATTTCCATGACCCCGAGGGGCTGCATTCCAGTAGCCTGGAGGCCCGTCGCGAAGGCTTCACCGGCCGTTTCGCAATCCACCCCGATCAGATTGACCCTATCAACGCCGCCTTCATGCCTGCCGCGGCCGAGGTCGAGCGTGCGCGCCGCATCATCGCCGCCTTCGACAATGCAGGTAATGCCGGAACCATCGCCATCGACGGGGAAATGCTGGACATCCCGCATCTTAACCAGGCGCGGCACGTGCTGAAGATCCACGAAGCCTTTGCAACCGCCTGATCACAGAACGGAAAAGCAGACATGACTGACAAGATTGCCCTCATCACCGGTGGCGCCAGTGGCATTGGGCAGGCCACCGCCGAAACCCTTGCCAGGCGCGGCATCACCCTGGCTCTTGCCGATCGCAACCGTGACCTGCTGGACAGCACCATCGCCAGGATGACCGACCAGGGCTTTTCCGCATTCGCAGTACCACTGGACGTCACCGACCGCGCCATGTGCACCGAGGTTCTGACAGAAGTTGGCCGCAGCCGTGGCCCCGTCTCCACGGTCATTACCTGCGCCGGGATCGCCGCAATCTCCCGCATCGGTGAGCCCGGAAATGCCGACGGCTGGGATCGGGAAATCGGCATCAACCTGACCGGAAGTTTCAACGTGATCTCTGCCTGTATCGACCAGCTCAAAGCCAGCGAAGAGGCATCGATCGTGACCATTTCTTCTGTTGTCGGGATGCGTAGCGGTTTCGCGGAAGCGGGCTATGCAGCCTCCAAGGGCGGCATTCTGGCGCTGACCCGGCAACTGGCGCGCGAACTGGCCGCATTCAACATCCGGGCGAACTGCGTTGTCCCCGGCTATATCGACACGCCAATGCTGGCCGGCGGAGCAGGTGATGTGCAGGACTGGATGGATATCCATTGCCCCATGAAACGCCTGGGCCGACCGGAGGAGATCGCGGCGGCCATCGCCTTCCTCGCTTCGCCGGAGGCCAGCTATGTCAATGGCGCCATCCTGCCTGTGGATGGCGGCTACCTCGTGGTCTGACATCGAAAGGGGGCACCCATGTATGTCGAACGTTGCACCTATCACTGCCTGCCAGACCGTCTGCCTGCGCTGCTGGACCGATTCCGGAATGACACGC
>JBKEDF010000060.1:0-4000 GCA_047975325.1 Pseudorhodobacter sp. | reverse complement strand
TCCACGCCACATTTTTCGCAGACGACGCCGCGATATTTCATGCGCTTGTACTTGCCACAGAGGCATTCGTAATCCTTGATCGGCCCGAAGATCCGGGCGCAGAACAGCCCGTCACGTTCCGGCTTGAAGGTCCGGTAGTTGATGGTTTCCGGCTTCTTGATCTCACCATAGGACCAGCTCAGGATCCGCTCTGGCGAGGCCAGGGAGATCTTGATTTCATCAAAGGTCTTGATCGGGGCGACCGGGTTGAACGGGTTGGTAGAGAGTTCCTGGTTCATCTTGCGTCCTTATATGTAGGGGCGGTTGAGGAGGGCGAAACCGCCCTCACTCCTCCTCCGCATCCAGGAGTTCCATGTTGAGGCCGAGGCCCCGAACTTCCTTGACAAGCACGTTGAAGCTTTCCGGCACGCCGGCTTCGAAATTGTCGTCGCCCTTGACGATGCTTTCGTAAACCTTGGTCCGGCCCGCCACGTCGTCCGACTTCACGGTCAGCATCTCTTGCAGGGTATAGGCGGCGCCATAGGCTTCCAGCGCCCAGACTTCCATTTCCCCCAGACGCTGGCCACCGAACTGCGCCTTGCCGCCCAGCGGTTGCTGGGTCACGAGGCTGTAAGGCCCGGTCGAACGTGCGTGCAGCTTGTCATCGACAAGGTGATGCAGCTTCAGCATGTATTTGACGCCGACAGTGACCGGACGCGCGAATTGTTCGCCCGAACGGCCATCAAAGACGATGGACTGGCCCGATTGGTCAAAGCCCGCACGTTTCAGCGCATCGTTGACATCAGCCTCCTTCGCGCCGTCAAAGACAGGTGTGGCAATCGGCACGCCCGAGGTAACGTTGGAGGCAAGCTCAAGCAGTTCCTCCTCCTCGCGACCATCGATGGCCTCGCCATAGGTTTCGTCACCATAAGCAAGACGCATCGCTTCCTTGACCGGGGTAAGATCGCCATTGCGCCGGTAGTCGGCAAGCGCCTCATCGATCTTGATCCCCAGGCCGCGCGCAGCCCAGCCCATATGGGTTTCCAGAATCTGACCGACATTCATCCGGCTGGGCACGCCCAGCGGATTCAACACCAGATCCACGGTCGTCCCATCGGCAAGGAAGGGCATGTCTTCCATCGGTACAACCTTGGAAACAACACCCTTGTTACCGTGACGCCCGGCCATCTTGTCACCCGGCTGCAGCTTGCGCTTCACGGCGACAAAGACCTTGACCATTTTCATCACGCCCGGAGGCAGGTCATCACCACGGCGGACCTTTTCGACCTTATCGTCGAAACGGTGGTCCAGCGCGCGTTTCTGCGCCTCGAACTGATCGTGCAGCGCCTCGACCTCCTTGGCCTCGGCTTCCTCGCCCAGGGCAAGTTGCCACCACTGGCCGCGCGACAGCGTGCCAAGCAGTTCCTCATCGATGGTCGAACCGGCCTTGATCCCCTTCGGTCCCTTGACGGCAACCTTCCCGAGGATCAGCGTTTTCAGGCGCGCATAGATATTGCGTTCCAGGATTGCCAGCTCATCGTCGCGGTCGCGGGCAAGGCGTTCGACTTCCTCACGTTCGATCTGCAGCGCACGTTCATCCTTGTCCACACCATGGCGGTTGAAGACGCGCACCTCGACGATCGTGCCAAAAGCCCCCGGCGGCAGACGCAGCGAGGTATCCCGCACATCCGATGCCTTTTCACCAAAGATGGCGCGCAGAAGCTTTTCTTCCGGCGTCATCGGGCTTTCGCCCTTGGGGGTGATCTTGCCCACGAGGATATCGCCGGGCTGCACTTCCGCCCCGATATAGACGATGCCCGCCTCATCAAGGTTGCGCAGTGCTTCCTCACCGACATTGGGGATATCGCGGGTAATCTCTTCCGGCCCCAGTTTGGTATCGCGGGCGGCAACCTCATATTCATCGATATGGATCGATGTATAGACATCGTCACGCAGGATGCGCTCCGAGATCAGGATCGAGTCTTCGTAGTTGTAGCCGTTCCAGGGCATGAAGGCGACGATCACGTTCCGTCCGACAGCCAGTTCACCCAGATCGGTACAGGGACCATCGGCCACGACCTGCCCGCGTTCCACCACATCGCCCACCTTCACCAGCGGGCGCTGGTTGATGCAGGAGGACTGGTTGGAACGTTTGAACTTGCGAAGACGGTAAATATCCACGCCCGGTTCACCCGGCTCCAGCATCTCGGTGGCGCGCACAACGATCCGCTGCGCATCAACCTGATCGATCACACCCGAACGCCGCGCCATAATGGCGGCCCCGGAATCGCGGGCCACAATACCCTCAATTCCCGTGCCGACGAAAGGCGCGTCGGATTTCACCAGAGGCACCGCCTGACGCATCATGTTGGAGCCCATCAGCGCACGGTTGGCGTCGTCATTTTCCAGGAAGGGAATGAGCGAGGCCGCCACCGATACAAGCTGCTTTGGCGAAACGTCGATCAGATCGACGGCTTCTGCCGGGTTCAGCATGAATTCACCCGCTTTCCGGGTGGATACGAGTTCATTCTTGAACTTGCCATCGGCATCCAGGGACGCGTTGGCCTGCGCCACGGTATGACGCATTTCCTCGGTTGCGGACATATAGACCACCTCATCGGTGACCTTGCCATCCTCAACCTTGCGATAGGGCGTTTCGATGAAGCCGTATTTGTTCACCCGCGCAAAAGTCGCGAGAGAGTTGATCAGGCCGATATTCTGGCCTTCCGGCGTCTCGATCGGGCACATCCGGCCGTAATGGGTCGGATGAACGTCCCGCACCTCAAAGCCCGCGCGTTCACGCGTCAGACCACCCGGCCCAAGCGCGGAAAGGCGCCGCTTATGGGTGACTTCCGAAAGCGGGTTGGTCTGGTCCATGAATTGCGAAAGCTGGCTGGAGCCGAAGAATTCACGTACCGCTGCGGCGGCCGGTTTGGCATTGATCAGATCCTGCGGCATGATCGTGTCGATCTCGACCGAGGACATGCGTTCCTTGATCGCACGTTCCATGCGCAACAGGCCAACGCGATACTGGTTCTCCATCAATTCGCCAACCGAACGCACCCGGCGGTTGCCGAGGTGGTCGATATCATCGATTTCACCCTTGCCATCGCGCAGTTCCACCAGCGCACCGATACAGGCCACGATATCCTCGCGGTCCAGCGTGCGCTGGGTGTCCGGCTTGTGCAGATCGAGCCGCATATTCATCTTGACCCGGCCCACGGCGGAAAGATCATAGCGTTCCGCATCAAAGAACAGCGTCTCGAACAGTGCCGAAGCCGCCTCAACCGTCGGCGGTTCACCCGGGCGCATGACGCGGTAGATATCCATGAGCGCGGTGTCGCGGTTCATGTTCTTGTCCGCCGCCATGGTGTTGCGGATATAGGGGCCGACATTGACGCCATCGATATCCAGCACCGGAATTTCGGTGATGCCCTGATCAAGCAGTACCTTCAGCGTACCACCCTTCTGTTCACCATCCTTGTCATATTCCATCGTCAATTCATCACCGGCTTCGATCCAGATCTCACCGGTTTCTTCATTGATGATGTCGCGGGACACGAATTTGCCGACGATCTGGTCGAAGGGCAGCAGAAGTTCCGTTACCTCGCCTTCATCGATCAGTTTCTTGACCATGCGCGGGGTCATCTTGTCCCCGGCCTTGCAGATCACCTCACCGCTGGCAGCATCAACCAGGTCAAAGGGTGGGCGGGTACCGCGCACACGTTCGGGGAAGAACCGGGTAACCCAGCCCTTGTTCTTCTCATAGCGGTAATCGACCGTTTCGTAATAGGCATCCATGATGCCTTCCTGATCCATTCCCAACGCATAAAGCAGCGTGGTCACCGGCAGTTTCCGGCGCCGGTCGATACGGGCAAACACGATATCCTTGGCGTCGAATTCGAAATCGAGCCAGGAACCGCGATAGGGAATGATCCGGCAGGCAAAGAGCAGCTTGCCCGAACTATGGGTCTTGCCCTTGTCATGATCGAAGAACACACCCGGAGACCGGTGCATCTGG
>JBKEDF010000012.1:0-44179 GCA_047975325.1 Pseudorhodobacter sp. | reverse complement strand
GAGCCTGAAAAATCAGGTGGGCGCCAGGTAACAGGGCCAGGACCCTGCCAGAGCCAGCTCCCTCGGAAAAGCTTATCGGCCACTGGAAAAAGGGTCGATCACGCGAAGAGCAGAACCCGCCAAAGCGCAAGATAGGATTGTGACCCCGGCCTTGCAAGCCCTTCCCTTGCGGCGTTTGGCGCGGCATCCTCATCTGGCGATATCTGATGGGCACAGCCCGGCTACAGTTTTCCAAACGCAGGGGACGGCTGATGAAGGCGGCGCTTCTGATCACGGCCCCGATGCTGGGTTACACATGGGCGCGCGGGATTGACAACCTGCGGGAACGCGGGGTCCATGAACGGGAATAGGCTCCGATCCCGCCGATAACAATGTGGTCTCCTCCTGATCAAAGAGGTTGGTGTCCTGTTCATTCCTGCAAGGCGGGTGTTCGCGGTGGCGGGGACGACCGCGTTGACGCGGATGCCTTCGCGCCCGAGATCAAGCGCCATGCCCTTGGTCAGCAGGCTCACCGCACCTTTCGAGGCATTATAGCCATACATGGCCCAGTCCCCGCCCATTCCCGAAACCGAGGATATATTGACGATATTGCCCATGGTCTTGCGGATCAGCCGTTCGGCCTTCGCTGCGGCGCGAAATATCTGCAGGTATCGCGATAGCCCGGTCAACACCAATTTGTGTGACGGTTTCGTCAAGATTTGCCTTTTGTTGGCCGTTGACGGCAACAGCATATCCATTGGCAGCCAACCACAAGGAAATTGCCTTGCCGATGCCGGTTCCGCCACCTGTTACGATTGCTACCTTGTCATGTTCCATGGGACCAACTCCTTTCGTTAGCGGCGCTGTCCGATGGGTATTCCGGAAGGCGCCGGGTACAGGCACAAGATGGTCGCTTTCATGCCGTAAAACAAATTATTCATATCGACATATGATATAATAAATTTTATATCTTTATGGATGTCGGTGACACAACTCAGAAGCTTTGTCGAAGTTTACCGTCAGGGGTCCGTCAGCAAGGCTGCGATTGAACTTGGCCTGACCCAGCCTGCAGTTTCAGGCCATATTGCCAGCCTTGAGGCGCAATTGGAACGCAAACTTTTCACCCGCCATTCGCGTGGTGTGAAGCCGACGATTATCGCAGATGAATTGGCACAGCGGGTTTCATCCGCGATGGAGACGGCGGAAAATGCACTGGCTGAACTGCGGGCAAGGTCGGTTCGGCTGACCGGCACGATTCACCTGTGCGGGCCTTTTGATATCCTGTCCGATCTGTTGGTTGACCGCCTGCGTGCCCTTGCCGATGGTGGCATCGCGTTGCAATTGTACCCGGCAAACGGAGCAGAGATGATCGATATGCTGGCCGAGGGGCGGGCGGATTTTGCCTTTGCCGTGATTGCCCCTGACGATCCGCGAATCGATAATGCGGTCTATGGTCAGGATGAAGTGCTGCTTGTGGCCACGCCGGATCTGGCCGGTCGGATCAGGAACCATGGGCCTTTGGGGGCGGCGCTGACGGTGGTGCCGCATCTGGCCTATGACCGGGATCATTACCTTATCCGCAGATGGCTTGAACATAACCGCATGACATCTGATGATATGCATGATGCAGTGACAATTCCCGACCTGCGGGCATTACGCAATTTCGCCGAAAAGGGGCTCGGCTGGAGCATCCTGCCACATTACCTTGTCCGCGCGGCGCTTGCCTCGGGCAGTCTGGCAGAAATCCCCGCCCCCCATGGCAATCCGACCATCACCTATCATCTGCTCTGGCACAAAAGCGCCATGCGCAATCCCAAATCGGCAAAGGCGAAGGCTTTGCTCCTTGAACCTGCCGGCAGGGCGGAAACATGACCGGAATATTGGTTGTGGCTGATCGTTCCTATGATCGGTTCCGATTCCCCCGACGACAGCGAAGCAGCTAATGGGCTGGTCAGGAAATTTGCGCCCCTCACGATTCGGCAATTGCGCGTGCGTAACGGTCCAGATTTTCGGTGATATCCTTCACTTCATCCCATGCGGTGGCATCAGTGCCATAATCCGCGAGCAGCGCGCTCATTTCGGCCCGCATCTCATCAAGGCGGGTCTTGTGGATGGCCGTGCTGTCAGGTTTTGACGGCATCCCGGTTCCCCGCCAGCAGATTCGGGTCTTCGCGCCAAGCAGCCAGAGGCGGGTCGTGCGATAGCTGTGGCGATGTGCGTAAACGCCCGGCCATGATGTCCGGTCGCTATGGGTTTCAAGCAGCGCCCCTGCTGCGGCATCGCCTTCCGCGCGCCGGTCAAGCGCCCAGAGCAACTCGGCCCTCCGCGCGAGGTTGACCCGGGTCTGGATGCGGCGGGAAAGGCAGAACTCGACGATCTCAAGCAGGGTTTCGCACCCGGTCAGATGCCCGGCCTCGATTTCGACATGTCCGGCGATACAGGCCGCCTCCAGCACGAAGGCCATCCGTTCCCGTACCGCAGCCAGCGCTTCGCCATCGTAACAGGCCATCACTTGCGGGACGATCTCACGGAGGAAATATGTCGTCTTGTTCGTTTCAATCGTCACGCCATGCAGGACATTGAGCACATCAAGCCGATCCCTGAAATTATCCGCGCCCAGCCAGCCTTGTTCAACAATCAACCGGGCAACGGCAAGATTGGTGGTCGAGGTAAAGTGGTGATGCGGCGGATCATACTGAAACTCACTGATAAGCGCCTGCGGCAGGTTTGCGATTTCACCGATCAGGGTGTCCTTTTTCTGGCTTGGGTTAAAACGCGCCTCACGAAAGAAAAGATCATGCCCAAGGATACGCGCCTCGGTCTTTGCGCCATTGCGATACAGGGCTGCCGCGAGGTGCCACATGCCGATCCGATCCTCACGCAGCAGCATGTGCTGCATCTCGGTTCCCTTCGGGAGCATGGTCCCGGAGGAAGGGAACGGGATCAATTCCGGCTCCAGCCCCCGTGCATGGCACCATAGATGGCAGCTTAGTGTGTACCAGCAAGAGGCGGGCTGGGTCAGCACCGTCCCGCAGGAAAGCCGGAGTTGCACCTCACCATCCGGGCTGACGGTAACCGCGTATTCCGGCGGATCGACAAACGCGATCTTTGGGTCGTTGCGATATTGATATTCGTCGGGATTCATCCGGCGCGCAATCTCACCGGGTGCGTCTATGATGGGAAGGAAATTTTCCAAAATGGTGAAATGCCGGCGAAAAATCGGTGCAAGCGCTGCCGCTGCCACCTGGGACAACGTGCGCGGCTCCGGTTTTGCGGTGGCGATCTCAAGCGCGCCCTTCTCGGGGTCAAACAGTTTGATCCGGTCACCAAGATGCAGCAGATCGCCATTGAAATAGTTCGGATGATTGCTGCTGAAGGGCATGATCCAGGCGGCTTGATCGGAGCGGAAATCAAGCGCGCGTGCACCAACCCAAAGCCGATCGCCCTGATGCAGCATTACGCTGCCAAATGGCCGGGCCTGATCGGGATGGGCACCCTCAACCCGTTCGCCGGTCATAAACCAGACATGGCGCCCATCGCGGATATAGGGCATTTTCCATTTGGAGGGACTAGGCACGGGGCCACAGCTTTCGAATGCGGCACCGTCGAGGCGTGCCCATCTGTCCAAATAGGGCCGAAAGCACCAGACATCCGTACCATCGAAGAAGATCAGCGGCGGCAGATTGATGTCATGGCCATCCTCATAGGCCCATTTTAGCCCGGCACGCGCCCAGTCAATCGTGGTCTCTGCCGGCGGTTTCACCTGTTTGGTCGTGAAGAAAAGCACTGCGCCGTCATGGGCGTAGACGTGGCCGAACGCTGTGAACCGGTCGATATCGCCATGTTTTGAAAGCTTCACGCGCTTGTCGCGAAAAAAGACCTGCGTCGCGTCGCGTCCGAACTGTTCACCGATTGGCCGGAAACTCGCAGCATCGGCGGGCTTTACCGGCTTGAGCTTGCTTTCCATGACGTGAAAGACACCTGCCTTGTCCTTCGCATAGCTGGGGGAGAGCAGTTTGAAAGAGGCAGCGTCCACCTTGGCCGGTTTGCCCAGCATATAGACGCAGGCCGCATCGCGGGCGAGCCTGTCAGACAGAATTTCGAAGGACGCCGCATCAGCGCCTGCAATCGCCTTGTTCCGCCAGCGCGGCGTGGCATCGGCAAGCGTGTAAGTCATCGGCCAACCTCTGCCGCTGTTTCCATTCCCGGGCAGAATGCCGGCATCCTTGGTCCTGGGCTATCTCCGCCATTGGGTTTGGCGCATAAAGGGCCCAAATAGCGATACCTTTTGCCAATGCCGGGTAGGGGGCATTTCTGGTGATGACAACGCCCCGGACAGGCAGGTCCGGGGCGTGCCTCCTCCTTGTGCCGCCAGGGCCTCCTCTCCCACGATGCGGCTTCGGAATATCGATGGTTGCGAAATTAACCTTGCGTCAAGCCAATGATGCGGCTGGACGGGAGTGTCAATAGTTTAACTATACCCCAAACCCGGGGTTTCAGCAAGATTTCGCCTAACAGGCTGCTGAAAACAGCCCTGTGTCTCCATGGTGAACATGTTCCCCTGTTCTGCGGACAGGTGCTGTAGCGCTTCCCCGGGCGCCTCAGGTTGGTTGTCCGGGATCGACAGAGCATTTCCGCGATGACAAGATCTTTGGAAATTTGGTGTAGATGCGGTGATAGGCGCTCAGCAGCGGCGGGACGGAATGTTCCCAGCTCAACTGTTCCAAGACGCGCGCACGCCCTTTTATGCCCATCTCGCGTGCCTCTTCAGGATGATCGATCAGCCAGGCGATCTTTCCTGCAAAATCAGATGGGTCATTGGATTGCGCATAGAGCGAGGCATCACTTGCCGAAGCCAAACCTTCCGTCAGGTCGAACTGGACCACGGGTTTTTCCAGGGTCATGTATTCCATGACCTTGTTCATGGTCGAAATGTCATTCATCGAATTCTTGGGGTCCGGTGATACACCGATATCCACCGCGTTCAGCGCAGCCAGCATTTCCTCGCCAAAAAGCGCGCCGGTAAAAGTGAAATGGGATGTCAGGCCGCGCGCCTCCACATCGGCTTTCATATCTTCCAGCATCGGGCCGAAGCCGATAATGACGAAATGCACATCATCCTTGCCAAGCCTGCGAATCAGGTGTTCCGCAGCGAGAACCAGAAGATCCATTCCTTCCTGCTGGCCAATGACGCCAACATAGCCCATGACCGTTTGCGCGCCGTGACGCAACGCTCGGTTGCCCGGGCCGGGCTGGAAGATTTCCACCTTCGGGGCGGAACGGACAACGAAGACATCCTCGGATTTCATCTTGCCGCGGGAAATTGCGATTTGGCGGAAACTGTTATTGGTGGCGATCGAAACATCCGCAGCGGCAAAGGTGATGCGTTCCCAGATCCGCATCACCTGATAGAGGAGGCCGCGTTTGTTGAACTTGGCCTCGAACAATTCCGGGCAGACATCGTGGTGATCGAAAAGATAGCGCACTCCGGACAGACGGTAACGCAACCCGAGCAGGAAGATCAGATCGGGGGGATTGCAGCCATGGATGACATCGAACCCGCGTTCGCGCCTGACCCTGCGGGCCTGCGAAAACATGTGCCAAAGCGAAAAGAGATATTCCCGGGCATAGGCAATGGCGCCTGAATGGGCCTCTGGAGGTTCCGGATAGCGATAGATATGGACCCCGTCGATTTCCTCATAAGCCTTGGTCCATCCGCGTCCCATGGGACAGATCACCGAAACGAGATACCCCGCTTCCGTCAGGGATGTGGCCTCCAGCCAGACGCGTCGATCCAGCGGAACGGGCAGATTTTGAACGACAATAAGAACACGGCGGAGTGACTCGAAACGCATGGCCCAACCTTTCCAGCGGCCTAGGGGATAACAGAGCGTGATCTACTGTCAGATCATTCATAAGCCAAGGGTTTTTCCATACAAAGGTATTAGATTGGCAGCCCGATATTGGCCGTTTTCCGCCGACCTTGCATCCTTTTGCTTTGCGTTAACGCGAATCTGGATTACATAATTCATCCTAGATGCGAGTTTGTAAGATCCCGGTGGAATACCGATGCTGAATATCGTGATCATGACAGTGGCAGGTTGTTTCGCCTCGCTGGCTGCGGCGGTGATTCTGAATGCGGGGGATCTTCAGGCTTTGCAGATCATCGCGGCCTATCTTGTGGGTGGGCTGATTGGTGCCTCGATTGCCGTGCTCAGAATGGAATGGGTCAGACAGCCTTGACAGGGCCCCCTTTGACGTTTGCATGGCCATATCCTCTTTCCTGAAACGATGGTTTCCCGCGCAGTCCGGGATGTCCTTGCCCCGGCCTGATGCGCCAATTGCCGTGATCGGGGATATTCATGGTCGTGCCGATCTTCTGGAAGACATTATCGATCAGCTTTCAAGGCAAGGGCAGGCCGGGCGGATGCGGCTGATCTTTGCAGGTGACATGATTGATCGCGGACCTGAAAGCGGTACGGTCCTGCGGCGGCTCTTTGGCCTTTCGGCCCGTCCCGGTCCTTTCGCCATGGTCCAGTGCCTGATGGGCAATCATGAACGGATGATGCTGGATTTTCTGGCGGACCCTGCACAAAACGGGGCACGGTGGCTGGCATCGGGCGGGGACATAACCCTGGCCAGCCTGGGCCTGGAACCCCATAACCGGGGGGAGGCGGCCCAAACCGCAGAGACGCGACTGCAGGCGCTGGCGGCCTCCCTTGCCGCAGAACTGGGTTCCGCACTGATTTCCTGGCTGTCTGACTGCCCGCTTTATTGGCGCGAAGGTTCGCTTGCTGTCTGCCATGCCGGTGCGGATCCCGCGCAGCCTGTTGAAGGCCAGACCGAAGAAACACTGCTTTGGGGGCATTCCGATTTTCGGAAACGGTTGCGAAAGGATGGGGCGTGGATAGCCCATGGCCATTTCATTGTCTCACAGCCCCAGGCCGAAAAAGGGTGCATTGCCGTTGATACCGGCGCTTGGCGCAGTGGCCGCCTGACGGCGGCAATCCTGGATGGCGATGGCCTGCGGTTCCTGCAAAGCGGTGCCGGAACAGCGGCCTGAGGCACGAAACTACAGCCCAAGCCGCGTTATGCTGCGTTGCACGGACTGAAAGAACAATCGTCGTTCGGTCGTGTCCTGTTCGGCGGCACGCATCATCATGCCAACCGGACCCCGGGTCAATTGCGTGTCAAAAGGCAGACGGATCAGCAACCCTTCCTCGATTTCCCGCGCCACCACCCCGGAGGAGATAATCCAGATCGCGTTGCTTTTACGGGTATAGGCGCGCCCGAAATCACCTGAGACCGTTTCGATCCGGTGGCGGGGCAGGGGAACACCCTGAGCCACCAGAAGACGGCGGATGAAGGGGCGGATCGCAGAGCGTTCAGGTGGGTAGATCATTGGCCAGTCCACGATGCGGCGCAGATCCGGATCGGCCAGGATCGGATGATCGGGCCGGGTTACAAAAGCGACATCTTCAACATAAAGCTGGGTGAAACTCACCCCACGCATGGTTTCGGGTTCACCCGGGCGGCCCAGGAGGATGTCGATTTCCCCCCGGTTCAGGAGCCCTGTCAGGTGGCTTAGCGGACCGTCCACGATGGTCAGCCGCAATTCCGGCGCGGCCTTGGCAAGGTCTTCCACCACTTCCGGGATCAGCCGTGCCGCGACCGAAGGCAAGGCGCCCACGCGCAGATGCAACCCGCCTTCGCTGCCAAATTCGGCAATCCCGCTCAATCCGCGCTCCAGGGTTGAAAGGCTCGATTGTGCGAAACCGTGAAAGAATTCCCCCTCAGCCGTCAGCGCGATGCCACCGCGACCGCGATCAAGCAGCCTGGCCCCGAGGATTTCCTCCAGTTCCGCGAGGGTACGGGAAATGGCTGGTTGGGTCAGCAGGAGCCGTTCAGCCGCGCGTTTCATGCTGCGCAGGCGCACGATTTCAACAAAAGCCTGCAAGTGGCGGAATTTGATGCGACGATCCATTTATATACCAATTTTGATAATTAAATGCACCTATAATTCATTTTACTAGTCTTTTTCAATATGTGATCTTGCCGGAAGGAGAAGATGAATATTCAGGGAGGAATGATCCAATGCGCTGTCAGGTCGCAATTATCGGGGGTGGGCCTTCGGGGCTTTTGCTGGGGCAGCTTCTGCATCGTCGTGGGATTGAGGCGGTGGTGCTGGAACGCAAGACCCGTGATTATGTTCTGGGCCGGATCCGTGCCGGTGTCCTGGAAGTCGGACTGGTCGACATGCTGGAAGAGGCGGGCTGCGCAGATCGGCTGCATAGCGAGGGCTTTGTTCATGACGGGACCACGGTGGCTTATGGCAATGAATCCTTTCATATCGATTTCAAGGCGCTGATTGGTACGCCGGTCGTTGTCTATGGCCAGACAGAGGTGACACGGGACCTTTACGATGCGCGTGAGACGGTCGGTGCGCCCACGGAATTCGAAGTTGAGGATGTGGTCATCCATGATGCCGATGGTGACGCGCCCCATGTGACCTATACCGTCCATGGTGAGGCCCGCCGGATCGATTGTGATTTCATTGCCGGCTGTGATGGCTTTCATGGGGTCAGCCGTCGCACGATCCCGCTGACGATCCGCAAGGAATACGAAAAACTCTATCCCTTCGGCTGGCTTGGGGTTCTGTCCGAAACTCCGCCGGTCAATCATGAACTGATCTATTCCAGCTCCGAAAGGGGTTTTGCGCTTTGTTCCATGCGCAATGATCATCTTAGTCGCTACTATATCCAGTGTTCGCTGTCCGACAGTCCGGGCGATTGGACCGATGATGCCTTTTGGTCGGAATTGAAAAAACGCATTCCGACCGAGACGGCGGAAAAGCTGGTCACGGGGAACTCGATCGAAAAATCCATTGCACCCCTGCGGTCCTTCGTGACGGAACCGATGCGTTGGGGCCGGCTGTTCCTGTGTGGCGATGCGGCCCATATTGTGCCGCCGACCGGGGCCAAGGGGCTCAATACCGCTGCATCGGATGTGTATTATCTCTATCACGGGCTGATGCAGTATTATCAGGATGGCAAGACCGATGGCATCGACAGCTATTCTGAAAAGGCGCTGAACCGGATCTGGAAGGCGGAACGGTTTTCCTGGTGGTTCAGCGGACTTTTGCACCGTTACCCGGATCAATCGGAATTCGATATCAAGATGCAACAGGCCGATATCGCCTTCCTGCGCGATAACGAGGCCCAGCAAAGGGCCTTTGCACAGAATTACGTGGGATTGCCTTATTGAGCGAACTTACATTTTCAGGGCCGGGCCTGTTTCCCGGTGGCGCAGCCATCCCGGGCAGAGTAGTTTCGGGGTGGCACAGCCCGTTCTGGTGCCTGACCAGTATGAAAACCCAGATCCCGGCAAGAGGAAGCCGGGCTATGTTACCAACGGAGGAAACGCAATGAAATCCATGCTTTTTGCGAGCGTCGCCGCCCTGGCGATTGCCGGGACCGCATCCGCGCAGGAGGTGACGCTGCGCGTGCACCACTTCCTTTCGGCCGATGCGCCAATCCAGAAGGGTGTTCTGGAGCCCTGGGAAAAGACGGTGGAAGAACAGTCGGGTGGTCGCATTGATGTGCAGCTTTATCCATCCATGCAACTGGGCGGCAAACCGCCGCAGCTATACAATCAGGCCCGTGACGGCGTGGTGGATATCGTCTGGACGGTTCTGGGCTATACGCCTGGCCGTTTCCCAAAGGCGGAAGTGTTCGAGCTTCCCTTCCTTGCCGGCACCGCCACTGAAACCACCATGGCCCTGCAGGATTACCAGGAAAAATATCTCAATGACGAACTGAAGGGCGTGCATCCGCTGCTCTTGCACGCACCCGCCGGCTACAAGGTTCATATCAAGGGCAAGGAAGTAAAGACACTGGCGGATCTGGGCGGGCTGAAAGTACGCACACCATCGCGTGCAATGACTGATGTTCTGGATGCCATGGGCGCAACCCCGGTTGGCATGCCGGTGCCGGAACTGCCGCAGGCGCTGGCCACCGGCGTGATCGATAGTGCGGTACTGCCCTGGGAAGTCTCCGGTTCGCTGCGGCTGGAGGAAATTGCCAAGAACCACACCGAATTCGGCGTGGAAAATGGCGGAATGTCCACTTCCGTTTTTGCGCTGGTGATGAACGAGGACAGCTATAACGACCTGCCGGACGATCTGAAAAAGGTGATCGACGACAATTCCGGTGTCAATCTCGCACCGCTGGCGGGCAAGGCCTTTGACGATTTCGAAGCTTCCGTCCGGCAGGCAGCCATCGATGGCGGCGGTACGGTCTATGTCATTCCCGAAGAGGAATTGGGCGAATGGAAGGATGCCGGATCGGCAGCGATCAATGCCTGGGTCGAATCCATGAATGCCGAAGGGCTGGAAGGTCAGGCCATGCTGGACGATGCGCGGGCCATGCTGGCCAAGGCGCAAGGCAAATAACCGGGAGAAGGACATGTCCGCGAACGACACTCCTACCCCGACCTCCGTGCCGGATCCGATCAGGGTTCCGGCATGGGTTTCATCGCTGTGCAGCATCTTCGCGGGGATCGGCGGCATCGCCCTCTTGGCGATGATGCTGATCACCGTAGCCAGCGTCGTGCTACGGACCGTCATCGGAAAGCCGATCCCCGGTGATTATGAGATGGTCCAATATGGCAGCGCGATTGCGATCTTCTGTTTCCTTCCCTGGTGCCAGCTGCGGGGCGGAAATGTGCTGGTGGATTTCTTTACCCAGAAAACCGGTGGACGTACCAATCACCTGCTGGAAGCGATAGGTGATCTGTTTTACGTGCTGATTGCGGCCTTGTTGCTCTGGCGGCTTTACTATGGTGGCATCGATCTGCATGAGGATGGTGAACAGACCATGGTGCTGCGCATCCCGCTCTGGACGAGCTTTGTGGTCATCCTGCCGGCCATGGCGCTGCTGACCATCACCGCAGCCTCCACCTTCGTGGGCCACCTCAAGGCGGCGCGGCTATGACGGGAATTGCCGCCGGGCTGACGGGTTTTGCGGTTCTTCTGGTACTGATGGCCATTCGAATCCCCATCGGGGTTGCGATGTTGACGGTTGGGCTGGGGGGCTATGCGATGACCTCCGGGACGAAACCGCTTCTGGCCTTCCTGAAAACCTCCACTTTCGAGCAATTCTCCACCTACTCCCTTTCGGTCATTCCGCTTTTCGTGCTCATGGGTGAATTCGCCACCCATGCCGGGATGAGCCGCGCGCTCTATCGCACCGCCGCCGCCTTTCTCGGGCATCGGCGCGGCGGGCTCGCCATGGCCTCCATCGGTGGCTGTGCGGCTTTCGGTGCGATCTGCGGCTCGTCGCTGGCCACTGCGGCGACGATGGGGCAGGTCGCCTTGCCCGAGATGAAGCGCTACAAGTATTCTGGAGCGCTGGCGACGGGATCCCTGGCCGCAGGGGGGACATTGGGCATCCTGATCCCGCCTTCGGTAATCCTGGTGCTTTATGCGCTGATGGCCGAACAGAGCATCGCCAAGATGTTCGTCGCGGCGATGGTGCCGGGGGTTCTCGCGGCGGTTGGCTACATGATCGCGGTGTCGGTCTTTGTACGCCGCAATCCGGATGAAGGCCCGGCTGCGCCACGTGCAAGCTGGTCGGAACGGCTGGTGGCGCTCAAGGAAACCTGGACGCTGATCCTGATCTTCGCACTGGTGATCGTCGGCATGTATCGCGGCTGGTTCACCCCGACAGAGGCTGCCGCAGTCGGCGCTTTCGGCACGGGCGTGCTGGCGGTTCTGCATGGCGGGCTGCGATTGCAGGGGCTTTGGGAATGCATCCGCGGGACGGCCAAGACCTCGGGGATGATCTTTCTGATCCTGTTGGGGGCAGAAACCTTTAACGCCTTCCTGGCCCAGACCCAGACGCCGATGCTGGCCGCCAATGCGATCCAGGAGGCAGGGCTTTCGCCGTTGCTGGTCCTGCTGGCGATCCTGGCACTGTATCTGGTGTTGGGCTGCGTCATGGATTCGATGTCCATGTTGCTGCTGACCATCCCGATCTTCTATCCGATCATCGGTGGGATGGATTTCGGCATGTCACGCGAGGAAACCCTGATCTGGTTTGGCATTCTTGCCGTGGTCGTGGTGGAGGTTGGCCTCATTACCCCGCCTGTGGGCATGAATGTCTTTGTCATCAACGGGATGGCAAAGGATGTGCCGATGCTGGAAAGCTTCCGCGGGGTGCTGCCCTTCCTGATCAGCGATGTGATCCGTATCGTTGCGCTGATTGCCTTCCCCTTCATCACGCTGGGGTTGGTCAGGCTCCTGGGGGGGTAGCGACCGGCCGCATTCATGAAACCCGAAAAGGCGGGGCCGATCCGGCCTCGCCTTTTTTTGTTGCAAGAGGCAGGGCTATCGGTTGTCGCGGAGCCAATCCGCAAGGGAGGGGAAATATCTGCATTCTCTTCCCTGTGTGGCCGGGGCCGCGCAAAGGGCATTCAGCACCGCCTCCTGCGTTGTCTCGGCAGCCGCGCGAAAGGGCAGATCGATCAACGTATCGGACATCCGTCTGGTTGGGGTAAAATCCGCGCTGGGCAGATGATCCACCGGATCGGCAGTGGTGAAGGCCAGTGCAATATCACCCGACCCATGCCCCCAGAAGGCGCCGAGCCGTGCCAGACCCGCCCCCGCCCTTCGCGCCACGCGGCCAAGCTGACGATCCCCAAGCGGCAGATCCGTGGCCAGGATCACGATCACCGATCCCTGTTCCGGCTCTGGTCCCGCCTGTGGCGCCGGGCGGCGACCATCGGGCAGAACCAGATCCCCTGCCATGCCGAAATTGGCCAGGACCAGCGCGCCAAGATGATACTCCTCCTGTCCGATCCACAGGATCCGGGAGGCGCTGCCAATCCCGCCCTTGAACCCGAAGGAGGTCATTCCGGTTCCCGCACCGATTGCGCCCTGTTCCACCGATCCGCCATGCGCGGCATTGAGCGCGGCCCTGGCATCCGCACTGGTCACGGCGAGGGCCTGAATATCGCTGATTGCCCCGTCATTGCATTCGAAGACCAGCGGATTGACGGTTGAAGTCCTTCTTCCGATATCGGGATTGGCCGATATGGCATGGCGGATCAGTGCCTCGCAGCAAGGGCCGACACCGAATGTGTTTGTCAACAGGATGGGCGTCTCGATCGTTCCAAGCTCCGCAACCTGGACCAGACCGGCTGATTTTCCGAAACCGTTGATCACCTCCACCGCTGCCCGGGGCTTGCGCAGGAAAAGATTATCCCCATGCGGCAGGATGGCCGTGACCCCGGTTGCACAGGCGCCTTCGTGCAGGGTCTGATGACCAACGAAAACCCCCGGAACATCGGTAATCATATTTTGCGCACCTGGCGGCAGCGTGCCGCAAATCAACCCGAAATCACGTGCTGTGGCCATGCCTGTCATATCTCTGTTTACTCAAAGGGGGGTGGTGTGTTGGATCAGGAAATATCCTTATCCGGTTTTGCGGCCATAGGCTTGGGGAAGGGAACAGGTGCTGAGTTGCGGCAGGACCCTTGTTCCGAAATGTTCCAGTTCTTCAAGATGCGGATAGCCCGAAAGGATGAAAGCCCGGATGCCCATCTTGCGATAGGATTCGATTTCGGAAAGGATCTGATCGGTGGAACCGACAAGGGCCGCCCCACAGCCTGACCGCGCCCGGCCCACCCCTGTCCAGAGACAGGGCTCGATATAGCCATCCGCATCCGCCTGATCGCGGTTCCTTGTCTGATGCGAAACCCCAAGGGAATGCGCGTCCAGCGCCCTTTCGCGGATTGTTCTTCCTTCCGCATCATCCAGTTTTGACACGAGTTCCCTTGCGTATTCCCTGGCCTCGGCTTCCGTGTCGCGAACGATAACATGAACCCTAAGCCCGTAATCCAGCGTCCGGCCATGTTCAGCGGCACGGGCATGGACGGCCCGCATCCGTCCGGCAAGTTGCTGTTTCGTTTCGGGCCACATCAGATAGACATCGCAAAATTCCCCGCAAAGCGAAAGCGCATCGGGGGAATAGCCACCAAAATACAGAAGCGGACCGCCGATCTGATAGGGCCGCGCCGGGGCGGTTGTCAGCCTCTTGAAACTGTAGATTTCCCCTTCGAAGTCGAAAACATCCCGCGACCAGGCTTGCCGCAGGATCTGCACCACCTCGCGGGATCGCCGGTAACGATAGGCGCTTTCCTCCTTCTGCCCGGGAAAATCTGATGAGATTATATTGACGGTCAACCGCCCCTTCAGCATGTGGTCCAGCGTTGCAATGGTCCGGGCCAGCATGATTGGCTGCATCTCACCACAGCGAACCGCCGCAAGCATGTTGATGCGTGAGGTCAGAGGCGCACAGCCCGCCACGAAACTGAGCGTATCCTGACCCGCCTGATAGGAGGAGGGGCAAAGAATATTTCCGAATCCCAGTTCCTCGGAACGTTTCACGATGGCAGAACAATGGTCCCATGTGGAGGCCAGTTTCGGGTCCGTCACCCCGAGGTGGCGGTAATCGTCCGCGCAAAGGGCTGCGAACCACGAAACCTCCGAGGCATCGAGATCGGCCGAGGTGACAGGAACGATGGTCATGATTTCTCCGGTATATATTTTCCTTGCGTAGCATCGGGACTGGTGTAGATCAATAATGTATCAATTCAGGATGAAAGCCGGGAATGACCAAAGTCGGCCCGATATGCGCGGAGCTGCCGCAACATCTGCGGATCAGCGAAAGGCTGACCCGGGAGATTGCCACGGGCAGGCTTGCCGATGGTTCCCGGCTGCCGCCCGAACGGCAGATGGCGGCAGAGATGGGCGTGGCCGTCGGAACCCTGCGCCGCGCCTTGCAAAGCCTGACGGAAAACGGGCTTCTGGAAAGGGTGCAAGGTTCCGGCAATTATGTCAGGGCGCGTCAGGGGCCGGTCGGCATCTATGGCCTTTTCCGATTGGAACGTCCCGGGGGTGGCGATTTTCCGACGGCAGAAATCCTGTCAGCGGTTCGCCTGCGGAAACCCGTTGACCTTCCACCTTTCGGGAGTTCCGCACATGCCTACCGGATCAGGCGGTTGCGGCGGCTGGATGGCAGGGCGGTCGCGGTGGAGGAAATCTGGCTCGACGGCAGCAGGGCGTCAAGAATGATTGCCGGGGAAATTTCTGAATCGCTTTATCTGCACTATGCCAATGTCCTTGGTTTTCGGATCACGCGGGTTGAGGATCGTTGCTCGGTCGCAGCCATGCCCGATTGGGCGCCGCAGATCCTTGCGCCATGTTGCGGCACAGCGGCGGGTTTTTTCGAACGCCTTGGCTGGGCCGAAGATGGCCAAAGCGCCGAATATTCCCGAAACTGGTTCGATCCGGCATCGGCGCAATATGTTGCGCGCCTGTCCTGATCAGGAAGGATATGAAATGACTGTGGGGTCGCTTGGATACGGACTTCTCGGATGCGGGATGATGGGGCAGGAACATCTGCGCAATATCGCGCTTTTGCCGGATGCCCATGTTGCCGCAATTCTGGAACCGGATGCCGTGATGCGGGCGGCGGCCAGGCGGCTGGCGCCGGATGCGCGGATGGTGGACAGGTTGGAGGACCTGCTTGGGCCAGAGGTGGATTGCCTTCTGATTGCCAGTCCGAACCACCTTCATCTGGATCAACTGGAGGCCGTGGCGGCGATCCGTTCGTTGCCGGTACTGGTGGAAAAACCCCTTTTCACCGATCCATCTGATGGTGCCCGGGTTGCGGCATTGGGCAAACGGCTGCCGCTGGTCTGGGTGGCGATGGAATATCGTTACATGCCACCCGTTGCCCGTTTTCTGGCCGATGCCGAAAGGGCCACGGGCGGCATCCGGATGCTGACAATTCGTGAACATCGCTTTCCGTTCCTGTCCAAGGTGGGGGACTGGAACCGGTTCAATGTCAATTCCGGCGGAACCTTTGTTGAAAAATGCTGTCACTTCTTTGACCTGATGCGCCTTGCACTGGGGGCTGATCCGGTGCGGGTCATGGCCAGCGGTGGACAGGCGGTGAACCATCTGGACGAAAGCTATGACGGGCAGGTGCCGGATATCTGGGATCATGGCTATGTGATCGTCGATTTTGAAAACGGCGCCCGGGCGATGCTGGAACTTTGCATGTTTGCCGAAGGCAGCCGGTATCAGGAGGAAATCACGGCGGTCGGCGCCTTGGGCAAAATCGAATGCCTGGTTCCGGGGCCGGGGCGGTTCTGGCCCACCCATCTGGGGCCGGTCCCGGTGCCCCAGGTGATCGTCAGCCCGCGCAGCCCGGCAGGCCCCCGCCTGCTGGAGATCCCCGTTGATCCGGCATTGTTGGCAGCCGGGGATCACAATGGATCGACTTTCCACGAACACAGGCGTTTTGTTGACGCGATACAGGGCCGGCGTCGGGTTGAGGTGACACTGGACGATGGCGCCTGGGCGGTTCGGATGGGTATGGCCGCACAGGTTTCGGCATGTGAGGGCAGGGCCGTGATGATGACGGAATTTCGCAGCTAGGCAGGATTTCGGGAAAGTGGACATCTGTTCAGGTTGACAGGCTTTCTTCGGACCGCCAGCCCTTGCAGATTGGCAGGTTTCGATCCAGGGGCAGGGCAATCCTCTTGCCGGTGCGGTCGGCCAGGTAAATCGCGGTAACAAGTTCGACGGCATCGCGGCCGTCTTGCAGGGAAACCGCGCCCGCGGCATTCCCTTCCAATGCGTTGGCCACGGTTTCAAGGAAACCGGCAAAACCCTGATGTCCCGCTGGCACGGCTGCGGTGATCCGGTCAGCATTGGCCTGCTGTGTGCCGTCCCGGGCAATGAAACGCCAATCCGCTGCGCCGGGTGCATAGGGCAGCGTTCCGCTTTCAGCCGTCAGATGTTCGAAGACCAGCCGCAGCCTGGAGGTATCTTCCGCCGCGCCCAGTGTAACCGAAGACGTCACCAGCGCGCCGTTTTTCATCCTTATGGCCAGCGCGCCGCAATCCTCGGTTTCGATTGCGTTGATCGAGGTATTCAGCATTGCGGAAACCTCCGCCACGGGGCCAAATTCACGTGCGATCAGATCATGGATGTGGATTGCATGGCTCAGGATTGCCCCACCCAGTTCCCGTGCCCAGGTCCCCCGCCAGGGACCAGCCGCATAATAGTCGGCCTTGCGGTTCCAATGGGTTTCAAGTGCGGCGACGCGCGGCGCCCCCAGAATCCCCGCCTTTCGCAATGCGTCAAGCTGGGCGAAGGCGCGGCCATAGCGATATTGAAAGACGGGAAAAACCTTTTTTCCCGATGTGGCAACCGCAGCGGCAAGCTGGTCGGCCTCTGCCACCGAGCCCGCGACAGGCTTTTCGATAATCGCATGTTTGCCAGCCTTCATCGCCTGAATGGCCACGGGGACATGCAGCATGGGCGGCAGACAGATATCGACCAGTTCCACCGCTGGATCGGCCAGTATTTCGGCAATATCCGTCACGGCTTTCGCACCGATACGCGCGGCACGATCCTGTGCCAGCGCGAGGTTCAGATCGCAGACATGGGTAAGACGGAACCGATCCGGCAGTTTTTGGTAGCCGTCAATATGTTCGGCCCCGATTCCGGCCCCGAGGACTGCGATATTGTGGGTCATTCAAGGTTCCCCAGCCGCATTGCCATGGCCTGCGCCTTCAGCGCCAGTTCCATCACCTTGAAACAATGGGCCTGCGTCATGGCCGTTTCGCTCCGGTCGTTCACATCGCGGATGAGGTTCTTGAAATAGGGCAGGGGATCGCCGCTCGCATCAATATGTTCGCAACGTGACCCATTGACGAGGATCAGGTGATCTGTCCCTTCCCGTCCGGCAACATCGACATATTTTCGCAGCTCGATATAGCCTTCGGTCCCGAGGATGGTAAGGCGTCCATCCCCCCAGGTCGGGAGCGCATCAGGTGTATACCAGTCCACCCGGATATAACCCTGGCCCTTGTCGGACCGTAACAGGATCTCACCGAAATCCTCCAGACTGGGATCGTCGGGGTTGGCAAAATTGCCAATGGTGGCACTGACGATTTCCGCATCTTCGGAACTGGTGAAGAACAGGAACTGATCCACCTGATGAGAGGCGATATCGGCAAGGATCCCGCCATATTGATCCGCCTGGAAAAACCACTCGGGCCGGGTCGGACGATTCAGCCGATGAGGCCCCAGGCCAACGGTCTGCACAACCTTGCCGATGGCGCCTGCCGCGACCAGATCCGTGGCGCGGGTGACGGCAGGGACTTCAAAGCGTTCAGAAAAGTCGATCGACCAGATCCGCCCGGTTTCCGCCACGCAAGCTTTGATTGCCTCCAGTTGCGCCAGGGTCGTGCAGCCGGGTTTGTCGGTCATCACATCCTTGCCTGCGCGCATCGCCTCAATTGCGCGATCGGCGCGCCGGGCGGGAATGTCGGCGATCAGGATCATGTCGATTTCGGGATCATCCAGAAGTGCCCGGCGATCGGAGACGCGCGGAATATCCGGGAAACGTTTGGCGAAACCTTCCACCGGCTGCGGGTTCCCTTCGGTCCACCAGCCCTTGCAGGTGCAGCCATGCGCAGCCATTCCGGCAAGCTGGCCATAGATATGCCGGTGATCAATACCGACGATCCCCAGATTGAGCGGTTTCATTTGCTCTCAGACCTCTTCGAGTGTGATGCGCCGACCCTCGGATGAGGATCGTTCCAGCGCGGAAATCAGTTGTTGTACGCGCAATGCGTCTTCCCCGGTGACACGGGGCGGATGGTCGTTACGGCAGGCGTCGCAGAAATCGGCAATCAACGCCTGGTGCCAGTCATGGGGGAAGGCCATCGGATCGGCGCCGCCGCCGGTGGTTGCGGGTTCTCCGATGAATTCCTGCGGGCGGTCCTGCCAATCGATGGTCAGTGTGCCGGATTGCAAAAGCACCGACCCCCTGTCGCAATCGAGCCGGATCGATTCCGCCGCACCGGGATAGGCTGCCGTTGTTGCCATGAGCGCCCCCGAGGCCCCATTGGCAAAGCGCATCCCGCCTGCAACGAAATCCTCCGATTCCATCTTGTGGAAGGCCGTTGTGGTGGCCATGGCCTGCACGGATGCCACCGGCCCAGTCAAGGACAGCATCAGATCAAGTGTATGAATGGCCTGGGAAATCAGAACCCCGCCGCCGTCGCGCGCGTAAGAGCCCCGCCCCGGCTCATCGTAATAGGCCTGGTCGCGCCACCAGGGGACATCAACCCGCACCATACGGATTTCGCCCAGGGCGCCATCGGTCAGAAGGGCCGCCAGGCGTTCGCTGGCGGCACGAAAACGATGTTGAAAGACGACACCCAGTCTCACACCGGCTTCCTGGCAGGTCCGGACGATGCGGCCTGCGGCTTCTTCTGTCCGTTCCAGCGGTTTTTCACTGAGGATATGTTTGCCCGCCCCGGCAAAGAGCCGCACCATATCCTCACGCGCATTGGGGGGGGTCAGGATCAGGGCGGCTTCAACGCCCGGATCGGCGGCCAGTGCCTCGGCGCTTTCGGCTTCGGGAAAACCATGCATTTGCGCAAAAGCATGGCGACGGTCGGGATTGCGGGCATAAAGCCCGTGTACCTCTATCTGATCGGCCAGATCCTTCAGTGCCCCGGCATGGGGTTTTGCCCCCATACCTGCCCCGATCACGGCCAGTCCGAAACGGTTCATGCTGCTACCCCGTTGGAAATTACCTGCCCATTGGCATCAAACAGATGCATATGCGTCCGATCCAGGCGCAAATGCAATGTTTCGCCCTTCCTGACCGGAAGCTGCCCCGGCTGATGCAGCGTAAGCTGCTCGATGCCCTCGGTGGCGCAATAAAGGTAGGTCTCCCCGCCAAGCTGTTCCGAAAAGGTTACGGCAACAGTGATATCCGCGCCTTCCGGATTTTCAGTAAGCCGGAGATGTTCGGGCCGGATGCCATAGGTTACGCGATCACCCGGTTTTATCCCTGATAGGGCCGGAAGCGCGATCCGCGTTGCGCCGGAAACAAGTACGCATCCCGCCCCCCCGGATTCCACCTTTGCCTCAATCAGGTTCATCCGCGGTGATCCGATGAAGCCGGCGACAAAGACATTCTGCGGCTTGTTATAGAGTTCCAGGGGTGCCCCGACCTGTTCCACCCGGCCCTTTTGCAACACCACGATCTTGTCGGCCAGGGTCATGGCCTCGGTCTGGTCATGGGTGACATAGATCATCGTTCCACCGATTTTGGCATGAAGGGCGGCAAGTTCCTTGCGCATGGTCACGCGCAATTCGGCATCGAGATTTGACAATGGTTCATCAAACAGGAAGGCCTTCGGATCGCGCACGATGGCCCGCCCGATCGCGACGCGCTGCCGCTGCCCGCCGGAAAGGGCCTTGGGCCGCCTGTCCAGGTAATTGGTGATCTGGAGCATCTCACCCGCCTCGCGCACGCGGCGGTCGATCTCCTCCTTCGGGAGCTTGGCGTTTTCCAGCCCGAAAGCCATGTTCTTGTAAACCGTCATATGCGGATAAAGCGCGTAGGATTGAAACACCATTGCCAGCCCGCGTTCCGAGGCGGGGATGGTATTGACCACGGTGCTGTCGATTTCCACCGTGCCGCCGGTGATATCCTCAAGCCCCGCGATGATCCGCAGCAGCGTCGATTTTCCGCAGCCCGAGGGGCCGACGAAAACGACAAACTGGCCCGATCCGATGGAAAGGTCGATCCCGTGGATCACATCCGTCTTGCCATAGGATTTGCGAACCTGTTTCAATTCAATCTGGGTCATGGGTCTCCTTTCCTAGCGGCTGCGCATCAGGGCGGCGAGCCGGGGTTCCGCCCGCTGCATCCTGAGGGGGGGCAGTCCTTTGAGGATCTGTGAAATATCATCCAGCATGGCCGCCCGGATCCGGGCGTAGGACGCGTGGATACCTCCGGCCAGATGGGCGGAGTAAAGCACGTTCGGCACCTGACGGATCGGGGCGTCCCTTGCCACGGGTTCTTCGGGAAAGACATCGACGGCGGCGCGAAACCGGCCCCGTGCGGCAAGGTCAAGGAAATCGGGAAATGCGACGATCTCGGCCCTGCTGGCAAGGATCACGCTGGCGTCGGGGCGGATTGTCTCCAGCATGTCGCGGTTCAGGAAACCCTCGTTCTGCGCGGTTACGCCTGCGAGCAGGAACAGAAATTGTGGACGGGCCAGTGCCTC
This sequence comes from Pseudorhodobacter sp., assembly GCA_047975325.1. Lineage (GTDB taxonomy): Bacteria > Pseudomonadota > Alphaproteobacteria > Rhodobacterales > Rhodobacteraceae > JBKEDF01. Next base: position 23,032 of record JBKEDF010000012.1, on the reverse strand, counting down.
ATTCAGGCAGACCGGTTCCATTCCTTCCGCCCTCAGGTATCCGTCGGAAAGCCAGGGGTCATGTACGATCACCCTGCACCCGAAAGGTTGTAGAAGCGGCAGCAGCGCACGACCCAGATTGCCATAACCCAGAAGTGCGACCTCCGCCCCGTAAAGCGAATAGGCTGTCATGTTGCCGCCGATCCCATAGACTTCCTTCCCCGCACGAAAAAGCGCATCGGCCCGGTGTAACCCGCGTGCGAGCGTGATCGCCTGGCCGATGCAGAATTCTGCCACTGCCGGAGCCATGCTGGGCGCGGCGGAAAGGACGGCGATGCCACGGGAATGGGCCGCCGGATAGTCGATATTGGATTCCCAATTGGCCTTTACATTGATGATGGCGCGCAGTTTTGGTGCGCGATCAAGCCGTGCCTTTGGCATTGCGGTCTGTCCGACGATCACCTCCACCTCGGGCAGGATCTCTTCGACCAGCGTATCGGGCGCACGACTGCCGAAATGTGTTACGACCCGGCCCATGGAGGCCAGTGCGGTCTCGGTTTCCTCGTCATAGACCATCATTTCGTTACGGGGAAACGGATCCAGAAATATCAGCGGCCTTGTCATTTCATGCCTGAACTGGCGATGCCGGTCGTGATGAAACGCTGCAGGAAGGCAAAGACCAGCGCGACCGGGATCAGCGTCACCACTGTCATCGCGAGGATATAATGCCATTGCACGTTCAACTCCCCCTGAAAGGCGTTGAGCCCCAGTTGCAATGTGTAAACCTCGGAACGGTTCAGCACGATCAGGGGCCAGAGGAAATCGTTCCAGCGCCACATGATGGAAAAAATTGCAAGAACCGCCAGCGCGGGCATGGCAAGGGGGATTACCACACGCCAGTAGATCTGCCATTCGCTCGCCTTATCCATCCGTGCCGCTTCGATCAGGTCCTTCGGCATGGTCAGCATATATTGCCGCAGCAGGAATACGCCTGTCGGTGTCGCGGCGCCGGGCAGGATCACCGCCCAGAGCGAATTGACCATGCCAAGGGAGGTTACCACCAGATAGACCGGCACCAGAATGACCGTGATCGGGATCATCAGTGTGCCGATGACAAAAAGCATGATCGCATTGCGACCGCGGAATTCATAGACCGAGAGGCCATAGGCCGCCATCGAATTGATCAGCAAAGTCACCAGCGTTGCAACGGTGGTCACGATGACCGAGTTCCACAGATAGCGCATGAAGTCGAATTTCCGTAGCGGATCGGCATAGTTTTCCCAGGCCATGCGAAATTCCCGCACCGGTTCGCGATCCCCGATGGCGATCCTGTATTGCTGGTCGGGATCCTGTGGATCAACCATCTGGCTGACAACACCGATACGACGGATCTGGGCAAGCTCCTTTTCCGTCCCGTCCTCCAATGTTGCGCGGAAAAGGGGCAGGGGCTTGTCATGGCCTTCCACCTCCACCGAGATCTGCCCCAGCGGCAAGAAGGTTGGTGGAAATTCCAGAAGGCCCGCCGGTGTCTTGAAGGAACTCAGTACCAGCCAGACCACCGGGCCGAACATCAACAGGACGCCCAAACCCAGATAGAGATAGGCAAATATATCCGTCCAGTGCAGCCGGTCGCGCCCACGCCGTGCGGTCAGTAGTGATTTCAGCGTGCGGCGGTTTTTCGTGGTCTCATCCATCGTCGCGCCTCCTCGTGGCCGCCAGCTGCAGCATGGTCAGAATGAACAGCACCACCCCCAGTACGACCGATGCTGCCGAGGCGAGACCGAAATTCTTGATCTGGTTGGTAAAACCGGTGTTGTAGATATATTGCACAATGAATTGCGTTGCGGTGCCCGGGCCACCGCCCGTCAGCACATAAACCTCATCAAAAATCTGTACGCCCTTGACGAGTGCCAGAACCACAACGACCAGCATATTGGGCCACAAGAGCGGCATGGTGATACGCCAGAAGACACGTTCCCTGGGGGTTCCGTCCATTTCGGCGGCTTCATAAAGATCGGGTGGGATTGCCTGCAGCCCGGCCAGCAGGATCAGCGTATAAAAACCCATATGGGCCCAGATTGAAACGAAAACCGCCCAGAACATGGCCCATTCGGGGCTGACAAAGAACAGGATCTTGTCGAACCCCATCGATACCAGAAAGGCATTCAGGATCCCGTCGCGCAAAAGGATCCATTTCCAGATCAGCGCAACGACGACGGGTGACAACAGCACCGGAAAGAAGAAGACAGCGCGGAAAAATCCTCGCGCCCGGATCTTGCGGTTGAGGATCAATGCGGTGACCAGCGAAAAGAGAACGAGAAAGGCAACCTGGAAGAAGACGAAAAAGGTGGTGTTGTAGATCCCTTTCCAGAACCTGTCCTGCCGGCAACTGGCCGGGTCCAGGTAATTGCCGCAATCAAAAAGGATCGCATATTGTTCCGTCCCGGTATTGACGCGATCCCGCAGGAAAAGTTCGGTGCCACCGGTAAAGGAATAGGCGAAGTTGATGAAAAGCGGGATGACGACGAATATCCCAAAAAAGGCAAGGTTGGGCAACAGAAATACCCAGGGCATTGATCGGATACCCAATAGTTTCTGCACCCATCGGAAAGGAATATCGAGCAGGCGGAAAAGCATGGTTGCGGGCCATGCGGCCAGCGCCTTCAGACCTTCGGATAATGTTGCTGATTGGCCTTCCGCCATGTTTCGTCCCTTGTTTCCCCGTCCTGTTGCCCCGGCCCAGTACGGTACAGGCCGGGGCGATGATGTGGCTCAGTTCTCGCCGCGTTCCCGTTCGGCGATTTGCTGTTCAACATCCTGGGTCATGCGGTCAAAGGCCTGATCGAGGGTCATTTCCCCAACAATCGCCTCCCCCAGACGTGAGATCATCGCGTTGAACATTACCCGGTTGTACTTGTAGCCCTGCAGATCAAAGGCAATGGGTGAAATCGTTGGCACTGCCGCCGCAAAGGTTTCCAGCGCGTGCTTGGCGCGCGGATCTTCAGTGGCGAAATCGACTCCGTCCGTGGCCAGGCCAAGATGGCCCGGTATGAAAAGGTTCTGTCCGTAGAATTCGGCGAGGTTTTCCTCCTGGGCCAGGAATTCCATCAGTTTGGCCACTTCTGCCGGATGCTGGGTTTCCTTCATCGCGACAAGGGCCGCGCCGCCGGGCATTCCCGTGCAGGCGGCCGGGCCGCAGGGCGCGGGCACCGCCCACCAGTCAAAACCGTCACCGATGGTTTCGGCAAATTGCGGGATCTGCCAGGAGCCGGACATGTACATCACCACCTGCGCATTGGCGAATTCCTCATTCGCGCCCAGATATGTGCTGCCCGATACGGACCCCCAGAGTTCCTTCGCCATGGTGCCGTCCTGATGCCAGTCATAAAGCATCGTGGCCATCTTCTTCATTCCATCATCGACCAGGGCAGGCCCGCCATCCGCGGTGAACAGCTTCGCGCCTTCGGAAATGGCGGGTCCGGCCACCCGGTGGCCGGAGCGGTCCCAGGCCATCGGGATCGGGATATCCAGCTTTTCCGCAACTGCCTTGGAGGCTGCGGCCCAGTCTTCCCAAGTGGCGCCTTCACCGGGCATTTCCACCTCGGCCTGTTCAAAAAGCGTCTTGTTCACATAGGGCCCGGTGACGGTAAGCTGGGTCATGAAACCCGAAATCGCATCACCCTGCGGATCCAGCCATTTCAGGAAGGGGCCGAAATTGCTGCGCCAATATTCCGCATCGCCCAGATGCGGGGTCAGATCGAGATAAAATTCCGACAGCCCGCCCAGATCGGTCACGCGGGCGATGTCTGGGCCCTCTCCGGCGGCAAGCTGCACGGGCAGACTTTCCAGGATGGCCTTGTAGGGCACGGTGTTGAGGCTGACCTTGATATCGGGGTTGGCGGCCTGGAACTTGTCCAGCAGGGCCTGCATCGTTTCCCCTTCATTGCCGTCATTATACCATGTCATCACCAGTTCGGTCTGGGCCAGAGATGCCCCGGACATCAAGGCCAGTGCCAAGGCGCCGGAGCTGAGCATGGGTACGAATTTGCGTGTCATTCTTGTCTGTCTCCCTGATGAGCCGCCTCAAGGGCGGCGGATGGATGGCCTGCCGACAGGCTGTGGCCGGTCGGTGGCAATTCAAGTGCCGAATGGACATGCGCGCGCATGGCCCGTGCCGCATCATCGCCATTTCCGGCCAGGATATGTCCGACGATCTGTTGATGGTCCCGGAAAGCCCGCATCGCACGAAACGGGATCCGGGACATGAGCCTGAAGCGTTGACGGTCCACATGGCCCTTTACCGCATGAACAAGTTTCCAGGTATTGGCAACGCCGGCAAGTGTGGCGAGGCGGGCATGGAACAATTCATCCTCGCGGAAAAAGGCGGCGTAGTCATCGGCTTCGGCCGCGCGTTGTTGTGCGGCAAAAGATGTTTCCAGCATGTCCTTATGTGGTCCGATCCCGGTCAGGCGGCGTACCACGGCCTCTTCCAGTGCGGCACGGACAAAAATTGCTTCCTCCAGCTGTGCGGTATCGAGTTTCGCCACCACGGAACCGACCTGAGGCCGGGTTATGATCAGGCCCTCATTGGCAAGTTGCTGCAAGGCGGCACGCAGGGGGGTCCGGCTGATATTCAGCCGGGCGGCAAGGGTGGCCTCGCTGAGCGGTGCACCCGGGGTCAGGCGATTGTCCACGATGCGGCTGCGCAGCACATCATAGACCTGTGGGGCAATGGGAAGGACCGGATTGATTTCTGCCCGGTCGAAGCAGTCATAATGGCTATTCTTCACGCCCGGCACCGACAACATCACGGTCCTGCGAACAGGTTGTACCGTGTCGAGAAAGGGCCAGAACCGGTTGGGTCATGGAAAGAGGACCTCCCATCCTCCTCTGGTGTGCTAGTGTACCAAAGCTGAACGATTCGACAATCCCGGAGATCGGGCGATGGGTCTTTCCCGAAACAGGCTGAAGGCGCTGACTGGCTGCTCCGACGAAAGTGCCGGAATTTTCGAGGCAGGGCGGGACTGGCGGATTGGAAGGATCACTTGCATGGAAGGCGTGATACGGGACGGGAATATTGCCATTCCATCACGTCTTCTGATGCCGGACGTCCCACGGGGAGCCGCGGTGCTTTATGCCCATGCGCATGGCAATGCCTATGGGATAGGCAAGGCAGAGGCCACGGAGGGTCGCCCGGCACTGCTTGACCCGCCGCTTGGGCTCTGGCTGGCGGCGCAGGGCCATGTCGTCCTTTGTCCGGATATGCCCGGTTTCGGCGAACGGCAGGAGGAGGGAACGGAAGCCGCCCTCAGCAAGGCCGCGCTCTGGCAGGGGCGGCCGCTTCTGGGGGTGATGCTTGACGATCTTGCGCGTGCCGGTGCTGCGCTGAAGGTGCGGCCGGAGGTGGACCCGGCGCGTATCGCCGTGATTGGTCTTTCGATGGGGGCGACACTGGCCTATTTCCATGCTGCCTTGCGACCTGAAATCGCGGCTTGCGCGCATTTCTGTGCTTTTGCGGATATTGCCCCGTTGATCGCCACCGGCGCCCATGATCTCCATGGTTCTTATATGACGGTGCCGGGGCTTCTTCCGGCCCATGATCTGGGCGATGTTGCCGCGTTGATTGCGCCGCGTTTGCAGATCGTCGGTGTGGGACTGAGGGATCCCCTGACCCCACCGGCTGCGTTTACCCCAGCATTGGACCGCCTTCGCCGGGCCTATGCCAAATCGTCGGATCGTTTGCAGGTGGTGGTCGAACCCGAAGGCGGGCATCGTGAAAGCCCTGCAATGCGGACTGCCCTGCACGATCTTTTTACATGAATGCCATGCCGACGCGGCGTGCATGTGAAACTCCATAAATTTGAACAGGAAATCCTAACCGGTTCTTTTCCCTTCACCACCTAGCCTGCCGCAATGTGTACGGGTTCAGGTAGCGATTCGGATGAAACGATCACCGGTAGTGGCGGGGATGACAGTATCCACGCCGGAGCCGGCGATGATCTGATCCATGGCCTGGGCGGCAATGATACGATCCACGGCAATGGTGGCGCGGATGAAATCCATGGTGGGGAGGGCAGTGACAGCCTTGAAGGCGATGGCGGCAACGACACGATTGACGGGGGTGGGGACGGCGACCATATCGCGGGTGGTGAAGGGAATGATCAGGTATCCGGTGGGGTCGGCGATGATACGATCTATGGCGGTGATGATCAGGATACACTTTCCGGCAATGTGGGGAATGATGAACTTCACGGCGATCAGGGCGATGATCTGGTTGATGGTGGGGCCGGGAATGATCTGGTTACCGGCGGTGGCGGGAATGACACGCTCCATGGCGGGGATGGCGATGACAGCCTCCGTGGCGGTTGGGACGATGATGTCATTCATGGTGGTGCCGGACAGGATACGATGCATGGCGATAGCGGTCATGATCTCCTTCATGGTGGTGTGGGTGATGACCGGGTCCTGGGCGGGATGGGCGATGACACGCTCCATGGTGAGGCGGGCAATGATACGCTTAACGGCGGTTCGGGCGCGGATCACCTTTTTGGCGGGACAGGGGATGACGGGATCCTGGTCGGACTTGGTGATACTGCCGAAGGTGGTGACGGGGCAGATACATTCACGATAGACCTTTCCGATGGTGGCTCCGGTACGATCCAGATCATCGGCGGGGCAGGTGGACCGATCGATAATGACCGGATCGAACTGGATGATGGTCTTTATATTGTCGACGGAACCCTGAACCAGACCCTTGATGCGGATGGCAATTCCTATAGTGGCAGTTTTGTCCTCTCGGATGGATCCAACAGCTACACGGTCAATTTTTCCGAGATAGAGGCGCCGATCTGTTTCCTGCGGGGCAGCACGATCCGGACAAAACGTGGCTGCCTTCCCGTTGAGGCGCTGCGCCCTGATGACCTGGTGCAGACTGCCGATAACGGCTTTCAACCCATTGCCTGGATCGGTTCAAGACTGATCAGGCAATATGATACCGCATTTCATGAGCGCCATGGCCCGATCCTGATCCGGGCGGGATCGTTTGGCATGGGGTTGCCTGATCGTGATCTTTTTGTCTCACCGCAGCATCGTATCCTGATTTCCTCCCGTATTGCGGGCCGTATGTTTGGCGAAAGGGAAGTTTTTGTTCCGGCCAGGCATCTGCTGGGGCATCCGGGGGTGGAACGTGCCGCCCATTCCGGGCCAATCCACTATTTTCACCTCCTGCTGGAAGCGCATGAGGTGGTTTTTTCTAATGGGCTGCGAACGGAATCCTTTCATCCCGGGCCGGAGGCGATGAAATCGCTCAATTCTGCCGCGCGGGAAGAAGTGATCACGCTTTTTCCCGAAATTGCAGATTTGGAAACGCAGAAAACCCGGGCTCTTGCCCGTTTTGTTCCACGGCGAAATCCCGTGCGGAACCTGCTGCGGCGCCATGTGAAAAACGGCCTGTCCCTGCAGCAAGGCCGCCCCTATCCGTCAGCCCTGCTTGAAAGCTGATTCAGCGGTTGGAATCGATCCAGCGCGACATCAGGATTCTGTCACGGAAACAGGCATCAGGGACAACATGCCGTTTGATCCGTGCCAGCCGTTCGGCAAAGGCAACCTGGCGCGCCGAAGGGCGGTTGTCGTCACTTATGGGCTTCATTCGGGCCTGTTTGTCGATCCATGCGCTCAAGCTGCGACGATCCTGCTGTACGTCCCAGGGCAGGATGGTCCCATTGCGGAGCGCGAGCGATCGGGCATAGGACAGCTGACGCGCGGTAACGGGGAGGATTTGCGGGTTGTCCTGCATGATGCGACCTCCTGTTCAGGGTGTCGATCCAATATGGAACATTAAGGGAACAAAATCAATGAGGGTGATTGTTTCCTTCAAGATAGCCGCAAAATTTAAGAGTGGCAGTAAGGCGTATTCGCCCCATCAAAGACAGATTGAGGCGATGAGACGGCCGTAATCGGCCTCACCACGATGGGTGGTCCGACGGTAGGAAAAGAATCGTTCCTCATCGCGATAGGTGCAATGTCTTGTCCATTCGGCATGACCGACCCCCGCCGCGCGCAGCCGGAAGAGTCCGAATCCGGGCAAATCGAAAAGCGCCCGGTCACTCTCGCCATTGGCAAAGAAACGGGCGTATTCGGGGTCTTCGTCAATGAAGCTTTCGACGAATTCGGGGCCGACCTCATAGGCGAACTGGCTGATCGTCGGGCCGATTACGGCGGAGATTTCACTTCGCTTCGCACCAAGCGTTTCCATGGCCTCCAGCGTTGCCTCCAGAACACCGTCGCGGGCCCCTTTCCAGCCGGCATGCGCGGCCCCGATCACCCCGGCCTGCGGATCGGCCATGAGAACCGGCTGACAATCGGCCGTCAGCACCGACAGGGCAAGGCCGGGCGTGGCCGTTACCAGGGCATCGGCCTCAATGGGGGATTCGGGGGGGGTGACCAATGTTGCGGCCTGGGCCGAATGGACCTGATGCACGCCCAGAAGGTGGTCGGGACGGACCTCCATCGCCTCAGCCACACGGGCACGGTTGATGGCCACGACCTCTGTCAGGTCGCTGCTGCCCGTACCGCAATTCAACCCCTGAAAGATACCGGACGAAGCCCCGCCCTTGCGGGTGAAGAACCCATGACGAATGGGATGCAACGCATCAGAGGTGATGATTTCCAGCATTTCATTCAAATCCCGGTGGCGCAGGTTGGTCGGGTGGATAAAGGGCCATGGCCTTGAACAAGGTTCCCATTTCTTCGCCATGGGTCAAGCGGTGAGTTGCGGCACGATGGTTTTCCAGTGCCGCGCCCGAAAGCCCCGCTGCCAACCGTTCCGCCCTTGGACCGATGCCGAGGCGCGCCAGCCAGAGCCCCTGCGGGGTCAGCCCCGTGGAGCAGGCAGGCAGGGCGGCGTGGGCAAGAGCCTGAAAATCGACATGTGCGGTCAGATCGGCCTCCCCGGGATGATTGAGAGGATCGGTGAAACCATGTTTCGCCACGGCCTGGAAAGTATCGCCGCGCGAAGGCCCGTCGCCATAATCAATCACGATTGCCGCCCCACCTTGCGCCGTGATCCGTGAGCCGAGCGTGGCGATAATCGCCTCACCCATAGGGCGGGTCTCAACCACTGTGCCCTCATCAGTATCGGCAAGGCGATGCACCAGTGCCTTCAGAGGGGTAGGTACAGTGCGTCCCGGAACCAGCCGGTCCCCCTCCAGCCCGATCACGGTTTCCGCCCAGGCATTGCCCATGCGGGTGAATTGCCGGATGGGGAGCGCGTCGAAGAATTCATTGGCGATCACGAAAAGCGGGCCATTGGGCAGATCCTCCGTCCGTTCGGTCCAGCTTGGCGCGAATTCCCGCAGGGCCCCGGCCTGTGCCTTGCGCAGCAGGGGCGAACCTTCCAGAAGGCAAAGCTGCATCCCGGCATGAAAGCCCGGCACATGGCGGGTTGCGCGTAACAGGTCAGCCATCAGGGTGCCCCTTCCGGGCCCGCATTCCGCCAGGATGAAAGGGGTTGGTGCGCCTTGATCAAGCCAGCTTTGTGCAAGCGCGAGGCCCATGAGTTCCCCGAACATCTGCGAGATTTCGGGGGCGGTGGTGAAATCGCCTGCCTGCCCGAATGGATCGCGCGTATTATAGTAACCGTACTGGGGATGCATCAGGCATTCCGCCATGTAATCGGCCAGTGAAATCGGCCCGGTCTGCGCGATGCGCCGCCGCAGGATCCGGCCAAGCGGGGTCATGCCCGCCATGCACGAAACACCAGCCAAAGCCCCGCCGCGACCATTGGCAGGGACAAGGCCTGACCCATCGTCAGGCCCCAGCCATCCACATGAAAGGCCAGTCCCAGAGGATTGTTTTCCGTAATGAATTGCGTATCTGGCTGACGAAAGAATTCAACAATGAACCGCGCTGCACCATAGCCCGCCAGGAAGATCCCCGTCACCAGCCCGGGCCGCATCAGGGCCGCCCCGCGCCAGACCAGCCATATCAGCAAGACGCCAAGGATCAGCCCTTCAAGCCCGGCCTCATAAAGCTGTGATGGATGGCGTGCGCAGATGCCTTCGATCCCGGGGCAATCCTGCGCTGCCCCGCCGGGGAAGGCCACGCCCCAGGGCAGATCGGTTGGCCGCCCCCAAAGTTCGGCATTGATGAAGTTTGCAATCCTGCCCAGCATCAGCCCGGGCGGCGTTGCCAGGGCCAGAAGATCGGCCCCGGAAAGTAACGATACGCCTTCGCGGCGAAAGAATATCCAGGCGGCCGCAACCACACCAAGAAAGCCGCCGTGAAAGGACATCCCACCTTCCCAGACCCTCAGGATGCCGATCGGATCGGAAAGGTAATAACCCGGCTGATAGAAAAGCACATAGCCCAGCCGCCCCCCCAGGATCACCCCGGCGATGATCCAGGTCAGTAACCGCTCCACCTGGTCCCGCCCCATTGGCGCGGCACCATCCCAAAGGCGCGATGTCGTCACTGCGCGCAGGACCATGCGCCACCCGATGACCAACCCGGCAATATAGGCCAGTGCATACCAGCGCAGGGCAAAGTGAAAATTGCCGAGCGTGATCGAGAAGATCTCGGGTGAAATATCGGGAAAGGGGATGTAGCTCATTGCCGGTCTCGCCTGTTCATGGCCCGGTTTTCCGGCCTTGGGGCAGGGAAGTCAACCAAGCCACCCCTTGTCCGTCCGTGCTCTCCGCGCCATATAGAAGGGAGACAAGCCAAGGAGACCCCCCATGCAGGGCCGCAACAAGTTTCTCGATGACATGTCGCAGCTGATGACCAATGCAATGGGTGTCGCGCAGGGCGCCCGGACAGAGGCGGAAACGGCGATGAAGGGGATGATCGACCGCTGGCTTGCCGATCGCGATTTTGTGACGCGTGAGGAATTCGATGCCGTCCGTGCCATGGCCCAGAAGGCACGGGAGGAAAACGAGGCGCTTGCCGCGCGAATCGCCGCGCTTGAAGCGACCTCTGGAACTGCGAAAAATAAGAAGAATAAATAGTTCCGTCCGGGCCGGGTTTTCCGGGGCGAACAGGGGCAGTTCGCGCCACCATGCCTGATCTGACCCCGAACCCATCAAGCGTCTTCTGGTCGCGGCCGTTTTGCAGGGCGCCAATGCGGAAATGTGGGGTCGTATCCTTTTCCGGAAACTGAAGGTCTGAAAAACCGGCCTGTTGTGGATGCGTGCAACCCCGGTAGTGATGAGGTATGCTGCGTTGCAGCAAAGAGGGAATCACATGGCACGCGTCATTGTCGTCGCACAACAAAAGGGCGGGGCGGGGAAAACGACTCTGGCGGCCAATCTTGCAATTGCCTTTCTGGCGCAGGGAAATCGGGTTGCAGTGCTTGATACCGATCCGCAGGGCAGTCTGGGCCGCTGGTTCATGGCACGGCGGGACCTTGGCGAAGATCCCGGCGTGGAATTCGCCACGGCCAGCGCCTGGGGTGTTGGATATGAGGTCGACAAGCTACGCAAGACGAATGACATCGTTCTGATCGATACGCCGCCAAAGATCGACAGTGATCTGCGCCCCGCATTGCGCGAGGCGGATCTGGTATTGATCCCGGTCGGTGCGTCGCATCTTGATCTTTGGGCGCTGGACGGGGTGCTCGACATGGCGATCCGCCTTTCGAAACCGACCTTGCTGGTGTTGAACCGGGTAACGGCGGGATCCCGCCTTGCCGGAGAGATTGCCGAGGCGGCAGCGCAGGTATCCGCGCATGTTGCGGAAACGACACTGGGGCAGCGCGTTGCCTATGCCGAAAGCCTGGGACAGGGCCGGGGGGTTGGTGAATTGCCGCGTTCTGCTGTGGCCCGGCGCGAAACCGAAGCCCTGGCCGATGAGGTGCTGAAGCGTCTTGCCGCGTCAACATCATGAAGGAAACGGGAATCCCGGACCTTCAATCGCCCAGTTTCGCGTGGACCTCATTCAGATCGATCTCCCCGATGGGCATCCGGTTCGCAGGGTTTTCGAAATCATAGCGGAACAGTTGGAAATCGCGTTTGTAGATTTCCCAGATCAGATGCATTGACAGATCGTCAAAGTAATCCTCGACCGGATGGGCGCGTTTCGGGCCATGGCCTTCGCTTTCGTTGAATCTGGGGATCTTGGCCAGATCAACCTCATGCGGCGTTTCGATATGATCGAGCACATCCTGCATGCCTTCGTTGAATTTTTCGGTAAAGAAGATCCGGTCGTAGTGACCGCCATTCACGATAAAGGTGGAAATATGGCCCGACATGGCCGACCAATGGATATCCGGCTCCATCGGTTTGCGCCAGCGAATCGTGTCACGGACAAACAGAAGGAAACGCCGGAAGCTCTTGATCTGGTCGAAGTCCTGCTGGCCATCATCACCACCAACCTCGATGCCGTATTTCTGGATAAGAAGCGGGACCAGATTGCCGCGATAGCGTCTGCCATTGCGCTGAATCCCGCAGATCTTGTCGAAAAAGGAGGAAAGCACCCGCGTATAGGGGTTGCGCACACAGGTGAAGGAATAGGTTTTCTGTTGCTGCACCGCCCTGGTGATCAGCGGCTGGCTGCTTTCCTGCGCCCATTTATGCAGGCCACTGGTGCTGTCATGGATATCGCCGTCGAAGAACCGACCATGATCGGAATAGAACATGATCTGCCCGATCGTCGAACAGGCGCATTTCGGAACGACGCGATAGAGGGTGCTTTCACTTTCGGTCATCCAGGTGCCGGGAAAACCCATCGGGTGCGGTCTCCTTATATGCGGCCCATTCGGGGGCCTGCCGCGAATATTGTCGCCAACAGAGCAAACTAACGCTGTCTTTTCAATTGCTGTTGACGTTATCAAGGGCGACAAGCTGCCAAAGATAGCGTGTGAGTTTCCAAAACCATGGCAAAAATCGCCTATATTCTTCTTTGCCACAAGGATCCCGAAGGTATTATCGCACAGGCCGACAGGCTGACGGCGGCAGGCGATTACGTGGCGATTCATTTCGATGCGCGGGCCGGGCAGGCCGCCTTCGACCTTATCCGCGACCGGATCGGGGGCAATCCGGGGGTTGTCTTTGCCAAGCGGCGGATAAAATGCGGCTGGGGGGGCTGGAGCCTTGTGGCTGCGACCCTTCATGCGGTGCGCGCGGCGGTGGAGGCATTCCCGCGTGCGACGCATTTCTACATGCTTTCGGGCGATTGCATGCCGATCAAATCGGCTGAATATGCACATGATCTTCTGGATCGGGAAGAAGTCGATTTCATTGAGAGTTTCGATTTTTTCAAATCGGGCTGGATCAAGACCGGTATCCAGGAAGAACGGCTGATCTATCGGCACTGGTTCAATGAACGCAGCCAGAAGCAGTTGTTCTATGCGATGCTTGGGATACAGAAACACCTCGGGCTGACACGGCGTATCCCGTCGGACCTGCAGATCCAGATTGGCAGTCAATGGTGGTGCCTGCGGCGGCGCACGATGGAAGCGGTGCTGAATTTCTGTGACAATCGCCGCGATGTGATGCGGTTCTTTCGCACAACCTGGATCCCCGATGAGACCTTCTTTCAGACGCTGGTGCGCCATCTGGTCCCTGAACATGAAATCAGTACGCGGACGCTGACCTTTCTGATGTTCACCGATTATGGACTGCCGGTAACCTTCTACAATGATCACTATGACCTGCTGCTTAGTCAGGACTACCTTTTCGCGCGCAAGATTTCCCCCGAGGCACGGGAACTGAAGCAACGCCTTGGCATGCTTTACGCGTCTAAGGGGGTGCAATTTGCAATCTCGGACGAAGGGCGGACGCTGTTTCAGTTCCTGACCGGACGCGGCAGGGTTGGCAGGCGTTTTGCCCAGCGGTTCTGGGAAACCGAAAATAGTCTGGGCCGGGATCGCACGCTATTGATGGTGATCTGCAAGAAATGGCATGTTGCCAAGCGGCTGATTGAAAGGATCCGGCAAGTGACCGGGTTTCCGGTGGTCGAATACCTTTTCAATGAGGCCTCTGCCCCCCTGCCTGATCTGGGCGGGATACAGTCAACACTGGAAAAACGGACCCGGCATCGCAGGGCCTTGATGAGGATGCTGTTTGATTATTGGAACAGCGATGTGCTGGTGGTCTGCATTGATCCGGCAAATCTGGACCTGCTGCATGATTTCGCGACGGATCGTTCCACATTGCGGCTTCTCGATGTCGAATGCGAATTCAGCGATGACTATCTGATTGGCCATGCCAGGCGGATCGGGCTTGCCGGCAGCCGCACCCCGCCGGAGGTGATCGACCGCATCTTGCCCACGATCCGCTATGATATCAGGTTTGAAAACGACCGGCTGCGCGATGCGGATTTTGCCGGGATCTTCACGATCCGGCAGGGCGCCACGGTCAAGGAAAATGCCGAGGCGCTTGCCCAATTCCTTGCGATCCCGGTAGAACAGGGGCAACAGATCGCCCGAACTGCCCATCTTTTTGCGGATTGACCCATGGCCTATAGCTACGACCCGGAGAATATCTTTGCCCGTATCCTGCGCGGCGAAATTCCCAACAAGACCGTTCTGGAAACCGAACATACGCTTGCCTTTCACGATATCCAGCCGCAGGCGCCCGTGCATGTGCTGGTGATCCCGAAGGGGGCTTATGTCTGTTTCGATCATTTCTGTGCCGAAGCGAGCGAGGCCGAGCTGGTTGATTTTCACCGGACAGCGGCAAGGATCTGCACGATGCTGAAACTTACGCCGGATGATGCGGGGGGATATCGCGGAATTTCCAACGCCGGACCGGATGGCGGGCAGGAAGTCCCCCATTATCATCTGCATATTCTTGGCGGTCGCCCTATGGGACCGATGGTGGCCCGCAAGGCCTGACTTCCCGGAATGGGCCCCGTTTCGGGCTATCAGCCTTGTCTCAACTGCCGGTCTGCCCTGCCATTGCCCGGCATTGCCGGGATCAATGGCATCGGTGCAGGTGCCGGATGGTCAGTTGTCATCATCCGGGTTGCTGACATCGGCCAGTTCGTCCAGCGATACGTTATCGTCGGAATCATCGTCGAGCAGATCGTCATCGCTATCGTTATCGCCGCCGTCATCTTCGAGCAGATCATCATCGCTGTCCAGATCATCGACCAGCAGTTCTTCGCTGTCCTTGCTGGATTTGGCACTGGAGGATGTCGAATCGGCAATCTTGCGGCGGTTCGTTTCGAGTTCAACGACTTCGCCCGTATAGGGGCTGATGATCGGGGATTTGTTCAGATCATAGAAACGTTTGCCGGTTGTCGGGCAGACGCGCTTGGTTCCCCATTCTTCTTTGGGCATATTCGTTCCCTTGTGACTTTGGGCCGCTTGCGGGCAGCCGGGTCTCTGGCAAGGGCGCCCCATGCCACAGGTGCGGATCGCTGTCAAAGGCTTTTCCCACGCAAGTTAGGTTTCTGGATGGTGTCAGGTGGCTTGCGCTTGTCGTCATGTTGCTTAATCTGCGCTGGCTAGACAGGTTATTCATGCTTCATCTTCCCGGCCCGCCCCCCGTTTCCGTGATCCTCCGCCGCTCGGCGCGGTCGCGGCGCTTGTCGTTGCGGGTGTCGCGGCTGGATGGGAAGGTGACGCTTTCGATGCCGCCCCATGTGCGGGAGGCCGAGGCGATGGCCTTTCTGCACGCGCAGGAAAACTGGTTGCGCCGGGCGCTTGCAAAATCGGCGGGTTCGATGACCGTGGCCATGGGCACTGAAATTCCGGTGGAAGGGCGGCTGGTGCGCCTGGTTCCGGGCCGGGGCCGTACTCCGCGACTGGAAGGGGATATGCTTATCCTGCCCGGTGATCCTGCACGCGCGGGGGTCCGGGCTGCTGCCTTCCTCAAGGCGCGGGCCCGCGACCGGCTGGCCATGGCCTCCGATCAGCATGCTGCGGCGATAGGAAAGTCTTACCATCGCCTTACCTTGCGCGATACGCGGTCGCGCTGGGGGTCCTGCACGGCGGAGGGAGGCCTGATGTATAGCTGGCGGCTGGTGATGGCTCCGCCGGATGTGCTGGACTATGTAGCGGCCCATGAGGTGGCACATCTGGTACAGATGAATCATTCTCCTGCCTTCTGGGCGGTGGTCCGTGATCTGATGCCGGGATATGAGGCACCACGCCTCTGGCTGAAACGGGAAGGTCACAGCCTGCATGGCTACCGCTTTAACACCTGAATGGCACGTTTCGGGATTGACCGCCCGCCTATGGTGATGCTTGGCTGATCCCATGTCATCTGCAACCGCCCTTTTTGCCTCGCGCCCCGTGGATCCGAATGCCGCCGCGCATGAACGGCTTTATCGCACGTTGCGCCAGCAGGTCATGCATGGGGAACTTTCACCCGGCCAGGCGCTGACCCTGCGGGGGCTGGCACGGCGTTTCGGCGTGTCCATGACGCCTGCACGCGAGGCTGTCCGGCGCCTGGTGGCGGAAGGGGCCCTGTCGCTTTCTTCCTCCGGTCGCGTCGCGACGCCGGAACTTTCACCCGAACGGATCGAGGAGCTGGCCGCGATCCGGGCCCTGATTGAACCGGAACTGGCCGCCCGCGCCCTGCCCAGAGCGCATTTTGCGCTTATCGATCGCCTTGCCGCCATCAATACCGCCAATCATGAGGCCGTGATCCGGCGCGACGCGATCAACTATATCCGGACGAATCTTGAATTTCACCGGACGCTCTATCTGCGGGCGCAGGCCCCCGCCATGCTGGCGCTGACTGAAACCGTCTGGTTGCAGCTTGGCCCCACCATGCGCGCCTTATATGGCCGTTTGCGCCGCAATGAACCGCCGCCCTATCACCGGTTGATCATTGCCGCGCTCAAGGCCGGGGACGAACCCGGCCTGCGCCTTGCGATCCGCACCGATGTAACGCAGGGCCTGCGACATCTGGCAAGCTGATCCCCGTTCACTTCATCAATGGAGGCTCCATGACCATTCATATCGGCGCAAGGCCCGGGGAGATTGCCGAAACCGTGCTGATGCCGGGGGATCCCTATCGCGCCCGCTGGGCGGCGGAGACATTTCTGGAAGATGTCACACTGGTGAATGAGGTCCGGGGCATGCTGGGCTTTACCGGCACATGGCAGGGTAATCGTGTCACGATTCAGGGGTCGGGCATGGGTATGCCTTCCCTGTCGATCTATGCCAATGAACTGATCCGTGACTATGGCGCGAAAACACTGATCCGGATCGGATCTGCCGGTGCGATGCAGGAAAAGGTCAGGATCCGCGATCTGGTTCTGGCCATGACGTCATGCAGTGTGAACTCGCCGTCCTCGACCATCTTCCGGGAACTGAACTATGCCCCCTGCGCCGATTTTGCCTTGCTCAGGGCGGCCTGGGATGCGGCCGTCACACGCGGTATAGCGACCCATGCCGGGCCGATCTATTCCAGCGATACCTTCTATGATGAACGCCCGGATCTGAACCAGCAGATGACCCGTCACGGCATCCTTTGCGTGGAGATGGAAACAGCGGAACTTTACACGCTGGCGGCACGTCATGGGTGCCGGGCACTGGCGGTGTTGACGATCTCGGACCATCTGCTGACCCATGAGGCACTGCCGGCCTCGGAACGGGAACGCAGTTTCGGGGATATGCTACAGATCGCGCTTCAGGCCGCCTTCGCCTGATCCAGAAGCGCATATGCCACCTGTGCTGCGGGGCGCCCCGGCTGCAGCCCCCGCAGGGACCAGAGCCGCAGGGCCGGCATCACCGGTACGCGTTGCGGCAAAGGGGCGACAAGCGTTCCCCGTTGCAGGTGATTTGCAACCAGTGCTGCTCGTGCCATCAGGACACCGGCGCCGTTCAGTGCCTCTTCCACGGCCAGGGCATAAAGCGAAAAGACCGGCCCCCGTGGACGAAACCCTGGCAGGGCCTGATCTGCCCAGACATTCCAGTCACTGGCCCAGGTACTGTCGATCAGGCAGGGGAGCGTGTTCAGATCCCCGGCCTTTTGTACTCTTTGGGCAAGGGCAGGGGCGCAGACGGGAAAAATCTCATCCCCGGTCACGATCTTACCCGTGTCATCATAAAAGAGGCTCAGATCATAGGGTGTGCGTTTGAGGTTCGGGGGCGCTTCCATCGCGGTGATGGAAATCTCGATACCCGGTATGGTTTCGCGTAGTCCCGGAAGGCGGGGGGAAAGCCAAAGCTGTGCCAGCGCGGGCAGGGTGGCGATATGGACCACATGCGGGGCTGCTTCGGCACGCAGGTGATGGACTGCATGGCCCAGCCCGTCAAAGGCGGCCGTGAAATCCGGCAGGGCGCGTTCGCCAAGTGCGGTCAGGCATACGCCTTTTGCCCCGCGTTCGAAAAGTGCGGCACCAAGGCGATCCTCCAGCGCCTTGACATGTGCCGCCACCGCGCCCGGCGTCACCCCCAGTTCCTGCGCCGCTGCCTTGAAACCGCCAAGCCGCGCGGCGGCTTCGAAGGCGCGCAGGGCATTCAGGGGGATGTCCCGGGGGCGAGGTGGGGAGACAGGCATGGGCGGGCCGGTATATGGCATAGATTTTCTGGGCCTAGTTTTTCGCAAAATTCATTTGTTCGCAAGCGCGTCAGGGGATTTCATCACGGCCTGAAACAGGAGAGATCCACCATGCCCCATCTCAACCGTCGTGCCTGGGTACCTGAAGCTTGTGAGGAGCATATCCAGCGCCTTGCGGCCACGGTTGCCGCGCCGTCAGGGCAAGTGGCAATGCGGATCGGGAAGCTGATTGAAAGGAATGAAGCCATTCATGACCGGGAATGTTTCAACCTGAACCCCGCAACCAATGTGATGAACCCAAGGGCCGAGGCCGTTCTGGCGCGGGGGCTCGGTTCCCGTCCCTCATTGGGCTATCCGGGCGATAAATATGAAATGGGGCTGGAGGCGATTGAGGAAATTGAGGTCATCGCCGCTGAACTGGCTGCGGAAATTTTCCGGGCCAGCCATGCGGAAATCCGTGTTGGATCGGGCGCGCTGGCCAATCTTTATGGGTTCATGGCGCTGGCGCATCCGGGTGATGCCATCATCGCGCCCCCTGCTGCGGTGGGGGGGCATGTGACCCATCACAAGGCGGGTTGCGCGGGCCTTTACGGGTTGGAAACCTATCCCGCGCCGGTTGATGCCGATGGCTATACGGTGGATCTGGCCGCATTGGAGGATCTGGCCCGACGCGTGCGGCCCCGGATCATCACCATTGGCGGCAGCCTTAACCTTTTTCCGCATCCGGTTGCCGAAATCCGCACGATTGCTGATACCGTCGGTGCGAAAGTGCTTTTTGATGCGGCGCATCAATGCGGGATCATCGCCTCGGGTGTTTGGGACAGTCCTCTTGATCAGGGGGCGCATCTGATGACGATGAGCACCTATAAATCCCTTGGTGGTCCGGCGGGGGGGCTTGTCGTAACCAATGATGCCGGGATTGCCGAACGGTTGGATCATATCGCCTTTCCGGGCATGACCGCGAATTTTGATGCCGCGAAATCGGCGGCCCTGGCATTGTCGCTGCTGGATTGGCGCGATCATGGTCAGGCCTATGGCGCGGCTATGGTGGATCTGTCCCGTGCCATGGCCAGGGCGCTTGCCAGGGAAGGTCTGCAGGTTTTTGCTGCGGATCGGGGCATGACGCGAAGTCATCAATTCGCCCTGGAGGCCGCAGCGTTTGGCGGTGGGCAGGCGGCTTCCAGGAAGCTGCGCAAAGCCGGATTTCTGGCCTGTGGTATCGGTCTGCCCCTGGCCGAGGTTGCGGGCGATCTGAACGGGCTGCGAATTGGTACGCCGGAACTGGTCCGCCGGGGTGTGACCGCCGGGGATGCGCCGGTACTCGCCGGGCTGATTGCCGAGGCCCTCAGATCAAACGCGCCGGAAACCATCGCGCCCCGTACCGCCGCGCTGCGCGCCGATTTTTCCGGGATGCATTACATCACCCCTTGACCAGATCGATTCGCTGCGTTTTGTTTCGGTCCCCTCTTTAAAAGGACCTGTCCATGCAGCAACGTAAACTCGGGGCCAATGGCCCTGTCATTTCCGCCCTTGGTTTTGGCGCCATGTCCTTTGGCGGTATGTACGGACCAACTGATGAGGCTGAAAGCCTCGCCTGTCTCGATGCGATGTATGAGGCGGGCATCACCCATATCGATGTGGCGAATGTCTATGGCATGGGGATCAGCGAAACGATGGTGGGCAAATGGATTGCGATGCACCGCCCCGAAGTAGCCCTGGCCACCAAGGCATCCATCATCAACGGCCCGCCCCGGGTGATCGACAATTCTGCCACCCACCTGCGGAAGGAACTGGAGGCCTCGTTGAAACGGCTGGGGGTGGAACAGGTAGATCTGTTCTATATTCACCGCCGCGAACAGGCCCGGCCGATTGCGGAGGTCATCGATACTCTTCAGGATCTGGAACGCGAAGGCAAGATCGGGGGCTATGGCCTGTCGGAAATTGCCCCCGAAACCCTGCGTGAGGCGCATGCGATCCATCCCTGCCGGGCGGTACAGAATGAATATTCGCTTTGGACCCGACAGCCTGAACTGGGGTTGATCCAGGAATGCGCCCGGCTTGGGGTGGCTTTCGTGGCCTTTTCACCGCTCGCGCGGGGCATGATGGGGAATACGCCGCTGACGGCTGATGATGTTCAGGATGTGTTCCGGGGCCGCAATCCGCGTTTCACGGAACCTAACTTTTCCCGCAATCTGGCCCGGATCGCACAGTTTCGGGCCTTTTGTGCCGAACGTGGCTGGTCCACGCCGGCAACGGCACTGGCCTGGGTATTGGGCGCGGGGGAGCATGTTATCCCGATCCCGGGGACGAGGCGGGCAGAACGGCTGCGGGAATGGCTGCCGATGCCGGAACTGTCCTCCGAGGATCGTGAGACGATCAATGGCTTGCTGCCCGTCGGCTTTGCGGCGGGGGACCGTTATGGCGATCATCAGATCAAGGCGGTAGAGCGGTATTGCTGATCAATCTGAAGGACTGGGCTCCTGGCCCCCCCTGAAGGAAAAACATGGCAGTCAAAAGCGCACTGCCACGGGGGGCTTTTCAGCGGTGGTTTTCCACCAAGCCGGGGCATCGCGGCACTGTGTGGTCCGAATTATTCGGCGATGTCCCGGCTTCCTGTTTCCAGCATGCCCGCGGCGGAAATCCGGGTCTTGCCACCCAGATAGGGGAGCAGCACATCGGGCAGGTCGATGGAGCCATCTGCCTGCTGTCCGTTTTCCAGAACGGCAATAAGACAACGCCCCACTGCAAGGCCGGATCCATTCAGCGTATGGACAAATTCCGGCTTGCCGCCGGTCGCGGGCTTGTATCGGGCATTCATGCGCCGCGCCTGAAAATCACCGCAGACCGACACCGAACTGATTTCACGATAGGTGTCCTGTCCGGGCAGCCAGACCTCAAGGTCGTGGGTCTTGGTGGCACCGAAACCCATGTCGCCGGTGCAAAGCACCATGACCCGATAGGGCAGGCCAAGCTTTTGCAGGATTGCCTCGGCGCAGCCGGTCATGCGTTCATGTTCGGCAAACGATCTGTCCGGCGTGGTGATCGATACCATTTCCACCTTCTCGAACTGGTGCTGGCGCAGCATGCCGGCGGTATCCTTGCCCGCCGATCCTGCCTCGGAACGGAAACACTGGGTATGGGCGGTCATGCGGATCGGCAGCGCGCTTTCGTCAAGCATCTCCCCGGCGACGGTATTGGTCAATGTCACCTCGGAGGTCGGCACCAGCCACCAGCCATTGGTGGTGCGGTAGCTGTCCTCGGTGAATTTCGGCAATTGACCGGTGCCATACATCGCCTCATCCTTTACCAGAACCGGGGTCCAGGTTTCGGTCAGGCCATGGTCATTTACATGTGTGTCGAGCATGAATTGTGCCAAGGCGCGATGAACACGCAACACCGCGCCCCGCATCACCACGAAACGTGATCCCGAAAGCTTGGCCGCCGTTGGAAAGTCGAGCCCCGGCTGTGCGGCGGGGATCTGGAAATGCTCCAGCGGGGTAAAACTGCATTTGCGTGGCTCGCCCCAGCGACGGATCTCGACATTATCGTCTTCATCCGCGCCTTCGGGTACATCGGCCAGCGGCAGGTTTGGAATGGTTTCCAGCAACCCGCGTAGCCGGGCATCCTCGTTTGCGGCCTCCTCATTGAGGGCCGCGATTTCGGATTTCTTGTCGGCAACCAGGGCTCGCAGGCGGTTGAATTCGGTCTCATTTCCAGAGGCCTTGGCCGCCCCTATTTCCCTGGAGGCGGCATTCTGTGCCGCGGTGGCGGTTTCTGCGGCCAGGATCCTGCCGCGTCGCGCCGCATCTATCTGCAATATCTCGGACGATAGCGGGGCCAGACCACGACGGCAGAGCGCGGCATCGAAAGCGGCGGGGTTTTCGCGGATCGCGCGGATATCGTGCATGACAGGCCTCTTTCACTTGAACGGCCCCGATATGCCTGATCGGTGTCAAAAGGGAAAGTGGGCAGAAGCAACGAAGGCTACGGGCCGATCGGTTTCGCCATGGTATTTCGGACCTCTTGTTGCTATCGACGGCTCGAATTGCCAGCCGGGGCATCGTCAGGCCGCGATGTTTCGGGTAGATCTGTTCAGCAAACCAGATTGGCCAGCCACGGAGGAAACCAGACAATGCCCCTTTACCGTTCCCGGCGATCAACACATGGCCGCAACATGGCCGGTGCCCGTGGCCTCTGGCGTGCCACCGGTATGACCGACAGCGATTTCGGCAAGCCGATCATTGCGGTGGTGAATTCCTTCACGCAATTTGTACCCGGCCATGTCCATCTGAAAGATCTTGGTCAGATGGTTGCGCGGGAGATCGAAAATGCGGGCGGCGTGGCAAAGGAATTCAATACCATTGCCGTGGATGACGGGATCGCGATGGGCCATGACGGGATGCTCTATTCCCTGCCTTCACGCGAATTGATTGCCGATTCGGTGGAATATATGGTCAACGCGCATTGTGCCGATGCGATGGTCTGCATCTCCAATTGCGACAAGATCACCCCTGGCATGCTGATGGCGGCAATGCGGCTGAATATTCCGGTGATTTTCGTTTCCGGCGGGCCGATGGAGGCCGGGAAGGTTACCATCAACG
>JBKEDF010000099.1:0-1677 GCA_047975325.1 Pseudorhodobacter sp. | reverse complement strand
ATCCCATGTCGATCACTCCATATCTCCCCGACCGAATCCGTCAGGGCAACGTGTTCACATGGGTCAATTCTCAGTGGAAATTTGGTGAGCTACCGGGTCACTTCTCAGCAGAAATCAACACCCGAAATCCGGCCAGAATGGTCAGATCAGAACAAAATCAGACCGTTTTTCCGCGAACTGATAACGGTGTTTTATTGTTTCAGTTGTTGGACTCTGCGGCAATAACTTGTCTGTATGTATTGAGCACTTCCATCGCTGGGTGGCCCTGGTTCTCCAAGCGATCAGTAAACTGTTGGTGGACGGCTTGAACCTGCTCGTTGATGGCGTTGAGTTCATCATGAGAAATGCGATACACATCGATACCCTCTGCTGCGAACTCTTTCAGTAGTTCATCATTCTGCTGATCAAAGTACATGGCAAACTTGATCTCTATCTGGCGCCCGCAGTCCAGAATTTGTTGCCGTAGTGGCTCATCCATCCGATCCATCGCTGCTTCTGAGATCGACAGGACTGCTGCGGAAGATCCGAAGCTCATGTTTTCCGTGATTGCGCTCAGAACTTCGTTGAGGTGATAGGGAGGCACACTAATCGGTGATAGCAGGACACCATCAATTGCACCCTGTTCCAGGGCAAGGTACATATCCGATGGTGGCATGCTGACCGGCACCGCGTTGATCGCGTCGAGGGCAAAGCTCATCGGGCCATCGAGAGAACGAACCAGTTTGCCCGAGATGGCATCTCGATCTTCGACAGGTCCATCTCGCCACATCAGCTGATAGACGGGTGTCATGTTGACCGAGACCGGGTATACTTCGTTCTGCACAAACTCGTCTTGGAACGCTCCTTCTTGGCCAAGCATTACCCGATACGCCCGAACCATATGGGAGGCACTCTCACCCATCCCTGGCAGCATGGTAATGCCGTTCAGGGGAAATCGATCGCTGTTCGATCCGATCGCGATGACAGTGACATCGGTGAGGCCGCTGTTAAGTGATGAGAGCGCTGTTGGGACCGTAACAATCTGGCCGGAGGGAAAATGACTGAAATCCACCTCCCCATCGGTGTTTTCAGTGACGCATCTCATCCACGGCTCCATCCATTCGGTTACAAGAGAATGCGAAGGCGCGTAGCCGTGTGCAAGTGTCAGTGTTTCCGAAAAAGCCGGCCCGACGATGAACATTGTTCCAATCAGAGCCTTTATTGTGCCATGAGCCACAAGATTCATGAAAGTCTTCCTTTTTCGTCTTTCTTAAAAGCTGCCAGGCTTCCTCCCAAGGTTCACCAACACGGGCCAACCGATCACGGGATAACCATGCCACCCATATACTGCGGAAGCTTAATTAATGGTCAGACCATATATTAGATTCTTTTTTTGTCAAGTGCATATCTCACTCCGTTACGATAAGCGATTGACGGCATACTTCATTCCCCGGCGATTATCCGGATCGTCTCATATAGCTGAACAACACTTGTTTGCTTCAAAAAGTCTGTCCAAAGATTTCTTCGGGAGAGTGCCCGGTTCGTCGCCTGATGGCCTTTGCCTGCGCCCATTTTGTTTCAATGGGATTGAGATCGGGCGCATACGGAGGAAGAAACTCAAGGCTGTGTCCGGCATTTTCGATCATCTCTCTGGTGTCGGCGTGTTTGTGAAAGGTTGCGTTATCCATGACCACGACG
>JBKEDF010000047.1:0-9690 GCA_047975325.1 Pseudorhodobacter sp. | reverse complement strand
GCCTGTTGAATGACGGGCTTGATGGCGTGATGATCGGACGCGCGGCCTATCACGATCCGGGTGGAGTATTAATCGGGGCGGACATGCTTTGGGGTGACGATCATGCACCGGATCGTGTGGCGGTGGTAGGGGCAATGCGTGACTACATTGCGGCACATCTGGAAAGCGGCGGTCGCCTGCATCAGATCACACGACATATGTTGGGGCTGTTTCATGGCCAGCCCGGCGCCCGGGCGTGGCGTCGCGCCCTTTCCGAAGGAGCATCACGCCCCGGAGCAGGGTTGGATGTCCTGGATCATGCGTTGAGGTCAGCCCAGATTTCAGCCTGAATATTCTGCTTTTGCGATGAGACATGTGAAACTTGTTAAGCCTATTCCTCTGCTTCGCGTTATTTGACATGGTTTTGATTGTCTGAATCACTCCTGAACGGCTTTTCAGGCGGTGAGCGGATGGGAAAGAAGGTGGCATTTCCGAAGTATGTGGTTTGACTGAACATCGATGAGCGGGCGCGACTGGAAGGCATGATCCAAATCGGGCGTGGCGTATCGGCTGCTCAAGGCCCGGGATTTGACGGGGAGGCTGAGGCAGCTGATCGTGCTGGCCTGCTCGGCGCCGCCTGAGGGGCCGCACGCTGGTCCCTACGGCTGCTGGAGACGCGCGTGGTTGAGCTGGGGATCGTGCCGGCGGCCAGCGACAGCACCATCGGGCGCGTACTGAAAAGGCGCGCTCACACCGCATCGGAGCCGAAGGCTTATTTGACGCTGATGCTGCGCAAATTTGCTTCCGTCAGCTATATTTATGGGCGGGGTCGCAAATTCCTGTTTAGTGAACCACAAACTCCGCATGAAGAGCGCCGGCTGCGTTGATGCTTTTCAGGATGTCGATCATGTCATGTGGTGCTACACCAAGGGCATTCAGACCGGCGACCACTTGTGACAGGTCGGTTGAACCGGCCACTTCCGCAAGGCCCGTTCCCTGTGCCTGTTCGATTGCGGCGGCGGTACGGGGAACTACGATAGTTTCACCGTCACTGAACGGGTTGGGCTGGCTGGCCATCGGACGTTCTTCTACCCGAAGCGTAAGCCCCCCTTGGGCGACGGCGACGCGGCTGATGCGGACATCTGCGCCCATGACAATGGTTCCCGAACGTTGATCCACCACAACTCTTGCGCGGGTTTGGGGCTCAACCAGGATATTTTCCACCCGACCCAGGGCATGGGCAGGTGAATTCATGCGTGTGGCGCCGATATCAAGCAGGACGGTGCCGCCATCCAGCATCCGGGCGACCCGCCTTCCGAATTCCTTGTTTACCGCCGCTTCGATCCGCCCCGCCGTCGTGAAATCCGGCACGCGCAGGGCCAGGCGCAGCTGCGTCAATTCGGTAAAATCGAAGGCGACCTCCTGTTCCACACGCGCACCCGCCGGAATGACACCGGCGGTTGGTACGCCCTGAACCACGCGTGCGGCCTCCCCTTCGGCGGAAACGCCGCCCGCAATCACAGCGCCTTGGGCCACGGCATAGACCTGCCCATCCGCACCCGTCAGGGGGGTCATTACCAGGGTCCCCCCCAACAGGCTTTTGGCATCGCCAATTGCCGAGACGGTGATATCCACCTTGGTGCCCATCCTGGCGAAAGGGGGTAGCGTTGCGGTCACCAGAACCGCAGCCACATTTTTCGGACGAAACTGTTCCCCCGTGACATTTACGCCAAGCCGTTCCAGAAGGTTCGACATGATCTCTTCCGTGAAGGGCGCGTTGCGCATGCCGTCACCACTGCCATTCAGCCCGACAACCAGCCCGTAGCCCACGAGATCGTTACCCCGCACCCCATCGAATTCAACCAGATCCTTGATCCGGATCGGTGCGGCTACTGCCAATGTGGGCAATAGAAGGAAAAGAAAAAGAAAACGGATCATCGCAGGAAATCCACAAGCCGCAGGCGTGAGATGCGGGCGGTAACGGCGTAGAGGTTTTCAAGCTGGCTTTGGGTTTCCTTTAATCGTGCAGCCGCATCATAGGGATCCACCGAGAGCATGTCGTTGAGTGATATTTGAAGGGCTGTGGTTTCCGCCTTGTTTCTGTTGATGGCCTGTTCAATCCTGCCTTCGGCAAGGCCAATCCGCGCGGCAAGTTCGATACGGTTGGCATTGCCTTGCAGCAGACCTTCCCCGGCATGATGTGCGATGGTATCGGCGATTGTGGTGTCGGATGCGATGCCACGTTCCAGCAGGGCGGCGGTTGCCAGTGATTTTAACGTATCCCGCAACGCCGGGTCTGCCGCAGTGGTCCCAAGTTCAACCCTGTCTTCCGGTGAAATTGGCACGGCGGTTGTTCCGGCCCCGCCAAGATATCCGAGCGTGCTGAAACCTGCAGGGTCGCCAAACCAGCCATCGATCACGCTGATGATATCGGCGGCATCCGTTGCGCCGGCTGTCGTGATGGCAGTCTCAAGCATATCCAGGATGCTGTCCGCATCGGTCAGGGCGGGACCTTCCGTTTCCACACCGGCAAAAAGTGTCTTGCCCGCCGGCGCGGTGTTGAGCGCGCGGACCACGGAATCGAAACGATCCCTGGCTTGGGTGGTGATGGCATTGCGACTTTCCGGGGAGGCCATCGTTTCAAAACTCAGCAACTGCATTGGCAGTTCGCCAACCAGATCCCGGATCGTATCCAGCGTGGATTGCATTTGTGCGGCCCGCTGGGCGGTTTCGCTTGTGGCCTGACGGAAGCCTTCAAGTCTTTGAAGGGTGGTCTCAATGGCGACGATCGGACCAATATCGCCCCCCCGATGTCTGGAAATATCTGTCGTTCTACCCGAAGCAACCTCTGTTGCGGCCGTTTGTGACGCCTGTTTCAATGCGGTCATCTGTTGGCGGAGCAGAAAGGCCTGCGCCATGTCACCGATGCTGATCTGGGTCATCTTATAGCTCCAGCAAGGTTTGGATCATGTTATCGGCCGCCTGGATGACCTTTGCATTGGCGGCATAGGCCTGTTCCACCAGCAGCAGATCCTGCATTTCGCGATCCGTATCGACCCCGTCTTCGCGCTGCATGGCATCAAGGGCACTTGCGCGGGCGCTGG
Organism: Pseudorhodobacter sp.; assembly: GCA_047975325.1. Classification (GTDB taxonomy): domain Bacteria; phylum Pseudomonadota; class Alphaproteobacteria; order Rhodobacterales; family Rhodobacteraceae; genus JBKEDF01. The sequence goes on along the minus strand of JBKEDF010000047.1, from coordinate 6,607 downwards.
AAAAGCTGGCTTCCGCCTCGATCATCATCCGATCGCCGGCAAGTGATGAAAGAATGGCGGAAGCCAGATTGCCCAGATCGCGCCGGACAGGTGCAAATAGGCCCGAGGCCGTCATACGGGGATCCGTGAGCGCAGTCTGCAGGTCGGCAAGAAGTGCACCATCCCCGGCCGCCCCGGGTATTGCCGCGCCCAGGCCCGTCCGAAGGCGCCAGAGTTCCCCGCCCGCAGCCGGATCAACCAGTTCCGAAAGCCGCAACCGTTGTGCGAGGCCAAGCTCATCCGCGGGGTCGAAAACAGCCCCGGCATCGGTAAAGAGGCCCGGGCTTCCGGGCGCGCGGGTTGCGTCGATCGCGGGATCCTGAAATCGCGAAACCAGATCGCGGGCGAGTGAATCAAGCATGGCCTGTGCGTCGACGGCAAGTTGATCCCGGATTGCAAAACTGGCACCAAGGCGACCGCCGGAAAGTGGCCCTGCCGCATCCGTTCGCAACGCATTGCCCTTCAGGGTCAGCCCTGACAAGGCGCCTGATGTCTGGGTCATATCCGGCGTAACGATGCCGACCGGGGTGAATTCCAACACTGTCGCCCGACCATCAAGCAAAATAGCCCCGCCCGCCGTATAGAGGGATACACGGCCGTAGTCGTCCTGAACCTCCCGCACCGGAATGATTGTTGCGAGGCGGTCGATTATCTGTTGCCGCTGATCCTGCAACGCGGAGGTGTCGCGCCCGCTCCCCAGGACGCTGACGATATCACCATTGAGACGCGCGATGGCGGCCACGGCATCGTTTACCGTTTTTACATCCGCTGCGATGGCGGCATCGGCATCGCGGCGCGCATTCTGGATCCAGTCCGATCCTGCCCTGATGCTGCGGATCAACGCATTTGCCGCGTCCGCAACGGTTGCAAGCCGTGCTTCGCTATCGGGGCTTGCAGTTGCGGCGATCAGGGCGGAATCAAAGGCGGCGATTCTTTCGGCTATCCCTGCGGTACTGCTTTCGCCGCCCAGTGCATGTTGCAGCTGGGCAAGAAAATCGGTTTGTTCCTGTTGCCCGGCGGCCTGGGAACGGGCAAGGCGAAGATCCCGCAGAAGGATCTCATCCACGTCGCGGGCGATGCCGGTGACACGAACGCCATAGGCCTGATCGCCGATCTGTCGCGAACCGAGCTGGAGTTCGCGCCTGACATAGCCTTCGTTCAGGGCGTTGGCGATATTGGTTGAGATCACTTCGACCGAGCGGGAGGCGACGGTCAGCCCGGATAAAGCGCTTGAGAAGGTTCCGGCAAGGCTCATCTGTCAATCCTCAGCGTTTGATATTGGTGGTTTCCTGGAGCATCTCATCAACGGTCTGGATCACCTTGGCATTGGATGAATAGGCACGTTGTGTCTGGATCAGGGAGGTCAGTTCCGCAGCAACATCGGTGGTTGATCCTTCCCGCGCATAACCTACGATGGCGCTGGTCGGGCCGTCACCGGCATCCCAAAGATAGAAGGAGCCGCTGTCGGGAGAAATCTGATAGGATTGGTTGTTCAAGGCCATCAACCCATTGGTGTTGGGTACATCAACCAGGGGGATCTGATAGAGCCGCTTTGTGAAACCGGTGTCATAGGTCGCCGTGAGATAACCGTTTTCATCAACCTCCACGGCCGTCAGATTACCGACGGGGGAGCCGTTCTTGGTAATTGATGTCGGCGCGAATTCGTCGGAAAGCTGCGTCAGGCCATTCGGATCACCAAGTCTGCCGACCTGGATGTCAAGTGGTCCACCGGCGACCGTAACGGCCAGAATACCATCGACCGGGTCATAGGTGCCAGTGGCGGGGGTTACCGCGGCAAGTGTCCCGCCGTTGCCTCGCGTGTCGTCAAAGGTCAGCGTGGCTTCACCGACAATCGCGCCGCCCGATGCGGAATCGCGGATCACCATTGTCCATTCATTCGAGGAACCGCTGGCCGGGATCGTCGGTGTAAAGGAAATATCGAGTGCCTCGGAAGTGCCGAGATTCCCGAAATATTCAACCGAAAGCGGGGGTAGGGTTCCGGTTGGCGCATCAAAAGCGGTGGCGGTGGCAGGCAGGTTGACACCGAGCCTGAGGCTTGTCGTCGGATCGCCTGCGGATTGATTGGCGTTGATGCGGACGGGTTCGAGGCCCGTGACGGTATCGCGCGGCTGCGCGGGGATGATGCCATCGGCATTGGCCGCCCAGCCAAGCAGGACCAGCCCGGAATCGGTCCGCAGGGTTCCTTCGGAATCGGGGCGGAAAGATCCGGTCGTGGTCATCATCAGGGTGTTGTTCGTCAGTCCCATACCCAGTTCGACGCTGGGAAAGACGGGCAGCATGCCATGCCCCGCGATGGCCAGGTCAAGGGCATTTGCCGTTCCGACAAGAGTTCCCCTTTCATCGATCAACCGTGCCGTGCTGGCCCTGACGCCACCGGCGGAATAGGCCCCTGCGCCCTGGGCCTGGGTGATGACCATGCTTTCGAAATCCGCCGTTGCGCGCTTGTATCCGTAGGTTCCGGAATTCGCGATATTGTCGGCAATCGTGGCAAGCCGGGTGGAATTGGCATTAAGCCCTGCAACACCGGCATTGAGGGAGGAGGAAATGGACATTGGTTAGCGCCTCTTTACAGCTTTGGCCTCTGGGTAAGGACCAAGCTGCACGGGGCGGCTTAACATCCGGCTAACAACGATATATTCGGCCTAAGTTCAACGATCCCTTCGTAAAAGCACGACTTCGACCCGGTTGTTTCGCACGGCCATCTGGTTTGCCGTGACGGGTTTTCGGTCCGCATGTCCCGCGATTCGACGCATGCGGTCTGCCGGCAGACCCTTCTTTGTCAGGAGCTGCCTGACGGTTTGCGCGCGCGCAGCCGATAGCGACCAGGCGGGGCTGTCCACCAGGGTAATCGGGAAATTGCGAACATATCCGTTCACCGCTATGCCATTGGTTGCAAGCCCAAGAATATCGGCCAGCAATTCGGTCAGGTCATGCGTGACCGGTTGTGCAATGGCTGTGTCGGGTTCAAAGAGGGGCGTATCTTCAAGGTCGAAAAGCTCAATGACCAGCCCCTCATCCGTCACCTTTGTCACCACATGGCGCAGCATCCGTTCCATGGTCATGCTTTCACCGCTGCGGGCGACAAACGCGCTTTGGATATCTTCAAGCTGGCGCTGAAGTTCCCCATCGGTATCACCATTCGCGCCGGTATTGTTTTGGGGTCGGATTTCCTGCGCAAAGATCGTGTCACCGCCGAAGGCACCATCGCCACCGCCGGAAACGCGACTGATCGGGATTGACGGACTGAAGTAATCCGCCAGCCCCTTGCGTTGACTTTCCGTTGTTGCGTTCAGCAGCCACATCAGCAGAAAGAAGGCCATCATGGCGGTCACAAAATCGGCATAGGCAACTTTCCAGGCCCCACCGTGATGTCCACCACCGGCAATGATCTTCTTTCGTTTGATGATTGTCGGCGCGGCGCTGTTTTTGCCGTCCATCACATCACCTGTTTTCACACCCGGTTCCGGTTTTAGCAGAAGGCGGTGAAGGCGATGTTAACCTTTAGATTTAGCGTGGCTTTTCACAATTGGGCCACAATATTCCAGGTGGCTCCGGCCGGACATGAAAAGGATATCAGGGATTGACCCGGTCCGCGATGGGGCAAGGGGCTGGGTGATGGAGATGCAGTTTCGCACAGGTTTCAAGCCCCAGCGCCGCATAATCTGATTGGAAGGCCAGCGCATTTTCCCGTGTGAGCCCGCTTTCAATGCGCAGCGGTTGGGGCAGATGTTCCAGCAGGCTATGCGGCAGATCTGACCGGGTGACAAGGAAATCCGCCAATTCGCGCGGTGAAACATCCCGTGTTGATGTCAGGAAAAGGTCGAAACGCTGAAAATCGCGGTTCATCACAATCAGTGGGACATCAGGGAAGCGGGCCAGAACCAGATCACGCATTGGGGCGTCAAGCTTTGCGGCGATCGCCCCGGTAAGCTTGCACCGCGCGATGCCAAGCTGATGTAACATGTCCGTCAGTTGGGCGGGCAGGGAGAAAGGCACGCGGAAATCCGGCAGCAGATCATAGCGGGCGCGAAGCGGATCAGAGACCGCGATACGCAGATTGGCCACCCGCCGCAACACCCGTCGCAACAGATCAACGTCGCCCTGTGACACCCGTTCCAGAATCAGCCCGCCCGGACCTGCCAGTGCGGCCTCGATTGTGGCCGGGCAGCGTTCTATGGGGCGGCATCCGATAGGCGGCAGCCATTCCGTAAGGGCCCTGGCCAGTTCGGACAACCTGTTGCCCTCGATCGCCTGAAGCGAGACATCCCTCAATGTGCAGGCGGGGTACTGGGGAAGATCGGATTTTTCAATTCGTACCTGGGCGCCGATTGCCGCAAGAAGATTGGCCAGCCGTCTTGCCTTTGGAGTCGTGATTTTATCGCAAATGGCAGAAGGGATGCTGCACAGCCGGCGTTCCGCCTCCTTGACGGTGATGTTGAGATGCTGCGCAACGGAGGCCGCGGCCAATGGAAGGACAGGACATGGCGCGACGATGACGACGCGAACCTTATCTCCGGATGTCGCTTGGGTGGTCATGGCGGGCTCCTCCATTGCCTTGATCAACGATGCCAAAAACAGGCGAAAAACGCTAGTGTCTGAGCGTCAATCGAGCGTCAAAACAGGTTGACGTACCGTCAAGTAACGTAGGGAAAATCGTCAGAATTCTTGAACTGAATATAGAACAACAATCGTAGGTTGATGTTCCGATGGTTGTTGCCGCCTATCCGATTGGGTTGCGAATCCCCGCAGGGTGTCAGTTGAGGGCAAGAAGCGCAGGGCTGATGCGATAGCGCGGTTTCATTTCATCCGGAGCTTGCCTTTCCAACTGCATCAGCACCTCCCGGACCTGATTGAGCCCATGCGCGCGGGCTGCTGCAAAGGGGCCGCGCGGGAAGTTCAGGCCCAGTTTCAGCGCGCGGTCCACATCTGCCTCGGTCACGGCCCCTTCCTCCAGCAGTGTTGCGGCTTCATTTGCCAGCATCGCTTCGATCCGCAGGGCGATATCGGGATTTGGCGCATCGATCTTGGGAAGATCCTGCCCCACGATGAAACCGCGCCCGGTTTTTCGCCCCAGATCACCCTTTGCCACCTGTTGGCGCAGCGCGTCATATATGTGATAGCGCGGATGCCCCCCCATGGCGGTCGCCAACCCTTCGGTCGCAGCGAGATTGATATCGGCACCGATGAGATCGATCAGCGCGAAAGGGCCAAGACGGTATCCGGCGGCTTCCATCGCGGCATCGATCTCGGCGGCATTGCACCCCTCTTCGAGCATGGCCAAAGCTTCGCCATAGAAAGGACGCGCGCAGCGATTGACGATGAATCCGGGACGATCTGCGCAGGCAATGACCGTTTTACCGGTTTTTTCTGTAACTTGCCGCGCAAGGGTGATGGCCGCCTCATCTGCATCGGTGATGACCAGTTCTACCAGTTTCATGACCGGCGCAGGATTGAAGAAATGCAGTCCCAGAAGGCGATCGGGGCGTGCAAGTCCCTTGCGGATCTCCGATACGGGAAGCGATGAGGTGTTGGTTGCCAACACTGCATTCGGTGCGACAAGTTCCAGTTTCGCGAAGAGGTCTTGCTTGGCGTCCAGCTTTTCGGCGATTGCCTCGATGATCAGGGCGCAGGGGGCAAGATCTGCCAGATCAGGGGCGATCTGTACCCGGCCAAGCAGATCTTCCAGCGCCGCTTCTGTCATCTTCCCGCTGGAAACGCGGCGTGCAAGCCCCTTGCGGATCCGGTCCAGTGCGGTAGCGCGCGCCGGGGCATGGCCATCGCTGGCGATCACATCAAACCCGGCGGCGGCATAGGTTTGCGCGATCCCAAGCCCCATGACACCAAGTCCGACCACGCCGATGACTGCCATGATTGTCCCCCTTCCTGTTTTCTGCGCTTTCCGGTTGGATGGGAGCTTGCCATTCCCCAATAAAAATTTCAAGCTTGAAATAAAATCAAAATGGTGCCAGTCTACCCTGACTGGAATGGCGGAGAGACGAGCATGAAGATTCTATGCATGGGTGGTGGTCCGGCCGGGCTGTATTTCGCGATCTCGATGAAACTGCGCGATCCCTCGCATGAGGTGACGGTCCTGGAGCGCAACCGCGCGAATGATACTTTCGGCTGGGGGGTCGTGCTTTCCGATGATGCGCTGGAACGGATGCAGCGCAATGACCCGAAATCGACGGATGCGATTCGCGAAAACTTCATCTATTGGGATGATATCGCTGTGGTTCGCGAAGGGCTGCGGGATGTTTCGGGCGGACATGGCTTTGCCGGGGTCGGCCGCAAGAAGATGCTGATGCTGTTGCAGGAACGCGCACGCGAATTGGGCGTCGACATGCGCTTTGAAACGGAATTCGGCAGCGCCGAGGATTATCGCAATGAATATGACCTTGTTGTCGCCTCGGATGGGCTGAACAGCAGGGTTCGCACCGAATACCAGGATGTATTCAAGCCCGATATCGACATGCGTGAATGCAAGTTCATCTGGCTGGGCACGCATCAGAAATTCAATGACGCCTTCACATTCATCTTTGAGAAGACC
>JBKEDF010000040.1:0-61531 GCA_047975325.1 Pseudorhodobacter sp. | reverse complement strand
CTAAAGAGGCCAGCTTTCGCTCGGTGAGGTACCACCGTTATCGGTCCGACAAGTACAGTTGCCAACGACAACCGTGCTCCGGTCGCTCTGGCTGCGTAAGCAGCTCGGGTAACCGAAACCTTAAGCCCTGACGCCTTGCAGCCTCAGGCGGGGCCCGCAGGAGCCTGGCAACAGAATCCTGTACTTTCCTTCCTGTCACGAAGCGAGGGGCGAGGGTTGCAGGCAGACCTGCCCTTTCAGCGCCAAGGATACAAGCCCATGAACGGGCCTCCCGCCTGTCCTTGATGATATGCGAAAGCTCGTCGGTTTTCGCTTGCCATGGGCAGGCCCCACACGGCACCATGACCCATGCTGCGCTGCCTCGCCCTTGTCCTTGTCACCGCGCTGCCCGCGAAGGCCTGCGAAACCGCCCTTCTGCTTGCGATCGATGTGTCGGGTTCCATCGACCGCGGCGAATATGCACTGCAGATGCAAGGGCTGAGCGAAGCGTTGCGCGACCCCGAAATTGCCCGGGTTCTCTTGCAGGATCAGGTCGCGCTTGGGGTGGTGCAATGGTCCGGGCTTGAACGGCAGGCGATGGTCCTGCCCTGGCAGCGCATGCTTTCACCCCACCATCTTGCCGATTTCATCGCCCGCGCCGCCCGGCAACCCCGGGCCTTTCGGGCATCCGATACCGCAGTTGGACAGGCAATTGCCTTTTCCAGCGCACAATTCGTCAATGTCGCGGATTGCCGGCGCAAGATCATCGATATTTCAGGCGATGGGCCGGAGAATGCAGGTTATACCGTCGGGCAGGCCCGGGCCGAAGCCATGGACCGGGGCATCCAGATCAACGCCATTGCCATTGAGGATATGGGCCGAAGCAGCCCGATCACGTCCTTCTACCGCAAATGGGTCATCACGCGGGGTGGATTCGTCATTACCGCGCGTGGCCTTGGCGATTACCCCCGCGCCATCCGGGAAAAACTGCTGCGCGAACTCATCAAACCAACCGGTTGAAGACGTCCTCCCCGGTCCGCAAGCAGGGATGTCGGAAGCGCCCGCAATCCCACGTCATTTTTTGCGTCCCGCGCCCCTTCCCTTCATCCCCAAATCCCCTATGCTTACCCAATACGAAAGGGTCGGGAATGACGCGCTCCATCGACTATGGAAATCTGATGCATGAGGCAATGCGCGGGCTGATCCGTTCCGTGCTCTCGGAGGTTGCCGAGCATGGCCTGCCAGGTGGGCATCATTTCTTCATCACCTTCGATACCGGCCACCCGGACGTGCATATCGCCGACTGGCTGCGCACACGTTACCCATCCGAAATGACCATTGTCATCCAGCATTGGTTTCGCGATCTGGAAGTCACGGATGAAGGTTTTTCCATCACACTCAATTTCGGCAACTCGCCGGAACCTCTGGTCATTCCCTTCGATGCGCTGATTACCTTCGTGGATCCGTCGATGGAATTCGGGCTGCGCTTCGAATCCCAGGGCGAGGAGGACGAGACACCCGAAGAGAATACCGGCGAGGAGGATGATTCCGAGCCGCCACATGAAGCCGATATCGTCAGCCTCGACAAGTTCCGCAAATAGTGTTCGTTCGGGAAATTTCAACAGATGATGTCTGACCTGCCCCTGTTCTTTCGACAATTGGCACGCCAGCCCAAACAGGTTTCGGCCATTGCGCCCTCATCGCGCGCATTGGGGCGGGCAATGGCCGCGCAGGTCGGGCCGGAAACCGGGCGAATCGTCGAATTCGGCCCGGGCACCGGCCGTTTGACGGAAGCCATCCTCGATCGCGGCGTTGCACCGGAAAACCTTTTTCTTTTCGAAATGAACGCTGATTTTGCGGCCGATCTTCCGCGGCGCTTTCCGGGGGTTACGGTTTTTCGAACCGGTGCGCAGAATGTGGCGGATCACATCCCCGCCGATGTCGGCGCGGTCATTTCGGGCCTGCCGCTTCTGTCCATGCCACAGGATTTGCGCCGCGCCATCGTGGGGGGGGCATTCAGGGTGCTGCGCCCGGGCGGTATCTATGTCCAGTTCACCTATGGCGCCCGTGCGCCCATTTCCGATGAGACGCTGGACGGAATGGGCCTGATCGCAACACGGGGCACAAAGATCTGGGCCAACCTGCCACCCGCGCGGGTCTATACCCTGCGCCGCAAGCAGGACTGAAGCACGGTATACCCCTGCACACTGATTGCTTTTCCACGCCCTTCCCCCTATCACCACCTGAAAGCGATTGGAGAGAAGCCCCATGTCCGCAACGACAGAAACCCGCACCGAAACCGACAGCTTCGGCCCGCTCGAAGTCCCTGCCGACAAATATTGGGGCGCGCAGACACAACGTTCGATCATGAACTTCCCCATTGGCTGGGAAAAGCAGCCCGTACCGATCATCCGCGCACTTGGTGTGATCAAGCGGGCCTGCGCATTGGTCAACAAGGCACAGGGCGATATGGAACCCGAAATCGCCGATGCTATCGCCGCCGCCGCGCAGGAAGTCATCGATGGCAAATTCGATGACAATTTCCCGCTGGTCGTCTGGCAGACGGGTTCCGGCACACAATCGAACATGAATGCCAATGAGGTGATCTCCAACCGCGCGATTGAAATGCTGGGCGGGGAAAAAGGATCCAAGAAGCCGGTCCACCCCAACGATCATTGTAATATGGGGCAGTCCTCAAACGATACCTTTCCAACGGCGATGCATGTGGCCATAGGCTGCCACGCGCGCGACGTGCTGATTCCGGGGCTGGAAAAGCTGCATGGCGCACTGGTCGCAAAATCACGGGAATTCAAGGATATCATCAAGATCGGCCGGACCCATACGCAAGATGCCACGCCGCTGACACTGGGCCAGGAATTTTCCGGCTATGCCAAGCAGGTCGAAAAGGGTATCGCGCGCATAAAATCCTGCCTGCCCGATATCTATGAGCTAGCCCAGGGCGGCACGGCGGTTGGCACCGGGCTGAATACCAAAAAGGGCTGGGATACCCGCGTGGCGACGGAAATCGCCGATATCACGGGGCTGCCCTTCGTCACCGCATCCAACAAGTTTGAGGCGCTTGCCGCCCATGACGCGATGGTGATGTTTTCCGGCGCGCTGAAAACCGTGGCCGCGAGCCTTTTCAAGATCGCCAATGACCTGCGGCTTCTGGGCTCCGGCCCACGTTCCGGACTGGGGGAACTGATCCTGCCGGAAAACGAGCCGGGAAGCTCAATCATGCCCGGGAAGGTCAACCCGACCCAGGCCGAAGCACTGACCATGGCCTGCGCGCATGTGATGGGCAACGATGCGGCAGTGGGATTTGCCGGATCGCAAGGTCATTTCGAACTCAATGTCTACAACCCGATGATGAGCTATAACGTGCTGCAAAGCATACAGCTTCTGGGGGACGCCGCCGGGTCCTTCACCGATAACATGGTCGCCGGAACCAAGGCCAATACCAACCGGATCGACAAGCTGATGAAGGAAAGCCTGATGCTGGTTACGGCGCTGGCCCCAACCATCGGTTATGACAATGCAACCAAGGTCGCCAAAACCGCGCACAAGAACGGCACGACCCTGCGGGAAGAGGCCATCGCGCTCGGCTTTGTCGATGGCGAAACCTTCGACCGCATTGTACGTCCGGAAGATATGATTGGTCCGAAGGGCTGATGGCAGAAATCATCAACCTGCGCCACGCCCGAAAGGTAAGGCACCGCCTGAAAAAACGGGCGCAGGGAAATGAAAATTCTGTGAAATTTGGTAGAGATAAGCTTCAGCAATCACGTGAAGCCACCGAATTGGCCCGTGCAAAATCAGATCTTGACGGCAAGAAACGGGAAAGCTGACAATCCGCATTCGCCCTTTTATCAGGGCGGGTTCAGGTTCCGTCAGCCACGCCTCAAAACCTGCGTGATCTCCGCCATGATGGAAACCGCGATCTCGGCTGGGGATTTTGCCCCGATATCGAGCCCGACCGGTGCATGCAGCCGGGCGATATCGGCCTGCGTCACGCCTGCTTCGTCCAGACGGGCCAGCCTTTTGGCATGGGTGCGGGTTGACCCGAGACAGCCGATATAAAAGGCCGGAGAGGCCAGCGCCGCGATGATCGCGGGATCATCCAGTTTCGGGTCATGGGTCAGGGTCACAACGGCGGTGCGGGCATCGGGTAAAAGTGCGGCAACGGATTCATCGGGCCAGTCATCGAGAACCTCCTCCGCCGGAAAGCGGGCGGCGGAACCAAAGGCACCGCGCGGATCGATCAGATGCACCGCATAGCCGCAGGCGCGCGCCATTGGCAGCAGGGGCTGCGCAATGTGAACCGCACCGACCACGATCAGACGCAAGGGCGGATTGTGGACGGCGATAAACCAGCCATCCTCCTCCAATCCCGATCTGTCGGCACGAAGCCTTTCGGCTATTGCGGCGGATTTCGAATCGCCCGGGCCTTCCGTCAAACGTCGTTCATAGGTCTCAAGACGGGTCAGAAGCGCAACCGCCCGTCCCTCGGCACGGGCCTCAACAAGAGTGGCCAATAACACCTCCGGCAGGGTACCGGGGGTCTTGCCGACTGGTTCCACCAGCACCGAAATCCTGCCACCACAGGCAAGGCCGACGGCAAAGGCGTCTTCATCCGCCACACCAAATTCCAGCAATCGTGGATGCCCGTCCTCCAGCGCGTCCAGTGCCTCGGCCACGACCGCCCCTTCCACACAGCCACCGGAAACCGATCCCATCATCTGCCCATCACCCGATATCACAAGCTGACTGCCCACCGGACGCGGTGCCGATCCCCAGGTTCTGACCACGGTGGCCAGGGCAACGCGCTGTCCTTCCCGACACCAGGCAAGCGCCAGTTCCGGCATCCCATCGATCTGATCTTCACGCATGATCATCCTCCCAGTGCCATCATCACCATGTTGCCGGCATGACACCACCAACAACCGGCATGGCCAAGATAAAAAGACGCCGCGTGTCCAGCGAAAAACACACGGCGCCAAGGTTGAAGGGCGCGAAGGGAGATTGCACCCTGCCGCTCCGCCAACGGGAGTTAGTGGAACCAGTCAACAATATACTGGCAAAGCCATACCGCCTTGAGGGAGATCAAACCGCTTCTGAAAATCACGCATCCCGCAAGGCGCGCATAAGGCGGTCCTTTTCCCCGGGATCCCCGGTATCGGAAATCACGCGACCCAGGGCCTCCAGCGAAGCAATGTTATGACCCGCACGAAAGCTGTCCACATGTGGCAACATCGCACGAATCCCCCGGGCGCGTGGCGCAAAACCATCCCATCGCAAAAGCGGGTTGAGCCAGATCAGACGGCGACAGGACAGGTGCAGCCGTTCCATCTGGCGCGCAAGGTCATCCGCGTCACCGCGATCAAGCCCATCGGTTATCAGGAGCACGACCGCCCCCTGCCCCAGCACCCGGCGCGACCAGTCCCGATTGAAATCGGCAAGGCAGGCACCGATACGCGTACCGCCCGACCAGTCCTGCGCCTGCGCCCCTGCGGCGGCCAGCGCCTGATCGACATCGCGCCGCGCCAGATGACGGGTGATATTGGTCAGCCGCGTACCAAAGGTGAACCCGTGAACCCTGGCCCAGTTTTGTCCCCGGGCATTCGCCACCGCATGCAGGAAATGCAACACCATTCGGGAATATTGGCTCATTGAACCCGAGATATCACAAAGCACGACCAGCGCTGGCCAACGGCTCCGGGGGCTTCGGCGCGCAATGGCGGGAATTTCACCACCACGGCGGGTCATGCCCCTGAGCGTCGCGCGCGGATCAGGCCGAAGGCCGGGACTGGCCGGGGCAAAACGACGGGACGGGAGCGGTTTCACCGGCAGCGCGAGACATGCAAGCATGCGCTTTGCCTCCACAATCTCTTGCGTGGACATCTGTTCGAAATCGAGGGTCCGAAGCCTTTCCCGTGTTGAACTGGTATGGGATGCATCGATCTCGATTGCGGCATCATCGGTCAGGTTGGCCGTGGTTTCAGGCGGATCGCGGTATGCGCCGTCAAGCAGGGCCTCGGCCGCGCGCTTTTCAGCCGATTGGGCGGCATGTTCCTCTGCCACGCCCCGAATCGATGGCAGAAGCATTGCCATCATATGTTCCAGATAGCGCGGGTCGCGCCAAAAGAGGCGAAAGACCTGATGAAAGACTGTCCGATCCTCCGGGCGGGAGACGAAACAGGCATGAAGCGTCCAGTAAAAATCCTGCCGGTCAGTAAAACCCGCAGCTTCCACCGCACGGACCGCATCTATCACGCGCCCCGGCCCGATGGGCAGCCCCGCCTTGCGCAGCGCACGGGCAAAATACACGATGTTCCGGGAAAGCCGGCCGTCTTGGGGGATGGGGAGGTCTGAATAACTGGCCATGGTGCAGATCGGGAAAGCTCACGCCCACTGTGGGGTATTCTTGCCGGGGGAAGGACCGTTCATGCCGGGGTGAGGCTCAGGCGCGCCTCCTCCAGCAGGCGCCTTGCCTCCGAGCCTTGCAGGCGCTGGGTGTCATCCTGATATTTCAGGATGGCCCCCAATGTATCGGCAATAACCTCCGGCGTCAGTGTAACAATATCAAGCGCAAGCAGGCATTTCGCCCAATCGATGGTTTCGGCGACACCGGGTTTCTTGAAAAGATCCTCCATGCGCAATCGCTGTACAAAGGCCACGATTTCCTGTGACAGCCGCTCCTGCACCTCGGGTGCGCGGGCGGCAAGGATTTCCAGTTCCCGGGCCGCATCGGGGTAGTCAACCCAGTGATAAAGACAGCGGCGCTTGAGCGCGTCATGGACTTCCCGCGTACGGTTCGAAGTCAGGATGACGATAGGGGGCTCCGGGGCCCGAACCGTGCCAAATTCGGGAAGGGTGATCTGGAAATCGGCCAGTGCTTCCAGAAGGAAAGCCTCGAAAGGTTCATCGGTCCGGTCGATTTCATCGATCAGCAGGACAGGCGCGCCGCCAGGCTGGGGACGCATGGCCGCAAGCAGGGGGCGTTCTATCAGGTAATCCTCGGTGAAGACCTCCTGGCGCAGGGCATCACGGTCGGCCTCGCCCGCGGCCTCCGCGGTACGAATTGTGATCATCTGGGCGGCAAAATTCCAATCGGCCACGGCGGAGGCGGCATCAAGCCCCTCATAGCATTGCAACCGGATCAGGCGACGACCCAGCGCCCGGGCCAGGCTTTGCGCGATTTCCGTCTTGCCGACCCCCGCCTCTCCCTCAAGGAACAGCGGTCGCCCAAGGCGCAGCGACAGGAAAACCACGGTGGCCAGCGCGCGTGAGGCAACATAGCCTTCAGAGGCAAGCAGCGCCTCTACCCCATCGATGGATTCCGGAACCGCCGTCACATTCGCCCCCTGATCGCGGTCCAGAGTGGCGGGCGGGGCATGGCGCGTCAAGGCGGCACCGCACAATCCCCCAGAAGCCAGTCCCGGAAACGGGTAAAGGCCGGGATCTCATGACTGCGGCCTGGTGCCGTCAGCACATAGGGGGTGGGTGTTTCCAGGCTGCGGGCGGAGGCAAGGCACAGCCCCCCCGCCGCCAGATCAGGGGCAACCAGAACCTCCGGCACCAGGGCAACACCAAGCCCCGCCCGCGCGGCAGCCAGAACCATGCCGAATTGTTCGAACCGCGCGCCGCGCAGGATCCGGGTTGGCGATTCGCCCGCATCACGGAACCAGTCGAGCCAGAGATCGGGGCGGGTGGCCTGCTGCAAAAGCGGCAATCGCGACAGCGCGGCATCATCCAGCGGTCCCCCCGCTGGCAGCAGGGCAGGTGCGGCCACGACAACCAGCCGTTCTTCCAGAAGGATATCCGCACCCGGTATCGGACCACGCAGGATGGCCGCATCACGGGGATCACGGTCGAAATCGATCGGTGTCAGGGTGGCAGTCAGGTCCACCGTGATCGCCGGGGCCTTTGTGGCAAAATCCTGCAATCTCGGGATCAGCCACAGGGCGGCGAATGTCGGCAGGCAGGCAAGGCGCAGCACATCGCGGTGGCCCCCGAAACTCATGACCGTCAATGCCGCACGATCCAGATCCGCAAGCATCTTTTCAGCCTCGGGCAAAAGTGCACGCCCGGCATCGGACAGGGTCAGGCGCTGGCGGATACGATGAAACAGCGCCACCCCCAACCGCGCCTCCAGCGAGGCCAGCGCCCGGCTGATCGCGCTTTGCGTCAGGCCAAGCGCCAGACCCGCCCGGGTGGCCGATCCTGTCCGGGCCGCCGCCGTGAAGGCCTGCAATTCAGGTAGGGTCGGGGTATAACCGCGCCTGTTCATCTTTCACTTCATGACTGATACTCATGAACCTGTAAAGCCAATTCATTTGAAAATACATGTATTCTGCCCTATGCAGGGCCAGACAAACCAGGGAAGGAAAGCGACATGAGCGAACGGCCCAAACTCAAGGCCAAGGACAGCCCGGCATTGGGCCGTTTCGATTGGGAAGATGCATTCCGGCTGAACGACCAGCTTTCCGAAGAAGAACGCATGCTGCGTGACGGCGCCCGTGCCTATGCGCAGGAAAAGCTCCAGCCCCGCGTGATCGATGCTTACCGCGAAGAAAAAACCGACCCCGCGATTTTTCGTGAAATGGGGGAAATGGGGCTTCTGGGCGTTACCGTGCCAGAGGAATATGGCGGGCTTGGTGCATCCTATGTGTCCTACGGGCTGATCGCACGGGAAGTGGAACGCGTCGATTCGGGATATCGTTCCATGATGTCGGTTCAAAGCTCACTCGTGATGTATCCGATCTATGCTTATGGTTCGGAAGAACAGCGCAAGAAATACCTGCCGAAACTCGCATCGGGTGAATGGATCGGCTGTTTCGGCCTGACCGAACCGGATGCGGGTTCAGACCCGGCAGGGATGAAAACCACCGCCAGGAAAACCGCAAACGGATATCTGCTGAATGGCTCAAAGATGTGGATCTCCAATTCACCCATCGCGGATGTCTTCGTCATCTGGGCCAAATCTGAGGCGCATGGCGGCAAGATACGCGGCTTTGTGCTGGACAAGGGAACCAAGGGGCTTTCGGCGCCAAAGATCGGCGGCAAGCTCAGTCTGCGGGCGTCAATCACCGGAGAGGTCGTTCTGGAGGATGTAGAGGTTGGCGAAGAGGCGCTTTTGCCAAATGTGGAAGGGCTGAAAGGGCCGTTCGGTTGCCTCAACCGGGCGCGTTATGGCATTTCCTGGGGCGTGCTTGGTGCGGCGGAATACTGCCTTTCGGCGGCACGGCAATACGGGCTCGACCGCAAACAGTTCAACAAACCGCTTGCCGGGACACAGCTTTTCCAGCTCAAGCTGGCCAATATGCTGACGGAAATCAGCCTCGGGCTGCAGGCCAGCTTGCGGGTCGGGCGGCTTCTGGATGAGGCCAATGCAGCGCCGGAAATGATCTCCCTCACCAAACGCAACAATTGCGGCAAGGCGCTGGAGATTGCCCGCTGGGCGCGCGACATGCATGGCGGCAACGGCATTTCCGAAGAATTCCAGGTCATGCGCCATATGGTCAATCTGGAAACCGTCAACACCTATGAAGGCACGCATGACGTGCATGCGCTGATCCTTGGCCGCGCAATCACGGGTGTTCAGGCGTTTTTCTGACAGCCTGGGCGCTGTCCCACCCTACCTCTGGCACGGGCGGAAGATAGGTTCGTGCCAGCGGTTGCACCGAAACGGGAATGCACATCCCCGCGCCACGATTCGCACTGGAAAAAGCCGGACCGATCGGATAGCGCGGAGACCATGACAAAAAGCCTTGCTATCCGCCGCCCTGACGACTGGCACCTGCATCTGCGTGATGGCGCCATGCTCAAGGGCGTCCTGCCCGAAAGCGCACGTCATTTTGCCCGTGCGATCATCATGCCCAATCTCGTGCCGCCGGTCGTAACGGGCCAACAGGCCACCGCCTATCGTGAACGGATCCTCACCGCCCTGCCAGACGGGATGACGTTCGAACCATTGATGACACTCTATCTGACCGAGGAAACCGACCCGGTGGATGTTGCCGCCGCTGCGGCCTCCGGTCTGGTGAAAGCGGTCAAGCTCTATCCGGCGGGCGCCACGACCAACAGTGCCAGCGGCGTCCGGGATTTTGAAAAAGTTCGCCCGGTTCTGGAAAAGATGGCCGAGATCGGCCTTCCCCTTTGCACGCATGGGGAAGTAACGACGGCTGATGTCGATATCTTCGACCGCGAGGCCGTTTTCATCGAAACCGTGCTTGACCCCTTGCGCCGCAAGATACCGGGACTGCGGGTGGTCATGGAACACATCACCACCGCCGAGGGTGTTGCCTATGCCCGCGCGGGCGGCCCGGATCTGGCCGCAACCATCACCACCCACCATCTGATCATCAACCGCAATCATATCCTTGTTGGAGGGATCAAGCCGCATTACTATTGCCTGCCTGTTGCCAAGCGCGAAAAACACAGGCTGGCATTGCGCGATGCCGCCACCTCGGGCGATGCGGGCTTTTTTCTCGGCACCGACAGCGCCCCCCATATCGATGCCCTCAAGGAACATGCCTGTGGCTGCGCGGGCTGTTTCACCGCGACCAACACCATGGCCCTTCTGGCCCATGTCTTCGAAGAGGAGGAAGCCCTGGACCGGCTGGAGGCCTTCAGTTCACTTAACGGCCCCGCATTTTACCGCCTGCCACCGAATGATGTCCGGATCACCCTGACAAAAGGCGCGCGCGCCACATGGCCCGACAAGATCGAAACCGGAGATGGGCCCGTTACTGTCTTTGATCCCGGCTTTCCCGTGCATTGGCATATTGAGCCCTGACGCCTCCGAAAGGACCTGCCATGATCCCTGCCAGCTTCCCCCCCAAAGAAGAAATCGCCCGCCTGACAGCACGCATGTTGCTGGAAATCGAGGCCGTGCATTTCAACGCGGAGGAGCCTTTTACACTGGCCTCGGGGCTGCCTTCCCCGACCTATATCGATTGCCGCAAGCTTATTTCCTATCCGCGTATCCGTTCTGCCCTGATGGATTTCCTGACCGTCACTGTGCTGCGCGAAGCCGGCTTCGAAGCCTTTGACAATGTGGCGGGGGGGGAAACGGCGGTGATTCCCTTTGCCGCGCTGGTGGCCGAAAGGATGGCGCTACCGATGACATATGTGCGCAAGAAACCCAAAGGCTACGGCCGCAATGCCCGGATCGAGGGGGCCATGAGCGAAGGGCAGCGCATATTGTTGGTGGAGGATCTGACCACCGATGGCGGATCGAAGCTGTCCTTCGTTGATGCAATACGCGAAACAGGGGCGATCTGCGCCCATACCGCCGTTATTTTCTATTACGGGATCTTTCCCGAAACGACCGAAAGACTGGCTGCGCATGGGGTGGCATTGCATCATCTCTGCACTTGGTGGGACGTGTTGGCCGAAGCACGCGAAAGCAACGCCTTTGACGCCGATACACTCCGGGAAGTCGAGGCCTTTCTGACCACACCGCGTGCCTGGCAGGACGCACGAAAACCGGCCTGATTCCACCGATATTTTCCCCGGAATTTTCCAGCGTCTGGGGAAAAGCTTCGATTCGCGGCGATTGTCTGGTAGGCTCCTTTCTAATATACACAACATATGGTGGCGCGTGCAGCGCAATCGTCCTGACATTGCAACTGGCCACAGGTTTATCCACGGACTTGTTCCCCCGTTGCGTTCGGGCTCCGAAAAGGGCATGCACTGAGCCGAGCGTGAGGAGGCAGAGTTGAGCGAAATTACCCCGATCCGACCCACCCCCGTTGCGCCAGGCCCGGAAAGCGCAGAGGCACTGCCACATAATATCGAGGCCGAACAGCAGATCCTGGGCGCCATCCTGACCAATAATGATGTCTATGATCGGGTTTCGGGCCTGGTAAAGGCCGAACATTTCTATGATCCCGTCCATTCTCGGATTTTTGAGATTGCCGCAGCGCGGATCCAGAAAAACGCGCTGGCCTCCCCCGTCACGCTCAAGGCCTTTCTGGAAGATGATGACGGACTGAAGGAACTGGGCGGCCCGGCCTATCTGGCACGCCTTGCAGGTGCGGCCATTTCGGCCTTTGCCGCACGGGATTACGCGCAGATGATCTATGACCTTGCCGTGCGGCGGGAATTGATTGCCCTGGGACGCGACATTTCCGCCAAGGCGGCAAAGGTCGATGTGATCTCCGAACCGAAGGAACAGATCGTCGAGGCCGAACAGCGGCTTTACAAGCTTGGCGAACAGGGCGTGGCGGAACGGGGTTTCACCTCCTTCCTCAAGGCCGTGACGGATGCCGTGAATGTCGCCAATGCCGCCTATCAGCGCGATGGCGGGCTGGCGGGTATCTCGACAGGTCTGGTCGATCTGGACAAGAAACTGGGGGGGCTTCACCCTTCGGATCTGATCATCCTTGCCGGTCGTCCCTCGATGGGCAAAACATCACTGGCCACGAACATTGCTTTCAACATTGCCAGAACCTATCGCCGCGGGCAGCTTTCGGATGGCTCCGAAGGGGCGGTTGAAGGCGGGGTTGTCGGTTTCTATTCACTGGAAATGAGCGCGGAACAACTGGCCGCGCGGATCCTGTCGGAGGCCTCGGAAGTGCCCTCCGAGCAGATCCGCCGGGGCGATATGCGCGAAGAGGAATTCCGCCGTTTCGTCGAAGCCGCCAAGAGCCTTGAATCCTGCCCCCTGTATATTGACGACACCCCTGCCCTGCCGATTTCACAGGTGGCGGCGCGCGCAAGGCGGCTGAAACGGACCCATGGTCTGGATGTCCTGATTGTCGATTATCTCCAACTGCTCAAGGGGGCTTCCAAGGAAAGCCGGGTGCAAGAGGTTTCGGAAATCACACAGGGCCTGAAGGCCATCGCGAAGGAGCTGAACATCCCGGTCATTGCGCTTTCGCAACTTTCCCGCCAGGTCGAATCGCGTGATGACAAGCGTCCGCAGCTTTCGGATCTGCGGGAATCGGGGTCGATCGAACAGGATGCCGATGTGGTGATGTTCGTCTATCGCGATGAATATTACAAAGAGCGCGAAAAGCCCGGTGATCATGAGCTTGAAAAGATGGCAACCTGGCAAGCGGTCATGGAACAGGTCCACGGCAAGGCCGAGATTATCATCGGCAAGCAACGGCACGGTCCGATCGGAAGCGTGGAATTGAGCTTCGAAGGCCGCTTCACCCGTTTCGGAAACCTGGTTCGTCCCTGGCAGCAGGGCGAAGACCAGTTTTAAGGCCAGCCCCGTTCATACGCCCGGTATTATCCCGCAGCGGCGGCCTTGGGCAGCACCCAATCGGCGCGCGGGAAATGGCAGGTATAACCATTGGGAATGCGTTCCAGATAATCCTGATGTTCGGGCTCCGCTTCCCAGAAATCACCAGCCGCCTTCACCTCGGTGACCACCTTGCCCGGCCAAAGCCCCGAAGCGTTCACATCGGCAATGGTTTCAAGCGCGACAAGCCGCTGGTTGTCATCCAGATAATAGATGCCGGAACGATAGGAGGTTCCGCGATCATTCCCCTGCCTGTTCAGGGTGGTCGGGTCATGTATCTGAAAAAACAATTCCAGAAGATCCCGGTACGAAATCCGGGACGGGTCAAAAACCACCTCGATCGCCTCGGCATGGCTGCCATGATTGCGATAGGTCGCATTGGCCACATCACCGCCACTGTACCCCACCCGGGTTTTCAGAACACCGGAACGTTTGCGGATGAGGTCCTGCATTCCCCAGAAACACCCCCCCGCCAGAATGGCCATTTCGGTACTCATGCGGGGTCCTCCACCTGCGGCAGATAGGCGCCATAACCTTCGGCCTCCATCTTTTCACGCGGAACGAAACGCAGTGCAGCACCATTGATGCAATAACGAAGCCCGCCACGATCGGGCGGACCATCGGGAAAGACATGGCCAAGATGGCTGTCGCCATGGGTGGAACGGACCTCCACCCGGAGCATGCCGTGGCTGGTATCACGCAGTTCGGCAATATGGGCAGGCTCTATCGGGCGGGTAAACGAGGGCCAGCCGCACCCTGATTCATATTTGTCCGTCGAAGCGAAAAGCGGCTCCCCCGACACGATATCCACATAGATCCCCGGCGCCTTGTTCGACAGATATGGCCCTGTACCGGGGCGTTCCGTTCCGTTTTTCTGGGTCACCCGGTATTGTTCCGGGGAAAGACGGGCAACCGCCTGCGGGTCCTTGCTATAACTGGGCATTGATCAACCTTCCTGCATCCACCCGCAATATAGGGCCCTGGCCTTGCCTGTCCAATAGCCTCATCGGCCCGATCCTGCCCCATGCCGCGAGCCAGAGTGCACTTGTCATGCCAGGATCGTTCGGGATCACGATATGGTATGGTGGTGCGGACGGCGGGGATCGAACCCGCACTCCCTTACGGGAAGCAGATTTTCGTACCACTTCGGCTTTCGCCGCCGCCCTTTCCCCGTCATGCGGGCTTCGGACGTTCGTGGTCTGGACTATCCCTTCACCATGGCCCCCTTCTCAGGGAAAGGGGCTTTAGGCGCCACCCGTCTAGTCTCTACACCTTCCCCCGAAGGGGCTTGGCTCGGGATTGGCACGGGTCCAGGACCCAGAGCTTTCCCCGAATTTGAGCGGTTCTGCACCGGGGGTTTCCCGCCCGGGCACTCCAATTGTCAAAGTCTGCAGCGTCTACCGGTTCCGCCACGTCCGCATGCCCCCCCAATGCCATATCCTGCGCCCGGGCGATAGGGGGTTTTGTTCCGCGCCCCCAACCCCGCGCGATTGACAGCCATCCGCCTGTCGTCCAATAGTCGCAGGCAGTCAAATTTCCTGGGGAGAACCATGAAAAAGATCTATCCGAACGCGACTGCTGCCCTGGATGGCCTGCTTTTCGACGGCATGACCATCGCGGCAGGCGGCTTTGGCCTTTGCGGCATTCCCGAACTTCTGATTGCAGCGATCAAAGAGGCCGGAACCCGGAATCTGACCGTCGCCTCCAATAATGCCGGCGTTGACGGGTTTGGCCTGGGCGTGCTGCTGGAGACGCGGCAGGTCAAGAAGATGATCTCCTCCTATGTCGGGGAAAATGCCGAATTCATGCGGCAATATCTTGCGGGGGAACTGGAACTGGAATTCAACCCGCAAGGGACGCTTGCCGAACGCATGCGCGCCGGAGGTGCGGGTATTCCCGGATTTTACACCAAGACCGGCGTCGGCACGGTGATCGCCGATGGCAAGGAGGTCAAGGAATTCGACGGTCAGGAATATATCCTTGAACGCGGCATTGTCGCCGACCTGGCCATCGTCAAGGCTTGGAAGGCGGATGACACGGGCAACCTGCTTTTCCGCAAGACCGCACGCAATTTCAACCCGCCCGCTGCCATGTGCGGCAAGGTCTGCATTGCCGAGGTCGAGGAAATCGTGCCGCGCGGGTCGATCAACCCCGATCTGATCCACCTTCCGGGCATCTATGTCCACCGCCTGATCCAGGGCGAACATGAAAAGCGTATCGAACAGCGCACGACCCGCAAGCGTGAGGAGGCCTGAGCCATGGCATGGGACCGCAACCAGATGGCCGAACGGGCCGCACAGGAACTTGAAGACGGCATGTATGTCAATCTT
The DNA here is from genome assembly GCA_047975325.1 of Pseudorhodobacter sp. Lineage (GTDB taxonomy): Bacteria > Pseudomonadota > Alphaproteobacteria > Rhodobacterales > Rhodobacteraceae > JBKEDF01. The sequence continues at coordinate 45,967 of JBKEDF010000040.1, read as the reverse complement.
GGCATCGGCATCCCGACACTGGTGGCCAATTATGTCGGCGACAAGGATATCACGCTGCAATCGGAAAACGGCATGCTGGGCATGGGTCCTTTCCCCTTTGAGGGCGAAGAGGATGCCGATCTGATCAATGCCGGCAAGCAGACCATTACGGAATTGTCGCGTACCTCCTATTTTGACAGCGCCACCAGCTTTGGCATGATCCGTGGCGGCAAGATCGCGGCGGCAATTCTGGGTGCGATGGAAGTGGCTGAAAACGGCGATCTGGCAAACTGGATGATCCCCGGAAAGCTCGTGAAGGGCATGGGTGGCGCAATGGATCTGGTGGCCGGTGTCGGCCGGGTAGTCGTGGTGATGGATCACACCAACAAGAAAGGTGAATCCAAACTGCTGAAGGCCTGCACCCTGCCCCTGACGGGCAAGGGCGTCGTCGACCGGATCATCACCAATCTGGGTGTACTGGATGTTGTCGAAGGCGGCTTGAAACTGATCGAGCTGGCAGATGGTGTAAGCGAGGAAGAATTGCGCGCAGCCACCGAGGCGACACTTGTCAACTAAGCCCGATATCCACAAGGAACATGGCGGCTCGAAAGGCCGCTATGTTTTCGCCGCCAATGGCGCGGAGGCGGAAATCACCTATTCCGTCTCTTCCCCCACGCTGATCATCGCGGACCACACCGGCGTGCCGGATGCGCTTCGCGGAACAGGTGCAGGCCTGCGCCTTGTGGAATTCATGGTCACAGATGCGCGCGCCAACGGATTTCGTATCGTACCACTTTGCCCTTTCATTAATGCCATGCGCACCCGGCATCCGGAATGGGCAGACGCGTTTTCGGTCTGACACACCGCCCGCAAGGGAAAGGATCGCCCCCGTCACCCCCAGGCAGACATCCATCGGTCATGGACAGATCAGCCCGATGAGATAACCTTGAAAACGCAAGGGTCGCTGATCAGTTCCGGCGCGGAAAGGCAAAGCCCCTGCGCTACCTGCCAGGCGGCAAGCACCTTGGGCACATAGTCGCGGGTTTCGGCATAGGGCGGGACACCGCCATTGGCTTTCACCGCACCTTCCCCGGCATTATAGGCGGCAACCACCATCAGCGGATCGTGATCAAATTCGCCCATCAGCCAGTCCAGATAGGCAACCCCGCCGCGAATATTCTGCGCCGGATCCTGTGCATCGGCAACACCGAAACGGGCCGCCGTGGCCGGGATAAGCTGCATCAGCCCTTCCGCACCGGCATGGCTAACGGCATCGACCCGGCCGGAACTTTCGACACCGATCATGGCCACCACCAGGGCGGGCGAAACCTTCGTTCCCAATGTCGCCCTGAGAATTTCCTTGCCATGGCTGAAGGCGATTTCCTGCAGATGCTGCAAGCGAGGCGCGCGAACAGAGGCACCGCCCGGCCCCTGGGACAGGGCGGCAACTGCACCCGGCAGATCCACATCCCTTGCGCCGGCGGGGACAAGATCCCAATACCAGCCGTAGTCGGATTGCACGGTGGTGATGTTTTCCTGCAAGGTTTCAGGTGGAATATCAGGTTTGGGTGCGACACGGGGAAGGACGGCAAGTCGCCTTGCCTGTTCCTCCGGATCGATCTGCACCGTAATCCGGGGCCCCTCTCCCTTAGGCAGCCCGATACGGCGCGCGGAAAAATCGGATTGCCGGGGCAATATCTCGGCCAGCGCCGGCTGTCCTGCCGATATCGTCACGATAATCCCGGCAAGCATCAGCCCGCCTGAAAAGGACAATCTGCCTGACATCTTGTTGCCTGCTTTGTTCGTTTTTCAATATTCCTTGCAGAAAACACCATGTCGGACCAGTGCCACGAGGCCCCCGGAAAGGCCAATGCCCGGGAAACTGGCGGAAAAGACACAGCACCGTTTGTGGCATTTCCCCGGACCCAGCATCGTTTCCCGGCTAAATCCAGTTTGTTTCCGCACATAAGGGAATGGCACGGACATTCCATATCAGAGCCTTAATCGGGCCATTTTCGAAAGCCAGAAATAACCCCATGCCGCAACCGGTAAAGACATGCGGGGAACGGCGTGGACATGCGAATACCAAGGTCTCGAAAGGAAATGACATGAAACTGAAAAACCTGTTCAAGAAATTCTCCAAGGATGAATCCGGTGCCGTAACCGTGGACTGGGTCGTGCTGACTGCGGCCATTGTCGGCCTCGGCATGGTCGTGATGACAACCGTTGGTGGCGGCATCAGGACCCTGGCCACCCAGATCAGTTCGGATGTGGCCTCGCAACCGGTCGGTGTTGGCGGCTAAGACAGATCCACAATACATGAACCACGGGCCGCATCCAATGATGCGGCCCGTTCCTGTTTCGGAAACAGCGACCAATTGATCGAATGCACCCCCCATGTCACGGGTTGACCCATCCGGTTCCAGAATTCTGCCACAATCCAAAAGCAACTGTTGGTTGCAATACCTGCCAGAACATACCGATGCGTAATTGAGGGTCGAAGGATGATTGGGAAGCGTCTGAAAACACTTTGGACTGACGAATGTGGCGCAGTGACGGTGGATTGGGTCGTCCTGACCGCAGCCATCGTGGGGCTTAGCATGCTTTTCCTGATCCCCTTTTTCTATTCAACCGACAGCACGACCCAAAGGATCGCTGATCGTATTTCCAGCATCCCCGTCGGTGAGGAATAACACGGCAGCAAAGAACAAGAGAGGTTAGAACAATGCGGATGATCTTCGGGTTGGTGCTTACGGTCGGACTTGCCCTGGCAGGTGCGGCGGTCTGGATGGTTCAGGGCTATGTCGGCACCGCACAGACCGAATTGCAGCGCGAACGCGCGGCGCGGGCAAAACTGGGCAATCTGGTCAAGGCCTATATCGTGACCAAACCGCTCAACTATGGCGACCCGATCCGCAAGGAAGATGTGCGCCTCGTGACATTCCCCGAAAATGCCCTTCCGCAAGGCACTTTTGCCAAGGAGGAAGAACTATTCCCCGGCGACGCCCTCAAGCTTCGACATGTGATCCGCCAGCTTGATGCCGCTGAACTGGTCCTGGCCTCCAAGATCACCGCACCGGGTGAAGAAGCAGGCCTGACTGCAAGGCTGGCAAAGGGCATGCGCGCCTTCACAATCAAGGTAGACCGGACGTCGGGCATTTCAGGCCATGTTTATCCGGGCGATTTCGTCGATCTTTACTGGACGGGAAATACGCCCGGCAGCAAGGGGGAAATCACACAGCTCATCGAAAGTGCGGTCAAGATCATCGCAGTCGATCAGGAGGCAAATGTCGATCGTTCCGAAACCAAGCTCGCGCGCAACATGACCGTGGAGGTAACACCCCAACAGGTCGCACGGCTGGCACAGGCACAGGCAACGGGACGGATCGCGCTTTCCCTTGTGGGTCAGGGTGACACGACCCAGCTTGCCGGAATCGAGGTGGACAGCCGCGAATTGCTGGGCATCACCAAGGCAGCGCCACAGCGTATCGAACGGGAACGGGTTTGTACTGTTAGAACTCGCCGTGGAGGCGATGTTATGGAAATCCCAATTCCATGCACAAATTGAGGTGATCCTTTTAAAAGAGGGCTATCCCTGCCAATCAGGGGTAGCCTTTCTATTAATATTTCTTGATCGGAAAGATATCTGTTGCAAATTATCCTCATCAGGAAAGTGCAGCAAGCTTTTGATTATTGCAAAAAAATTGATTTTACGACAATCTCCGAAAAAATAACGGGCAGGAAGCCCGATCTGAGGCATGATCAGAAAGGCAGTTTTTATGAAAATTTTCATTTTATTGCAGGCAATAACGCTTGGCATTACCTTACTCTCCTCTACGGCGAGTATAACAATGGCCCAGAACCTGCGTGTGATGTCTGGTGCACCCTCCGCAGCCTTGAATGTTCCCATGAACCGCGCCGTTGTGGTCGAAAGCGATACGCCCTTTGCGGAACTGTCCATCGCCAATCCCGGGATCGCGGATATCTCCACCCTTTCCGACAAGACGATCTATGTGTTGGGCAAGGCACCAGGACGGACGACGATGACCCTGCTTGGCGCTGACGGGCGGTTGATTTCCAATGTGGATGTACATGTCGCGCCCGACATTGCCGAATTCAAGGAACGCCTGCGCCAGATCCTCCCCGGCGAACAGATCGAGGTTCGCACAGCCAATGACGGGCTGGTGCTTTCCGGTACTGTTTCCTCCACCGCCAAACTTGACCGGGCGCTGGATCTGGCCAATCGCTATGCCCCCGACCGTGTCTCGAACCTGATGAATGTAGGCGGGACGCAGCAGGTCATGCTCAAGGTTCGCTTTGCGGAAATGCAGCGTTCAGTGGCTAAAAACCTGTCCTCATCGCTGGCCATCAATGGCGGCACACGGCTTGGTGTCAGCGGTGAAACCGGAACATGGCTCAATGGGGCAAACGGGCTTGGCAACCCGGTGGTCACCCCGCGCGGCAATACGAATTCCGCCCTGAATATCGGTTGGTCCAGCGGTTCGCTGCAACTTGCAGTCCTTCTGGAAGCACTTGAAAACAAGGGCGTCGTCCGCACCCTGGCGGAGCCGAACCTGACCGCCCTTTCGGGACAGGAAGCCAAATTCCTGGCCGGGGGCGAATACCCGATCCCCGTGAACAGCGGCGATGAGGGTATTGCAATCGAATATAAACCCTTCGGCGTCGAACTGAATTTTACCCCCGTGGTCGTGGATGGCGACAATATTAACCTCACCATCAATGCTGCCGTGTCTTCGGTTGATTCCACGATATCGCTGGAGGCAAACGGTTTTGCCATCAACGCTTTCAAACGCCGCGAAACCTCCACCACGGTGGAAATGCGCGACGGCGAAAGCTTTGCCATTGCCGGGCTGTTGCAGGATGATTTTCGCAACCTGAAAGGTCAGGTGCCCTGGCTGGGCGATATCCCGGTGCTGGGGTCGCTTTTCCGGTCAATGGAATACCAGCGTGCACAAAGCGAACTTGTCATCATTGTCACACCACATCTGGTTACCCCGACCCGAGGTGAGGCGCTGGCACTTCCGACCGATCGCATCCGCCTGCCATCGGAACGGGAAATGTTCCTCTTTGGCAAGGTAGGTGGCACCGACGCTCCGCGTGGGGCCGCAGGCGAAGTCGCCCGGCAGGATTTCGGCGGCTCCTACGGCTATGTGATGGAGTAAGCCCATGCGGATCAAGGCAGCCATTCTATCTTCCTCCCTCCTGTTCGCATTGACCGCCTGTGGCCCGGATGCGGGTGGTGAGGCCGGGGGCATTACCGCCGATTTCGGCAATGCAACGATGAATAACTCACAAATCCAGACCGGTCAGAAAAGCTACACGGCCGTGCTGGCAAGACGGTTCTCGGAAGAAGTACCCGATACCATCACCTTCGCCTTTGACAGCGCCCGGCTGGATGGGCAAGCCATCCGTACCCTTACCGAACAGGCCAACTGGATCCGGCAATTCCCCGAATTGCGGTTCCGCGTTTACGGCCACACCGATCTGGTCGGCAGTAATGCCTATAACAAGGCCCTTGGCCTTCGGCGCGCACAAGCGGTCGTAAGCTTCTTTGCCAGCCAGGGCATCAACCGTTCAAGGCTGGAGGCTATGGCTTCTTTCGGGGAAACCCGCCCTGTCATTCAAACCGCCTCTCCGGAGGAACGCAATCGCCGCACAGTGACAGAGGTTTCGGGCTTCCATGCCCGGCATCCAACTGTGCTCAATGGCAAATATGCCGCGGTGATCCATCGTGAATATCTTGATTTGGCAAGGCGGCCGCATCCCGGAAACACCACGGTTCAGACCGACGTGAACCCCGGGGGCTGAAGGCCCCCGGCAAAAGCGGCAAAGGGGGGCTGTTGCCCCCCTTTTCATTTTGATAGCCCCGCCTTGGGATGCCGAACCGTGACACGTCACACCTGACGGCGACCATTTACCCCACCAAATGCCTCAATATTGGCGAAGTTTCGGCCCCAATATCGCCGCGATTCCCCCTCACCTTACATGCAACGGAAACAATGCTGGCCATCCATCCGGCCGCCGCGCCACCCTTTGCAGGCCCGACCCGACAACCGGGGACGCCTGCCGGGAATAGGCCCGGTTATTCAAAGGCGACAATGATGTCGAGTATCGCGAACCTGCAACCCCAGCCAGCCCCGATCAGGGCCTGTACCATATCACGCGATGTTCAGAATTTCGATCTTCTGATTGAGGATATGGAAACCGAACTGGGTGAAAGCTGGGGGGATCTTTCCTTCGAAGATGCCCTGACATTCCTGCAACAACCAGAGGCCGGGGCACTCGAATTCGTGGCCATTGCGGTGGATGGCAATGACAGTGCCAACCCGGCGCAGATTTCCGAAATCATCCGAAACGCCAAGACCCGCGACGTGAAGGTGGTCCTGATCGCCCATGAGGTCAGCCCGGTCGCATTGCATCAGTTGCTACGCCTCGGGGCGGATGATTTCGTTCCATATCCGCTGCCGAAAAACGCCCTGCATGAGGCGATCGGCAGAATGCACAAGCCGCCCCCGAAACAGGCGGGTGGAGAACATGTGAATACGCCAGGATTTCGTGCCAAGGGCGACCGCAACGCAGTGATCTTGCCAGTGCATGGCATGTCGGGCGGGGTTGGCGCATCCACATTCGCGGTCAATCTCGCCTGGGAACTGGCGACAGTGACCAGGGCCGACGGGCCCCGCGTTTGCCTGCTGGATCTGGATTTTCAGTTCGGCGCGATTTCCACCTACCTGGATCTGCCCCGCCGTGAAACGGTGATTGAAATCCTTCAGGATGCCGCTGCAACCGACAATGAATCCTTTCTGAAATCCATGCTGACCTTCAATGACAGGCTGCATGTCTTTACCGCACCCCCTGACATGCTGCCGCTCGATATCGTGGCGGGGGAGGATCTGGATCATCTGCTCGACATCGCCCAGGCCAATTTCGATTTCGTCGTGATCGACATGCCGACAAGCATCACCGGCTGGACGGAAACCATCCTCAATCGTGCGCATGTCTATTTCGCGTTGATGGAACTTGACCTGCGTTCCGCTCAGAACACGCTGCGGCTGGTGCGCGCGCTGAAATCCGAAGGGCTGCCTGCGGAAAAACTGCGTTATATCCTTAATCGCGCACCGAAATTCACCGATCTGTCCGCCAAGAGCCGGGTGAAGCGAATGGCCGAAAGCCTTGATATCGATATCGAGGTGCAATTGCCCGATGGCGGTGCCCAGGTAACCCAGGCCAATGATCATGGCCTGCCCCTGGCAGAAAGCGCAGCCAAGAACACCATGCGAAAGGAAATCGCAAAACTTGCGAAGTCCCTTTTCGACCTCGATCAAACCACAGAGGCAAAAGCCTGATACCGCTGCCAAGGATGACAGATGTTTTCGCGTTACAAGAAATCCGCCGAACCACAACCCGGGCCCATGCACGCCCCATCACCCGAACCGCCCGGCGTCGCTCCGATGCCCGGCAACGGCAGCGAACCCGATGGCACCATGATGCGCCCCGCCCCCAAGGTGGCACTGCGTCCGGCAGCCGAATCCATCGCTGCCGACAAGGAAAGAAAACGCAAGGGCCGGTTGATGGAACTCAAGGTCGAGCTTCACAAGCGTCTGCTTGAAAACCTCAATCTGGCGGCACTGGAAACCGCCTCCGAGGCCAATCTGAAATCCGAAATCGCCGCAATCATTTCCGAAGCGCTGGACGACATGTCCGTCGTGCTGAACAAGGATGACCGCGCCACGCTCAATCAGGAACTCTATGATGAGGTGATGGGCCTCGGCCCGCTGGAAGCCCTGCTGAAAGATGAATCCGTCAACGATATCCTTGTAAACGGCCCCCAGCGGATTTTCATCGAACGCGCGGGCAAGCTGCAACTCACCGATATCACCTTCAAGGATGAACGCCATCTGCTGCGGATCATCGACAAGATTGTTTCCGCCGTGGGGCGCCGCGTGGACGAATCGAACCCTTATTGCGACGCGCGGCTGGCCGATGGATCGCGCTTCAACTGCATGGTGCCGCCCGTGGCCGTGGATGGTTCCCTGGTTTCGATCCGGAAATTCAAGAAAGAAAAGCTGAAAATCGAGGATCTGGTAAATTTCGGCGCCTTCACCGAAGAAATGGCCGCCTATCTGCAAGCTGCCGTTTCCACGCGGCTCAATATCATCGTTTCAGGTGGGACGGGTTCGGGGAAGACCACGACGCTGAACGCCCTTTCCTCCTTCATTGATCATTCCGAACGGGTGCTGACCATCGAAGACACGGCCGAACTGCAATTGCAGCAGGTCCATGTCGGCCGCATGGAAAGCCGTCCGGCCAATGTGGAAGGCAAGGGTGCTGTGACCCAGCGCGACTGCCTGCGAAACGCATTGCGAATGCGCCCCGACCGGATCATCGTCGGTGAAACCCGGGGCGAGGAAGTCATCGACATGCTCCAGGCCATGAATACCGGCCATGACGGATCCATGACCACGATCCACGCCAATTCCGCACGTGACGGGATCAGCCGATTGGAAAACATGGTCGCCATGGCCGGGATCGAGATGCCGCTCAAGGCGGTACGATCCCAGATCGCCTCGGCCGTCAATCTGATTGTGCAGGCAAGCCGCTTGCAGGACGGCTCCCGCCGCATGACTTCAATCACCGAAATCACCGGCATGGAAGGGGAGGTAATCTCGATGCAGGAGGTCTTCCGCTACGAACGCCTGGGCGTTTCCCCCGATGGCAAGATCAGCGGCCGTTTCAATGCAACCGGCGTCCGGTCCCATTATTCCGAACGCTTCCGGCAATGGGGCTTTGACCTGCCCGCCTCCATCTATGAACCCATCACCTGAGGATCAGTGCAATGCAAATCAGCGCCGCCCCCCTTATCTATATCCTGATCTTCGTCGCTGTGATCGTGCTTGTCGAAGGTCTCTATCTGACGGTTTTCGGCAAATCGATCAGCCTCAACAACCGCGTCAGCCGCCGCCTGCAGCTTCTTGAGAAATCCGGAAGCCGGGAACAGGTCCTTGAACAACTCCGCAAGGAAATGGGACAGCACCTGAAGGTTCGTGGTATCCCGCTTTATTCGATCCTGGCATCGAAGGCACAAAAGGCCAATATCGCCTTTTCACCACAACAGCTTATCATGATCATGGCGGGACTTGCCGTTTTTGCCTTCCTGGGGCTGACGGTCGGAACTTCGGCCGATCTGGCCGTGCGTGTCCTGATCGCCCTGGCAATGGGGGTTGGCGGGGTCTATGTCTGGGTTGCCCGCAAGGCCAAGAAACGTATGGACCTGATGGCCGAACAGCTTCCCGACGCGGTGGAACTGATGGTCCGCAGCCTGCGTGTCGGAAACCCGTTTTCCTCCGCCGTCCAGTCGGTTGCAAAGGAAGTGGCCGATCCGCTCGGATCCGAATTTGGCATTATCGCCGATGAAGCCGCCTATGGCCGCGATATCGCGGAAAGCCTGAAGGAATTTGCGGAACGAATGGACAACCAGGACCTGCGGTTTCTGGCGGTGGCAGTCACGATCCAGCAGACATCGGGTGGCAATCTGGCAGAAATCCTGGATGGTCTGGCCAAGGTCATCCGTGCGCGGTTCAAGCTTTTCCGCCGCGTCCGCGCCATCACGGCGGAGGCAAAATGGTCCGGCATGTTCCTGTCGGCCTTTCCGATCGGGGCGCTGATCATGATCAGCGTGATCCAGCCCAATTATTACGATGAGGTCCGGGAAACCGCAGCCTTCATCCCTGCCGCGCTGGTCGTCGGGGTCTTTCTCATCATCAATGTCATCTTCATGAAGATGATGGTCAATATCAAGGTGTGAGGCCCGCCATGGAAATCGCGACCCGACTGAACACGATCCTGACGGAAACATTCGGCCCGATGGGGCCGTTTCTGGCGCTGTTGGCGCTTGGCTTTCTGCTGATCCTTGCCACCCTGCCCGCACTGCTGAAAAAACGGCCAGACCGCTATGCCCAGCTTCGCGAACAGCGTGTCAAACATGACCCGAAAACCGCGCAGGAATTGCGCGCCGGGGGTGCCGGGGCAAGAGGAGCGGACAAGCTTGAAAAATATTCCACCTTCCTGGAACCGAAAACGGCCGAGGAACTTTCCGCCTCACGCCTGAAACTGCTGCGCGCGGGGTATCGTGACAAGAATGCGGTACGGCTCTTTCATTTCTCGCAACTGGTCCTTGGTGTCGGGCTTCTGGCCATCGGGGTGCTCTATACGCTTGTTCTGCAATCGCAGGGCGAGGTTTCGACACAAACCATGGTCCTTTCCACCATCGGACCGGGTGCAGTGGGCTATTACCTGCCGCAATACTGGATACAAAGGCGCATACAGACACGGGAAGAGGAAATTGTCCGGGGTTTTCCCGACGCGCTGGACATGATGCTGGTCTGTGTCGAAGCCGGGCAGTCGCTGGACCAATCCATAATCCGCGTCGCAAGGGAAAGCCGGGCAGGCTACCCTGCGCTGGCGGAGGAATTTGAAATTGTGGCGAATGAGGTCAAGGCCGGGAAGGAACGCGTGCAGGTTCTCAAGGATATGGCGGAACGCGTGGGTATTCCGGATGTTTCCTCCTTTGTGACGACATTGGTGCAATCGGCCACTTTCGGCACCTCGATTGCCGAAGCATTGCGGGTCTATTCGGCGGAAATGCGCGATAAACGGGTAATGCGCGCCGAAGAAAAGGCAAATACCTTGCCCACCAAGCTGACCCTCGGCACAATGCTTTTTACCGTACCGCCGCTGATGATCATCCTGATCGGACCTTCGGTATTCGGGATTGCAAAACATCTCGGCGGGGGCTGAACCGCCGAAAACAGACAGGCAGAGCATGACAATCTGGCATCCGTTTTTCCTTGCGGGGATACTTGCCCTCACGGCCTGTGCTCAAAACGACCTTTCCTCCACCAATATGGCACGCAACAGGGCGCCCGGGATCGACAGTCGCGCCCAGGGTGTCGATGGCCTGCTGGTCGGGCACCGCCTGATGGAGGCGGGGGAACATGAACTGGCCCTACGCGCCTATCTGCGTGCCGCCGCCGATCAGGGAATGACGGCAGATGTCCTTGCCGCGCTGGGGTCCGCCAACCTGAAACTCGGGCGCCTAGGGCAGGCCGAACGCATCCTGCGCCGCGCCCTGGAGGCTGACCCGGGATCCGTCCCCGCACTCAACAATCTGGGCGTGGTTCTGATGGAACAGGGCCATATCGGTGAGGCACGGGTCATGTTTCGTCAGGCCTATGCGCTCGATAGTGGCTCATCGGACTCAATTCGTGAAAATCTGAAGCTCGCTATCGCGCGGAGCGAGAGTGTCCTGTACGATACTCGCCCAGAGGATCCGGCTTTTTCGCTGGTACGGCGCGACAAGGGGCAATATGTCCTGCTGTCGCAGTTCTAGTATCAGGGCCGGAAACGAGCAACAAAAGGACGCGAAATGCGCCATCCCGCCCTTCTTGCGCTATGCCTTGGCGCGACAATTCTTGCCGGATGCCAAAAAGCTTCGGATGCCGAGGTCAACAGGGCAATCAAATCTGTCAATGTCATTGATGAAAGCAATCTTTCCGACATCATGCTGACGGTCGCGGACCCCAATGAGGCCGTTGCCTATTTCAGCAAGACAGCCGCAGAAAATCCCGATCGGATTGATCTCAGGCGCGGGCTCGCCAAATCCCTGATCCGCGCAAAAAAACCGGCCGAAGCCTCCGGTGTCTGGCTTCAGGTCCTTTCAATGCCCGGCGCAAATAACGAAGACCGGGTGGAATATGCCGATGCCCTGATCCGGTCCAATGAATGGACCCGGGCGGAGGCTGAGCTCAACAAGATCCCGCCGACGCATGAAACCTTCCTGCGCTACAAGCTGGAGGCAATGGTTGCCGATAGCAACAAGAGCTGGGAAAGGGCCGACAGCTTTTACGAAATTGCCGCCGGGATGACGACAAAGCCCGCAAGTATTTATAATAACTGGGGTTATTCAAAACTGACACGGGGTGATTTCAAAGGGGCCGAGCGGCTTTTCCTTGATGCGCTGACCTATGACCCCAAGCTTTTCACAGCCAAGAACAACCTTGTTCTGGCACGGGGCGCGCAGCGCAAATATGACATGCCTGTAATCCAGTTGACGCAGACAGAGCGCGCGCAGCTTTTGCATACCATGGCGCTGGCTGCGATCAAACATGGCGATGTGCGTATCGGCAAGGGGCTTTTGCAGGAAGCGGTGGATACGCATCCACAGCATTTCGAGGCGGCAGCCCGATCCCTTGCCGCGCTTGACGGAAATGTGACGAACTGACCCCGATGGCAGGTGACGATCTTGCGCTTTGGGTTTTGCCCTTCACCCTGCCGATCGGCATTTGGGTGGCCTGGTCAGATATGAAATTCATGCGCATCCCGAACCTGTCGGTGCTGGCCCTGCTGGGGGTCTATCTGCTGATTGGCCCATTCGCCCTGCCCCTGGATCATTGGGGCTGGGGCTGGGTGGTGGGCATCGTCGTGCTGGTAACGGGGTTTATCCTGAACATGGGCGGGTTGATCGGCGCGGGCGATGCGAAATTCGCCGCCGCCATGGCGCCGTTTCTGGCCCAGACCGACCCACGTTTCCTGCTCCTGCTGTCCTGCGCCTGCCTGCTTGGGGCTTTTATCGCCCACCGGATTTTCGGCCTTGTTCCCGCCATCCGACGGCATTTCGCCTGGCAAGGTTGGGAACAGCCCGGTTTTCCCTTTCGCAGCGATTTTCCAATGGGTTTCGCACTGATCGGGATTCTCAATTTCCCTTTTCTCTTCGCGGTCCTGCCGTAATTTTCGCGGCGATTAAGCAAATGGCAGCCCCTTTTGGGGCAGCTTATTGCCGGATCCGAGGAGAATCGCCTGATGAATGTCCAGACACCCGCACCCAATGTATTGGCCCCACCTGCACCGCGTTCGCTTGCCGATGTCGGGCTGTCGCAAGTGATGATGCGCGATATCCTGCTGAAAACGATGTTCCGCACCAATCTTGATCTTGTTTCCGCGCTGTCGCGTGCCGTCTGCATCCCGGTGCCATTGGTGCAGGAACTGATCGACATGTCCCGCCAGCAACATTTGGTCGAGGCCACGGGCACGCTCCATGCCACTTCCGGCAATGAGATGGGGTTTCAGCTTACCGAGGGCGGCAAGGCCCGTGCTCTCGATGCTCTCGGTCAATCGGAATATTATGGCGCGATGCCGGTCCCGCTGACGGCCTATAACATCCAGGTGAAACGCCAGTCGGTTCGCAATATCCGCCTGACCCGCGAACAGCTTACGACGGCAATGGGCCATCTGATCCTGCCTCACGATCTTCTGGGCAATCTTGGCCCCGCCGTAACCTCCGGCCGTTCCATTCTGATGTACGGACCCCCAGGGAACGGAAAATCAAGTATTTCCAATGGAATACGCGACGCAATGGGCGACAGGATATATGTTCCCCGGGCGCTGGAATATGGGGGGCAGGTCATTACCGTCTATGATCCCATCGTACATTCCGCCGCCGAGGAGGCCGTGGACGACCCAAATTCATTGCGCCGCACCTCCAACCGTTTCGACAATCGCTATGTCCATTGCGACCGTCCCACGGTCGTTACGGGGGGCGAGTTGACCCTGGATATGCTCGATCTGAAATACAACGCCACCGCGCGCACCTACCAAGCGCCGCTGCAATTGAAATCCACCGGCGGGATCTTCATCGTGGACGATCTTGGCCGTCAGGCCGAACCGCCGCAAAACCTTGTCAACCGCTGGATTGTGCCGCTGGAGGAAAGCCGCGACATCCTGGCACTGCAATCGGGGGAAAAATTCACGGTCCCCTTTGACACCCTGGTTATCTTTTCCACCAACTTCCACCCCAATGAGATTTTCGACGGCGCCGCATTGCGACGCATCTTCTTCAAGATCAAGGTCGACGGGCCGGATCAGGAAAGCTTTCTGAAGATCTTTGCCACGGTCGCCCGGGCCAAGAAAATACCGCTCGACGAAGCCGCGCTTATCCATCTGATGAAGGTAAAATTCCCGACAATCGAAAACAATTACGCCAATTACATGCCGAAATTCCTGATCGAGCAGATGATCGCGGTCTGTGACTACGAAAACATCCCCTATCAGATGAGCCCCAACCTGATTGATCGCGCATGGGGCAACATGTTCGTCAAGGACGAAACGATCGCCAAATAATATAGCGAAGCGACCGGATTTTGATCCGGTCACATCGCTATTTCCATCTTGTAACGCGGATGCTGCGCAAATTTGCTTCCGTCGGCTATATTCAATTCAACTTGCGGCCCGGCATGAAAGGCAACGGAAGGATGGGGACGCCATCTTCCAGCAAGGCGCGCGCTTCATCCGCCCGGGCCTCACCATGGATTGAACGTTCCGGTTTTTCACCCGAATGCATGGCCCGTGCCTCATAGGCAAAACTCCCGCCCACATATTCGGAATTCTTTTCAACCTCGCGACGCAGTGCAGCAAGGGCTTCGGCGCGCGGATCCGTCGGGCTGTTCAATGCGGCTTCCGGCTGCCTTGTCCCGTCCGCTTCCTGCCCGGAGGACAGGGCCGGGGCCATCGGCGCCTTTTCCACCCGGGTCGATCCGCAGCTTGGGCAGACAACCTGCCCCGCAGCGACCAGGCTGTCAAAAGCCGAAGCGGATCGAAACCAGCTTTCGAAGCCATGACCTTCGGCGCATTTGAGGCTGTAATGGATCATCGGGAAATTCAATCATCGAAACGGCGGGGCACATCCCCCGGCCCGCCTTACCTAAGCCAATCCCTGAAAAGTTCAAGCATTGCTCGCTTCGCATTGTCGCCCGAATGGTCCCAAAAGGCAATAAAACACCGGCAATACCGGAATTTTTCGCCTCTTGACGACCCCAACCGATCCATCCAGAGAGGACCATCCGCGAGGAACGCCACAAAAAGCCGGCCATGCAGGCCGGATCCGAAGGGGGAACAATGGCACGCAAGGGACGCAATACGGGCTGGCGGGTCTTTTTCGGCATTGAGCTGCCCCCCTGGCTGCGCAACCGCCTTGCCATCGAACAACACCGCCTGCGGCTTCCACACCATGTTGATCCCGAAGATCTGCATCTGACCCTGGTCTTTCTGGGCGAAACGCCCCCGGACCTTCTGGAGGCCAGCCATGAGGCGGCCGATGCCCTCGCCATGCCGGGATTTACGCTGGCGCCTCAGGGGATGGGATTGTTTGGCAAATCCCGCCCGCGCAATCTCTGGGCTGGTCTTGCGCCCTGTCCACCGCTTCTGGCACTGCAATCGAAACTAGAAACGGCCCTTCACCGCGTGGGTGCGGCCCCGGAAAAGCGCCGCTTCCTGCCTCATATCACGCTGGGCCGGTTTCCCCCCACACATCCGCCGGAATCCACGCGACTCGAAACCTTGGTCGCCGGGGCGGGCGATTTCAGTACCGATCCCTTTCCGGTTCAGGAATTCGTGCTGTTTCGTTCCCAGCCCCAAGGTACGGCGCCCCATTATACGCCGCTTGCCCGTTACGGACTCCTGTAGGTACAACGGGGCCGCCTGCCAACAAGGTCCCGTCCGTCAGGGTGTGTCAGATCTGTTTTTCCGGCATCTGCACCCGAAGCCCATCCAGTTGATCGCTGACCTTCAACTGGCATGTCAGCCGCGACCGCTCCGGATCCGGCTCCCATGCAAAATCAAGCATATCCTGTTCCATCGGATCCTTTTCGGGCAGGCGATCCACCCAATCCGTATCGACATAGACATGGCAGGTCGAACAGGCACAGGCACCACCGCAATCGGCCTCGATCCCCGGGATGCCATTGTCGCGTGCGCCTTCCATCACGGTCAGCCCGTTCGCGACCTCAACGACATGTTCCGTGCCGCCATATTCAACATAGGTGATCTTCGCCATCTTCCGTCCTTCCAACTCACGGCACCTGCCCGCATGGGGACATAGGCGAATTCGAGGGTAGTTTCCAGTGGCGCGTCGGGCAGCGATCTCCTCCCCCCGGAATTTCCGGGAACGGCGCCAAAGGGCGTTAACGATTCAACCCCTTGAGACGGGCCCGCACGCTGAGCCCATGGGCTTGCAGGCTTTCGGAAATGGCCAGCCGTTCCGCTGCCGGGCCAATGGCACTCAAGGCTTCGGGGGTCATACGGGCAAGGGTCGTGCGTTTAAGAAAATCCATGACCGAAAGACCCGAGGAAAACCGCGCGGAACGCGCCGTAGGCAACACATGGTTCGGCCCGCCGATATAGTCACCGATCGCCTCCGGCGTCCATTGGCCCAGAAAAATCGCGCCGGCATGGGTGATATGGTTGCTCAGCCCCTCCGGGTCGGCGGTACAAAGTTCCAGATGTTCGGGCGCAACGCGGTTCGAAAGGGCCGCCGCCTCTTGCAGATCGCGTGAGACGATGACCGCACCATAATTACGCCAGCTTGCACCGGCAATGTCGCGCCGTTCCAGGGTCTCCAGCCGCTTTTCCACCGCCGCGATAACTGTCTGGGCAAAATCGGTATCGGGGGTAATCAGGATGGATTGCGCGCTTTCGTCATGTTCGGCCTGGCTAAGCAGATCCAGCGCAATCCAGTCGGGGTCATTATCGGCATCTGCAATCACCAGGATCTCGGAAGGTCCTGCAATCATGTCAATCCCGACACGGCCGAAAACCCGGCGCTTTGCAGCAGCAACATAGGCATTGCCGGGCCCGGTGATCTTGTCCACCGCGGCGATTGTTTCGGTGCCATAGGCCATGGCCGCGATGGCCTGCGCCCCACCGATGCGATAAATCTCCTCCACCCCTGAAAGTTTCGCCGCCAGCAGGACCAGGGGATTGACCTTGCCGCCAGGGGTCGGGCAGCAGATCACCAGCCGCTCCACCCCCGCCACGCGGGCCGGGATCGCATTCATCAGCACCGAAGAAGGATAGGAGGCCAGCCCCCCCGGCACATAAAGCCCCGCTGCGGATACCGGGCTCCATCGCCAGCCAAGACGGGCGCCGCATTCATCCTGCCACATCGCATCTTCCGGAAGCTGACGCATGTGATAGGCGCGGATCCGTTCGGCGGCAAGTTCCAGCGCGGCACGGTCCTCAGGGGCGACGCAGGCAATCTCGGCCTCGATCTCGGCCGCGGAAAAGGCAAACCCGTCAGGCAATTCAAGCTGGTCAAACCGGGCCGTCAATTCGCGCAGGGCTGCATCACCGCGTGCCCGGATATCCCCGATGATTGCCGCAACAGCCGCATCGACATCCGGTGCATCCTCCCGCTTGGCAGAAAGAAGCGCTGTAAAGGCATCCTCAAAGCCCGGCATATCGGTGGAAAGGAGGATCGGCATGTCTTGCATTCCCATATTGCGGGGTTTCGGGCCCGGGGCCGGTGTAACCCGATGAACCTGCGGCATCAAGCAAGGCCAACGGGCCGCCTGCCCCCGGGGAAAAATGACATCTGATCTTCCCCTCTTGGCTTCCTGCCGGGGCATCTCTAGCCTCCCGACAGAACAAGGAGGGATGGGATGCGCGATTTTCAATTGCCGGGGCGGTCCGGGGTATATGCGGCCAACGGGATCTGCGCGACCTCACACCCGCTGGCGGCGGGGGCGGCGATCGAGATCCTGAAGGCAGGCGGAAATGCCGTCGATGCCGCAATTGCGGGGGCGGTCCTGCTGGGGATCTGTGAACCGCAGATGACAGGGATCGGCGGTGATTGTTTCGTATTGTTCAAGCTGCCCGGATCGGAAGACGTGCATGCGCTGAACGGTTCGGGGCGCGCGCCAATGGGGCTTGATGCCGCGAAACTGCGCGCGCGGGGTCTGACCGCCATGCCGCTTTATGCGCCCGAATCCGTGACAATCCCCGGTGCGATCGATGCCTTTTGCAGGCTTTCGGCCGATCACGGCAAGCTGGGTATCGCGGACAGCCTCGCCCCCGCAATCCGTTATGCCGAAGAAGGCGTGCCGGTCGCCCCCCGTGTTGCCAGCGATTGGGCGGAGGCCGCCGACCATTTGCAGGGCCGCGCGCGTGAGATCTTTCTGCATAACGGCAAACCGCCTACACTGGGGCAGATGTTCCGCGCCCCGGGTCAGGCCGAAGTGCTGCGCCGGATCGCCCGGCAGGGTCGCTGCGCCTTTTACGAGGGCGAGGTGGCCGAAGATATGGTCACCTCGCTTCGGGCCCTTGGCGGCACACATAGCATGGACGATTTCGCCGCAACCGCCTGTGATTACACCGATCCAATCCAGGGGGGATACAAGGGGGTGGATCTTCTGGAACATCCCCCGAATGGCCAGGGGGCAACGGCGATCCTGCTGCTCAAGATCCTTGGCCATTTCGATATTGCCGGAATGGATCCGTGCAGCGCAGACCGGATCCATATCGAGGCGGAAGCAACGAAACTCGCCTATGACGCACGCAATCGTTTCATTGCCGACCCGGCGCTGACGACACGGCTTGACCATATGATCAGTGATGAAACGGCAGCCCGGCTTGCCGCATTGATTGATCCCAAACGCGCCATGGCCGCCCCCGCGCCACTGACCGAAGCGGTTCACAAGGACACGATTTATATCACCGTGGTCGACCGTGACAGGGTGGCCGTTTCGTTGATCTATTCGGTCTATCACAGCTTTGGCGCCTGCCTCGCATCGGATAAATTCGGGATCAACTTCCAGAATCGCGGGGCCGGTTTCACCCTGTCGGAGGGCCATCCGAACGAAGCCGGAGGCGGCAAGCGCCCCATGCATACGATCATCCCGGGGATGTTGGCCGAGGCCGGGCGGGTAACGATGCCCTTCGGCGTGATGGGTGGATCCTATCAGCCCACGGGCCATGTGCGTTTCGTGTCGAATGTGGTGGATTTTGGCCTTTCCCCGCAGGAGGCGATGGACCTGCCACGTTCATTCTTCGGCGATAACGGGCTGGAGGTTGAACGCGGCTATGACGACGCAATCCGCGCCGATCTTGCCGAACGTGGCCATGAGGTCGTCATCCCCGCCGTGCCATTGGGCGGCAGTCAGGCAATCCTGATACATGAAGACGGGCTTCTGGAAGGTGGTTCCGACCCGCGCAAGGATGGCTGCGCGCTGGGGTATTGAAAGCAGGCGCTGCTGCCCCCCGGACGGGCGGGGTTACTGCATCGCATGCTCCATTGCCAGCATCGCCGCCCCCGTTGCCCCAAGGCGTTCGTCAAGACTGCCCGTCCGGATCTGAAGCCGTTCCGTGGCGAGCGGAAGGCATTTTCGATAGATCCGTTCCCGGATCCCGGCCAGCATCGCCTCACCCGATATTGCCAGTTGCCCCCCCAGTACGATCATATCGGGATTCAGGATCGCAACCAGATCGGCGGCCACGGTCCCAATGGCGCGGCTGCTGCGGTTTATCGCCTTGAGGCATTCCGGCTCCGCCCGATGATACAACGCCATGACATCGCGCGCATCATTGGCCGGCAGGCCCAGCGCCGTCAGATCCCGCGCGATAGCCCAGCCCGCTGCCTGCGATTCGACGCAACCCTCCTTGCCACAACGACACAGGCTGATCGGCGGCTCGGTATGCTGGATATGCCCGATATCACCCGACGCACCGAAGGCGCCGCGCAACAGATGGCCTTCATTTATGATACCACAGCCAATGCCCGTGCCGGCCTTGATAAACACAAAGGTTCGGCAGTCGTTCCTGTGCAGCCGGTATTCGGCAAGACACATCAGGTTCACGTCATTGTCGATTGCAACCGGCAAGCCCAACCTTTCCCGCAGCGCCCGGCGCAGATCAAGCCCCTCCCAGCCATACATAACGGAAGGTGCGGCAACACGGCCAAGGCGTTGATCCACCGGCGCGGGGAAACCGATGCCACAGGCCACAACGGGCGCAGTTGCGGCAGGACTTTGGATCAGATCGCGCGCATGATCTTCCAGTGCGGTCAGTGCAATTTCCGGATCGGCACGCAGATCAAGCGAAAGCAGCCTTTCGTCCAGAAACCCGTAGGACAGGTCAAAAAGGCAGATCCGGGCCATCTTTTCCCCGATATCGATGCCGATCAGGTTACGGTGGTGCGGGTTGATCGTATAGGTACGCGCCCGCCTCCCGCCATCCGAAGCCGCATGACCATGTATCACGATCAGCCCGGCCTCCATCAACGTTGCAATTTTCTGCGTGACGGTGACGCGCGATTCGCCTGTCACTGCCTCAATTTCCTTGCCGGTACGCGCCGCACCACGACTAAGCAGGTGGAAGATCGGGTTTCGGGGGAATGCCGTCATGGATCCGTTGGCCCTGTTTTCAGTTTTCCAACAATCTTTTGTATATAATTTTTCAAAAGTATACCCCAAGAATGATTATTCTTGACAAAAGAATATCTCCTTCGCACCCTCTGGGGGCATTTTGAGGAGATGCACAATCAGGGAGGAAGAAAAATGAAAAGCAACTGGCTCACACCAGTGGTTTCCGCAGCAGCGCTTCTTGCGGCGACAACAACAACGCAAGCCCAGGATGAGGAAATCCTGATCGGCCTGATCACCAAGACGGATACCAACCCGTTTTTCGTCAAGATGCGCGAAGGCGCAGCAGAAAAAGCCGAGGAACTGGGCGTCAACCTGCAGGCCTTCGCGGGCAAATACGATGGCGATAACGATACCCAGATCACCGCGATCGAGAACCTGATTTCGGCCGGGGCCAAGGGTATCCTGCTTCTGGCCAGCGATACCAAGGCGATTGTCCCGACGGTTCAGAAGGCGCGTGATGCCGGAATCCTCGTGATCGCACTCGACACGCCGCTGGAGCCACTGGAAGCCGCCGATGCGACATTCGCAACCGATAATTTCTTTGCCGGGCAAATGATTGGCGAATGGGCACGCAAGACATTGGGTGAGGAAGCCGCGCAATCGGCGAAGGTTGCCTTTATCGATGCGCTTGAAAACCAGCCTACGGTGGATGTGGCCCGCGATCAGGGTTTCATGGATGGTTTTGGGATCGACATCAAGGATCCGTCCCGCCGCGATGATGAGGACGACCCCCGCATCGTAGGACATGAAATGGGCCAGGGGTCCGAAGCAGGCGGACGTACCGGGATGGAGACGCTGCTGCAAAAGGACTACGACATCAACGTCGTCTATACCATCAACGAACCCACCGCGGCCGGGGCCTGGGAAGCACTGAAGGCCGCAGGCAAGGACGATGGCAGCGTGCTGGTCACTTCCGTCGATGGTGGTTGCCCCGGTGTGGCCAATGTCAAGGACGGGGTGATTGGGGCGACATCGATGCAATTCCCGCTGCTGATGGCCTCGCTCGGGGTTGAGGCCGTGGTCGAATATGCCAGGAACGGCACTGTACCCGCGCCCAGCGAGGGGCTGGATTTCTTCAATACCGGGGTAAAACTGGTAACGGACAAACCGGTCGACGGTCTTGAATCCATTTCGAGCGAGGAAGCCCTGACGATGTGTTGGGGATAATCCTGCGGCCCGCATCGCACCCCAAAGGGGCCATGCGGGCCTTGCTTCTGCAACTCGGGAGGGAACATGTCCGGCCAGGAGCTTCCACAATTCAACAGTCTGAATGACACATTGGGACGGCGGATAATAAACCGCCTGCACAGCAATCCCACGATCATTCCGCTGGGAGTGTTGTTGCTTGGTATTCTGGTATTTTCCGTTGTGGTGGGGGAACGTTTCTTTCACCCGTTCAACCTGTCGCTGGTCTTGCAACAGGTCACGATCATCGGGGTCATAGCGCTGGCACAAACGCTGGTGATCCTGACGGCGGGGATCGACCTTTCGGTTGGTGCGATCCTGGTCCTGAGTTCCATCGCCATGGGCCGGCTGGCCCTGGACACGGGTCTGCCCCCTGGCCTTGCGCTGTTGCTTGGCATGGGGGTCGGCACGCTTTGCGGGGCATTGAACGGGTTGTTCGTCACACTGATCCGCCTGCCACCCTTTATCGTCACCCTGGGCACATGGAGCGTGTTCAACGCCCTGGTACAGCTCTGGTCGCGTGGCCAGACGATCCGCCAGCAGGAAATCGAGGCAGTGGCGCCAATCCTGCAATGGACGGGAACAGCATTGCAATTTGGTGCGGCACGGCTAACGATCGGGTCGCTGCTGATGCTGATCCTTGCCGCCTTTCTGTGGTACATGCTGAACCGGACCGCCTTTGGCCGTCATGTCTATGCCGTGGGGGACGACCCCAATGCAGCACGTCTTTCGGGGATCAACACGACAAAGGTCCTGTTTGGCGTCTACCTGATCGCCGGGCTGATCTGCGGCTTTGCCGGATGGCTGTTGATCGGGCGGGTTGGCGCGGTCAGCCCCTTGGGCATGGGTACTGCCAATCTGGACAGCATCACCGCCGTGGTGATCGGCGGAACAAGCCTTTTTGGCGGGCGTGGTTCCATTGCAGGCACGTTGATCGGCGCGCTGATCGTGGGGTTCTTTCGTAACGGGCTGGCGCTGGCCGGTCTGGATGTGCTCTGGCAGGAATTCACGATCGGTTTTCTCATCATCATCGCGGTCTCGATCGACCAATGGCTGCGGAGGATTTCCAATTGACGTCTGGAAAAGCCGCCCCGAGCCGCCCGGATGACGGGCAGATCCTTGCCGCGCGGGGGTTGCGCAAGGCCTTTGGACGGGTCGTGGCGATTGAAAACGGCGATTTCGATCTCTACCCGAACGAAATTCTTGCCGTGATCGGCGACAATGGTGCGGGAAAATCCACAATGATCTCGGCACTGGTCGGTGCATTGCGTCCCGATGCCGGGAAAATCTGGCTGAATGGGGAGGAAGTCCAGTTCCGCAACCCGATGGACGCCCGCAATCGTGGAATCGAAACGGTGTTCCAGACGCTGGCCATGGCGCCATCGCTGACCATCGTGGACAATCTGTTCCTCGGCCGGGAATATCGCAGGCCGGGCCTGCGCGGAAGGGTTCTGCGCAGCCTTGATCGGGCACGGATGCGCGAAGAGGCACGCAAGCATCTTTCCGATCTGGGCTTGATGACGATCCAGAATATCGATCAGGTGGTCGAAACCCTTTCGGGCGGTCAGCGACAGGGCGTCGCGGTGGCGCGTGCCTGCGCCTTTGGTTCCAAGGTGGTAATGCTTGACGAACCAACCGCAGCACTGGGGGTCAAGGAAAGCGCTAAGGTGCTGGACCTTATCCGCGACGTGCGTGATCGCGGCATTTCCATCGTTCTGATCAGCCACAACATGCCACAGGTCTTCGACATTGCTGATCGGGTTCATATCCACCGCCTTGGCCGGCGCATCGCACAGGTCCGGCCCGGGGATATTTCCATGTCGGATGCGGTGGCAATCATGACGGGGGCGCTGGAGCCCCCGGTTCAGGAAAACGCGCTTTGAAACTCAAACTGCAAGGATAAACTGATGCTCAGACTGGACGAAAAGCTCGGAAGGATCCGCGGCGGATCCTACAAGCCCGGTGATTTCATCATCGCCGATGCCAAGGATGGCGATATGGGACCATCAATCAAATCCTGCGGCCCGCATCGCAACGCCGATGGCAGCACCAACCGGTTTCGCACGCGGTCGGAATTTCTTGATCAGGTGCAAGGCATCGTGGAACAGGATATCGTCGATATCATGCTGACCTCGATATCCAATCTTGAGGTTCTCAACGAACGCGGCATCTATACGACAAGCCGCGTCACACCCGCAATCCGTGCCAATGACACCACTGATATCTGGGTATTCCGTGGGGCGGATTACGTCTCCCACCCCTCGCGCCCGTTCCGCACGGCAGATCTTTCTGTGGCCCGGCGACTGGGTTGTGATCTGGGGCTCTATTCCATCACGTTCAACAACAATATCGATTGGGATTACGCCTCGCTTGATCATTTCGCGGATTTTCGTGCGGACGCCCAAGCCAATGACTTCCGCTATTTCCTCGAAGTGTTCAATCCGAATGTCGATTGCGGGCTCGCGGCAGAAGATATCCCCGGCTATGTCAATGATGCAATCATGCGCAGCATGGCCGGAATTTCAAAAGCGGAACGGCCGGAATTTTTGAAAATGGCTTATAACGGCCCCGCCGCGCTGGAGGAACTGGCAAGCTATGACACGTCGATGACGGTCGGCATTCTGGGCGGAGGCGCGGGGACCACACGCGATTGTCTGGAGCTGATTGCCCAGATCGAACGTTATGGCGCGCGGGTCGCACTTTTCGGACGCAAGATCAATCTGGCCGATGACCCCAGGGCGATGGTCGAGATGATGCGCGCCGTCGCAGCGCGGGAAATCAGCTCGGAAGAAGCCGTACGCGCCTATCATGGCAGCCTTCAGGACAGAAAGATCAAACCCATCCGTCCGCTGGAGGAAGATCTGCAACTGACCGAAGCCGTGCTGAAACAAGCCGCCTGACGGGACTGGTGCCAATCAGGTGACATGAAACGATTTTAAGAGCCAGGTTATGCCGCAAAACCGCACAGGCTTCATCACCGCCGGAACATGGTGCGTCGACTACAACATGAAGGTGGCCTGCTGGCCTGCCGAAGAAACCTCCAACCGGATCCTGTCCGGGGAGGTATCGGGCGGTGGGTCAGGTTGCAATTTTGCGGTGGATATCCGTCGCCTCGCACCGGAAATCCCGGTGGAGGGGATTGGGTATTGCGGCGATGATCCGGACGGCAGGCTTCTTTTCGAAATCGCACGTGAACATGGTATCGGGACTGCGCGCTTTACCGTGGACCCGGTGCTCAGGACCCATCGGACACTGGCTTTCACCTCGCTTGAAAATGGCAAGCGGACCCACCTGTTCGAGGCTGTTTCCAGCGATGGGATGACCCCGGATCATTTCGATTTCACTGGCTGCACGGCCTGGATGCTGCATCTGGGCCTGCCGGGAACGCACAAGTTTCTGGACGCGCCATGGCAGGGTGATCCAAATGGCTGGGTAACGGTCCTGAAAAAGGCCCGGGCGCAGGGGCTGAAGACCAACATGGAGGTCATGAGCATCCCGCGGGACGATCTGCGCCGCATCATGTTGCCCTGTCTGGAATACCTTGATTATCTGGTGGTCAACGATTATGAAATCGGCGCACTGGCCGATTTGCCCACCCTGCGGGATGGGGTGACCTCCTTGCCCGATGTCATCGCGGCAGCGCGAAAAGCCCTTGATCTTGGCACGATCGGGTTGGTCGTTGTGCATTTTCCCGGCGGTGCGATTGCAATTGAACGGGGGGGGGCAGTCCATACCCATCCGTCAGTGGATGTTCCTGCAAACGAGATCGCCGGCAGTAATGGCGCGGGTGACGCCTTTGCCGCAGGTTTCTTTTGCGGGCTGCATCGCGGCAAGGTGCTTGCGGATTGCCTTGCCCATGCCCATGCGGCGGCAGCGACCTCCTTGCGGCAGGTGGCAACCTATGGCGCGATGGAAACGATGGAAGCCTGTCTCGAACGCGCCGCACAACATGGCTGGCACGAAAACCTGCCAATGGCGACAGCGCAAGCCTGACCAGAGGGTCAGGCCCCTTCGCCCGTAACTGCCGTGAAAAGGGCGGAAACAGCACGGGAAAGATCGGCAATATCCATCCCCTCATCGGGGTTATGGCTGCCATCCCAATTGCGGATGAAAACCATCACGCTGTCCCATCCCGCAGTAGCGAAGGCCGCCGCATCATGGCCGCCGCCCGACCGCATCCGGCGCGGTTCATCGCCAAGCTGCGCCGCCCCCCGTGCTATGAAATCCACCATGGTGGGGGAAAGTTTTGCAGGCTGGCTGCGACTCTGCACCCCCAGATCAAAACGGATCCCGGGGCGTTCGGCCTCAATCCTGGCGATTTCCGCTTTCAGTCGCGCATCTGCCTGTTCAAGCGTTGTCACCTCGGCGGATCGCAGGTCGAGACAGAAATCCAGTACGCCCGGCACCTTTGCCAGCGCATGCTGCCCACCTGCGGCGTCGACGCGCCCGAAAGTGACGGTCAGATCCCCGCCCCCGGCCAGAAGATCACCCCAGAAACGGTCCATTGCCATGGCAAGGTCGGCAAAGGCCATGACGCAATCGGCCCGGTTGTCGCGCGGCGCTCCGCCCGAATGGGCCCAGATGCCGGAAATCCGCGCCTGGCGGTATCGCAACGCGCCCCGGATTGCGGTCACGATGGCATAGGGCTCCCGCGCTGCATGCAGCACCGGGCCCTGTTCGATGTGAAATTCCAGGAAACGGGCGGGATCCGGCGGGGAAAAGGCCAGCACCGCATCCGGATCATAGCCCTGATCGCGCATATGATCGGCAAGGCTGCGTCCATTGTCATTGCGCAGGGCGGCCAGGTCTTCCGCCACAAGGCGCCCCGTCGCGGCACGCGAACCGATATAGGAAACCGGGAACCATACGCTTTCCTCGGCGCGGGTCACGATCAGCACGATATCCATCGGCGGCACGACCGCCGCATCACGCAGCGCCGCCATCAGCGCCAGGGCACCAACCACCCCGGCCTGTCCGTCATAGGCCCCGCCTTCCCCCACCGTATCGAGATGCGAGCCTACATAAAGCGGCACCGGATCCGCACCCGTCCCTGCCATCCGCGCATAAAGGTTGCCCGCAGCATCGCGCCAGACCACCAGCCCAAGCGCCTGTGCTTCCTCCTCAACCACCGCATGGGCTTCGGTTTCCAGATCACTGTAGGAAGGTCGCGTCCAGCCCGGCCCCTCCGCCGAAATCGCGTTGATCCGCGCCAGCACGCGCGTAATGGTCTCCTCGATAACGGTACGGGTCATGACCTTGTTCTCCAGGCTTCGGGGTTGATGGTGGTCGCGGGCATCCGGCCTTCAAGCGCGGCAATGACCTGACCTGCCGCCGCTATGGCCATCTGGCGCTGCGCCTCTTCGGTATTGCCACCAAGCTGTGGGGTGAAGATTACATTCGGCAATTCGGCCAGCGGCCCCTGCGGCGCGCCCGGAGAATAGGCATCCAGCGCCGCACCACCGATACGCCCGGAACGCAGCGCCGCCAAAAGCGCGGTTTCCTCCACCAGCCCGGCATCGGCGACATTGATCAGGATCGCACCGGGGCGCATCACCGCAAGTGCGGCCCGCCCGATAAGCCCACGTGTTTCTTCCCGCAAGGGGGTATGCAGCGATATCAGATCGGCACGGGCCAGCGCACCGGTCAAGGACGGCGCGCGTTCGGCCTCCAGAATTTCCGGACTGCGCGGGGAATGGACCAGAATACGCATGTCCAGCGCCCGGGCATAAAGCGCCGCTGCCTGCCGCCCCGTCGCCCCCCACCCCACGATCAGCGCGGTCTTGCCCGTCAATTCGGCAAATCGATGCGTTTCGCGAAAGCCATGACCACCCTTGCGCACGGCGCGATCCGCCGCCGGTATCCGCCTTGCCACGGCCAGCGCAAGGCCAAGTGCCAGTTCGGCAACCGAATGCGCATTCCCCCCCGGGGTTGTCGCAACGATGGCCCCTGCACGGGTCGCGGCATCCTTGTCCACCGGGCCATGATCAGCGCCATTCACAATGACGACATGCAACCGTTTCGCTGCGGCAAGCGCCACGGCATCAAGCCCGGCATGGCCCGTGATCACCGCCTGACAGCCGCCGATATGTTCTGCCACCGTTGCCATATCAGGGGCGGGGCAGATCAACGGATCCACCCCGTTATTGGTAAGCCGCAAAAGGCCCGCCTCATGGATAGGCTGCACGATCAGGCATCTCATGGCGGTGCATGCCTAGCGAAATATACGGTCAGGACACAGGTATCACCCACGCGAGTGCCACCACGGGTTTCCCGGATATGCCTGCCGGTTCCGATCATGACTGTCCCCCCCGCCTGACAGGTCGAATGATTTCTTCGGGCTCAAAAACCCCACCAACAAGATCCTGCGCCAGAAGGTAGTCGGAACGCAACTCACCCTCTGCCTTTGGAACCAGACCCGCCAATGTCGCCCGAAACCTGTGCCGGGCCTCAATCAGGATCTCCTCGGCCTCATCGCGGGTAACGACAGCAAAACGGAAATGCGCCCCGACAGGCATCTGCGCAAGGCGCGGCAAATCGGTGGAGATCACCGTCGCGATCTTGGGGTAACCGCCGCTCGTCTGGCTTTCACACAGAAGGACAATGGGCACAGCAGAGCCAGGCACCTGAATGGAACCCGGCACCGTTCCATCCGATACGATATCATGGCCACGAAAGGCCGGTAGTTCCTCCCCGCCAAGGACCATCGCCATCCTGTCCCGTTGAGCGGTCACAAAAAAGGGTGTTTCAAGCAGCCGGGTGCGGATTTCGGGGGTAAAGAAATCATCCTGCGGACCGGGAACGATGCGAATGGGCCCGTCTTGCAAAGCAGATATTAACGCGGAAGGCGCACGTAAACAGGGACCTTCTGCCGCCGAACCGACAGGCAGGTGCATACCATCGCGCAATCGTTGCCCATCCACCCCGCCCAACCCACTGCGCAGATGGGTTGCCCGCGCACCAAGCACCGGTTGCGTCGCAATCCCACCGGATAATGCCAGATAGCCCCAGACGGTATCTTGCGGCGCGCCGATTTCCAGTACCTCCCCCGGACGGAGGCGATGCGCTTCCGCCCATGCAAGCACCTGCCCATCGCGGCGGATCACACATTTTCCTCCCGTCACGGCAAAACGAAGGGGGCTGTCACAGGAAAACCGCCCGGCAGGCCCCGCAAATTCCAGCACGGCCGCGCCCGGGTCATTCCCCGTCAGCGCATTGGCCATTGCCATCGCGGGCAGGTCAACCGGCCCTGCCCCGGAGATCCCCTGATGCCGCAGGCCCAGACGCCCTTCATCCTGGATCGTCAGCATCGGTCCGGCGGAAAGGATTTCAAAGCTCATCTTCCCGCCTCCGGCACGATCACGGTCTTTCCGGTGGCGATACGGGCTGCAAGGTCCTTCGCCTCTTCCATGTCGACGGGACGAAAACAAATGCGATCCCCTGCACGAAACAGAAATGGATCCTCCCGTGCCGGATCAAAGCTGACAAGCGGGGTCCAGCCAAGATAGCGCCAACCTGATGGCCCGGCCACGGAATTGATATTGGCCTGTTGCCCGCCGATCCCCACCGCCCCGGCCGCGATGGATTGACGAGGCTGGGCCAGACGCGGACAGTGCAGTGCCTCGGGCAACCCCCCGAGATAGGTAAAACCGGGCTGAAAACCGATCATATAGACCCGGAATTCTGCCCCGGAATGAAGCGCCATGACTTCCTGCGGGGAAATCCCCTTCAATCTGGCAATCTCCTCCAGGTCCTGTCCGGTCTGACCGCCATAGACAACCGGAACGGACCAGCGCCGTCCGGTTTCCCGCCCTTGCCGAAGGCCCGAAAAACGCGTCAGAAGCAGGGTTTCAAGCGCCGCACCGCGGATCACCTCCGGATCATATTGCACCAGAAGCGAACGATAGGTCGGCACGATTTCCAGAATCCCCCGGGGGCGATCTATTGCCAGTGCGGCGGCAAGGGCGATCACCCGCGCGTTGGTTTCATCATCGATATCCTCACCCAGCTGAAAGCTGAGCGCACTATCACCGCAGGGAAGGATCTTCGGGGTCATGGCATTTTTCCCATGCGGGTTCCGGCGCATTTCCTTTGCAACGCATAACGCTTCCAACTCGCCCGGTGAATAGAATTGAACGCAATACATCCGATATGCAACATAGGTCGGGGTAAACCCGGGATGATCTGAAAAATGTTACGAAAACTCGACCTCAACAGCGACATGGGCGAAAGTTTCGGCGCCTACAAGATCGGCGATGATGCCGCGATGCTGGCGGTAGTAAGTTCTGCAAATGTGGCCTGTGGCTTTCATGCCGGCGATCCGATGGTGATGCGCAACACGATTCGGCTTGCACGGAAAAACAGTGTTTCGGTCGGCGCGCATCCATCCTTCATGGATCTTTTCGGTTTTGGACGCAGACGCATTTCAGGGGAACACCCGGAGGATCTTGAGGCACAGCTTATCTATCAGATCGCGGCAATGCAGGGCATGTGCGAGGTTGAGGGCCACCCCATGACCTATGTGAAAACCCATGGCGCATTGAACAACATGGCCGCAACGGACCCTGACCTGGCGGGTATATGCGCACGCGCGGTGCGCGCGGTGAATCCCGACCTCACCTTCGTCACCCTGCCCTATTCGGAAACCTATCGCGCCGCCGAAAAGGCCGGGCTGCGCATCGCCTCCGAGATCTATGCCGATCGCAGCTATACCGATACCGGTGAACTGACCCCGCGCAGCCAGCCCGGCGCCGTCATCCACGACAGGCGGGCAAGCCTTGATCAGGTGCTGGAGATGGTCCTGAACGGACAAATCCCCACGACGGGGGGCCGGAAGCTGCCGGTAGAACCCGAAACGCTTTGCGTGCATGGCGATACCCCCGGCGCGGTGGATATGGCCCGCGGCCTGCGCCGGGCCCTGATCGAAAACGGCGTGCAAATCGCATCTTTCACCGGCGGAAAACCCGTCAGCCCTGCAAGAGCACCGAGCCAAGGGCAGCCGTGACGGCAGCCTGCGTCGGGTCGATTACCGGCAGGCCCAGCTTGTCCTGAAGCCCGGCACGATGCCGCGCCATGCCGGCGCAACCCAGAACCAGAACCTCCGCCTCATCCTGATCACGCAGCGCGGTGCCGACTTCCACCAGCCGCGCGAAGGTACCATCGCCGCTTGCAGTTTCCGCAACGGACATGTTCAGCGCGCGTTCACCTGCCAGACGTTCCAGCACGCCCATCCGGCGCATGTAACGGCGATGGCGCAGGATACTGGCCCCGGCAATCGCGATCACGCCAAAGCGATCCCCGCGCGTCATGGCCGCCAGCACACCGCTTTCCTGAATGCCGAAGACCGGCACCCGGGCAATGGAACGACACAGGTCGATCCCCGGATCCGAATAGCACGCAATCACGAAGGCGGCCGCATCGACGCGGCTTTCCATCAACCGGGAAAGTGGCAGGGCGACGCTGTCCACATCGCGCTGGCTTTCAATCCCGAAAGGGCCTTCCGTCAGTGTCAGGCATTCGATCGTGGGTCCGCCAGACAGGCGAAAAGCGGCAAGGGCCGTATCAAGGCCTGCGGTGACCTCCCCATTGGAATTGGGGTTGATGACGACAATCGGCCCGCTCATGCGCCCGTACCGGGATTTGCGACAAGCCGCTTATTTTTCGTCACAAGGTCATTTTGCATCAACGGGCTCCCTTCTCCAGCACGGGGATCGGATGACGGTCGATTTCCTCAAGCCGCGCATAACGATCCGCAAAAAGCCGCGCGATGGGGAAATCACCACCCCAATCGACATGCATCTTTTCGGTATTCACAAGGCCCGGTCGCGCCTGAAGGCACAGGCATTCCCCTACCAGAAGTTCCCGTTCGCGGCTGAAATTCAAGGCGACGGTCTTGCGGCATTCGAGTGCCACCGGCGCATCCCGAAGCCGTGGCGGAGCAACTTGGGCAGAGGGCGCAAGCGATAGGCCAAGCGCCTCCGGTTCGCTGATATCCGGGGGGTAGGCGGCGGCGGTGGAAACCATCGGCACGGCCAGGTCCGGGGTCAGGATATTGATCACGAATTCCCCGGTATCGGCAATATTGCGCGTCGTATCCTTGGCGCTTCCGTCACTGCGGTTTTCCAGCCCCAGAATTACCAGGGCGGGATCCTGCCCAAAGAGATTGAAAAAGGAAAACGGCGCCGCATTGACCAGCCCATCCACACCCTTTGTCGTAACCCAGGCAACGGGCCGCGGGATCACCACGCCGCAAAGCAGCTTGTAGCGATCCTTCGGGGTCAATGCGGACAGGTCAATCGCGGTCATTCCGGTTGCACCACCCCCGTCTGGCTGGTGATCAACCCGTAATGTTCGATCCGGCGATGACGGGCAAAATCGAAAATCGTGGCCTTTCCGAAATTGCACATATCCATATCACAATCATGAACCAGCAATTCATCCCCTTCGGTTTTGGCACGGGCCACAACGAACCCATTGGGGTCGACAATGACCGATCCACCCATCAACGGGTGACCATCCTCATCCCCGGCCTTGGCAACGCCCACCACCCAGGTAGCATTCTGATAAGCCGCGGCGGTCATCGAAAGCTCCGAATGATAAAGCCGCTTTTCCAGCCCTTCGGACCCCATCTGACTGTTGACCGAGGGGGTGTTATAGCCCAGCACGACCAGTTCCACCCCCTGCAAGCCCATCACGCGAAAGGTCTCTGGCCAGCGACGGTCATTGCAGATCGCCATACCAATAATGGCTTCCTGCGAACGCCAGACAGGAAAACCGGTATCGCCAGGTTCGAAATACCGCTTTTCCAGATGCTGAAAGGCCCGTTCGGTATCATATTCGCTATGGCCGGGCAGATGGGTCTTGCGATATTTTCCGATGATCCCGGCCTGCTGATCGGTCAGGATCTGGGTATTGAAACGGTGTCCATCAGGGGTCATTTCCGCATAGCCGAGGCTGATCGCGATATTTAATGCCCGGGCGCGGTCGAATAGCGGCCGGGTCGCATCATTGGGCATTTCATGTTCAAACCAGGTATCAACCTCTGCCCAATCTTCCATATACCAGCGCGGAAAGAAGGTGGTCAGCGCCAGTTCGGGAAAGACCACCAGGGTGCACCCGGCCTTCGCGGCCTCCTCCAGCAGGGCGATCATCCGCGCGACAATTGTCTCGCGGCTGTCGGATTTCTGGTTCGGGCCCATCTGGGCCGCTCCGATCACAATGTTACGCATGGTGTCCTTTTCAGTTCAGCTTGCGATCCGACGCTGGAACCGGCTCATCAAACGAACGACCGGCCAGAGGAGGATCAGATAAATGATCGCCGCAAGGGTAATTGGCGATGCGTTATAGCTCAGTGAGCGCGCCATATCGGCGGAATAGAGGATCTCGGCCAGCGAAACGACAGAGGCGAGCGAAGTAAGCTTCACCACCTCCACCGAATTCGAGATCAGATCCGGCAGCACATTGCGCACGGCTTGCGGCAATACGACATGGATCATCGTCTGCCGCCCATTCAACCCGGTGGAACGCGCAGCCTCTGTCTGGCCCGTCGGCACCGAAAGCAGCCCGGCACGAATGATTTCCCCGTAATAGGCGGAATTGTTCAGAAAGAAGGCCAGCACGGCCGCAAGGAACGGTGGCAGATGCAGCCCCGCAAAGGGCAGGCCCGAATAGACGAAGATCAGCAGCACCAGCGGCGGCAAGGCGCGAAACAGATCAACGAAGGCTATCGCCGTGCCGCGCAGGTACTTGTTCTGTGAATTGGAAGCCAGCGCCGCCCCCAATCCCCCCAGAAGCCCCAGGGGAATGACTGCAAGGCACAAAAGCACCGTCATCCCCAGCCCCCGCATCAGCAGCGGAAAGGCCTGCAACATGATGTCGACATTGAAGAATTGCTGAAACAACTGGTCCATGTCAGGTCTTCCAGCTCAATCGGGTTTCAAGCTTGCGCGACAGGATCACCAAAGGCAGGAACAGGATCACATAGGCGACCGAAGCCAGCACCAGAGGTGAGGCATTTCCCGAAAAGCTTTGCGCCGTCGTGGCCTGATTCAGGATATCCGGCACCCCGATGACCGAACCGAGCGCTGTCATCTTGGTGATCGCGATGGCGCGATTGGTCAGCGGCGGGATCACCATCCGCACGGCCTGTGGCAGGACCACGTAACCCAGCGTCTGCGTAAATCCCAGACCGGTGGAACGCGCGGCCTCCCATTGCCCGCGTGGTATCGCGGTAATCCCGGCCCAGACGATTTCCTCGGTGAAGGCCGCCAAGGTCAGCGTCAGCACCAGATAAAGCACCGCAAAGGCCGGCAGCGTCAGGCCGATATTTGGCAGGCCAAAAAACCCCATCAGGATCAGCACCAGCGGCGGCAAGGCGCGGTAGACATCGGCAAAGACCACAATCACGAAGGACAGCGCCTTGATCCGATAGGCCCGCAGGCAGGCCAGGAATGTGCCAAGGACAATCCCCGAAATCACGATCAGGATCGACAATTCGATCGTGACCCAGGCGCCTTGCAGAATCGCGGGCGCATATTGCGTCAGAATTTCGGCGTTGAAGAAGGTTTCAATGAAACGGTCCATATCCCCCCGCCTTCATGACGAATAGCGCGAGAGGAAGGCCCGCGTGCTTTCGGCTTTGGGATTGGTGAAGAATTCCTCCGGAGGGGCATCTTCGACAATACGGCCTTCGGCCATGAAAACCACGCGGTCAGCAGCCTCACGGGCAAAGCCCATTTCATGGCTGACAACCATCATCGTCATGCCAATATCCTTCAATTCCCGCATGACGGAGACGACCTCCCCCACCAGTTCGGGATCAAGCGCCGAAGTTGGCTCATCAAAAAGCATCACCGCCGGTTCCAGCGCGATGCCACGCGCAATGGCAACGCGCTGCTGCTGACCACCTGACAGTTGCCCGGGATAGTGATCTGCCCGTTCTGCAAGACCCACCCGTTCCAGTGCATCAGAGGCACGGGCATCGGCCTCATCCCGGCTCATGCCCAGGACCTTGCGCAAGGCCAGCGTCACGTTACGGCGGGCATCAAGATGCGGATAGAGGTTGAAGGACTGAAACACCATGCCAATGCGCTGCCGGACCTGATCAAGATTGACCTTCGGCCCGGTGATCTGTTTCCCTTCCAGAAAGATATCACCCGCAGTAGGCTCCTCCAGCCGGTTGCAGCAGCGCAGCATGGTGGATTTCCCTGACCCGGAACGGCCCAGGATAAATACCATCTCTCCGCGCTGCACCTGGAGGTTCACCTCATGCAGCACTTCCAGTTTGCCAAAGGACTTGCGGATCTTGACAAGTTCGAGGATCGGCCGCCCCTCCGCCGGGGCGGCGGTTTCGCCCTCAGCCACAGGAAGGGGTGTGGTCATCTTCAACATAACCGTCGAAACCCGGTTCTCCCCAGCCCGGCCGGGGGGTGACAGCCGTGGAACCCTCAGCCGGGGTCACGCCAAACCATTTTTCCGAAAGTTCAGTAATGGTTCCGTCAATTTTCAGGCATTCGATCACGGTCTCGACCTTGCGGCGCAATTCGTCACTGTCCTTGCGGAAGGGCATACCCCAGACAAGGCCGGTGCTGTGCAGGTAGCTGAGCTTTACACCCGGCGTCTTCTGGGCAACCCAGGCTTCGACGGTATTGCCTGCGACAGTGGCGTCGGCGCGGCCTGACAACACGGCCTGCACCGCATCGGCATTGGTCCCATAGCTTTCCACGTTCCAGCCGATTTCATCGGTCAGCCCGCGTGCCCACGAATCATAGGCAGAGCCCTTGTTCACCGCGACGGTCTTGCCCTCAAGCTGCTTCAGGTCGGTAATCTCCGGCCCGTCCGCGGGAACCAGAAACTGGAAATCCGTGTCCAGATAGCCCTCACTGAACAGGTAGTTCTTCGCACGCTCCTCGTTGATGGTGGTGGGCGCCACGACGAAATCATAGGTGCCCGCCTGCATGCCCGGAAGCACACCGGAAAACTGTGTCGCGACAATTTCCATTTCCGCGCCAAGGCGTTCGCCGATGATATTTGCCAGATCCACGTTGAACCCCTCGACGCCACCGCTCATTGTCGGCATGGCATGCGGGGCAAAGGTGCCGTCCAGCGCAACGACATATTTGTCCTGCGCCACAGCCAACCCGGTGGAAAGTAACAGCGCCATTGCGGCAGCCGATGCTTTGAAGCAGATCATGTTTTCCCCTCTGTCTGGTTCCCGGGTTCCGAATTCCTGTCCCGGATTTATCGAATTCCGGCCCCTTGTGGCCTGCAAGGCACTGCTGGTTGATACGCGCCCTTTCCCCAGACTACGCCGGGTATTTGTGATTTCAATATTGCCAATTATTAAAACTGGGCTTCAGGAATAAGTTTTCATTATACTTGGCACCAATTGCCTGCCGCTTGTGCAGACCCCGCAGAAAATGCCTGAAAGGAAAGCAGGATGTTCACCTTCCGGCAATTGGAAACCTTTCGTGAAGTCATGCGCGCCCGTACGACCATCGGTGCGGCCAGTGCGCTCAGGATATCGCAGCCCGCCGTCAGCAACACGATCCGGCAGATGGAGGATCGTGCGGGCTTTCCCCTTTTTGAACGATTGGGCAACCGCCTTGTTCCCACTCCGGATGCCGAGGAAATCTATCGTGACAGCGAGGCAATTTTCACGCTTTATGCCGCCTTCAATCAACGCATCGACATGCGCAAGCGGTCACAATCGGGCAGTCTGCGGCTGGTGATCACACCACCGGTGGCAAACGCGCTGATCCCCCGCGCCCTGGGGGAATTCCTGACCCATCGCCCTGCCATCGGCATCAGCGTGGACACGCGACGTGTGGACGGCGTCCTTGAGGCGATCGAGACCCGCATGGCCGATATAGGTTTCGCCCTCAACCCGCCGGAACGGGAAGGGATCCAGACCGAAACCATTGCCCTTGGGGAAATGGTTTGCTGTTTTCGTCCGGGCCATCGCCTGGAAGCGCGGGAACGGATTACCGCCGAAGATCTGAAGGCCGAAAAACTGATCCTCTTTGAACCGGAAAGCAGTCTGGACCGCGCCATGGCCGATATCGTGGACAAGATCGGGCGGGGCAATGTCGTGGCGGAGGTGCGTTACAGTTCGGTTGCCTGCCTGATGGCAGAGGCGGGGCTGGGCGTGACACTGGCCGATACATTCACCGCAGTCCATGGCGGACGCTATCGGTTAACCAGCCGGCCCCTTTCCCCGCCACAGCGGGTTGCACTAAAGGTTCTGACACGCCGGGGGGAACCTGCCAAGCGGATCCAGACGGTTTTTCTGGCCGAGCTTGCCAGATCGGAAGCCCTCGCCACCCTGCTGGCGCAGGAGGAAGGCTGACATCCGTCACGAAATCCCCTCCACCCTTGTCGCGGGTTGAAAAACCCCGCAAAAGGCGGGGATGAAACTGGATCAGAACCGCATTGCCCTTGCCGCGATGGTCGCGGCCAGCGCCCTTATCGCGATGACCTCACTGATTGCCAAGGAGCTTGGCCTTTCGGGCCTGCATCCCTTTCAGGTCAGCGCCGGGCGCTTCGGCTTTGCGCTTCTGGTGCTGGTGGTATTTCTCCGGCTGCGCCCCGGGCCCGGCCCGGGCTTTCGATCAGACCATTGGGGGCTGCATATCGCACGTTCGGCCATGGGCTGGCTGGGGGCGACCAGCATGTTCGCTGCTGCCGCGCGGATGCCGCTGGCAGAGGCAACGGCCATCACCATGCTCAGCCCGCTGGTGACGATGGCGCTGGCACTTCTGCTGTTGGGGGAAAGCGCAAGCCTGCGCAAGGGGCTGGCGGCGGCACTTTCGGTCATCGGGGCGCTGGTGATCCTGCAACCGGGAACGGAAGCCTTCCACCCGGCGGCCTTTCTGGCCCTGGCATCGGCAATGTTCCTGGGACTGGAGGCCATTTTCATCAAGCGGCTGACGGGGGTGGAATCGCCCCTGCGGATCCTGCTGATCAACAATAGCATCGGCGCAGTGATTTCCGGCCTCGTGGCAAGCTTCTTCTGGGTTTGGCCCATGAGCAACCAGTGGATATTGATGGCAACCCTGGGATCGGTCATGGTTTGCGCGCAGGTCTTCTTCCTGCAGGCAATGCAACGCGGGGAGGCCAGTCTTGTCATCCCGGTTTTTTATGCCGCGCTGGTCTTTGCGGCAATTTACGATCTGCTGTTTTATGGCGTGCTGCCTTCGGCCATGACGGGGCTCGGGGCCGTGCTGATCGTTGCAGGGGCGCTTTTGCTGTCCACCCGAAGCGGCGGCGGGCGCTGGCGCCTGGGCCCCGGCGGCCCGGTACGCGGCAATT
Organism: Pseudorhodobacter sp.; assembly: GCA_047975325.1. Lineage (GTDB taxonomy): Bacteria > Pseudomonadota > Alphaproteobacteria > Rhodobacterales > Rhodobacteraceae > JBKEDF01. The sequence goes on along the minus strand of JBKEDF010000040.1, from coordinate 8,228 downwards.
CCAAACCGCCCCGATCCTGACTGTCAGACGGGTGCCAGGCAGGATTTCCGAAAAGTGGACACCGGTTTTCGGATAATAATCCTGCAGATCAAACAAGCTTAAGTGGGCATTCGTGAATGAAGCCGCAAATTCTTGCTCAGGGCAATATCCGCCAGGCTCGTCTGATCAAGATGCAGCAGAAACGCCTCTTCTGCCGCACGAAGGCGGGTCTTCAGGCGGCATTGCCCATGAATGTTGCAGTTACCGCCCTTCCCCATGCATTCCACCAGCGGCTGGCCTTCCTCCAGAATGCGGACCACCGCGCCGAGACTGATCTCTTCGGGCGGACGGGTCAGGACCGCACCGCCCCCGCCCCCCCGGCGCGTTTCCACCACCCCCGCCCGGGAAAGCCGTTGCATGATCTTCATCAGGTGGTGCCGCGAAAGCCCGAATTCCTCCGCCAGATCCGCAGTGGAAAAGGCCGATTCCGGTGCACTGGCCATTCGCATCAGCATCCGAAGCCCGTAATCGGTGAAGGAAGTGAGCCGCATGAACAAATCCGCCTTGAATTGGTATTTCAAATACTTATTATGCCACATCGCAAATGCAAGCCGCGAGTACAGAAGATGACCGGTACCGAATCCCTGCGCGCCACTTCAATGCGCCCCGAAATGACCCGTATCCTGATGGAAAAGACGGGGCTGACCGAGGCGATTTTGACGGAACTGGTTCACCGTTTCTATGAAAAAATCCGCAAAGACGCGCTTCTGGGACCTATTTTTGCCATGCGGATCACCGAATGGGAACCGCATCTGGCGCGGATGGTGGATTTCTGGTCCTCGGTCGCGCTGATGACCGGGCGCTATCACGGTGCGCCGGTTCCGGCCCATACCGGCCTACCGGTCAATTGGGCGCATTTCGAACACTGGCTTACCCTTTTCCGTGAAACCGCGACAGAGGTCTGCCCCCCCGAAGGTGCCGATCACGTCATTGAACGGGCCGAACGGATTGCCCGGTCACTGAACTTTGCGGTGGAGGACGCTGCCCGCGACAAGACGGATGCGACCCCAAGCCTGCGATAAGGCGCAATCAAAGACAGATCCCTGCGGGCAAGAAAAGCTGCGGTTTTAAGCTGGCATCAGGGCCTGATCGTATCGCCATGCTGCAATTTCGGGGTGAGTTCCAGAATTTCTCCCCCCACGACACCACCCGGGCGCTTTCCTGCGACGATCTCGGCGGCGATCTGGCCGATTTCGGCGCGGCAGGCATCCATCGTGGCCAGTTGCCGTGGCAACCCGTCCAGCAGTTCCACACCGTTGAACCCGGCAAGGCCCAGATGCCCGGGTACGTCGATCCCGTTATCCATGCAGTAAAGCAACCCGCCCGCACCGATCATATCATTGGAATAATAAAGAAAATCGAGGTCGGAGGATCGATTCAGGATCGTCTCCGTCATCTCCCGCCCTTTCAGCAGGGCTGAACCACCAGAATAAAATTCACGATCCGCCAAGGCGATCCCGGCGCGTGAAAGGCCTTCTTCCAAACCCTCCAGCCGTTTCCTGGCGCGATGGTCGAAGGGCATTCGCGTGCCCAGAAACCCGATCCGGCGATAGCCCGCCGCCAGAATGGCCTCGGCCATGTTCAGCCCGGCGCGACGGTGTGAAATCCCGACCACACTATCAACCGGCGTGCCGTCCACATCCATGATCTCGACAATCGGGATACCGGCATTTTCAAGCATCGCACGGGCAGCATCGGTATGTTCCAGCCCCGCGATAATCACCCCCGAGGGCCGCCAGGACAGCATCTCATATAGTACCGACTCTTCCCGTTCCGGCAGGTAATGCGTCACCCCCACCACGGGTTGCAACCCGGTATCTTCCAGTACGGTGGAGATCCCCGTCATCACCTCGGGGAAGACCATGTTCGACAAGGAAGGAATGATGACGGCAACAAGGTTGACACGCTGGCTGGCCAAGGCCCCGGCAATCTTGTTCGGGACGTAGCCAAGCGAACGCGCGGCCACCAACACCTTTTCACGTGTGGCCTGCGACACATCCCCGCGATTGCGCAATACGCGGCTGACAGTCATCTCACTGACGCCGGAAGCCTCGGAAACATCGCGGAGCGTCAGGGTGCGCCGGGGCGGTGATACAGGTGCGTTCGTCAAAACAGGGCCATTTGCAAGGGCATATCTTTCCTGTTACCGCCAAAAACGAGGCTTGTCCAAAGCTCATTCATCCACAAGGCGTTATCGCTAACGGACACCGTATTGCGGCCCATCCTGACGCCGCGGGCCGCATGTTCCGATCAGGCCTTCGGCGTGATTTCGCGAAAAAGAAAGGGGGTTTCCGACAGGAAGCGCCCTTCCTGCCCTCCCACCACCAGCGCGTTCAGCGCATGCAGCACACCCGCAGCCACATCATGTTCCGCGCCGCTATCGGCAGCAAGATAGACATAGTAATCCAGATCCTTGCGGGCATTGGCGACGGAAAACTGCATCTGGGACGCATCCCCTTCCAGCAGGAAGGGCGAAACCCGATCCAGCGCCGCGCCATAGCCGCCCCCACGTTGCAACACATCAACCAGAACATCGGGTGCAATCCCCGCACTGGCCGCACAGGCGGCCGCTTCCCCGATCAGCGTAACGCAACCAAGAGAAACGAAACTATGCAACAGTTTCAACTTGTGCCCCGCCCCGGCAGGCCCGGCATAAAACCGGTTTTCGGAGAAGCATTTCAGCAGGGGCAGCATTTCCTCCAGAAGGGCAGGATCACCCCCGATCAGCAGGTTCAACCGTCCGGCCTCCGCATCGATCGGCGTACGGGTCAATGCGGCGTCCATGAAACGGACCCCTGCTTCCTCGGCCTTCCGGGCAAGCTTTTCGGTCGAACTTGGAACCGCAGTGGAACAATCGATCACCACGGCACCGGGACGGAGCGAGGCCAAAAGCCCATTCCTGGGCAATATCACCGATTCCACCTGCGGTGAGCCGTTGAGGCAGAGGATCACCACATCGGAAACCCGGGCCAGAATCCGGATTTCATCCAGACCGTTTGCACCAAGTGCGTCCAGATCTTCGGTCGGTTGATTGCCTTCATGCCGCAGGTAGTTCAGTGTCCAGCCATTGCGCAGGATATTTACCGCAATACCATGCCCCATTAGGCCAACACCAATCATCCCGATGGTTTTGCTCATATCTCGTCCCCCTGAAAACACTTCAACCCAAACGCGACTAAAAATCCACTATTTCAAATGGACCATCCCGACACCTGATATCGCAAACCAGGGTTTCAGATGCAATTCGTTAGAAAATTCAGTGCCATCCGGCAAAATGATGGCGGCAAAATTATGGCCCGATCCGGGGGCACAGGCGGATCGGGCCAGAACACCAATGGTTGTCAACTTATGGCTTGCTGTCTTCGGCAGGCGCGCTACGTGCCCCTATGGCAAGGATGTCAATATTGACATTGACCTCTCCGGCCCTTTCGAAAGTCAAAACCATATCAAGCGCCTCACCCTTGTTCAGCGGCCCTGACAACCCCATGATCATCAGGTGGATGCCGCCGGGTTCCAGCACCACCGAACCACCAGCGGGGATCAAAACCCCATCCGGCAGCTGGCGCATGGTCATGACATCGTCGACCTCTTCCACCTGGTGGATCTGCACTTCCTGACCGGCCGCTGTCGTCGCCGAAATCAGGCGGTCGTCTTCCGCCCCGTTATTGGCAATTGTCAGATAGGCCGCCCCCGTCGCCGCACTGGGGGGCGTGGCGCGCGCGAAGATACCGGAAAGCACCAGTTCCCCCGCTTCGATCTGTTCGGCAGAGGCCCGGGGGATGAATGCGCCGGCAGCCATCAAGGCGCCAAGCAACATCAGGCCACAAAAAACATTCCTCATTGATCCGTCCTTTGTCCGTTCGGTTGATATCGGCAGTACCGATATGTTCCACCTGCCTGAAACGCAACGGCCAACCGGGCCATCAGGCGGTTTGTGGAAACTGGTTGCCAGATTCCTCCTTCTTCGTGGCAATTTCCCCGGAAAAACACTGCCTGTCGCCGCTTGCAGCCTCCCTCACCCCTCCTTATATACCCACCGTAGCCGGATGGGCGGCCGTGCCCGTCCGGTGCAATTGGGATCGGCCCCAAGGGCCACAATGGGCTTGGGCGCCACAACATCGCCAGAAGAAGAGGTATATATTCATGGCCAAAGTCATCGGGATCGACCTCGGGACGACAAACAGCTGCGTTGCCATCATGGATGGTTCGCAACCCCGGGTGATCGAAAATTCGGAAGGCGCGCGCACGACGCCATCCATCGTGGGTTTCACGGAAGGCGAACGCCTCGTGGGTCAACCGGCCAAGCGTCAGGCCGTAACCAACCCGACCATTACCGTTTTCGCCGTCAAGCGCCTGATCGGTCGCCGGCTGAATGACGAACATATCGCCAAGGACAAGAAAAACCTCCCCTACGCATTGGTCGATGGCGGCAATGGTGACGCCTGGGTCGAGGTTCGGGATGAAAAATATTCACCCGCACAAATTTCCGCCTTCATCCTGCAGAAGATGAAGGAAACCGCCGAAAGCTATCTTGGTGAGGATGTAACCCAGGCCGTTATCACGGTTCCAGCCTATTTCAACGACGCCCAGCGTCAGGCCACCAAGGATGCGGGCAAGATCGCGGGGCTTGAGGTCCTGCGCATCATCAACGAACCGACGGCTGCGGCGCTGGCCTATGGGCTCGACAAGAAGGACAGCAAGACGATTGCCGTCTATGACCTTGGCGGCGGGACCTTCGACATCACCATCCTGGAAATCGATGACGGGCTTTTCGAAGTGAAATCCACCAACGGGGATACCTTCCTCGGCGGGGAGGACTTCGACATGCGGATCGTGAATTACCTCGCCGAGGAATTCAAGAAGGAACACAGCGTTGATCTGACCCAGGACAAGATGGCGCTGCAACGCCTGAAGGAAGCAGCCGAAAAGGCCAAGATTGAACTTTCCTCCAGCCAGCAGACCGAAATCAACCAGCCCTTCATCTCGATGGACAAGAATTCGGGCGCGCCGCTGCACATGGTCATGAAACTGACCCGTGCCAAGCTGGAAAGCCTGGTTGCCGATCTGATCAAGGCATCGATCAAGCCCTGCCAGGCAGCCCTGAAAGATGCGGGCCTTTCGACATCCGATATCGATGAGGTGGTGCTGGTCGGCGGGATGACCCGGATGCCCAAGGTCATCGCGGAAGTGACCAAGTTCTTTGGCAAGGAGCCCCATAAGGGTGTGAACCCCGATGAGGTTGTGGCGCTTGGTGCCGCAATTCAGGCGGGCGTGCTGCAGGGCGATGTGAAGGATGTGGTGCTGCTTGACGTGACGCCGCTTTCGCTGGGCATCGAAACGCTGGGCGGTGTCTTCACACGGCTCATCGATCGCAACACCACGATTCCGACCAAGAAGAGCCAGGTCTTTTCCACCGCCGAGGACAACCAGAACGCAGTGACGATCCGGGTCTTCCAGGGCGAACGCGAAATGGCGGTCGATAACAAGATCCTGGGTCAGTTCAACCTTGAGGAAATCCCGCCCGCACCGCGCGGCATGCCCCAGATCGAGGTGACCTTCGACATTGACGCCAACGGCATCGTGTCGGTCGGCGCCAAGGACAAGGGCACTGGCAAGGAACAGAAGATCACCATCCAGGCCTCTGGCGGGCTTTCGGATGACGAGATCGAGAAAATGGTCCAGGACGCCGAAGCCAATGCCGAGGCGGATAAGGAACGCCGTGAACTGGTGGAAACCCGCAACCAGGCCGAAAGCCTGCTGCATTCCACCAAGAAATCGCTCGAAGACCATGGCGACAAGGTGGATCCATCCACAGTCGAGGCCATTGAGCTGGCCATGCAACCGCTTGAAGAGGCGCTGAAAGGCGAGGATGCCGGGAAGATCAAATCCGGCATGCAGAACCTGACCGAAGCCGCGATGAAACTGGGCGAGGCCATCTACAAGGCCAGCCAGGAAGAGGCGGAAGCGGCCTCGGGAGACAGCGGAGATGAGCCGCGCCCCGTCGATGATGATATCGTCGATGCCGATTTCGAGGATCTCGGCGACGACAAGCGGAAATAAGACCCGCAGGAACCGAATGGGGCGGCCTGCCACAAGGCCGCCCCGCTTCGTTTCCGTATGAGGATTTGCAATGGCAAAACGCGATTACTATGAGGTTCTGGGGGTAGCACGCGGGGCCTCGGCGGATGAGCTCAAGAAAGCCTATCGCAAGAAAGCCAAGGAGCTGCATCCCGACCGGAATTCCGACAACCCCAATGCCGAGTCGCAGTTCAAGGAAGTGAACGAGGCCTATGACATCCTGAAGGATGCCGAAAAGAAGGCCGCCTATGATCGTTTCGGACATGCCGCCTTCGAAGGTGGCATGGGGGGCGGACCACGTGGCGGGCGCGGTGGCTTCGGTGGCCAAGGGGATTTTGCCTCGGCCTTTTCGGATGTGTTCGAGGATCTCTTCGGCGATTTCATGGGGGGCCGTGCGGGTGGGCAGGCCCGGTCACGCGCGCAGCGCGGATCCGACCTGCGATACAATTTGCGCGTCACGCTGGAAGAAGCCTTCAGGGGTGTCCAGAAGACAATCAACGTACCCAGTTCCATCGCCTGTGAAAGCTGCCGGGGCACCGGGGCCGAGGGCGGGGCCGAACCCGTCACCTGCCCAACCTGTTCCGGCATGGGCAAGGTACGGGCGCAACAGGGTTTTTTCACTGTCGAGCGAACCTGCCCAACTTGCAATGGCATGGGCCAGACGATCAAGAACCCCTGCAAGACCTGCCATGGTGCTGGCCGGGTGGAACAGGAACGTGCACTGTCGGTCAACATCCCGGCAGGAGTGGAGACAGGTACACGGATCCGGCTTGCCGGGGAAGGCGAGGCCGGCCTGCGCGGTGGGCCCGCGGGTGATCTTTACATCTTCATCGAGGTGAAGGAACACACGATATTCCAGCGCGACGGTGTCCATCTGTTCTGCCGCATTCCCGTGACCATGCCCACGGCCGCCATGGGTGGCGAAGTGGAAGTACCCACGATCGACGGTGGCAAGAGCCGCGTGAGGGTGCCCGCCGGAAGCCAGACCGGCAAGCAGATGCGATTGCGCGGCAAGGGCATGGCTGCCCTGCGCGGAGGTGGCCATGGCGACATGCTGATCGAGCTTGCCGTGGAAACGCCTGTCAACCTGACCTCCAGGCAAAAAGAACTGCTACGCGAATTCGAGAAGCTTTCCGAGGATAACAACCCCGAGGCATCGAGTTTCTTTGCCAAGGTCCGCAATTTCTGGGACGGGATGAAGAACTGAACGAAAAAGCCGGGCGCGGGGGCATCGAGCCCCTTTGCCCGGCATTGCCATGGAAGACGGCATGGACATCCTGCCAGAACAACCCGGCAAGGCTGCGGCCAGGGCTTTTCGTAACCCGAAGAGACAAATGTTTATCTTTCATTTGTTAATCTTTCATTCACCCTGACACCGGAAGTTTCGTTCATGGAACGGAACAAGGCCTTTTGCGAATCACCCCTGCCACTTTTTGGCGACCCGGATGAGGCGCTCCCGGTTGCCCTGTCAGGGCGCCTGCCATCCTATATTGCCGACCACCGGAAGCGGCTGCGGGCGCGGTTCATGGAAGGCGGCGCAGCAGCCATCCCGGATTACGAATTGCTTGAACTTATCCTCTTCCGGGCGATTCCCCGGCAGGATGTGAAGCCCCTGGCACGGCGGCTTCTGGATAAATTCGGGGATTTTAACCGCGTGATCACGGCCCCCCCGGCCCGACTGGAGGCCATTCACGGCGTTGGCCCGGCGGTGGTGCAGGAGTTGAAGATCGTCGAGGCTGCCGCACAGCGTATGATGCGTGCGCGAGTCCTGCATCGGCCGGTGCTGTCTTCCTGGGATGCCTTGATAGATTATTGCCATACCGCAATGGCCCATCGGGAAACGGAACAGTTTCGCATCCTGTATCTTGACCGCAAGAACGTGCTGATCGCCGACGAGGAACAGGCAAGGGGAACCGTGGATCATGTACCGGTCTACCCCCGTGAGGTCATCAAAAGGGCCCTTGAATTAAATGCCAGCGCCCTAATCCTCGTGCATAATCACCCTTCCGGGGATCCCACCCCATCAGAGGCGGATATCACGATGACAGGGCAGATCCGTGAAACGGCGGAAGCACTGGGGATCACACTGCACGATCATCTGATTATCGGGA
>JBKEDF010000057.1:0-66558 GCA_047975325.1 Pseudorhodobacter sp. | reverse complement strand
GCAGCATCATCGGCGGGCTGGCGACGCCGACCGAGGCCGCCGCGCTCGGCGTGGTGGTCGCGACGGGGATTTCCTTCATCTGGGGCGATCTGACCTTGCGCACCCTGCAAAAGGCGATCTTTCATTCGACCCTGCTTTTCGCGGCGATTGGCTTTGTCGTGCTCGGCGCGACGGTTCTGGCCCAGTCGGTCAGCATTCTGGGCATTCCGCAGCAGATCCTGAACATCGTCGCCGATAGCGGTTTTGGCCGCTATTCCATCCTGCTCCTCGTGGTGCTGGTCTATCTCGCGCTCGGATGTTTCTTTGACGGGTTGTCGCTGATGATCATGACACTGCCGGTGGTTTTCCCGCTGCTGACCGGGCTTGGCTATGATCCGATCTGGGTCGGCGTGCTGATCACCATCGTGATCGAAATCGGGCAGGTGACGCCGCCGGTCGGGTTGAACCTTTCGGTTCTCTCCAGCCTGACCAATAACGAGGTCAGCCTTGGTCGGGTGGCGCGCGCGACGGTGCCCTATTGGGCAATCCACCTGATGGCCATCGTGATCCTGACGATCTTTCCGGCCATCGCGCTTTTCATTCCCGATCTGATCTTCTGACAGGAGGACATCACAAATGGCATTACGGCTCCGTCCCAAACGGTTTGGTCCGGTCTTCGTCCGTTTTGACGGCGGCGAGGGTATCAGCTTTGCCACGGATGGCGACGAGCCGGGCCAGAGTTTTCCGCCACATGACAAACCGGTGCTGACCCTGATGGCAGCCCTTGGTCATTGCCTCGTGGAATCGATCCGCATGGTGGCAAGGCAGGATGATACCGTCCTGGAACCTTTTGCAATTTCAGTCACGGCAGAAAAATCGATCGAAGGCCCCGGACGTTTGCAGAAAGTCGAATGCCGGATCCATGGTGCCGTGACAAAAGATGCCGAAAGTGCGGATATCCTCGTGAAAACCGCAAAAGAGATCTGCACGGTCAGCAATTCGATGAACAGCGATATCTCGGTGGTATAACCGATACTTGGGACAACACCCAAAATTCAGCCGTCAGGCCATATCAGTGCGGAAGGTTCCAGCCCCGGGCGCCATCACCATAGGATTCCCATCCGGTTTCTGTAACCGTGATCGTATCCTCCAGTTTGATGAAACCCAGCCGCGGGTGTTGCCAAGTGGTTTCGACCGACAGAACCATCCCTGCCTCCAGCGGCCGCTCGCGGTGCCGGGCCGGATAGGGGATCGGGCCGGTATCTGTCAAACGGGGTGCTTCATGGGTGATCAACCCCATCCCATGGGCAACAAAGGCAAATTTTCCATCACGGGGCTGTGACATGAGCGTCTCAACCGCTTCATAGGGTGCGGCCCCCGTGGCCCCGGCCCTAAGGGGGCGGCGCGCGGCTTGCTGAACTTCCTCGATCTGGGCAAGCGTGTCCTCCAGTTCGGCCGAAGGGGGCACAAGGCTTCCCATACGGCACAGATCCCCCAGATAGCCCATCCTGTTACCCCCCGAATCAAGCGACAGGATATCTTCCGGTTCCAGCACCTGTGCCGAAGGTGCCCGGTTCAGGCTTTGTCCGATCGTGATCAGGCAATATTCGAAATTCAGCCCACGGGCCTGTTCCTCACGGCGCAGCCGATCCACGATATCAAATTTGCTCATGCCCGGGCGCAGTGCCGCAAAGGTCGCGCCCATCGCATCGACCACCCCGTCGGAGGCTTCCCGCAACAATACCAGTTCGGCATGGGTTTTCACTGCGCGCAATTCTTCCAGCGGTTCAACCGCATCGACCACCTGCGCCGTAGGCAGACCATGGCGCAGAACCTCCCATGCATCGGCGGGCAGAAAGCCGGTTTCCACCGCGACCCTCTTTGGGATCAACCCACGTGCGGCCAGCCCTTCCAGTGCCAGATCCATCGCATCGATCGAGCCGCGAGAGCGGGTAACAACATCTTTCATCCAGAAACGATTCTGCTCCGCCTCAAAGGTTTCATTGGCATTGGCGATGTAGAAGGCCAGTTCGGGCCGCCCTGCCGGATAGACCAGCAATGGCAGATAGCGGCTAAGCCCGATTGCATCCATGGCTTCGAACATGAAAAAGCGATATCCGCCCAACAGATATTGGATATTATGTTTTGACGAGGCGATGAGCAGATCAATCCCGTCTTCAGCCAGAATCCTGTCCAGCCTGGCAGTGTCAAAAGGTGGGGCAGGGCGGTCGGTCATTGGTCAATCCCCTTTGTCGCGGTCATAGTTGTTCATGGCGCTGCGCGTGGCATCAAGGCAGGTCCGCGCCCAGTCAAGATGCCCCATCTTGGCAACACGGCGATGGCTGGGGATTTCCACGCTGACCGTAAGGTCAGGGGGAAGGATTTTAACCATCCCGGCAAGATCCACGCCGCCCTCACCGGGCAGGAGCCGTTCCTGCCGGGCCGTGAACAGGAGCCCTTCAATGGTCGGGGGAATTTCGGCGGGGCAGTCGCAGATCTGAAAATAACTCAGCCGTTCCCGCGGGATGGCACGCAGATCCTTCAGGGTAGTGCCGGAGCGTGCCGCATGGATCGTATCAATGAGGACCTGACCATTGGGCTGCCCCGCCGCAGTCACGACCCGCAATGCCGTTTTTGCATCGCAAACCGGAGTCCAGGGCGTGAATTCGAGATTGACCGCCAGACCAAGCGGTGCCGCCGCAGCGCAGAGCGCGGCGAATCTGTCGGTCAGACGCGATTCATCGGGATCAATACCTGCCGCGATCACGGTTTGGGCACCCAGCCGGGCCGAACATTCCAGCATCCCCTGCCAATCTTCAATCCCGTGTCGCCCATCGATACGTGCGATTTCCACGTCAAAGACGGTTATTCCGGTTTCGGCCAGACGCCTTTCGGTTTCGGCCAGCATCGTGTGATTTGCCATCAGTGGAAAGGCCCGACCCCCGTCCATTGCGGGCATCATCCGCAGGCCAATTGCATCAAAACCCGCCGCTGCCGCAATTTCCACCGTTTCGGGTGGGGAAAGTTCAAGCGTCAGATAGGAAAGACAGTAATGGCGGGCCACGGGAAACTCTTTCAAATGGAGGGCGCATTCCCGAACAATTAATTGACATACAGTACCTCAATTGACAAGTATCGGTATCGCAGGAACGCGCGCCGCTGCGCGACGGATCGGTTTGCCGCCGACCGATAACAGGGAAGTGGAGGAATGAAATGAACAGCTTTGCAGGAAAGTTTTCGGGCCTTGTGCTATCGGTCGGGGTTGGACTTGGGGCGCTTCCCGCGCTTGCCCAGGATACGATCACCATGCGGATCGCGCATAACATGCCAGAATCGCACACCTATACACTTTGGCTGAACAAGTTTGAGGAAGTGCTGGAAGAAAAACTGCCCGGCCGCTTTGACATCAAGGTCTTTCCCGCCGCGCAATTGGGCAATGAAACCGAATATCTTGAGGCAATGCAGCTTGGCACGCTTGACGGGGCAATCATGGGCCGTCACGGGCAGATCGATCCGCAGCTTGATGTGCTGAACCTGCCGATGATCTATCGTGACGATGCGCATGTCGATGCAGTCCTGCATTCCGGCAGCGAAGTTGAGACACGGTTGAACGACATCCTCTATGAAAGGGGTTTCAAGGTCCTTGCCTGGGGGGAACTCGGTTTCCGTTATGTGACGACGAACGGCAAGGAGGTCCGCAAGGCCGAGGATCTTGAAGGGCTCGATATCCGGGTGCCGAATGTCCAGCCCTGGCTGACCGCCTTCAAGGCATGGGGGGCCAATCCGACGCCACTGCCATTTGAGGAGGTCTATTCCGCCTTGCAGCAGGGTGTGGTCACTGCACAGGAAAACCCACCGGAAAATATCTTCACCTCAAAATTCTACGAGGTGCAGAAAACCATGAGCCTGACCGGCCATGCCAATATCCCGACCGAATTCATGCTGTCACGCAGCTATTGGGAAAACCTGCCCGATGATGTGAAGGATATCGTGGTCGAAGCCGCGCGCGAAGGCAGCCTGATCCAGGTTGCGGCAGCAAGGGAAGCAAATGCCGCCCTGGTCGATCAGCTGGAGGAACTGGGCCTGACCATCATCCGCGATATAGACAAGGAAAGCTTTCGTGCGGGTGCCGAGGAATCCTACAAGGCCTCCGAGGAAAGCATCGGTCGCGACCTGATCGACGCGGTTCTGCAGGCACAGTGACGTGTCGTGGATCAATCTGGCGCTTCGCGGGGTAATCGGCGCGCTGATTGCCACGCTGGTTATCAGCGTGGCAATCGGGGTCTTCTGGCGCTATGCGCTGAGCAACTCGCTTTATTGGGCAAGCGAGGTTCCGAATGTGATCCTGATCTGGATCGTATTCCTCGGCTCGGTTGTGGCGTTCTATGAAAGACGGCATATCGCCTTTGGCGCGCTGGTCGATGCCCTGCCCGCGAGGTCACGCTGGCTGTTGAATATTGTCGCCGAACTGGTGGTGCTCGCCTTTCTGCTGGCGCTTTTTTATTACGGTATCACCATCGTGCGACAGGCAATGTCCAGCCTGTCGGATGCGTTGAAAATTCCGCGTGGGTATTTCTATCTCTGCATGCCCATTTCATCGGTGCTGATGGCTGCCTGCAGTATCGAAAACCTTTTCAATCTGGTCCGGCGCCCGACAACAGGAGGCCGCGCATGATCGCGATCATCTTCATCGCCTTCTTCATTCTGCTGTTGATCGGCGTGCCGGTGGCGATTGCCATCGGATCGGCGGCGATGGGGGCCTTCTGGCTGGATGGCACGTTTTCCCTCGCTCAGGTCCCGCACAAGATGGTCAATGGCGTGTATTCCTTCCCTCTGGTTGCCGTGCCGCTTTTCATCCTGGCGGGATCGCTGGCGGGGGAAACCTCGATCGCTTCGCGGCTGGTCCGGCTGGCCACGGCGATGGTGGGGCATATCCGGGGTGGGCTGGGCCATGTGAATGTCGCCTCATCGATGTTTTTCGGTGGCATTTCGGGATCTGCCGTCGCAGATACGGCGGCAGTCGGCAGCCTGATGATCCCGGCGATGGAAAAGCAAGGTTACAGCCGTGCCGATGCCGGGGCGATTACCGTTACCTCCTCAACCATCGGTATCCTGATCCCGCCCTCCATCCCGATGGTACTTTATGGGGTTACGGTCGGAAGTTCGGTCGGTGCCCTGTTCCTTGCAGGACTGGTGCCGGGCATTCTGGTGGGATTGTTCCTGATGGTGGCGGTCTACGTCATGGCCAGGCGCAAGGGCTGGCCACAAGCCGACCGCCGCGCGCCGGTCAGTGAACTATGGGCCGCGTTCAAGGATGCCATCCTGGCCCTTCTGTTGCCGGTCTTCCTGCTTGGCGCCATTGTTACGGGCATGACCACTGCAACCGAGGCAGGGGTGATCGGCGTCCTTTATGCATTGTTCCTATCCGGTGTTGTCTATCGGGAGTTCAGTTTCCGCCAGCTTGGCCGGATCCTGGTTGACTCGGCAATCAATACGGCGATCCCGCTTTTTGTCGTGTCGACCACATCCGTGGTGGCCTGGGTGGTTGCCATCGAACAGTTTCCGGCAACTTTGGTCGGGTTTTTTCAGGGTCTTGATGCAAGCCCCATTGTCGTCTTGCTTCTGATGAACCTGTTTCTGGTCATGGTCGGCATGTTCGTGGATCTGGTCCCCGCACTGATCCTTTTCGCGCCGATCCTGTTGCCGGTGGCAATGGCGCAGGGGGTGGATCCCATCCAGTTCGGTGCGATCATGGTGGTCAATCTCGGCATCGGGCTGGTTACACCCCCGGTAGGCAATTGCCTTTATGTCGGAGCGGCGGTGGCAAAAGTGCCGGTGGGCAGGCTGGTGTGGGCCGCGCTCCCTTTCCTGTTGCTGAATATCCTGGTGCTGATGCTTGTCACCTTCGTGCCGCAGGTCAGCCTGTTCCTGCCTTCACTATTCTATTGAGGGCGGGGTCGTCATGAAGGCAATCGTCTACCTGGGCAGGGAACAGATGAAACTGCAGGACGTCCCCGACCTGGAACCGGGGGAGGGGCGCGTGTTGCTGCGGGTTGCTGCCTGCGGCATCTGCGGATCAGACATGCATGGCTATCACGGCCATGATCCACGCCGTGTGCCACCGATGATCATGGGACATGAGGCTGCCGGGATCGTAATCGGTGGTGCGCTGGATGGGCGGCGTGTTGCGCTGAACCCGTTCCTGAACTGCGGATCCTGCACAGCCTGCCTGTCCGGGGCGCCACAGCTTTGTGAGGGGCAACGCAATATCGGCCTGCCGCCCAATGCGGGGGCTTTTGCCGAACTGGTTGCAGTGCCGGAACGGAACCTTGAACCCATTCCCGACACAATGCCCTTTACCACCGCCGCGCTTTGCGAACCGCTGGCCGTTGCGGTTCATGCGGTGGCCATCGGGATGCGGGCGCTGGCGCGGCCCCTGTCCACTGCGCGGATCGCCGTGTTCGGCGGTGGGGCCATCGGCCTGGCAATGGCGCTGGTTCTGATTGCAGAAGGCGCGCGGCAGGTTCATCTGGCCGAAACCAACCCCGCGCGCCGGGATACGGCAAATGCGGCCTCGGACCGGATCCTGCCCTTTGCGCCGGAAGATGCGCCCGAGCCCGGCAGCTTCGATCTTCTCCTTGATGCGGTGGGGGCAGTTGCGACACGGGAAATGGCCTTCCGGCTTGCCCGGCGGGGCGGGGTCATCGTCCATAGCGGGTTGTTGCCCGGAACCGAAGGCGTCGATGTCCGGGCCCTCACGTTGCGGGAGTTGTCCTTCCTGGGGGCATATTGCTATTCGGTTGCGGATTTCCGTCAGGCCATGGCATTATTGGATGCCCGTGCACTCGGACCGCTTGACTGGGTGGAGGCACGTGCCCTTGCCGATGGTGTGGCAAGTTTTGCGGATATTGATGCAGGACGGGTTGCTGCGGCCAAGATCGTTCTGACGACAGGAATGGAGTGAACCATGATCTACAAGTCAGCCAATGGCGCGCGGATGCCCGCTCCGGGCCTTGGAACCTTTGAACTGACGGGCCCTGAGGGTATCGCCGCAATCCGGGGGGCCATCGAACACGGGTATCGCCATATTGACACCGCCATCCGGTACGGCAACGAGGCCGAGGTTGGCCAGGCAATCCGTGAAAGCGGTGTTGCGCGTGAGGAACTTTTCGTAACCACGAAAATCTGGTTTGACGCGCTTGCCCCCGAACAGGTGCATCAACGTATCGATGAAAGCCTTGAACGGCTGGAGATGGATCAGGTCGATCAGCTCCTGGTCCACTGGCCGTCACATGATGTGCCCCTGGGCGAAACACTTGGCGCCTTCAAGGAGGTGCGCGAGGCGGGCAAGACCCGTCATATCGGGGTCAGCAACTTCCCCACCGCATTGCTGGATGAGGCAGTCAGGGTGCATGGCGCGACATTGGTGACAAACCAGGTCGAATATCATCCCTTCCTCGCGCAGGATAAACTGCTTGCCGCGTTGCGCGGTGCGGGCATGATCCTGACGGCTTATCTGCCGCTGGCGCGTGGCGCGATCTTCAAGGATCCGGTTATCCGGGACATTGCCGAACGACGCGGCAAGAACCCTGCGCAGATCACGCTGCGTTGGCTGGTTCAGCAGGATGGCGTGGTGCCGATCCCCCGTTCCTCAAAGATTGAAAACATTCGGTCAAATTTTGATATTTTCGACTTCGAACTGGATGATGGGGAAATGCAGCGTATCGCGGGGCTGAACCGGGAGGAACGCATCTGCGATTTTAACTGGTCGCCACAATGGGACCGGCCCTGAAACAAGCCGCCTTTCAGCGTGGAACCGGTTCCACGCGGTAATAGTCGATGGTATCGGCCAGGCCTTCTTTTAAGGGCATGGGTCGCCAGTCCGGAAAGAGATCGGTAAGCAACGGTTCTTCCTGCGGGGTGGTAATAGGCATCGGCGGACCATTAGCCGTGATCTTTGCATCAGGGATAATCTGTCGGATCATCGTGGCCACCTCGGTAATATCGGCTGCGGTGCCCAGAAGGTTTACCGTATGGGCGCCCCGTTTCCGTTGCGCAAGATCCGCGACAAAAATCCGGGCAACATCCCCGGCATGGATCAGATCGACAGGACCGGTGAAGGGGATGGTATAGGCCTCACCCCTTGCAGCGGCCCGACAGGCCAGGCTAGGCCCTGCGGAAAGTCCGGCATCGCGACCGGGACCATAGACAACATAGGGCCGGAAACCAGTGGAGGTGATCCCGTCTTCAACCAGAAAGGCCCGGGCACAATGTTCCGCACCCAACTTGTAGGCACCATAAAGCGTGGTAGGGCGCGGCTCCGGACCGCCATCGGGGCCAAAGACCCCCGTGCTGGACATATAGGAGACATGGCCGATCCCGTTTTCCCGCGCTGCCAGAAAGGCATTCACCGTGCCGATCAGATTGACCCGCGCACCCAGAACGGGATTTTCGCGGCAGGCGGGTGTCAGAAGGCCGGCAAGATGAACAATTCCCTGACAGCCACGTGTCGCAGCAACCAGATCATCGGTTTCGCAAATATCACCTGCAATCCAGCGGATCCGTTCCGCCATGGCCGAACCCGCTATCTGCGCCAGTTTGCTGCGGTCGGAATGCAGATCGAAGACTACCGGATCATGCCCGGCTTCTGCCAGTTTCCTGACAATCCACGCCCCTATAAAACCACCGCCACCCGTGACTGCTATCTGCATCCTGTGTTTCCCGCCAAGCATTTACGATCAGCTAACTTTTGGGGTACCGTGTGTCAATGATGACCTGCCTGACCCTTCGGACAGGTCGTCACGATCCGCTGTTCAAGAATGGAATGACAATGCCACCGAAAGCCAACAGGAATTCCAATCCGATGCGGAAGAACCCGATCAGCCGACCCAAGCTCCTGGCGGAAACGGTGGCCGACAATCTCAAGGCTGCGATCCTGCGGCGTGAGGTTGCCCTGGGCGAACCCCTGTCGGAAGAAAAGATAGCCACGGCCATGGCTGTAAGCCGTACGCCCGTGCGTGAGGCGCTTACGATCCTTCAGATGCAGGGGCTGATCAATATCCTGCCGCGTCGGGGCAGCTTTGTATTCAGACCCGATGCGCAGGAGCTGCACTGGCTGGTTGATTACCGCCTGCATCTGGAACTTCTGGTCAGCCGCCTGGCCTTGGAACGCGCGCCGGAAGCAACGCTCAAGGGGTTGCGCGCGGCCATTGCGCGGATGGATGCGGCACGGGGGGCAGATGACAGTACGGCCTATGCCGACGCCGATACGGCCTTTCACAATTGTTTTTTCGTGAATGCGGGAAATCCGTTTTATGGCGAAGCTTATGATATTGCATCGGGCCGCATTGCTGCGCTTCGGGTCCATCTTTCAACCGAACTCGGGCTGCATCGCCACACTACCTATACCGAACATGTCGCCCTGGCTGCAGCGGTGGAGGCGCGGGACGCTGTGGCCCTGGACAGTTTGCTGCGCAACCATATCGGCGCAATGGCCCCGAACTATTCCCGTGCCCTGAACCTGCCGGAAGAACCCGGCTGACCGGCATTATCCCCGGCGCAAATCCCCGACACCAAGCTGATAGGCCAGGCGATAGATGTTACTGCGTGGGTGGTGAAGGCCCAATCCGGTTTCGGAAACGGCATGTTCAAACTTCACAAGGGCGTTGTCCAGAACGGATTTCTCACTGCCCTCGATCAAGAGCACTGCGTCAAAGCCTTCCTCTACCATTCCCGGCCGCATCTCGGTTTCCCGGGTCCGGATATCTGAAACCTCGTTCTGGGCCAGCCCAAGATGCACGGCCGAAACGCCCGGAACATGTTGTACAGTCTCACATAGCCCCTGGGCTCCGCCGCGCAGCGTGCTTTCCATGCCGGGGGTCAGGTCAAGCCGGATGGTTGCCATCACGCCACCATCCCCATGCCCGGCAGAGGCAATCTTTTCACAAGCCACGCGCAGGAAATTGCGAAACCCCGGCTGGACATGTCCTGACCATTTCGTCGGATTGTTCAACCGTTCCAGATAGGCGGGAGAACGAAAAATTTCCAGATCGCGACCGCAATAGACCGTGCCATAGCGATATCGGGTGGCATTTTCATCGATCAAACGCTTGCCAAGCAGAAAGCCGGGAATCGAAAGCCGCTCCGGCATATGTTCACGCGTATGCCATTCCATATATTCGGTTTGCATGGCAGGCGTGATGTCATGCCACATGGCCAGAAAAGCCGCTCCGGGAAGGGTCATTCGCGTTCTCCCTAATGCAAGGCAAGCACAAGCCAGATGGTAGCGGGCATGGCCAGTCAGGGGACTGGAACATCTGACATACCGTATGTCAATATATATTGAAACCTGCCGGTTTCAGTTTCGGCAGGACTGACCGCGCCGGTTCAGGTCAGGGTGGCGGGGGCCGCCTTTCCTGCCGCGTGGCGCGCGATGCGCCAACCAAAGACCATTGCCGGGCCAATTGTGGTTCCCGGTCCCGGATAGGTCCCCCGAAAGATGGAAGAGGCATCATTGCCACAGGCATAGAGACCGGGGATCGGCTGTCCGCTCTGGTCCAGGACTTCCCCATCGACGCCGCATTTCAATCCGCCGCTTCCCGCAAGATCCACCGGCACCACCCGCACGGCGTAATAAGGCGGTCTGGCAATTGGGGCGAGGCAAGGGTTGCCGGGGCGGCCTTCATCGCCATTGAAACGGTTGACGACGCTGCCACCGCGTCCAAATTCCGTATCCGTACCGGTTGCGGCATTGCGGTTATTGGCCGCAACGCTTGCCTCCAGATTGTCCGCGTCGATTCCGATTTCCCGTGCAAGATCCGCAATGGTGCCGCCGTGATGCAGGTAACCCTGTCGCATCAGGCGTTTCAACCCGCGCCCGCCGGGCAGGACCATCCCAAGGCCGTAATGCGCCATGAAATCGGCATCGACGATCAACCAGGCCTCATTCAAACCGGCGCGGATCATTCCCATGCAGAAATCGTGATAGCTATCCGCCTCATTGACGAAACGCTGCCCATCCCGGCCAACCGCGATCAACCCGGGTTTGGCCCGATCCAGCAGGATATGCGGCCAGACGCTTTGAGAACCATCCGGATGGGTCAGTAGCGAACAAGGCATCCAGAGCCCGGCACTATCGCCCGGATCCGCCAATGCCGCCCCAAGGATTTTTGTCGCAAAGGCGATCCCATCGCCATTATTGCCTTCCGGCGCCTGTGAAATATTCGCGATCTGTGGTGGAAAAAGCTGTTTGCGCAGATCCTTGTTCCAACCGATCCCGCCAGTGGCCAGCACCACGCCACGGGAGACGCGGATCTTGCGAAACCCTTTTGATGTCTCGACAATCGCGCCAATCACGCGATCATCTTCCCGGATGAAATCGGTCAATGCGGTTTTGAATCGGATCGGAACATCACGCTGGCGCAGGCTGTAAAACAGCCGGGCCACCAGGGCATTTCCCATCAAAAGGCGGGTCCCGCGCCGTTTGGTTATCCGGTCACGGAAATAGGGCAGTACAACGCCCAGCGTGGTTTTCAGATTGGCAATGCTGGTCATGGGGTTGAGCAGGGCATCAACCTCCGCCCGCCCGACCATCATCCCGCCAAGCCCCATGAAAACCGCACGTGGCGGACGGATCCGCGCAAAATCGGCACCCAGCCGCCTGCCGTCAAATTCCACCGGGGCCAGCGCCCGCCCGCCAAAGGCCGCTCCCGGCCCGTCAAGGTAGTCGGGATGTGCCGTGGCGGCAATGAACCTGACCTCCGAATTTGCCTCAAGATCGGCAATTGCCTCCGGCCCTGCGGCCAGAAAGGCCTGACGCAGATGATCCCCGCCGCGATTACCAACGACATGGCGCAGGAAGGTATCGGCATCCTCCAACCGATCCGGCACCCCTACACGACGGCTGTTTTCGGTTCCCGGAACCCAGGTGGTGCCACCGGACGTGGCTGTGGTTCCCCCGACCATATCCGTTTTTTCACAGAGCATTACACGCAACCCGGCAATTGCGCCGGTCAGGGCCGCTGTCATGCCAGCCGCGCCGGCACCGATTACCAGAAGGTCCACTTCCTCATCGAAACCCTGTTCGGCCATGTTTGCATCCTTCCCCGGAAATCGGTGTGAACCTGCCACAAGATCATATAAAATGGAAGCATCTTTTATTCTTGAATGATATTCCATATAATAGATAAGTTATCGGGGAGAAAGATCATGAACGGAAAAGACAGGTCATATAATCCGGGGATGGCAGAATGAGCCGGGTCCTGCTTGTAGGGGGAACCGGCTTTATCGGAAAACGGGTGGCAAAGGTACTGCATGCTGCCGGGATATCCACCCGGGTTTTCGACCTGGGTCCTGCCCTGGAGCGGGCGGAACAAGGGCCGGATCTGGAATGCGTGGCTGGCGATGCAAGGGATATCGGTGCGGTCATATCTGCGGCTGAGGGGTGTGCGGGCATTGTCCATCTGGCCGGTCTGATGACAGTGGATTGCGCCAAGGACCCGCCCCGTGCCATCGCTGTGAATGTCCAGGGGTCGCTGAATGTCTTTGAAGCCGCACGGATCCACAGCCTGCCGGTGGCCTATCTGTCCACGGCCGGGGTTTTCGGCCCCGACAGCGCCGAAAATCCGCATCCGATGACAATTTACGGCGTCAGCAAGCTTGCCGTGGAGGGGATTGCCCGGGTCTATGCCGCCGATCATGATGTGCCGAGCCTCGGGCTGCGGCCCTATATCGTCTATGGTCCGGGCATCAGCAGCGGAATTGCGGCGGGGCCATCCATCGCGCTGGCCGCTGCGTTGCGTCACGAGGCCGCGGTAATCCGCTTTTCGGGGCGGGTCGGATTTGTTCATGTCGATGATGTGGCGCGGATGCTGGTGGCTGGTGTAACGGGTACAGAACCGGGTACGGCGATTCTGACTATGGCGGGCGATACCCGTGAGATGGCGGATTTCGTGACCGAACTTTCGCGCCAGAGCGGCTGGAACGAATTTCAGGTTGAGGGGCCACCCCTGCGTATTCCCGCCGATCTGACCTCTTCGCCGGTTCCGGCCTGGCTTGGCCCCCAGCCCGCAACCTCGATCAAGGAAGGGATCCGGCTGTCTCTGGATGAAATGCGCGGGCAGTAGGCCCGGTTTCAAAGGGGCGAAAAGGCCAGCGGGCGTAACACGCAATGCGTCCCTTTTGTCATGGGCTGCACGGGCAAAGGGGTATCGGAACGTGGCAGCAATGAAAGGGGTGCCGTATCCTCCCCCGAAAGTGGATGAAACACGGCCTCCGCACTGTCCGGGGCGGCATTGGTCATCAGCACAGCGCAGAGATCCGCGAATAACGGGGCTCCCGGCGGGCGGGCGGTATGAATACGGTGCCGTGCATCCAGTGCCGCGGAAAAACGCCGGGATCCGCGATCAAGCCGCAGGATGCAGTTCTGCTGTTCCTCAACCAGGGCAAAGGCACGTGGGATGAAGCCTTTCATCCAGGCATTATCCAGGGCCAGGGTAGCGCGGGCAGTTTCCCGCTCCGCCCAATCGGTATAGGACCAGAGGTGATGCAAGACATTCAGCCCACCGGTTTCTGCCAGCCAGAAGCCCATCAGGGGCAGATGTTGCGTCACCAGAGGCAGCCCCTCGTCGGCAAGCAGCGTCAGGTATTCCACCGCTGCCCCCGGCTTCAACCGATACCTTCGCCATTCATGGATCATGATCACCCCCCTTTTTCGATCAATGTGGTTCAGGGATCAGGCCGGGGAAATGGACCTGCCGATGCAAAGACTGGATAATCAAGGCCAATCAATCCACCCGCCTGGTGGTCCGTTTGCGGAAAGCGCCGGGAGATAGCCCCACGCGCTGCGCAAAAAAACGGTTGAAATAAGCCGGATCGTCAAAACCCGTCAAATGCGCCACCTGTGCCACGGTACTTTCAGTATAGACGAGATAGCGTTTTGCCTCCACCACGATCCGTTCATAAAGCAACTCCGATGCCGTTTTCCCGGCGCGGATCTTGCAGGCGGCGTTCAATCTTGCAGTCGTAACCGCAAGCTTTCCGGCATAGAATCCCAGTGCCCGTTCATCGCGAAAATGCGTTTCCAGCAAGGCGCGATAACGAACCAGAAGATCATAGTTACGGTCAGGGGCGGTACGGATATGATCTGCCCGCGTAACCGACAGCCGTAAAAGCACCACAAGTATTCGCATGAATTGCGCAATGATCGCGGTGCGCCGCCCCGGGGCGGACCAGATGAATTCCCGGTGCAACCAATGAAAGGTGTCATTGACCGCCGGAATATGGAGCCCCGTTCCCTCCAACGGATAGGCGGCGGCGCTTGTGGTAACACTTTCCAGCCGTGCATCGCTTCCGGCGGCTTCGGCCACGCAACCAAGCGCGACCGTTACGGCAAAACCATCTGTACCGGGGGTGAAGGCAATCTGATGCACGATCCCGGCAGGAACAACCACCACCCCGGGGGCGGGGATCGTCAGTTCCTCCTCTTCCATCTGGATCATACCGCCGCCTGCGCGGATCAACAGGATCTGCAGGTGGTCGGGATGGGAATGCGGTCGGATACGCCAGTCATGCGGGCCACTGCGATCCCGGATGCGTTCAATGTGCAGCAGGTCAATTTCGACATCCGCCTCCTGATCGCCAT
The DNA here is from genome assembly GCA_047975325.1 of Pseudorhodobacter sp. Taxonomy (GTDB): domain Bacteria; phylum Pseudomonadota; class Alphaproteobacteria; order Rhodobacterales; family Rhodobacteraceae; genus JBKEDF01. The sequence continues at coordinate 51,938 of JBKEDF010000057.1, read as the reverse complement.
AAAGATAGTAATGCGGAATGCCGCCCGCAATTGCGTCGCCCATCCGATCTTCCCCCCCGGGTTTCACCTTACGAATTGTGCAGCAAATGCGTGGCTGCGTCCATTGGTTGGGCACCCCTTCGGAGGTTAGCACAAAAGGGAAAACAGGACGGGAGGAAAGAATGGAACGCCTTGATCGTTGCGACGTGCTTGTCATCGGCTCCGGCGCCGGGGGGCTGGCCACCGCAATCACGGCCCGCAAATGCGGCCTGTCCGTGATCGTGATCGAAAAGGAGCCGGTTTTTGGTGGTACCACCGCCTTTTCCGGCGGGGTGCTCTGGATCCCGGGAAATCGTTACGGCAAGACGCAGAACCCCGAAGATACGAAGGAGGCCGCCCGTATCTACATGCAGGCGGAAACGGGTAATTTCTATCAGCCCGATGCGGTTAAGGCCTTTCTGGATGCCGGACCGCAGATGATGGATTGGTTCGAGGCGGAAACGGCGGTGAAATTCGTGCCGACCCTTTACCCTGACTATCATCCGACAGTTGAAGGCGGGGCGGATCTGGGCCGTTCGGTTCTGGCTGCGCCCTTTGATACCAGTGTGCTGGGCAAAGACCTAAAACGGCTGCGCCCGCCGCTTTCGACGATTACCTTCATGGGGATGATGTTCAATTCCTCCAATGCCGATATCAAGCATTTCTTCAATGCGACAAAATCGATAACGTCCTTTGCCTATGTCGCGAAACGACTGGCCGCACATGGGATGGAAGTCCTCCGCCACGGCCGTGGGGTACAGGTTACAAGCGGCAATGCCCTGGCGGCCCGCCTTGCCAAGAGCTGCCTTGATCTGGATATCCCGATCCTGACCGACACCCCCGCCCTGCGTCTCTTGCGGGAGGGGACCGGGATAACAGGGGCAGAGGTCGGCGGATCGGATCCCCGCCGCATCACGGCATCGAAAGGCGTGGTTCTGGCCTGTGGCGGTTATGCCCAGGATCTGGCCCGTCGGGCCGGGGTCTATGCGCATCTGAAGGCGGGGGGCAATCATCATTCTCCGGTTCCCGAAGGAAATACCGGCGATGGCATCCGGTTGGGAGAGGAGGCAGGCGGTGTTTTTGACGCCGAATATCCCGAACCCGCCGCCTGGATGCCGGTCAGCCTTGTGCCGGGGCAGGGGGTCTTTCCGCATTTGCTGGACCGATACAAGCCGGGGATGATTGCCGTGCTTGCGGATGGGCGGCGTTTTACCAATGAAAGCGAAAGCTATCATGATGTTGGTGCAGCGATGGCGGCGTCTGGGGAAGGTGGCGCTTGGCTGATCTGCGATTATCGTGCGGTCCGCAAATACGGGCTTGGCCATGCCAAGCCCGCCCCGATGCCACTCTGGCTCTGGACGCGAAACGGATATCTGAAGACGGGCCGCACATTGGCCGATCTGGCGCAGGCTTGCGGTATTGATCCTGCGGGACTGGCGGCAACGGTCGCAGCCTATAATGAAGGCGCACGCGAAGGGAAGGATCCGACCTTCCATCGCGGCGAAACTTCCTTCAACCGGTATCTTGCCGATCCTGATCATCACCCCAATCCCTGTGTGGCACCGCTCATAACCGGGCCTTTCTATGCGGTGCGGCTGGAAATGGGGGATCTTGGCACCTTTGACGGGCTGAAAACTTCGGTTGAGGGGGCGGTGCTCAACCGGCAGGGGGCGCCGATCCCGGGCCTTTTTGCGGTGGGCAATGATCGTGCCTCGATCATGGGGGGAAACTATCCCGGCGCAGGGATCACGCTTGGCCCGGCCATGACCTTTGGCTGGATCACCGGACGGCACCTGGCGGGGTTGGACCACAACGGGAGGGCGGCAGCATGAACTGGCTGGGGTTGCAAGGCCGTAGGGCAGTCATCACCGGTGCAGGCGGCGGGATCGGGCAGGCATTGGCGCGGGGATTTGCCGGGGCGGGCGCGCGGGTTGTTCTGCTGGATCGTGACTGTACGCTGACCGGCCCCCTGGCGGAGGAACTGGACGGAAACGCAATCGCACTCGCCTGCGACCTTGCGAATCCGGAAGAGATTTCCGGCGTCGCCTTACGGATCGATACCGAAGGTGGAGCCGATATTCTGGTCAATTGCGCGGCAATCCTGCGGCCGGGCGCGCTGGAGGCCCTGAAGACCGATGACTGGTCCGCAATGCTGTCGGTCAACCTGACCGGATATCTGACCGCCGCACAGGCCTTCGGACGGGGCATGCTTGCCCGGCAATCCGGTGCCCTGATCCATATTGCAAGCATCTCGGCCAGCCAGCCTCAACCCCATAGCGGCGCCTATTCCGCCTCCAAGGCTGCCACGGTGATGATGTCACGGCAACTGGCCTATGAATGGGGCCCGCGCGGGGTGCGGTCGAACTGCGTAAGCCCGGGGCTGGTCATGACCCCGCTTTCGGCAGGGTTCTATGCCGACCCGGAGGTCAGGGTCCAGCGGGAGGCGATGGTCCCATTGCGGCGCATCGGGTCGGTTGAGGACATGACGGAGGCGGCGCTTTTCCTTGCGTCCGATCGTGCTGCCTATATCACCGGTCAGGAAATCGTGGTGGATGGCGGCCTGTCACAGGGGTTGATGGGACTGGTGCCGAGGCCCGGCTATGCGTGAGGCATTGGTCACGGGGGGAGCGGACGGGATCGGCCTTGCAATCGCACGGGCGCTGGCAAGGGCGGGGGCGCGTGTCACCATTGCTGATCTCGACGGGGAAAAGGCAGCCGCGCAAGCCGCCTCATTGGGTGCGGGCGACCATCGGGGGGCTGGTTGTGACGTGACGGTTGAGACCGATGCAATTGCCATGGCCCAGTCTGCGCCCTTTGACACGTTAATCAACAATGCCGGTATCGGAGACAGCCATCTGCCGACACTGGAGCAACCGATGGAAGCCTTCCGCCGGGTGTTGGAGGTGCACCTGGCAGGAACCTTCCTGATGTCACGTGAGGTCGCCCGGGGCATGGTTGCCCGGCGCAACGGCGCCATCGTGAACCTGTCTTCCATCGCCGGGCTGACCGGCCTGCCCAAACGTAACGCCTATGGCGCGGCCAAGGCCGGGATCGTGGCAATGACCCGCTCCATGGCTTGCGAATGGGCGGGCCATGGCGTTCGGGTCAATGCTGTGGCGCCTGCCTTTGTCGAAACCGCGCTGGTGCGCAAACTGTCCGATGCAGGGCGGGTGGACCTTCCCAGCCTTCGCCGCAGAACCCCGATCGGCCGTCTGATCACCGCCGAAGAAGTCGCCGCAGCTGTGGTCTTCCTGGCCTCCGGGGCTGCTTCGGCGATTACCGGGGCAGTACTGCCCGTTGATGGCGGCTGGACGGCCTTTGGCGATTTCGGCGCAGCATCAGAAGACCAGGTTGATCATCACCATGGAAACGGTAAGGAATAGGATCGTCATCAAACCACCGGCTTTCACGAAATCCATGACCTTATACCCTGCCGGCCCCATGATCAGCGCATTGACCTGATGGGTCGGGATGATGAAGGAATTTGAGGTGGAAATTGCCACGGTCAGCGCAAAAACGGCCGGGTTGCCACCCGATGCCATTGCAATGGAAACTGCCAGCGGCACCAGAAGCACCGTTGCACCGACATTCGACATCATCAGTGAAAACGCCGTCGCCAGAATTGCAACCCCGGTTTGCAGCGCCCATATCGGCCAGCCTGCCAGCGCAAGGGTGATTTGCTGGGCAATCCATTCGGCCGTGCCCGTTGATTGCACTGCCTGGCCCAGGGGAATGAGGCTGGCAAGCAGGAAAACCGTATTCCAGCCAACCGCGTGATAGGCCTCGTCGATGGTCAGCACCCTTGTCAGAAGCATTCCCACCGCGCCCGTCAGCAGGCAAAGCGACAACCGCACGTCAGTAAAGAGGATCATCGACAACGCAAGCAGGAAAAAGATCAGCGCGGGTACGACCTTCTGCGGGCGCATCTCTTCCTGCGGGAAGTCTGAGGTGACGATCACGAGGTTCCGGTCGCCCTTCAGCCGGGTCAGGTTTTCCCAGCGTGTATGGGTAACAAGCATGTCCCCGGGCTGAAACGGAACCAGCCCGATCTTGGTCGATGCGTGATCCTCACTTTCGACAAGGCTCATCGTCTCCTCGCCCCGCCGAATGGCCAGCAGGCTGAGCCCATAGCTTTTGCGCAGCAGGATTTCCTTCGCACTCTTGCCGATCAGATCCGAATCCGGCGGGATTACAATCTCGGCAATCCCGGCATTTGTTGGGGCAAATTCCTCACCAAAGATATCCAGTTCCGGCAGGATCTTCATACCGTATTTATCGGCAAAGGCCCTGACCACCGCCTCATCGCCGATCACCGCAAGACGGCAGGGCGCAGCCAGTTCAGCCAGCAGCACCTGCATCATTGATGCCTTGCCCTTGTAATAGGTGGAGATGATATGCAGGTGGTTTTCATTATTGATGTCACCCAGTGTCTGGCCCACCAATTCGCAATTTTCGGGAACCATCACCTCAAACACATCGGTCTTGAGCCCGTAGACGCGGGTCAGATAGGCAGATGTTCCCTGTCCCTCACCCGAAGCCCCTTCCGAGGTGGCATGGCCCGGCAGCACCCAGCGACCCAGAAGCAGGAAATAGGCGATCCCCGTCAGCACCAGCGCTGCCCCGATCGGGGTAACGGAAAACAGGCTGAAAGGTGGAATCTGCGCATCCGGCGGAAGGCTGGTATTCACCGTTTCAACCAGATCGTTGAGCAGGATCAGGGGCGAAGACCCCACCATTGTCATGGTGCCGCCGAGGATTGCGCAAAACCCCATCGGCATCAAAAGACGGCTAAGCGGGATGGCGGCCCGGGCCGAAATCCGGCTGACCACCGGCAGGAACAATGCCGCCGCCCCGACATTTTGCAGAAAGCTCGAAATGATGCCGACAGTGCCTGAAACAATGGGAATGATACGCGTTTCGGTCGTGCCGCCCTTTTTAAGGATAACCGCCGCCACCTTGTTCATGATGCCTGTCTTGTCCAGCCCTGCCCCGACGATCATCACCGCGATGATCGAAATTACGGCATTGGAGGAAAAACCGGTAAAAAGCTGATTGACATCAGCGATATTTCCCAGCCCTGGCAGATAGCTGAGGATTCCGATCAGGACCAGAACGAGGATCGCGGCCAAATCGACCCGGACAATTTCCGATACGAACAGAAAAACGGTAAAGCCCAGCAAACCCAGTACAACGCCCATTTCCGTCGTAAACGGTATCATCTCCATATTGGCCTCTCCCTGTAGATTTTAATTGGACGGAAGACAGGTCCGGCTCGACATCATATAGCGGATCAGGCGCAACCAATACGCAGGCAGGATGTCGATAGGACGGAAAAAGTTCGCCAGACCTCGGCAGGTTAATATATTGATCGCGCATGTCGTCTTCCTTCCCCGGTACCGTAACATGAAATTCCGTAGCGTATATAGCCTTGACACCATCCCTGTGGGGAAGCGTTGGCAGCCCCAATGATTGCACGCGACACGTGTGTTTTGACAACAAGAGCGCAACCATAATAAGTAGTACAACGCACCGTCGGCCTTCATGCCCAAAACCGGACATCCTTCACGATTCGAGTGAGGCCCCCGGTTGCAATAAGCGAATTCTCGCTTCTCTTCGCGGGTGTCAGGATGGAAACAATCCACCATATGTGGGGGCAATAACGCCGAATCTGGTAGACAAGCGAAGACTCGCCGATATGTGCGGGGGCTGATCACAACAGGAAAATATGCTCTCTTTTGTTCCTTTTCGCATTTTTGTTATTCTTCGTGCACACAAAAAAACCTAATTGCTCCAATTTGATACAGATTGGCCAAATTTAATTCTCGCGAATTTTCAAGCGGGACCAGAGAATTTGCATATAATTTATCTTGAGCGCCATATTCCCGCATACCCTTGTTCATATGATCAAAAAACCGCCGATACCCGATGATCAGCGGTGCGCCTTTCTTGTGGCCTCCCCTCGGCGTCAACTAAGTTAAGCGCACTTCGGTTCGAGATGCCCGATGTTACTGTTCAACTTTTAGTTGTTTTGTTGCTGCATCGAATCAAGGGTAACGCGATCATACCGCCACCGGGAGGTGTCTTCTTCCGGGGTCGTCCTCTTATGTTTGGAAGGTTTCAAAAATGCTAGACAGAACTGCCTCGTCGAATGCTATGCAATCGGCGGCATCCGTGGCTGAGAATGAATATCTCTCGGGTCTTTTGGGCGAGTTGTTCTACGGTGAAGTTTTTGCTGACCTTGATGATGCCTTGGCCGCCATGCGGAATGAACCGGATGCCGTTTTCGTATCAACCACGCTTGACTATGGCACATCGGATGGCACCTTGGCCGATCTGTTGCGCAATGATGCAGCAAGCCTGTCCGATGCTCAGGCTGGGCAGGTTTCGGATCATTTTGCCTTGCGCATGTCCGGCCAGGTCTATCTGGAAGCGGGAACGCACCGCTTTTTCAACCAGACAGATGATGGGTTCCGCCTGACCGTCAATGGTCAGACGGTTGCCGAATATAATGCTCTTCGTGCGGCGGCGACCACGGTTGGCGAACTGACCGTGGCGGAGGCCGGATGGTATGATATCCGTGTGGATTATTTCGACGCGACAAGCAGATCCGTCCTGAGCATTGCCCACAGCCATAACGGTGGTGCGACCTCCGCGCTTACCACGAATGTCCTTCGCCATGGTGACAACAACCAGCCCGTCGATCCTGAAACACCAACGGAGCCGGATCCTCCGGTGACGGAACCGGAGGCTGATTACGCCGCCGGTTTGAAAGGTGCCGTGCATATGTTCGACGGGAACGTCCGGTCGATCGACGATGCGATTGCGCAAAGCTCCGGAACCCCCGCTGCGGAATTCGTGTCCTCGCAGGTCGATTACAGTTTCACCATGGGCAATCTGGCGGCGATGCTGGGGGCCGATCAGGCCACCCTGACCAATGCCTCGGCTGGCCAGCGCGATGACAATTTCGGCCTGACCCTCGAAGGACAAATCTATCTTGAGGCGGGTCTTCATAGCTTTGGCAGCAGTACGGATGACGGGTTCCGCCTGTCGGTCGATGGTCAGGTCCTGTCGGAATATCGTGGTCAGAGATCGGTGTCACAGACAATCGGCGAAATCCAGATCCATGAGGCCGGCTGGTATGATATCCGCATGGATTACTTTGAACATTATGGCGCTTCTGCGCTGCAGCTCCGCCATGGTGTCGATGGTGGCTCATTGCGGCCATTGCAGACCAGCCAGTTGCGGCATGCCGTAACCGATACGGGGGGAGGTCCATCAGAACCGCCACCCGAACCGTCCGTAAACACGCCCCCCGTGGCGCGCAATGACAGTGGCAGCATCCTTGCGGATGGCGAGTTGACACTGAATCCGCTGGCAAATGATACCGACGCCGATGGTGACCGCCTGAACATCCTGCGGCTTGGGGAAGCAGGCAATGGTACGGCACGTTTGAATGGAGATGGGACCGTTACCTATGTCCCGGACGCCGGCTTCAGCGGTCAGGACAGCTTTTCATACCAGATCAGCGATGGCCGTGGCGGGGAAAGCACAGCCCGGGTGACCGTGGATGTGACGGAGCGCAATGTTGCCCCGACCGCCGGTGATGATAACGGCTTTTCGGGCACTGCGGGCCAGATGACGATGATCCGCATCTCGGATTTGCTGGCCAATGACAGTGACGCAAATGGCGATTCTCTGTCGATCACCGGTATTTCCAATGTGGTAAACGGAACGGCCTCCATTTCCGGAGATTTCGTTCACTTCACCGGAAATGCCGCCGGGTCCGCAAGCTTCGACTATGTCTTGTCCGATGGCCAGGGTAACCAGGATCGCGCAACGGTGTCGCTGACCATTGAGGCGGCTGACGGCGGTGGCGACGGAGGCACGGATCCGGGTGGCGAAGATGGCGGCGGCACCGATCCGGGTGGTGACGGCGATGGCGATGGTGGCACCGATCACGGTGGTGGCGGTACGGACCATAGTGGCCGCGACGGTTTTGAGATGATCGACCCGCCGCAAACCGCCGCTGAGATCCGCGCCTTCCTTGAGATGGTGCGTTCAATGCCCGAGGAACATGACCACACTCACGAAACCTCCATGCAGGAAGAGCATGCGGCCGCGATGCAACTGACGGCGCGTGGCGATGCGACACATATCGCGATCCGGCACGGCGACTGGAATGATCCGTCGATCTGGAACAATGGCCAGGTGCCATCGGAGGGGGCACGGGTCCTGATCCCTGAAGGTATGCTGGTAAATTACAGTTCAGTGAACGACGCATCGATTTTCACCGTACGTGTGGATGGGATGCTGGATTTCGCCACGGACGAGGACAGCCGCCTGTTGGTCGATACGCTGACTGTTTCGCCCAGCGGTTTCCTGGTGATCGGCACGGAAGATGATCCGGTTCGCGCTGATGTCAACGTCGATATCGTCTTTGCCGATAACGGGGATATCAATACCGGTTGGGATTCGATGCTTTTGTCGCGCGGCATGATTTCCCTTGGCAGCTCAACCATTTATGGCGCCGAAAAGAGCTCGTTTCTGAAGGTCGATGTGGACGCGATGGCGGGCGATCGGACGCTTACCCTGGAAGAGGCTCCAACCGGCTGGCAGGTTGGCGACAAACTGGTTCTGACCGGCACCTATCAACAGGGCTGGTACTGGAACAATGATACCCGCCGCATGGAACAGGCGGAATCGCAGGACGAAGAGGTCACGATTGCCAGCATCCGCGGCAATGTCATCACTCTGGAACAGCCGCTGGCCTATGATCACGACACTCCGCGTGAGGATCTCAAGGCCTATGTCGCAAGCATGACCCGCAATGTTACCTTCTCCAGTGAGGGTGGTGAGGATCTGCCGTCACATCAACGCGGCCATGTGATGTTCATGCATAACGATGAAGTCGATGTCCGCTATGCCGGGTTTGTCGATCTGGGTAGGACGGATAAGTCCTTTGCCGCATTGCCACTGGATGCTGCCCGCAGCATGGGACCACTGGAAGCAGATACCAATCTGCAGACGCGTTACCCGTTCCATTTCCACAAGACCGGCGTTGACGATCTGGAAAATCCAGCCATGGCCGTCGGCAATGTCGTCGATGGTTCACCCGGCTGGGGCTATGTGCACCATTCCTCAAATGCCAACTTCACCGGTAATGTCGCCTTTGATGTTTATGGTGCGGCCTTTGTGGCCGAAGATGGGGATGAAACCGGGATCTGGTATCAGAACATCGCGATCAAGGCCGAAGGCTTTGCCGATGGCGACTGGTCCGTGAAGGAACGGGCCGGGGATTATCGTGATGACGGGCGTACGGGTGACGGGTTCTTCTTTGGCGGACGTCTGGTAGAGGCTGCTGAAAACGTGGCTGCCAACACCAATAACGGGTATGTCTGGTTTCACCGCTACGAACGTGACCGGGTCGATCCGGAAACGATGCACCAGCCCGAGGTAGGCTTGGGTCGTGATGCAATGACCGTCGACAGACCGGCGATTCAGGGGTTCCGTGATAACGAAGCCTTCGGGACACATACCGGGCTTATCGTCGTCAAGGCAGGTGCGGATCAGGGCCATGACGTGCGCAGCGTCTTCGATGGGTTCCTGAACTGGGAAACCCGTGAAGGGGTCAATCTCAGCTATACCTCACATTACACGTTCCTGAATGTTGATCTGGTCGGTCAGCGCCCGGGCAATGGTCCTTCCAATCAGGTATTGCAGGGCGTGCATATCGGGGCGAATGCCTATGATATGGTCTTTAACGGTATCAGCGCCGAAGGTTTCCAATATGGTGTCAACCTTCTCGATTTCATGAACCTCAATGGCCTGGATATCGCCGATATGGGTCTTACGGTCATTGACGCGAATTTCTCGAATATCAGGGATCGGGATGTGGCGGAAACGCGGCCCGGGATACTGACGGTTCTGAATTCGGACGACCTGACGCCCGGCCGAATGGAGTTTGACTATGATGGTCCCGACAGCATTGGCAATGGCTCCAATCTTTTCCTGCTTGGCACCAAGACGGATTCAGTCGGGTCGGTGGATCGCAGCTTCATCGCGGAACCGCAGGGGCTGTGGTACTGGGAAGTAAACGGGTTCCTGGAAGAAAACGGCTATCACCGCCTGCCTGATGGCACTCCGGTCGTCATTGTGCCGGATTACATCGCTGATCGCGCAACAGGGGAATTGACGAAGATCTCCCATATCGTCAGGCTGAACTATTCCGAGTCCGATCTGAACAACCGTTTCCCCTATAATGGTGTGCTTGATCCGAATGGTGCAGCGCCGGTTGCGCGCAACGACAGTACAACCACCGGTCAGGATATGGATGTGCTGCTTGATCTGGTTGCCAATGATTCCTCACCTCGCGGGCTGGATGTCTTTGTGGACGGGATGACGAACCCGACCCATGGCGATGTCTATCTGCAGGATGATGGTACGGTGCTTTACCGTCCCGATATGGGCTTTACCGGCACCGACCAGTTTTACTACTGGGCCGGCGATGGGCAGGGGAACTACACGCGGGCCACGGCAACGGTGAATGTACGCGCCGACATACATGACCCGATGATGATGAGCGACGTGTTCGAGTTTTGAACATCTGCTATCAGGTATAGAAAACAAAACGACCGGGTTTCGACCCGGTCATTTTGTTTTCATGGTCCTTTATGATACTGGTGTCGTGTTGCATGTCATCTGGTCAATTGCGTTGTGGCAAATGACGGCGGGTCAGGGCCGCAACAACCAGGACTGCCGCAATTGCCTCCAGCGCCATGGACCACCAGGCCCCGATGATCAGCACCAGAAATGCGGCACCGGGCAGGCACAGCAAATGCAGGCCCCGCAGGCAAAGACGATCCCGTATGATCCAGAGCGTCAGCAGATAGACGGCGACCGGGATTGCCACCGCCAGATTGCCAACCTGTGCACTGACATGGGCCTCACCCTGGGCAATCTGAAACACGACAATGAAACCCGCACCTACGGCAGCCCCTGCAGCGAATACGAAGAAATGCCCGTATCCCCAAAGCAGCGCATGGCGAAGCTCATCATCAATGAGGTGGTCCTCATCGGTGAAATAGACCCCCCAAAGCGAAAAGGTGATGATGGCAGCAACGCTTGCAAGCCAGAAATACCCGCCATCGGGCAGGCTGGAACCTTCGTTCAGATGTACCATGGCGACAATGGCAATGAAACATTCCCCCAGGACGATGATGTTCAACAGACCATAGCGTTCAATGATATGATGCCGGTGCCAGGTGGTGACGGCATGCCGTTCGGCATGAACGGGAACGGCCAGTTCCCCGATGATGCCGACAAGCATCATCGGCAGGTAAAATGCCGAATCTGGTGCAACCGCGGCATTCATCAATACCCAATAGACCTGCATCGCCGCGATACCCGCAGCATAGCGTTTCGCCGTCACGCTGCGTTCGGGATCGCCCTTGGCGGCCCCAAGCCAGAAGACCACCATGGCCAGGCGCATCAGGACATAGCCCAGAATGCCAAGCCAGATGGGCTCCCCGGCGAATACCGCATCGATCCCGGCAGCGGTGACAAGCGCACCGAACATGAAAAACATCGACACGACGCGAAAGACGGTGGAATTGTCATCATAGGCCGAAGCGAACCAAGTATAGTTCATCCAGGCCCACCAGATAATGAAAAAGCCAAGGCCGAAGCGTAGCAGGGCACTCATGAAATGGGCTTCGCCCACATCATGTGCCAATCCATGCGCCGCTGCCGCGATGGCAATGACGGCGGCCAGATCTATCATCAGCTCCAGCGGGGTCGCGGCCCGATGAATTTCATGCGGATCGCGGGGTGAGAAAGCAGGGATTATGTTCATGGGATAAGTTCACGCAGTTTCCTTATCCCATGATTATCCAACCTCGGGCCGCTTTGCCAAGATGTGGTTTTATGTATCCGGCGAAGATTGCAGCGTTGCCAGATAGGCGGCCATATCCTCAGCCCCTTTCTTCAGCTTGAAGGTCATCTTCGATTTGGCAGAAGCGTCATCGAGGGTTTCCTTCAACCAGGCCTGGGGATCGGTGACATAGGCCGTAAGCTGTTCCACGTCCCAGACTACACCAGCCTCACCAGCGGCCACGATGCTGTCGCCAAAGCTGAACCCGTCAAGTGAACCTGCCTGACGCCCGACCACACCATAAAGATTGGGGCCGGTCTTGCCGCCCTTGACAATTACGGTCCCGTCATCGGCGGTCACCGCATGGCAGGAGCGGCATTTCTTGAAATCGTTTTCTCCCTTGGCAGCGTCCTGAGCGAAGCCGGCTATGGGGAGGAGGGTTGATACCCCGATGGCGGCAAGGAGATATTTCATTCAGTGTTCCTTTCAGTTGAGCGGCTTTCGCCTTTCAATCAGATTTTCCAGATGCGCGTCCTTGACCTTGCTCAAGGCCTGACGAACTGCGCGGGCATCCGGCATGAGGCAAAGCCCGGTCGAAAGCCCGTCCGCCAGCGCCGCACTTTCGGCACTGATGGAAATCCGGCGGGCGGCAGGGGGATTTTGGCCCTGCAACGGATCGAGGATATGGCCCTGCTGCCCTTTATGGTCAAAAACCGTGCCATAATTGTCAGAGCTTGCCAATGCCCTGCCGGTCAACAGGCGCTCTTGTGGATCGCCTGAAATCTTTACGGGCCATGGTGCACCATTCCTGTGGCCCAGGGCGAGGATCTCCCCGGTATCGATCAGAACGTCGGTCACGCCATGATCCTGCAACCGATATGCCACGCGATCCGCGATGTAGCCCTGTGCAATACCGTTCAGGGTCAGCCCCTGTCCGGGATCCAGGATGATACGTGCCGCATCAAGGCGGATCCGGTCAAGGCCGATGGCGGCGCGAGCCCCGGCAATCCGGTCCGGATCGGGTTTTTGGCCCGTTGCATGGGCCTCGGCGAGAGCAGCCCAAAGCGGCTGCACCGTCGGATCAAAACGGCCCTTGGTCACCCGATGCACCCGAGTGGCGATGGACAGGCATTCCAGAAATTCAAAAGAAGGTGCCTCAAGCTGCCCGGCATGGTTCAGCCGCATCAGTTCGGAATCGCGACGGTAGAGGCTGAAAATCCCCTCCAACCTGTCGATTTCGGCAATGGCCACACGGGTCAGATCTTCCGCTTTCGGATGGTCCAGCAGGATCTGCGCACGCGCGCCAAGTGCCATGCCTTCCCAACGATAGCCATAGGCGGGGGTCACGCCCGCCATGCATGCGGCGGAAGCAATGGTCAGGAAACGGCGACGGGTGATGGTCATGTGGCGGCCTTCCCTAGTTACGAAGTTCTTGTAGCCGACGGGCAATATCCCCGCCCTCGGAGCCAGGGCTGGGTTCAGGCATGTCGGGTGCCAGTGCCTCGGCGGCGGAAATATCGGAAAAGGCGCGCAGGCTGCCGCCATGCTCTGCCGCAAAGGATTCGGCCTCCGCGCGGTTGGAAAACGGCACGAATTCAGACGCACCCATACCACCCTTCATCCGGGAGCCCACAACATAGATGGCATCCTTTGCGGAAATCCATGGCCCGGGTTCCGTCCAGCTTGCACCGGCCATATCCTGCACATAGGCAATGGTCACGGCATGGCTTTGTTCAGGCATATGCAGATAGGCCATTGTATCGCGAACCTGTGCAAAGAAAAGCGGCGCGGGCAGGCCTTCCAGATGGATCTGGCCTTTCGGCCCGTCATGTTCCAACAGGTTCATCTGGCAATAATGGCCCAGGGCTTCCTCCGTCAGGGCGATGGGAGCAGGGGCGGTAGTTTCATCCTGACAGGCGGCAAGGAAAAGCAGGGCGATCAGCAGACTGCGTTTCATGGTGTCACCCGTGCGAAAGCCAGCCGGGCCAACACGGCCGCAAGGATTGGCCAGACGGAAATTGCGGTCAATGGTTTCCAACGGGCAATCCCGTCTGCGGCACCTGCGAGGCCCGAAGCAGCCTCCACCGCCCCGGAGGCGGACAGGTTGAACAGGCGGAACGCATCTGCGGGGTTCAGCACCAGCGCCCAGGGAAAGATTGTTGTAGTAAAGGCCCCCCCCTCATCGGCAACCACAGCGACAAGCAGCCCCAGATCATAAAGGACGATCGCAACCAGCCACAGGCCCACTGCCATTGCCGCTGCCCCCGAAGGCCGCCGCGCCAGGCATGAAATCGCATGACCAAGTGAAAGGAAAACCGCCCCCAGCAGTAGCGAGGTCCAGAAAAGCCGCCAGAGCGCCGTAAGCCCCTCCGCCGCGATCTGCCCGCCGGTGAAAAACGCGGCTGCCGCCGCAGCCCCGTATCCCATTGCTGCGGCCACCGCGATGACCGTAAGCTGCGCCAGCAGCTTGCCTGTCAGGATTTCCCCCCGTGACAGCGGATAGGACAGATGCAGGGGCAGGGTGCCACGTTCCGTTTCCCCCGCAATGGCATCGAAGGAAATCAGCAGGGCGATCAGCGGCACCAGATATACGGCCAGCGAAGTAAGGCTGGCCACCGTGATCGAAAGCCGGTCCGCCCCGATATCGCCCGAAGGCGCGGCCCCCGCCGCAGCCAGAACCAGTGAAAACAGGATCATCATTGCCGCCGAAACCCCGACCCAGCGGTTCCGGCGGGCTATGGAAAATTCAACCGATGCGACAGACAGGATACGGGTCATCATCACGCAGCCCTCCGGCTTATGCGCGCATAGATATCGTCAAGCGTGGGTGGCAGGATTTCGAAATCCTCCACCATGTCGCGCATTGCCGCGATACGTTCCAGAAGGGCCAGCTTGTCTTCGGCAGGGCAGGCGAAACGCAACCCTTCGGGGAAAGCGGCGGTGAGGGCTTCTTCCCACCCCGGCCGGGCGCGCAATGTCACCATTAATGGCAGCGCCGCCTTTGCCCGCAAATCACCAAGCGATCCCTGCGCAACCAGCCGCCCTTCCGACAGGATCACCATCCGGTCGGTCCGGGTTTCAAGTTCCGACAGCGCATGGGACGAAAGCAGGATCGCCGTGCCGCGCGCAGCCAGTTCATCCAGCAACGCATAGAAGTCCCGCCGTGAAACCGGATCCAGCCCTGAGGTTGGCTCATCCAGGATCATCAGCCTTGGCGCACCGATAAGGGCCTGGGCAAGGCCAACCCGTTGCCGCATGCCCTTGGAATAGGTGCCGATACGACGATTTTCCGCCTCTGCCAGACCGACCTGTTCCAGAAGTTCCCGGGATTGATGTGCTGGCTGACCGCGAAGGCGCAGGAAGTGGCGAATCTGTTCCTGTCCGGTCAGTGATGGATGAAAGGCCACGTTTTCGGGCAGATAGGCGGTAATACCCCGGGCCACGGTTGAACCCGGAACATGCCCGGCCACCGAAACCGAGCCACCATCAGCCGCGATCAGACCCAGGACCAGTTTCATCAATGTTGATTTCCCGGCCCCGTTATGCCCCAGCAATGCGACCCGTTCCCCCGGTGCAACGGTCAGGGAAATATCGTCCAGTACCGTCCGGGTGCCATAACGTTTAGTGAGACTGCAAAGCGTCAGAATCGTCATCGCTGCCTCCGTTTACCCAAAGGGGTGTCGCCTGCGCCATATGCAGGATTTCCGGCGAAAGGGCGGGCATCGGCGCATGGATAAGGGGGTGACTGTCCACCACACCGCCCGGGCGCGCTGCGGGAAATTGTGCCTGGCTCCAGCGTACAAGCTGCACCGCCGGGGCACCCAGCAGAAGCTTCGCCGCCGGTTGTGACCACAGGATATGATCCATCAGGTCATTGGGGCGATAGGCGCTATCGGCCCGCTGATCGCCGTCCAGATCAAAGGCCGGATGATCGGACCAATAATTCCCCTTGCCCTCGAAGCTCCATTCCACATCCTTGGTGCCAACATATTTCACCTGGGTACGATTTCCAACAAACCCATTTCCAGTCAACGTGTTGCGTTCCGATCCTGCAGTGAAATGGATGCCGATATCACATCCCTGAAAGCTGTTCTCAGCCATCAGGTTCCTGTGCGAATTATAGATGAAGGCGCATTTTTCCGCTCCGCCCATCACCAGATTGCCAAAGACATCGGATTGATTGGCATAGTTCAGCATGACCCCGTAGTCGCGATCATTGATCGAAATATTGCCCTTGGCGGTAATCCGGTCGGAATACATCATCGCGAAACCAAGGTGATTTCCGATGGAGATATTATCCTCCACCTGACTGTCATTGGTATACATGTAATGCACGGCGAAACGCAGATCGCGCATCAGGTTGCCACGATAGATATTACGCTTAGACGTATTGGAAAAAATCCCGTCGCGGCCATATCGGATCTCATTTTCCTCAACCACCGATCCTGGCGCATTCCAGACATAGATGCCGTTACCGCGGTCGTTCATGCGCGAAAGCCGTAACCCCTCAATCCTGTTTCCCGCCACCAGGGCGTTGCGCGCGCCACGGATGTCAACACCCACGAGGTTGCCGAGAATATCATTGTCCAGAACCTGCGCGCCGATGGCCTTGCGCGTGAGTTTCACGCCAGCATCGATATCCTCATGTGACCGGCCCGATCCCATCAGGGTCAACCCGCGCAGGGTGACATCGGGGGCATCGATGGTAACAACCGTCCCTTGCCCCCCCGCATCGATGACCGCACCGGGTTCCCCGGTCAGGATCAGCGGGATGCTGACAAGCACCGGACCGGAATGCCGCCCCGGTGCAAGGATGATCTCATCCCCCTCCATCGCCCTGGCAAGCGCCGTGGCCAACGCCGTCGGTTCTGCCGGAACGTTGATCCGTTCCGCCAGCACAGGCGTTGCCAAGCAGGCCAGGAGGGGGAGGAGCCGCTTCATCCGTTTTTGGGCTCCACGAACATCCGGCCGCGCATCTCCATATGGAGAGCATGACAGAACCACTGGCAGTAATACCAGTAAACCCCGGGCTGTGCCGCGGTGAAGGTGACAGAGGATGTGGCCTGGGGCCCCACCTCCATGGCGACACCGTGATTGTTCAGACACCAGCCATGGGTCAAATCGTCGATATCGTCGAGATTGGTGACAAAGACCGTCACCTCATCGCCTTCGGTCACGGTAAAGCTGGACAGGCTGAATTCCGGCGCCTGGCTTGACATGTAGACCCGCACCTTGTTGCCGTCACGGATCACCGTATCCTGCCAGTCGTCCAGATCGACGCCATCGGCTTCGGCCTGGGCGCGGGCATCGGCCCACATCGGATCATTGCGATCCCAGACGTTGCTTGGGTTCACAACCGAACTATGCACAAGGATCGAATCATGCGGTTCGGCAAAGGTCGGCCCGTCATGAAGGAGCGTCAGCTGATCCCCATCAATAGCGAAAAGCTGTTCGTTCTCGGGCTTCAGCGGACCCACGTTCAGGAACCTGTCCTTCGAGAACTTGTTCATCGACAGATACCATTTGCCATCGGCATCGAGCGTTTCCCCCATGGTGGTGGAGTTGTGACCCGGCTGGTAATGCACATCGGCCTTGGTGATGATCGGATCGACATCGGCGCCATTATAGGCCTCGACCGCCTTTTCGATATTCCAATAGACCACCTGGCTATCAAGAAAGAGCGTGGTGAACGCGTTGCCCTTGCCATCGAAACAGGTGTGTAGCGGACCCAGCCCCAGTTCCGGCTCCGCCACCACGACGGAACGCGGATCAAGACTGTCATCTTCGAAGATCGCATCGAATTTGGTCACGTCCAGTACCGAAACCGTGGGTGACAGTTTCCCCGCAACACAAAGGTGCTTGCGGTCCGGTGCCATGTTGATGCCATGCGGGCTGTTCGGGATCGGAACATAACGGGTGTATTTCTTGTTCTGCCCCTTGCGCCCGTCGATCACCTTGACGCCATTGAGTTCGATGAAGTCGCCCGCCTCGATCCCGGCCTCAATCTCCTGGATGTTGAAGATCACGACATGGTCCATCTCAGACTCCATCATCTCCGGAAGGGTCATGCCCATTTCGGAATTGTAGGAAGTCGAGAAGGCATATTTACCGTCATAATCAGCATCCGTATTGTCGAGGTTTCCCGACACCATCACCTGCCAAGCGATGGTCATCTCATCCGCATTTACCGCCGTATAAAAGTTCACATATTGCGACGGGTCATCAAGGATCTTGCCATCATTGACCATTGGCACCTCATCCTCACCATTGGCAAAGACGTAATTGGTGCGCGGCCATTTCTGCGGACGCAGCCCGTGGATCGCCTTCGCATTCGGGATCTCGATGATCTTGTCGGCCTTCATCACATCGCAGCGAACCCGTGCGATGCGGGTATTGGCCTTGTCGTTCATGAACAGGAACCGACCGTCATACTTGCCCTCGGTGAAGGACATGTGGACATGGTGCAGATCGCCGTTGTCATGTACCTTCTTGCCCTGCGCAGCCAGAAAGTCGCGGGTCTTGGGCAGCATGTTTTCGGTCAGGATCTTGAGGCTTTCATTGGTCTGCCCCCAGCCGGTGGCGGAGCAGCGGTTGAAAACCGGGATCCGCATCAGTTCCCGCATCGAAGGAACGCCGAGGATCCGCACCTCACCGGTCTGGCCCGAAGACCAGAAGCCATAATATTCGTCAAGTTCACCGGGGGCCGGGGTCGCTGCGGAATGATCGGCACCCTGAGCCCGTGCTGCCTTGCCGCCTGCTGCTGCGGCAGTGATTGCGGCGGCAGCCGTCAGGCCAGCGCGGCCTCCCGTGCCGCTCAGCATTGCCGCGCCCGAGGCGGTGGCCCCCATGAAGCCCCGGCGGCTCAGTCCCGGTTTTCGTTTTTCAGACATTTGAGATCTCCTTTTGCTTGATCCGTCTATTGGGATGACCGGCAATGGCCGTTTCGCGTTCCGGGCCCGGTTGGGCCACGGCCGCACGGCGTTTCATCCGGCGGATAACCACCGGGCATTTCGCGGTCGATTGATATAGCACCTGGCAATGCATGCAGTTGACGCATTCATTGGGGTTAATTTCCCCGGTCGGATGGATTGCCTGGACGGGGCATTCATTGGCGCAGGTCTGGCAAGGATTGCCGCATTCCTTGTAACGCTTCAGCCAGTCGAACATCCGGATCCGTGCCGGGATCGCCAGTGCCGCGCCAAGCGGGCAAAGATAACGGCAATAGAACCGTTCCACGAAAAGCCCCGCGATCAGCAAGGCCGCGACATAGGCCACGAAAGGCCAGGCGCGCATGAATTTCAAAACGATTGCCGTCTTGAAGGGCTCAATCTCCGCCAGATGTTCGGCCTGTTCGACTGAAACCAGCGAAACCCCGAACAACCCCAGGAAAATCATGTATTTGAGCGCCCAAAGCCGCTCATGCAGCCCCCAGGGCAAGGTCAGCTGTGGTACACCAAGACGGCGCGCGATCCGGTTGGTTAGTTCCTGAAGCGCCCCGAAGGGGCAAAGCCAGCCACAATAAGCGCCGCGCCCCCAGAACAGAAGCGAAGCCGCGACTGAAAACCAGAGAATGAAGGTCAAGGGATCAAGCAGGAATGCCTGCCAGGAAAACCCGCTGACAAAAGAATTGACCAGTGCCATGAGGTTGACAACGGAAAGTTGCGCATTGGCGTACCAACCCAGAAATATCAGGGTAAAGAACAAGAAGGCCGTCCGGAATACCCGCGTCCTTCGCGCCGAGGTTGTCAGTTGCATCTGGAAGAAGAAGGCCAGCGTCAGCACCGAAACCATGGTGCCGGTAATGATGACCTCCAGCCTCTTGTCGTCCCAGATCCTGCGCCAGAGCGCGGATTGCGCATCGGCCTCGGTCTGTACCGGGGTAGCGGCTACAGGGGGTTGCGTCAGCGCCCGCAGGTATCGCGACGGAAGCTGATATCCAAGCTCGAAAGTGGTAAAGACTTTCTCAATCGCCGCCACCTCACGCTGAACCAACAATTGCAGGCGGAAAGGCTTGGTTGGATCAAAACCGCTATCGGCGGGGATCTTGAACAGGTCGCGTTCAGTGAAATCGGGTGTGTCATCGGGGGCCGGGGTCCCCATACGACGATGCATCCGGTCCCGGAAACGCACGGTCACATCATCCTGGATCAGCACGATCCGGTCGAATATCCCGCCGCGCACATATCCGGAGCCCTTGAAGGAATAGAGCCCACTGCCGAAAACCGCGATGGCATGTTCCCCCGGCTCCAGCCAGTCACGAAGATTGCGCGCCTCCGCCTCACCCAGAAGAGCCTCCCCGATGGTAGGTAGTGAGACGAGGGCAAGGTACATGTCGATAAAGACGGTTTCAGGCGGATCCTTCAATGCCCGGGCCACGGCACGGGGATCGTCCACCCCTTCAAAGGCGGTGTTGATCTGACCAACATCCAGCAACATGCGCCGCAGCGTGCCGTCGCCTTCCATTTCCGCCCAGCTTCCGGGGGTAGGGGCATCGGTGACGATCTCATAGCGCGGACCTGTATCCTGCTGCGGGGCAAGCCCGCCAAGACCCAGTGCCCGGGCAACCTGCAACCCCGAACGGACAATGCTGTCATCGATCACCATCACCGTGACAGTGGCGCCTGATATGACCTCCAGCTCATGTGAGGAGCCGCGTTTTTCCGCCTCGGCCACCAGATCGAGCCCGCGATACCCGGTAACCATGTCACGGATCTTGCGTTCGGGGATTCCGATCAGGACAATCGGCTCGGAATGCTTGACCAGATTGACACCAAGGATCCGGGCATCCTGATCGACAGCAACCATGGTATGAATGGGTTTGCCCGAATATCCCGTGGTGCCCACGAAATCGGACGTGATGAAAGCATATCCGATCTCCTCGCCCCCGCGCAGAACCGGCGCGACGGGAATATCCTCCCGGATCGGGCCAAGGGCATCGGCGCCTTCCACCAGTTCACCGACGGAGATATCGGGCAGGAATTGCGCCAGCACGCTTTGGGCCTGACCCCGCCCCGGCAAGGCCAGGACAAGAGCCAGAAGCAAGACGAAAAGACCGGGCAGGGTGGCAGTCATACCACCGCCACCGGAGACAAGAACCCGGCGCATGGCAGCCGGGAGCGACCTTGGGAAGGCAATCGAGCGTTTCATGCCTTGTCCGTTATGGTCTGGCGTACCGCTCGCCCTTGATTTGGGTCAATGATTTTTTGGAAAGGTGACGGAAGTCACTCAACTGCGACAAATTGCCATAGTTTGGGTCAGTTCACAACCTGATGGCAATGTCAGCCCGTTGCCTTTTGAACCCCGGCGGACCGACCGATAAGTGCCGTCAATGCCTTCAGGTCGGGCTGTGCCTCAATCCCCCCGAGCAGGGCCTGATCAGCCATCTGGAAGGGAACCCCGGCATAGTTAAAACAATCCTGAATCTTGGCCAACCATGTTGCGGCATCCAGCGGATTGGCCAATGTTCCGCGCGGGTTGGCAAGGGAGGCCGAAAATTCGCGCCCGTCCTGCAGCCAGATTTTGACCCGATGCGCCGTTCTCTGCCGGTCCTTTTCCTCTTCACGCGGTACAACCTGCATGGAAATCCGGGTGAACAGGTCACGCAACTGGGGACGCCGGATGGCCTGATCCTGAAAATCGGAAAGGGAAAGCCGGTCCTGCATCAGGGCAAGTGCCACACAATATTGCATGGAAAACCGCGCTTCCATCACGGTCACCGGATCCGGATAGGCAAGATTGCGGTAATTTGCGCGCCCGACGGTCAGAACGACCTCGGCCACCTCCCGGGCCTGGAACCCGTGTTCCCGACGCAGGGCGATCACCATATCCACCGCGTTATGGGTCGAGCCGCAACAGGGGTGGATCTTGGGACTAAGCCCGACACGGCCGATGACATGGCCCGGGCAGTCATCAATACCGGACCAGTCCGCCTCAGCCCCGCCTCCCATCAGCGAACCGAAACCCTGCGCACGTTCCAGGATATCGGCGCGCCCGAAAAGCCCCGAAGCGGCAAATTGCGCCGCTTCCACGGCATTGCGCGCGGCAAGCCCCGCATGAAAGGGTTTTGCGGCAGTTCCGAATTGCCCCTTCATGCCCGAGGCCATGCTGACCGCAAGCGACATTGCCTGAACGGTTTCCTCATGGCCAAGCTCCATCAATACGGCGCATCCCGCCGCCGTGCCGATCGTGCCAATGGTGGAGGTTCCGTGCCAGCCCGCCGCGTAGTGTTCCGATGCAACGCCATGTCCGACCAGCGCCTGCGCCTCCAGCCCGACCAGATAGGCCCGGACCAGTTCGGTACCGCTGGCGCCCCTGCTTTCGCCAAGGGCCAGGAGGGCAGGGACCAGAACGGCCGAGGCATGGCTCATCCCCGGCGTGAAGTTATCGTCGAAATCAAGGGCATGGGCAGAAGTCCCGTTGACGAGTGCGGCCATGGGGGCGGTGGCAGACCCGCCGCCGACCAGCGTGGCTTTTCCGCCCTGTTCGGTCAAATCCGCACCTTGGCGGACGGATTGCGTTGCCACGTCATTCTGCCCGGCCACCATGCAGGCCAGCGTATCTGCAATGGCTTCTTCCGCGGCGCGGTGATCAGCCACTGTTACCACAGCACCTCCAAGGGCGCGCTGCGCAATCCGTTCCAATACCGTATTCATCTGTTCTCCGTTGTCCCCGATCTACCCGGCCCGTGCGACTGCTGGCGCGGAGGCTGCCAGGAAATCCCGGGTGTACGCCTCACTCACCATGCCGTGGCGCAATTGATCAGGGGTCAGCTTTTCCAGCATCCTGCCATCTTTCATGACCGCAACGCGGTCACACATATGGGCGATCACGGCGATATCGTGGCTGACCATGAGATAGGTTAGCCCGCGTTCACGCCGCATCCGGTTGAGCAGGTTGAGGATCTCCGCCTGCACGGACACATCCAGCGCTGAGGTCGGTTCATCCAGCAGCACCAGTTCAGGTTCCACAATCAGCGTGCGGGCAATGGCGATACGTTGACGCTGACCACCAGACAGTTCATGGGGGTAGCGAAAGCGAAAGCTCGCATCCAGCCCCACATCCGTCAGGATCGCATCGATCCGTTCCTGCGGCCGGTCGAAGCCCATGATTCTCAGCGGCTCCATCAGCACATTCTGGACCATCTTGCGTGGGTGGAGCGATCCGTAGGGATCCTGAAACACCATCTGCACCTTGCGGAAGAACCCCTTGTCGCGTTTGCGCGGCAGGTCTTCCCCGTCCAGCCGGATCACCCCGTCATAGTCGGTATTGAGCCCCGCAACCGCCCGCAGGATCGTGGATTTGCCGCAGCCGGATTCACCGATCAGGCCGTAACTGTCCCCCCGGGCGATATTAAAATCGGCCTGTTTCACCACTTCGACCCGCGAAGCGCCGGTGCCAAAGGCGATGGAAAGCTGTGAGACTTCCAGATTGGGTTTGGTCATCTTGCTGTCCTCCGCTCAGCCTGCCGGTGCTTCGAGCCAGGCCGGATCCCGTACCGGCACGGCCAGTTCATCGACCGGATGGTCAAGGCGCGGCAGACTGTCCAGCAATCCGCGTGTATAGGGATGGCGCGCCTGGCCCAGTTCCGACGCAGGCAGGTCCTCCAGGATCCGCCCGCGATACATCACCAGGACCCGATCACAGAAATCGGCAACGAGGTTGAGGTCATGGCTGATGAAGATCAGGCTCGCCCCTGCACGGTCAACCAGTTCCTGCAGTACCGAAAGCACCTGGCGTCGCACCGTCACATCCAGCGCCGAGGTCGGTTCATCGGCAATGATGACCCTGGGCTCGGCGATCAGCATCATCGCGATCATGATCCGTTGACCCATCCCGCCTGACACCTCATGTGGCAGAAGGGTATAGACCCGTTCAGGATCCCGGATATGCACGCTTTCCAACATGGCGAGAGATCGTTGTTTCGCCTCCGCTTTGCTGACCTTGTGATGGACACGATAGGCTTCCGCGATCTGCTTGCCCACCTTGGTCAGCGGGTTGAGCGAATATTTCGGATCCTGGAGGATCATCGCGATATCATTGCCGCGCAGGCGCATCATGTCGCGTTCCGAAGCGGCCTGAAGGTCGACATTGCCGAAAACCATACGATCGGCAGTAATCTGCGCCGATGGCGGGGACAGGCGCATCAGGGCGCGGCCTGTCTGGCTTTTGCCCGACCCGGATTCACCCACGATGCCAAGTTTTTCCGTCCCGAGATCGAATGAGACATCGCGCACCGCATGGGTGGTCCTGCCTTCGCCCTTGAAGACGATATTGAGATTGCGAACGGAAATGATCGGATCTGTCGTCATGGCCTTTTCCTCAGTCATGGCGTGGATCCAGAACATCGCGCAGCCCGTCACCCACAAGGTTGAAGGCAATAGAGGTCATCAGGATGGCAAGGCCAGGGGCGGCGGCAACATAGCCGTTGGACAGGATGAACTGCCGTGCAGAGGACAGCATCGCCCCCCATTCCGGGCTGGGCGGTTGTGCGCCAAGCCCCAGAAAGCCCAGACCCGCCGCCGATAAAATGATCGAGGCCATGTTGAGCGTCACCCTTGCAATCACCGAAGGCATGCACATCGGCACAACGTGGCGCCCGATGATCCCGAGCGAAGATGCCCCCTGCAACCGCACCGCCGATATATAATCGGACTTGCGGATGATCATCGTTTCGGCCCGCGCAAGCCGTGCAATGGGTGGCCAGGCCGTCAGCGAAATCGCGATGATCGCGTTGTTGATCCCCGGCCCGAGCGCCGACACGAAGGCCAGCGCCAGGATCAGCGAGGGGAAAGCCAGAAAGATTTCGGTCACACGCATCATCACGGTATCGACCCAGCCACCAAAATAGCCTGACGCCGTGCCCACCAGCAGCCCCACCGGTGCCGAGATAACCGCGGTCAGCCCCGCGATATAAAGGGTGATGCGCGCGCCGTATAACAGTCGCGAATAGATATCGCGACCCAGCTCATCCGTGCCGAACCAATGTTCTGCCGAAGGCAGGGCCAGCCGGTTGTTCAGGTTCTGCGCATAGATGTCATGCGTGGCCAGAAGCGGCGCGAAAACGGCTGCAAGGATGATGATCAGCAGGATGACCAGCCCCAGCAGCGCCGATCCATTGCGGCAGAGCTTGCGCCACATCCGCCAATATTGATGCATCCGCGCCTGCAGCGGCGATTTGGGGTCGGGGTCGGACAGCCATCCACGCAGGGAGGTCGAACGCCCGGAGGAAGTCGTATCGGTCATGAAAAGGCCTTTCCCTTAGCGCGTACGTGGATCGATGATGCGATAGAGGATATCGCTGATCAGGTTGAGCATGACGAAGATCACCCCGATCACGAGCGTACAGCCGACCACGGAATTCATGTCCCCCGAAAGCAGGGAATTGGTCATGTAGCGGCCAAATCCGGGCCAGGCGAAAACCGTTTCCGTCAGGACCGCACCCTCCAGAAGAAAGGCATAGGACAGCGCGACCACGGTAATGACCTGCACCGCGATATTGCGAAAGACATGGGTCCAGACGATCCGCCAACGGCCAATACCCTTGGCCTGCGCGGTGATCACATATTCCTGTTCCAACTGGTCGATCATGAAGGTCCGGGTCATCCGGCTGACATAGGCCAGCGCGCTCAACCCCAGGATCGAGGCCGGCAGGATCAGATGGCCAAGCACGTTGCGGAAGATATCCCATTGCCCCGTCCGTGCGGAATCGATCAGGAAGAAACCGGTATCGGGCTGCAGGTCGAATTCATAGATCAGGTCGATCCGCCCCGGACCACCAACCCAGCCGAGCGTGGAATAAAACAGGACCAGCCCCATAAGGCCGAGCCAGAAATTCGGTGCCGAATATCCCAAAAGCGAAACGATCCGCGCGGTATGGTCGATAAAGGAATTACGGTAGACTGCCGCCACCACCCCCAGCGGCACGCCAATCCCGGTACCGATCAGCATCGCCAGGGTTGCCAGTTCCATCGTTGCAGGGAAGACGCGGGCGATTTCCTCGGAAACCGGGCGTCCCGACAACAGTGAATTGCCGAAATCGAAATGCAGGATATTCCACAGGTAATTCAGAAACTGCATGATCAGGGGCTGGTCGAGCCCCATCCTGGAAGCCATCGCATCATAGGCTTCCTGGGTGGCATTATCGCCCAGGACTGCCAACACGGGATCAATGGGCAGAAGCCGTCCGATCATGAAGGTCAGCGCCGCCAGTCCGATCAGCGTGATCGCGACCGAACCAAACAGTTTCAGGCCGGTGGAGAGCCAGGGCGGGATCGCAATCCCACCCTGTCCACCACCGGGAAGGGGTTTTGTGGAAATCCCGGTATCGGACATTATTTTTCTGCCATCCCGTAATAGACTTGGAAACCGTTCCACGTCCAATTCTTGAGCGTGTCACGTGCGGCAGCGACGAAATATGTCTGGAACATCATGGCCATTTCGCCGGTCTGCATCCATTCGCGCTGCAAGTTCAGATACATCTCCCGGCGCTTTTCCACATCCGGTTCAACGGCCGCCTCTTCGACGATCTTGTTGAATTCAAGATTCTGGAAAGACGCGCGCCAGGATGGGTATTGCGTAAGCTTGGCCTCGTCGCTGTTATCGGGGTTCATCACCAGACGGGAGGCATTGCCATGCGCATCCGGCACGCCGGTTGCCCAGGTCTTGATGCCGGACTGGAATTCCCGCCCTCGCACCTTGGCAAAGAACTGGGCATTGGCCATCTGTTCGATCTTCAACGTCACCCCGATCTTGGCCGCATTTTGCTGCACATGCTGGCCCAGCGGGGCCGACCAGGGTAATGAACCGATAAAGACCGTCGTTTCGAACCCATCGGGATAGCCCGCCTCGGTCAGGAGCGCCTTTGCCTTTTCCAGATCGAGTGAGAAGGGCAGGGCTTCTTCATCGGGCAGCGCCCCGAAGGCACCCTTTTGCGCGAAGCTCTGCCATGGCGTACCAAGATATTGCATCACAGTGTTGCTGAGCCCGTCGTAATCGATGAGATATTTCATCGCGAGCCGCACCTTGGGATCGTCGAAGATCTCATCGGTCGTGTTGAAAATCCAGTAAAGCAGCTGCGGGCGCAATGCGGATTCGATATGAACCCCCTCGATCGCCTCCAGTTCCCGCAAGTCCTCCGGTGTCAGGTCGCGGGCGATATCGACATCGCCATTTTGCACCATCAGCCGCTGTGTGCCGGTTTCGGCGACATGCCGGATAAACACCCGCCCCAACTTGGGTTTGGTTCCCGCATATTCAGGATTGGCCTGCAATATGACAGCTTGGCCCTGATTCCACTGGGCAAGGTGATAGGGGCCGTAGCAGGCCGTCTTGTCCTTCAGCCAGGCATTGCCCAGATCGCCATCCTGTTCATTTTCCATGATCAGCGCGCGATCAAGCGTTGAACTGACGCGATAGGCGGCAATGGCCTGCAGGACAAGCGAGGTCGGATAGGTTTTGCCGAATTTCAACACCAGCGTATGATCATCCAGGGCGATGATCCGTTCATCCATGGTTTCCTTGGAAAAACCGTATTCCGTCAGCTGTGCGGAATTGCCGTAGCCCAGCGTGATAACCCGCTTGAGCGACCAGACAGTATCATGTGCGGTCACCGGGTTGCCGGAGGGAAAGACTGCATCCTTTTTCAGATAAAAGGTGATCTCCCGGCCATCTTCCGAGACATCCCAGCTTTCGGCAAAGGCGGGGATAACCTCGGCTTCCGCATCCGGCCGGAAGTTCACCAGGGAATCGCATGTATTCTGCAAAAGTTCATTCGTTACCACCTCCCCGACCTGGGCCGGGTCAAAGGTGGAAATGGCATCGATATTCCAGGCCATCACCAAGGCATCGGCGGGCGTTTCCGCCGATGCAGGCATCACGGCAAGGGCTGCGGCCAAAGCGGACGAACCAAGTAACAAGCGACATTTCATCTTTAACTTCCTCCCAGTTGATGAAAACGGGCCGGGTCGGTTCATACCGCCCGATCATTCTTTGTGGCGCCGCCAGGGCGGTGTCCGCCCCACGGCTGTCATTCAAAATCAGGGGTGGCCCCGGGGCTTATTCCGCTGCAGGACGCGGCTGCAACGGCGGTTTCACCTCCTTGGGGATCGGGCAGACATAGGGTTCACGCCCGATCCGGTCCTGATGGTCTTGCTTGGCACGAGCCAAGAGCAGTTCATCGGTGAACAGCATCCTTGCGGTAACACCCATTACCTTTGCAGCATAAATCATGCCCTTGTGGGCTGCCGGGGCCTTGCCCTGCGCAGTGATCTGCCAGCTATGGCCCGGAGTTCCGATCGCGTGGGTTGCCACACGGGCCTGCACCGTCGGCACGGCCCAGGAAACATCTGCCACATCGGTTGACCCCATCATCTTGGCGCCCCGGTTTTCCAAGGGGACCACATAGTCGCAAAGCGGCTCTTTTTCGCGCGGCTTCAGACCAACGGCACTATAGGCGGCCTCGATATCCTCACGTGACAGCGTGGCCTGGATGTCGGCGGCATATTTGCGATCTGCATCATCGAAAGGCACACCACCAAGCGCATCCATCGCCTTTTGCATCGCCTCTTCCAGGGGCGTGTTGCCCAGCATGTTTGCCACTGCCGACATGATGGAGATCTTCACTTCGGTTTCTGTCATCATGGCGGCGGCTTCACCGATCTTGCGCACCCGTTCATTGAGCGCGAACATCCCCGCCAGCGTGGTTGACCGGATCGCATAACGCGTCTTGGTCCGGCCCTGCACCACATTGGGGGCAGTACCACCTGCATCAAGATAGGCATGATGGATCCGGCTTTCCTGCGGGACATGTTCACGCAGATATTGCACACCGATATTCAGAAGCTCCGCCGCATCCAATGCCGAACGGCCCAGATGAGGGGCGGCGGCGGCATGGCTCGATCGGCCGGTAAATTCGAAATCCATCCGGGTATTGGCCAGGCTTTCGGCCTCATCGACCTTGGTCATGGCCGCCGGATGCCAGGTAATGGCCGCATCCACATCATCAAAAGCACCGTCGCGTACCATGAAGGATTTTGCGGCGCCGCCTTCTTCCGCCGGGCAACCGTAATAGCGCACGCGGCCGGGCGTTCCGGTTTCCGCCAGCCAGTCCTTCAGCGCACAGGCCGCCAGCAGGGCTGCGGAACCAAGCAGGTTATGGCCACAACCATGGCCATTACCACCCACGACCAACGGTCGCGGCTCGGCAATATTGGCTTCCTGGCTCAAGCCCGGCAGCGCGTCATATTCCCCCAGTATCGCAATGACCGGCCCACCTTCACCTGCCTCGCCGATCACGGCGGTGGGAATGCCTGCAACTTCCTCCGTCACGCGAAAACCCTTGTCGCGCAGCATGGCAATATGTTCGGCGCAGGACCGATATTCGGCATAGAGCGTTTCCGGCATGCCCCAGACCCGATCGGAAAGCCCGACCAGATCACCCTGATGGGTTTCCACATGATCCCAGACCGCGTCGGAATTCTGCATTGCTCACTCCAAGAGACTGATTTTCAGACAACTGGCCAATGTTTCCCCGCCGGGGCGAACACTGTCCAATGACAAAGCGCCAAGATTCCAGTCACAAAAGGAATGAGGCCGGGTCAGGCCTTCCCGGGAATCCGACGCGGCGATGACCGGTTCTGCATAAAATATGACGTGGCGTCATTATTGAATCTGTTGGTGCTTAAAACGTATATTACACGGGTGCGTGATGAGTGGGCATGCATGCAAAAAGGTAAAAGTTGAAATTTTTTCGGAGACTCCCTCCCATAGAAAGAAAAGCTTTGTAGTTCAAAGTGGTGAGTTGATGGTTAAGATTTTGACGCAAGAATATGGGTGTGATCCCTGCAATTGTTCGCAAATCTTGTGGAGATCCGTTGATTGCGGACTGGTATTTGAAAAGGATGGGACAGAAAGATGATTGATATGCGTCTTGTTGCTGCCGCAGCGGCCGCCATGACCATGGGCGTTGGGGCCGCTCATGCCGACTCGATTTCCCCTGATCTGTATTCCGTTACACTGGAGGTTGGTGAATCCGTAACCTTCACCAAGACGGTTACCGTTTCTGCTGGATCCCCCACGGATGCGAAGCTCGATGTGTTCTTCCTTGCGGATACGACCGGCTCAATGAGCGGGCAGATCAGCTCGGCAAGGTCGAGCGCCTCTGCAATCCTCTCGGGGCTGTCCGCCTATGGCGATGTGCAGATGGGCGTCGGGGAGTACAAGGACACCCGCGACAGTTTCACCTATCGGACCAATCTTGGCCTGACTGATATTTCCGATTCGGCTTCGATACAGACGGCAATCGATACCTGGAGCGCCAGAGGTGGGGGTAATTTCCCGGAGGGCAACCTGATTGCGTTGCAATCCGTGGCAAATGACACGGATTGGCGTGCGGATTCGACCCGCGTGGTCGTCATGTTCGGTGACGCGCCCGGCCATGTCGGCGGGGCTTACCCCTCCGAGAGCGATGTAACCGGCGCGTTGAACGCGGAAAACATTACGCTTCATATCGGCAATACCTACGGGACGTCGCTTGCTGGTATGAACGCCGCTTCGGGCACGATCGTTGCCGGACAAGCCAACCGTTTTGCGGCGGCAACCGGTGGCACGGTGGTGACGCTTTCATCTTCCGGCGCGGGCATGGTTGACCTGATCCTTGATGCGGTCGATACAACCTTCGCCAGCTACAGTTCGGTAGATCTTGGTATTCCGACGATTGACGGCCTGGATATTTCCTATACGCCGCTCTTCACCACTCCGGCAGACGGCTGGACGCGTGAGGAAGAAAGAAGCTTCGAATTCGAAGTAACCTTCGCGGCAACGGAAGCCGGGGTTTATGATTTCAACATTCCCGCACTGGTCGACGGTGGTCAGGTGGCACTGGAACGCGACATCGTGACCGTCACCGACGACGTGGCTGCGGTTCCGCTGCCTGCCGCGCTGCCGCTTTATCTTGGTGCGCTGCTTGGTGCGGGTCTGGTGATCCGCCGCCGCCGGCGTAGCTAATCACCCCGATAGGGTGTAAATATGATGGGCCGTCTTTCGGGGCGGCCCTTTTCCTTTACCGGAGGGCATGATGTTTTCAATTCCCAGAAACCTGGCCGTGATTTTCCTTGTGCCTGCCATGATGTCCTGTCCCATCGCAGTTTCTGCGGCAACGCTGGACCCCCCGGAAATGTCGATGGATGCGCCAATCAGCGCAATCGGCCTTGACGATGTGATGGCCGCCGCGCTTGCCGGCGATCCGGGCCCTGCACGAAAATTGCTGACCCGTCTGCCCGAGGATCCCGCCGCCCACGAATTTCTGGGAATTGCCCTTGCCAAATCCGGCGATCTGCCCGGCGCCAGGGCAGCCTTTGAAGAGGCACTGCGCCTGGCGCCCGGGCAATATACGGCAATGACGAAACTGGGTGACCTGGCCCTTGCGGAACAGGATTACCGGACCGCCCGGGACTACTTTGATCAGGCCCTGAAACTTGCCCCCGCTGACCGGCTGACGCATCAGCGGCTTGGATATCTTGATGCGATGGACGGGGATGATGACTCCGCAATCCGGCATTATGAGGCGGGGCTGAAAGGGACTGCGCCCGAATATCTTGGGGTAAAGCGGGATCTTGCCCTTCTGTATACCCGACGTGGCGACCATGACCGCGCGCTTGATCTTCTGGGGCCTTTTGTCGAAGCCACACCCCCCGCCCCGGGCGTGGCAGCGATTGCCGCCGAGGCCCTGACAGCCACCGGAAAGGCTGAGGAGGCCACCGCAGTTTTGCGTCATGCGGCCAAAAACGATTTTGCCGCGGCAATTGCCCTGGCCAAGATCACGGCATCGTCAGGTGATCTGGCTGCGGCGGAAACAACGCTTTCGGCTGCGGTGGCAGCCATGCCGGATCAACCGGAACTGGCCTTCGAACTGGGCGCGCTGCGGGGGTTGCAACGCAATTACGAAGGGGCTGCCGCCGCTTTTGATGAAGGGTTGCGAAAGGCGCCGCATAACCCCGCGCTGCTCAGGGGGGCCATGCAGGCGCAGGCCCGACTGGGAAATATGGAAAGCGCGCTGGAATTTGCCCAAACCCTGGCGGCCAGCGGGGATCCCGGTGATATTTTCCTTCTTGCGGATATCCAGACCCGCGCGGGCCAGCCAGATGCGGCGGTGGGCAGCTATCGCGCAGTGCTGGATGCCGATGGCGGGAATATCCCGGCGCTCAATAACCTGTCACTGCTCCTGCTGGATCGGGGGGAGATCGAGGAGGCCGTCAGCCTTGCCCAACGCGCCGCCAAAGCCGCGCCAAAGCTTGCCGTGGTTCAGGATACACTTGGGCAGGTGCTGCTGCGTCAGGGGGATGTCACGGCCGCGGTTGCGGCCTTCGAACGCGCGGCGGAACTGGCCCCGGATCGACAGGACTACCGGGATCGGCTGGAGGATGCCCGCAAACAGCACGGAGAATGATGGGTTTCCGCAGCAGATGAGACTTGCTTCAAAGGCCATTCCCCGACAATCCTGATCTCAGCCCCAGGAGGGCCGTTCGGGGGGAATGTCATGCCTGTCGACCAACGTTGCGATCTTGGCCTGCGCCAGCTTGAATCCTTTGCCGCCGTCCTTGATTGCGGCACGATGGCGGCGGTAGCTTCATGATTGAAACTGTCGTCAACAGGCTGCTCCTGTCCATCCCTGTCCTTCTTGGCGTGCTGGTATTGGGGTTCGTGCTGATACAATTTGCACCGGGGGATCCGGCCCGCATTCTGGCCGGGCCAACCGCAACACCTGAGGTGGTGGAGGAAATCCGCAAGGAAATGGGGCTTGACCAGCCAATCTATGTGCAATTCGGCCGTTACATGAAACGGTTGGCACAGGGGGATCTGGGGCGGTCGCTGATTTCCAACAAGACGGTGGCAAGTGAACTGGGCGCGGCCATCATCCCCACGCTGGAACTGATGCTCGCTTGCCTGATCTGGTCAATCCCCCTGGGAATAGCGATGGGAACCATGGCTGCGGTTTGGCGAGGATCACTATTTGACCGGCTCATCATGGCCATATCGGTTGCCGGGGTTTCACTGCCGATCTTCTTTATCTGCCTTTTGCTGATCCAGTTTCTGGGGGTGAAATACCCGCTGTTTCCCTTCATCGGTCGGGGTGGGCCACTCTGGACGCTGGAGGGACTACGTTATATCGCGTTGCCCGCATTGTCGCTGGGGCTGATCTTCATCGGTCCGGTTTCGCGGATGACCCGTTCAAGCGTGCTGGAGGTGTTGCGACTGGATCATGTGCGCACCGCCCGCGCCAAGGGCCTCAGCGAAAGGCGGGTGATCCTGCGGCATGGGTTGCGCAATGCGCTGATCCCGGTGGTGACGCTGGTGGGTTTGCAGATCGGTTACCTGCTGGGCGGCGCGGTGGTGACCGAAACGATCTTTTCCTATCCCGGGATCGGGCGGCTGGCGGTAGGGGCAATCCTGTCATCGGATTTCCCCTTGGCGCAGGGAACGATCCTGGTCCTGGCGCTTGGTTTCATCCTGCTGAACCTTATTGTCGACCTGCTCTATGCCCGGCTGGATCCGAGGGTGCAAAAGAAATGACCGTTTCGGATATTCAAAACCCCATCCCTGAGGAAGAAGACGCCCCGCCCCCGCGCAAAAGCTGGTGGCAGGCCCTGATGAGCGACCGCGCCGCGGCACTGGCAGTGACACTTCTTGCCGTCATCGTGATCGCGGCCCTGTTCGCCCCCTGGCTGGCCCCGCACGACCCCAATGAAGGCACTCGCGCGGTGATGCAGCCCCCGGTCTGGGCCGAACGCGGAAACCAGGATCATATTCTTGGCACGGACGGGCAGGGGCGCGATATCCTCAGCCGGGTGCTTTACGGTACGCGCCTGACCCTGCTGATCGGGTTTGTTGCCGTCGGGATCGGTGGGGTGATTGGTTCGGGCCTGGGGTTGTTATCGGCCATGTATACGCGGATTGATCCCTATCTGATGCGTGTGAATGATATGCTGCTATCCTTCCCGGCAATCCTGCTGGGGCTTGCGCTGGTGGCCGTGATGGGCCCGGGGACGATGCCGGTGATCGTGGCAATCGGAATTGCCTCGGTGCCCGATTGCGCCAGGATCGCACGATCCATTGGTGTGTCGATCATGGGGCAGGAATTCATTGAGGCGGGGCGCGCGGTCGGGCTTTCGGATGGGGCTCTCTTCACCCGTTACCTGCTGCGCAATGCAATTTCCTCGATCATGGTCTTCATCAGCCTGCGTTTCGGCCAGGTGATCCTGATCGGCGCAGCGCTAAGCTTTCTGGGGCTGGGTGCCCGCCCGCCCACCTCGGAACTGGGTATGATGGCGGCCCAGGGACGGGATTTTCTACTTTTTGCACCGCATATTGCCACTATTCCATCGGTTACGATCTTCGTCATCGTACTATGTGCCAATATCACCGGCGATGCGCTACGCGATGTACTGGATCCACGACTGCAAAGCTGACGCCAAGTAACAGTGACAGGGGGAAGGATCATGAACGGTAAAAGGATATTGGGAACGGCCATTCTGACCGCCTTGCTGGCCAATCCGGTACTGTCGCAGGAAATCAACATTGTTCGCGAAATGGACAGCAACAATTACGATCCGCATAAATCAACTGCCCGCTCGGCCTCCGAGGTGCTGTTCATGCTGGGTGATACGCTGGTTTCACTGGAACCGGACATGAAGACGATTACCGACGGTCTCGCCCATTCATGGGAAATGTCGGAAGACGGGCGGATCTATACCTTCCACCTCAAGGAAGGAGTGAAATTCTGCAATGGCAAGAACATGACTGCCGATGATGTAGTCTATTCCATGAAACGCTGGATCGATCCGGAAACGAAATCCCCCGTCGCCTGGCGGGCGGGTGAGGTCGATGACATCATGGCAATCGATCCCCTGACGGTTGAATATCACCTGAAGGAACCCTTTTCCGAACTGCTTTATCAATTGACGCAAAGCTTTGGCACTATTGTCGATCAGGCCAATGTCGAGGCGCTTGGCCCCGATTTCGGGGTAAACGGGTTCAACGGGACGGGGCCATTTTGCTGGCAGGAATGGCTGCCCCGTGACCGGCTGACCATGACCCGGCATGAGGGCTATGGCTGGGGGCCTGCCTTTTATGAAAACAAGGGGGCCGCACAGATCGAAAGGATCACCTGGCAGGTCGTGCCGGAGGAAAACACCCGCACGGTCGCATTGATGACAGGCCAGACCGACGTGACCCAATATGTGGCCCCCATCGCGATGGAACAGCTTCGCCAGACCCCGAACGTGGAACTGCATCGTTCCAACGAAGCCTTCTGGACCTATTTCATGGGTTTCAAGATCGACAAACCCACCGTCGCCGATACGGTGGTGCGGCGCGCGATCAACCTTGCCGTGAACCGCGATGCGCTGGCCGAGGATCAGATGTTCGGGGAGGTACAGCCGGCCTATAGCTATATTTCCCAGGCGGCGCTGGATTGGGACCCGGCACTGGATGACACGCTGTTGCGGTTTGATCCGGAACGGGCGGTCGCCATGCTTGACGAGGCCGGCTGGACGCCCGGTGCGGATGGCGTGCGCGAAAAGGACGGGGTGCAGCTTAAACCGCTGGCCTATATCCTTGCCGGTTCCACCTGGCAGAAGATCGCCGAATTTGTGCAGGCGGAGCTTCTGAAAGTCGGGATTGCAATGGAAATTCAGACCTTTGATGCCACCATTGCCTGGGGTAAGCTTGCCACCCAGGAATTTGATACTTTCGGGATGAGCTATCCCTATATCTCCGCCGGCGATGCGCTGAACCTCTATTTCCCCTCAGGCAACATGCCAACACCCAACCGGATGAACTGGAATGACCCGGAAACCGACCAGTTGCTGATGGAAGGCAGGCATGCCACTGACGACAAGGCCCGGGCCGCAGCCTATGGCAAGGTGCTCAGGAAGGTGCATGACGCTGCCGTCTGGCTGCCCCTTTATCATGAGCCGATGACCGTTGCGCAAAGCACCAGACTGACGCCGATCGTGCCGCACAACATCTATGGCTGCGGGCTCTATAAGGGGCTGGACCTGAAACTTCGGGAATAATCCGTGATGATATTTCAACCAGGCGGGATTTTCCGGCCCGGCCATCGGCAAGATGCAGGAAGGTGGGATGATGGAAAAGCAGAACCAAGAGATTACGGTCATCCGCAAGGCCGACTGGATCATAGCCTGGAACGACGAGGCACAGGGCCATGTGTTCCTGCAGGCGCAGGATCTGGCCTTTCAGGGCGATCGGCTGATCCAGGTTGGCGGGCATTATGACGGGCCTGCCCAGCGGGAAATCGATGGCGCAGGTCGCATGGTGTCACCCGGGCTGGTGAATATCCATTCACATCCGCTGTCAGAACCATTGAACAAGGGCTTTCTGGATGAATTGGGCAGCCCCGGGCTCTATATGAGTTCGCTTTACGAATATATGCCACTTTTCGGCCCCGATGACGAAGGCCGTCTGGCCTGTACCGAGGTTGCACTTTCGGAGGCGCTTCTGTCCGGGGTGACGACGCTGGTGGATTTGTCCGTTCCCTATGATGGCTGGATTGGCCTTCTGGCACGTTCAGGGCTGCGGGCAGTGGCGGCACCGATGTATCGCAGCGCACGCTGGAGCACGCGAGATGGCCATGTTGTAGAATACAAATGGGACGAACCCGGTGGAGAACGTGCCATGAGTGCTGCCATGGCCCTGATTGATGAGGCGATGGCCCATCCTTCCGGGCGGCTTTCGGGGATGGTTTCCCCCGCGCAGATTGACACCTGCACGCCGACACTGATCCGTGAAAGTCAGGATGAGGCCCGCGCCCGCGGTATCAATATGCAGATCCATGCCGCACAATCGGTGGTGGAGTTTCATGAAATCACCCGCCGCCACGGTCAGACCCCCATTGAATGGCTCGATACCCTCGGCGTGTTGCGCCCGCGCACGATCATTGGTCATGGGATCTTCCTTAACGATCATCCCTGGATCCACTGGCCCGGTGGCGATGATCTGGACAGGCTGGCCGGATCCGGCGCGGCGGTAGCCCATTGCCCGACGGTTTTTCAGCGCAGGGGGATCGCGCTTTGCAGCTTTGGCCGCTATCGCCGCGCGGGTGTAGCGATGGGGATCGGCACCGATACCTATCCGCATAACATGCTGGAGGAATTGCGCCACGCACTGATCAATTCCCGCCTCATGAGTGGCAATGTCTTTGACCTGCGCACCAGCGACGTGTTCGACGCTGCAACAACGGGTGGCGCGGCCATTCTGGGGCGCGAGGATATCGGACGCCTGACCAAGGGCGCAAAGGCAGATCTTTTCCTTGCCGATGTGACCCATCCGGCAATGCGACCGGTGCGGGATCCGCTGCGCTCCATGATCTATGTTGCGGCGGAACGCGCAATACGGGATGTGTTTGTTGATGGCCGGCAAGTGGTGGCGGATGGCAAGGTGGCCGCCTTCGATCTGCCTGCTGCGCTGGACCGGCTGGAAGCGGCGCAACGGCGCGCCGAGACCGAATTCACCCCACGAGATTATGCCCGGCGCAGTCATCTTCAGGCCTCGCCCCTTTCCTACAAGGCGATCGCCGATGGCTGAACCGCTGTTGTCGGTCAAGGATCTGAAAGTCCAGTTCAAGATTGGCGGGCAAATGTTGCGCGCAGTGGATGGGGTGAGTTTTGAACTGATGCCACGGCAGACCCTGGGTGTGGTCGGCGAATCCGGCTGTGGCAAGAGTGTGACCTCCATGGCAATCATGCGGCTGGTTCCGCAGCCGCCCGGGGTTTATTCCGGCGGGCAGGTGATGCTGGAGGGGCACGACCTTCTGAAATTACCCGAATCGGAAATGCGCGATCTGCGTGGCGCCAAGCTGGGTATGATCTTTCAGGAACCGATGACCTCCCTTAATCCCGTCTATAGCTGCGGGGATCAGGTCATCGAAAGCCTGAAACTGCATTCCGGCCTCAAGGGGACCGCTGCACGGAACAGGGCCATCGAACTGTTTGATCTTGTCGGACTGCCTTCGCCGGAAAAGCGGGTGGACGACTTTCCACATCAGCTTTCGGGAGGACAAAGGCAAAGGGTCATGATCGCGCTGGCACTGGCCAATGATCCGGCGATCCTGATCGCGGATGAGCCGACAACCGCACTGGATGTGACAATCCAGCAGCAAATCCTGAAACTGATGCGCGATTTGCAGGAACGCACGGGAACGGCAATCCTGCTGATTACGCATG
The DNA here is from genome assembly GCA_047975325.1 of Pseudorhodobacter sp. GTDB lineage: Bacteria > Pseudomonadota > Alphaproteobacteria > Rhodobacterales > Rhodobacteraceae > JBKEDF01. The sequence goes on along the minus strand of JBKEDF010000057.1, from coordinate 13,814 downwards.
ACCTTGGTGTGGTGGCCGAAACCTGTGATTCCGTCGTGGTGATGTATGCCGGATCAGTTGTGGAAAAGGGTCCGGCAGACGCGATTTTTTCGGATCCGCAGCACCCCTACACGATCGGCCTCATGGCTGCCGTCCCGCGCATGGATCGCGACAAAGGCCGCCTGGCCACCATCCCCGGTATCGTACCCCCGCCATGGAAGGCATTGCCGGGATGCCGGTTTGCCTCACGCTGCCCTTTGGCCGATGATCGCTGTCGCAGCCAGATGCCGCTCCTGTCGGATTGCACTAAAGGCCATGCCGTGGCCTGCTGGAAAGCCCCGATCGATAAGGTCGCCGCATGAACGAGCCGGTTCTTGAAATCCGAAACCTTACCAAACATTTCCCTGTCCGCCGCGGGATATTGCGTAAACAGGTTGGAACAATCCAGGCCGTCACCGATATCAGCTTTTCGCTGGGGGAGGGTGAAACACTTGCCGTGGTCGGCGAATCCGGTTGCGGCAAATCCACCCTTGGCCGCGCCATCTTGCGTCTGCATGAACCAAGCGCGGGGACCATCCGCCTTGGCGGGGAAGATATTACCGGGCTGGACAAGGCAGGCCTCCGCGAGGCACGCAAGCGCATGCAAATTATCTTTCAGGACCCCTATGGTTCGCTCAACCCACGCATGACAGTTCGTGAAACGCTGGCAGAGCCGCTTTTGCTGCATGGCGTGGCTACCGCATCCGATATCAGGCCGAAGGTGGATCAACTGATCGATATGTGCGGCCTTTCACGCTATCACGCTGAACGCTACCCGCATGAGTTTTCCGGTGGCCAGCGTCAGCGCGTGGGCATCGCCCGGGCACTGGCCACGCGCCCCAGGCTGATCATCTGCGATGAGCCGGTTTCGGCACTGGATGTGTCGGTTCAGGCGCAGATCGTCAATCTGCTTCAGGATCTGCAGAGGGATTTGGGCGTGGCCTATATCTTTATCAGTCACGATCTGGGCGTGGTACGTCATATCGCCTCGCGCGTGGCGGTGATGTATCTGGGCCGGATCGTGGAGGAAGGCCCCACCGAGGCGCTTTTTGCCAAATCCGCCCACCCATATTCGCGCATGCTGATCGCCTCGGCCCCCGTTCCCGATACCCGGGCGAGCCGTGAAAAGGTAAGCATAGAAGGTGGCACGCCAAGCGCCATGGCCATGCCATCGGGCTGCGCCTTTCATCCTCGCTGCCCCATGGCCATTGACCGTTGCCGTTCCGAAAAACCGGGGTTAAAGCAGGCTGGTGGCACGCTTTCGGCCTGTCATCGGTCGGAGGAACTGGTCGGGACGGGGATGGCGGCAGTGCCGTCGGAAAACCCGGTATTGCAAAAACGCCTCGCGGTGCTGGAAGCGGCGAGGGCAGAAAGGGCAGGGCAGATATGAATGGTGCGGAAAGTCTGGTGCGCAGCCTGAGCGCGGCTGGGGTGGATGTTTGTTTTGCCAACCCCGGCACCTCGGAGATGCAATTTGTCGATGCGCTGGATCGTACCCGGCTGATGCGCTGCGTTCTGGGGTTGTTCGAGGGCGTGGTTTCCGGCGCGGCGGATGGGTATGCCCGAATGGCCGGGAAACCGGCGGTCACGCTTTTGCATCTGGCGCCGGGCCTGGCTAATGCCGGGGCCAATCTGCACAATGCCAAGAAGGCCCGTTCCCCGATCCTGAACATCGTGGGCAACCATGCGCTGTACCATCTGCGCTATGATGCACCGCTTACGGCGGATGTTCCGGCCACGGCAGCGGTATTTTCCGATTGGGTTCGTACCTCGCAGACAACGGAAACCCTTGCCCGCGACGCGGTGGAGGGTCTTGCCGTGGCAAAAAGCCATCCGGGCCGTATCGCAACCCTGATAGCCCCGGCCGATATCGGCTGGAACGAAGGGGGCGCAATTGCCGAGGCCGTCCCGTCACAGGGCGCCCGTGCCCTGGATCCGGCGGTGATAAGCCATGCAGCCTCCGCTCTTGGGCCGGATGCGTTGATCCTCTGCGGGGGCACAGTTCTGGAAAACCCTGCCGCCATGGACCTGCTTTCGGGAATTGCGACAAAAACCGGAGCCAGGGTGATGGCGCCGACCTCCAACCGGAGGATTGAACGCGGGGCAGGGCGGGCGGTCATTCCGCGCATTCCCTACCCGATCGACATGGCGATCGAGGTGCTTTCAGGTTTCCGCCGTGCGGTATTGATCGAAGCCCAGGCTCCCGTTGCCTTTTTTGCCTATCCTGACCGGCCCAGCCTGCTTTTGCCCGAAAACTGCGAAGTGGTCGCACTGGCGGAATTCGATCAGGATGGCGTGGCCGCGGTCGAAGCACTTTCCGATATGGTGGGGGCAAAGCCCGAAACCGCGCCTGACCAGCCCCGCCCGGTCGCGCCGGGGGCAGGGCCCCTGAACGCCGAATCCATGGCGGCCGCCATTGCCGCAGCCCTGCCTGAAGCCGCAATCATTGTGGATGAGAGCCTGACCCATGGCCGCCTGGTTGAACCTGCATCACGCGGCGCACCACCGATGTCCTGGCTATCAATTACCGGCGGTTCCATCGGGATTGGCCCGCCCCTGGCCGCAGGGGCCGCCACCGCCGCCCCCGACCGTCCGGTGATCTGTCTGCAGGCCGATGGATCCGCAATGTACACGATCCAGGCGCTTTGGACCCAGGCGCGCGAGGGCGCGAATGTCACCACGGTGATCTTTGCCAATCGCAGTTATGAGATCCTGAAACAGGAACTTTACCGCGTCGGGGCCAATCCCGGACCGGACGCATTGAACATGCTGGACCTTTCCCGCCCCGACATGGATTTTGTGTCCCTTGCCAAGGGCCTGGGCGTACCGGGCCAGCGGGTTGATTGTGCCGCCGATCTGCATCGGGTGCTTTCCACCGCAATAGAGGAACCCGGCCCCTACCTGATCGAAGCGATGATCTGAACGCCATTAACTATTCGGAAATCCTTCAAAGCATCCATTCCACCGGAAGCAGGCCGATTACCGTCAACATGGTTTGCTGAAACCAGTTTGCGCCCGGTTCTTTCTGATACACGACCTGGCTGCCATCCCCGGTTGCCTCACGCCAGATCATGTCGCCATCGGGGGTCAATTCGGGTTGGAAGGTGCTTTCATTTATCGGGCCATCAAAAAACGCCGTCATCTGGCTGGCCATGCCGGGGCTGTCGATCAGGAAACCCATTTCGCAATTAAGCTGCGCCGAACGTGGATCGAAATTGAAGGAACCGATAAAGATCCGCGCATTATCCACGGCAAAGGTCTTGGCATGCAGGCTGGACCCCGAAATCCCCATGGGCCGGAGCTGACGCCCGGATTCGGGCTGACGATCCGTCGGCAACTTGAGTTCAAATAGCTTGATCCCCGCTTCCAGCATCTCCCGGCGATATTTCGAATAGCCGGCATGAACCATAAGCACATCGGTCGTGGTCATCGCATTGGTCAGGATACGGACATCAACCCCCGCCCTTTGCAATTCCGAAAAATAACTTGTCCCCACCCGACCCGGGATCAGATAGGGTGAGACAAGATCCAACCGGGACCCCATTTCACCGAGGATCGCACCAAGCCGCATGATCATCAATTGATCGGCCTGGGCAATGCCCTGTCCCTTGACCGGATCATCCGCGACAAGCTGCACCGTCGTCCATTCCAGGAATTTCTCCCCCTCTGCATAGCGTGCGGCGCTGGCGCGTAACACACCTGTCAGTTCCCGCGCCTCGGCACTGTTTGCAACCTCCGCAAACCGTGCATCGATGCCGGTGGGATCGCCCGCATCGGGGATCACCCGTTCCAGTTCAAAGACCGACGCACTGTTCCAGTACTGATCAAAAACAGCGGTCGCTTGTACAACAATGGGGCCGATAGCCAGGGCATCCATATCGGCAAAGAAACTGTCACCGATGGCAAAATATTCGTCCCCGATATTGCGGCCCCCGACAATGGCTGCCGCCCCGTCCACGATCATCGCCTTGTTATGCATCCGACGATTCATTCGAAAGAAATCAATGGCGTAACCCGCAAGTTTGGGCATGCGGACGGTTGAAGGATTGAACAACCGGATGGCAAGATTGTCCCGCGTATTCAATGCCGCAAGATAATCATCAAGCCCCGGTATGCCGTTGTCATCCAGCAGGAGCCGCACCTGCACACCCCGCGCAGCGGCCTGTGTCAGCGCATCCAGCAGCATCATGCCCGAGGTATCGTCGTGCCAGATGTAATATTGTACATCAATGGACCGTTCAGCCCGCCTGACAAGTTCCAGCCGACTTGCCAGTGCGTCATGGCCATTCAACAGCGGTGCCACACCTGTCAGCCCGGGATGTTCGGCCACCCGCTGCATCATCAGACGGCCAAGCGTGGTGTCCTCACTGACGGGAATGGCCTGTTCGGCGGCGCGTTCTGAAATATCGGGCAGCGGAAATATGAGACGAAGGACAAGGATCAGAATCGCTACAACCAGAACGAGATCCAGCAGACGTCTCAACCATTTCATTCTTTTTGGCCTTCCCTGAAAGTTGCGCTTCAAAACCCCCGGCAAAGAAAGGTTAATCTTCCTGCGACAACCCTGTCTACCCCTCCATAGGGCGGAGGGTTTCGAAGGTTCTCCCAGCTTGCGAAAATCTACCCCCCGGCTATGATCGCCATATGATGGATGAACCGAAAATGACCCTTGGAGAACAGATGTATGTCCGCCTGCGAGGCGACATCGTGAAGGGTATCCTGCCTCCGTCACAACCCCTGCGACTGGAAGGATTGAAAAAGACCTATGGCGCGGGATTTTCCCCACTGCGGGAGGCACTGTCACGGCTTCAGGCGGAACGGCTGGTGGTTGCGGCCCCGCTCAAGGGATTCGTCGTCGCACCACTTTCGCTTGACCGGATGTGGGACACGATCGAGACCCGGATCCTCATTGAATGCCAGGCGCTGCGCAAATCCATCGCAGCCGGCGATGATGACTGGGAAGGCTCTGTCATTTCGGCGCTTCATGCGCTGACCCGCCAGATGAAACGGATGCAGGAAAAGGATCGTTCCGCCGAAGAAGGCCAGATGGCCCTTGAAACCCGGCACCGCGCCTTTCACCGGGCATTGATCGCGGCCTGTGGGTCCGAATGGCTGCTTGATCTTGCTGAAACGCTTTATACAGCCACGGAACGCTACCGTTATCCATCGCTACGACTGCGCGAAGGCCAGAAACCCGATCGCGATATCCGCGCCGAACATGAGGCAATCGCCGAAGCCGCCATCGCCCGCGATGCGAACCATGCGAGCGTTTTGCTGGAGCGCCATTTCCGCCTGACCGGCGAACAGGCCCTGATCGGCATGCAGGAAGACCGTGCAGACTGACATGCCTTGCCGTTTCCTGAAGATATCCTTGACCACGGAAAATTTCCTTCAGCCCGCCATTGCCATCAGTGCCTTGAAACTGGCGGATCCGGCATCGGACAGTTCATCCAGCACATCAAAATGATCCCGGCAGGGCGCAACATGCAGTTCCATCCCGTCACGCGCTGGCCCCCAGTATTCATGGAGCATCCTGGAATGGCGCATGAAATGATCCGGTTCATCCGCGCCTACCAGAATATGGATCGGAATATCGCGCAGCGGCTGATGGTATATCGGGGACAGGGTGATCCATGGTGGCGGGCCGAAATCCACCACCTCGCCAATATAGGAACCCGTGAGGGGCGCGATATCATATACCCCGGAAATCAACAGTGCCCCTGCCGCAACCTGTGCAGCCTTTTGTGACCCGAGCCCCGTAATCATCGCAGCCGCCAGATACGCCCCGGCCGAATGGCCCGCAATGACAATGTAATCCGGATCGATATTCAACTCTATCGCGTGATCCGCCAGATATTCCAGTGCGGCAGAGATTTCCGCAACGATTTCGGCCAGCGTCGCCCCGGGTGCCAGACTATAGCCAATCAGCGCATTGGCCCAGCCATTCAGGGCAAGGGTTTGTGCCGCAAATCCCGACCCGGTCCTGGAACCTTCCATCCAGAACCCGCCATGAATGAAGACAAGGCACGGAAAAGGGCCCTGTCCCTGCGGTGTGACAAGATCAAATCTTTCCTGCGCTGCGGCACCATAGGTAATATCCCTGCATACATGAAGGTTCCGATCATCCTTCAAGGTTACAGTGATTTCTTCATGTCGGTGCAAAACCTCTTGTATATCCTTTGCAAAATTGCTTGGAGAAAGTTGCAGATCAAGCGCGTCGCGTGACAGGGTTTCCCAGATGATTGGGGGGCTCGCAGGGTGCGGTGTCATACCTTCCCGCCTGGTTCCGCCTGCCGGTCCGCCCATTTCGGGCGCTGCATCTCAAACCGGGTATCGCTGCGGATATATTCCGACCCAAATGACCGCGCGATCAGATCCAGCCCGCGATTGTCAATATGGCCCCGTTCGGCGTTGATCACGTATCTATCCGCCACGTGGATCGCCAATACCCGCCCCAGTACCACCGTCTGATGAGGCCCCGTCACCACAGAGGAATGATTGACACATTCGAAGGCCACCGGGCTTTCGGTAATACGGGGCGGGCGGATCTTTTCGGAAGGGGTGGTCCCAAGCCCGGCAAGTTGCAATTCATCCGTTCCGAAAGGCGCATCAATCGCAGTTTCATTCATCGCCGGGCCAAGCGCATGGGGGACCAGATTCACAACGAATTCCCCTGTCTCCAGAATATTGCGCGCCGTATCCTTGAAACCGCGTTGGGGATCCCCCATCAGGCCAAGGGCCACAATCGGTGGATCCTGACCCATCACGTTGAAAAAGCTGAAAGGGGCAGCGTTTACCTGGCCTTTTTTATCCATCGTTGAAACCCAGGCAATGGGCCTGGGCGTCACGGTGGCAGTCAGGATCTTATAGGCAATCCCCGGGGCGATCTGGGACAGGTCAAATTTCATCCTATCTCCCGCACGGCGGGCTTGGCGCGGGTATCCACGGCCAGTTCGAACACGTCGGGTCGCGCGTAATGGCCCGTCACATCAAAATCAAACTTGCCACGCGGGATATCGGCCAGGTCAAGATCGGCATAAAGGATCGTCTCACCGGAAAAATCCGGCCCCGCCAGCACCACCCCCAGAGGCGAAACAATGGCCGAACCTCCGCGCATCATGACCGTATCGGGGGCATCCCCAAGGGCGCTTTCATGTTGATCGCCAAATGCATCTCGGGTGATATGCTGACAGGCGGTCAACACAAAGCAGCGCCCTTCCAACGCGATATGTTGCATCGAGGGTAGCCAGGTATCGCGATCATCCGCAGTCGGTGCGCAGTAAAACTGCACCCCCTGGTGGTACATATGCATCCGGAGCGCCGGCATGTAGTTTTCCCAGCAGATCACCGCCCCAACCGTACCGAAATCAGCCTCGGCCACCTGCATGGTGGAACCATCGCCGAAACCCCAGATCAGCCGTTCGGCAGCGGTCGGCATCAGCTTGCGGTGCTTGCCGACCACGCCTTTCGCTCCATCCATGTAAAGCGCGGTACAATAGACGGTGCCGCCATCACGTTCGATCACGCCGATAACGGTAAAAACCCCGGTTTCCGCCACCACCTCGGTCAGTTGGGTGATTTCCGGCCCGTCCAGGTCCACTGCCGCCGCGTGATAGCGTGCGAAGGCTTCACGGCCCTCGGGTTTGCGAATGCCGATGGGCGCACCAAAACTCGCCCCCTTGGGATAACCGCCAATCAGTGCCTCGGGAAAAACGACAAGTCGCGCCCCTGTAGCGGCGGCCTCGCGCAGACGGGCAGAGGCCTTTTCCACCGTCGCCATCGCATCGGTCGGTATCGAGCCGATCTGGACAACTGCCGCCTTGAGTTTTTCCATTGTTTTACCCCGCCGTGCTGTTGACCACAGGATGGCGGATCGTGCCGATCCCTTCAACCGTTGCTTCTACGACATCCCCGGGCCAGAGCCATTCCTGTGGATCCCGTCCGGCACCCACCCCTTCAGGCGTGCCGGTGGCAATGATATCGCCCGGCTCCAGCGTGATCCCGGTAGAGATATCGGCGATCAATTCATCAACCTTGAACAGCATCTTTGCGGTGGTAGAGCGTTGCTTTTCTTTGCCATTTACCGTTAGCCAGAGTTCCAGATCCTGTGGATCGGGGATTTCATCGGCTGTCACGATACAGGGGCCAAAGGGTGCGAAGCTATCCATGCCCTTGGAAAAAATCCACTGCCCGGCCCGACGATTGTCACGGGCGGAAACGTCAATCATGACCGAATAGCCGAAAACATACGCCAATGCCCCTTCGCGATCCACACGCCGCGCCCGCGTTCCGATAATCGCAGCCAGTTCGACTTCCCAGTCAAGCTGCTGGGTAATGTTGGCGTTATGCAGAATTGGATCATCTGGCCCAACGACTGCGGTAGGCGGTTTGGAAAACACGACCGGTTGTTTGGGCAGATCCGGATTGGTATCAAGTGACTTGGCGCTTTCGGCAACATGTTCGGTATAATTAAGCCCTATGCCAAAGATATTTTTCCGCGGCCGGGGGATAGGGGCCAGCAATTTTACATTGGCCCGCGCCACGGCCGTACCGGCGGGGGGGTGATCTCCCGCCTCTTCAATCAGCTCATGCAGGGTTTCTAGGCCAGGGCGCCCCAAATCGATAAGGCCCAGCATCGAATCCGGTAAATCAGCCCCATAGATTTCCGCCAGATCGGCAACATCTACTATAAGGTCGCCTTGCCAGACACCAAGCCGTGCAGCGGCCTCGACGCCGTTCCGATAGGTCACAAGTTTCATGTAATGTCCTCAATTCAACGGCTGCTGACCGTCATTTTCTCCAAAGGCCTGTTCACGATACAGCCCCATTGCCCGCATTACCGGCAAGTCATTCAGGCAGAAAAGGCAGGCATCCTCGCCTTGTGACCCATTGGCATGTTCATGCCAGGCCCAGGAAGGCACGCAGAAGATATCATGTTCGGACCAGTCGAAACGCTGCCCGTTGATTACGGAATATCCACTGCCTTTGGCAACATGATAAAGATAGCTGCCGGTATGACGATGCGCCTTGGTACGTTCACCGGGCCGCAGCAGTTGCATCGATGCCCCCATGGTCTGCATCACCGGGCCATTTGTCACCGGGTTCACATATTCCATCAGCACCCCGTCATAGGGCGAACCATCGGAACAGGAGGCAAGCTTTTGCAGCGCCTCATAGGTTGGTTCCCATTCATATTTATACATCGGGCTGTAGCCCTTGGACCAGTTGCCACCCCCCGGCGTCAGCCCGGCATTGCCCCAGGTCTTGGTCATGTCATCAACCTCATAGGCCACGGCCTGTTGCAGATCGGGATGGACCTCATAGAAATTCGCCTCCATCGCATTGACAAAGGGAATGTCCAGCCCATCCTGCCAGATGCAGGGCGTACCTTCCTCGGCCACGGCATGTTCATGCCATGTCCCATTGGGGGTCAGTACGAAATCATTTGCGCCCAGCGTCATCTTGTGGCCATCCACAATCGTATAGGCGCCCGCGCCCTCCATGATGAAACGGACCGCACTTGCGGAATGGCGATGCGCTGAGGCCCGTTCGCCGGGGTGCATCACCTGAAGCCCGGCATATATCCAGCCCACGGCTGCTGAAACATCTGTTCGTCCAGGATTATTCAGATAGATGACCCGGCGTCCGGCCTTTTCGGGTGTTACCAGATCAACCGAACGCAGCACATGATCCCGCAGATCCCGATACCGCCACAAAACGGGCTTGGAGGTGCTGGCCGGTTCCCATGGTTCGATCTTGTTTGCCACGGTCCAGAGCGCACCTGCATCGATCTTTTGCAAATCGTCATAATAGGCAAGCAATTCGGGCGTATCTTCCACATTCGCGCGGCCTACAACATCCTCACGGTGGTTTTCATGAACTCTGGTCATCTGACTTCCTCCGCCTTTTAGTTTCGATTCCTATAGCCCAAAAATCCCATGTTGAGAATATATTTTGCGCAAATATTATTATTTTCGCAAATTTTGGCTGCTACGCCAAGCCAACCGCACAACCATATCAGCGCAGGAATAACAGGGAGCCACCGTTGGCCGCATCATGGTCTTCATTAAAACCTAGACCCGTCAGAACAGGGCCAAAAGCCGCACGGACAGGCTCGGCTTTCGTTTCCACCGGGATCACGATACGGCGAAGCCGTTCGGTCGGGACCGTTGCCAACAGGGCAGGGGGCAAGTTGCCGAAATTGGTAATCCGCAGCGTATCCGCCCGGAAATCATGCAGATAGGCCATGAGTCCGCCTGCCTTTGCAAGATCATCCCCTTCGAATTGCAAAGGGCCATTGACAAGTTTGAGACGGGAACTGTCCGCCAGCCCATTATGGCGCTGGATCATTTCCGCAGCGGCGGCAAGGCCGGGACGGGCCTCATGCAACATCACCACCAGATCCGGATTTTCCCGCAAGGCCTTCATCGCGGGCAGGCCGATACCACCACCGATATCCAGCACCCGCGCCGCATCGCGCAGATACAGGGAAATATTGCGCGCATTGCGGCGGTCGAACTTGCCCGCCAGAACGGCCATCACAGTCTCGGCTGTAAAAATCCTGGCATCGGCAGGCAGGTCGAAGCCCTGATTGTTTACCCATTCGATATCAAGTTCGGCAGAAAGATCCACCGGACCGGGAACATAATGTGTCACCCCAACCGCATTCCAGCCGGAAATAGGCGCGGTATCCGCACGTATTTTCGATTTGGCCTGGGCCTTCTTTTCAACCCTGCTCATCAGCGCGGCAATCTTGGCCGGATCACGTGCCTGGGGTGGTTTCGCCTCAACCTCGGTAATCGGTACCTTTCCCGCCGCAATCAACCCGTCACGTAATGTTATATAGGCCTCGGTCTGACGGAATTCCGCAAGCCGCGCCTCCACCCGTTCCTGCGCTGCCTCATGCAATTCCCGCAACATCGGATCCCGCAGCAATTCCGCCATGATTGCCGCCCGCCTGGGCACATGGTGCAGGATCTGTGTGTCGGGAACTTCGTTGCGATCCTGCAGCGCCCAATAATCCGCATTATATTTGTCAGCCTTGTTATTCACATTGCCGCGGAACTTGCGGATTGCATAGGCCTCTATGGATTTCACGGCATAATGATTCATCTGTGCCCAGTCATAACCCAGGGTACGGCGGATCGACCGCCAGCCGCGAAATTTGAAATAATCCTCCATTACGGCCCCGGATCCATTGAGCCAGTGCACACTTGCGGGAAAATCGCCCTCCAGATGCTTGTTCTTGATGGCAGGGCGGTGAATCCCGAGTTTCCAGAAATCCGGATCATATTTGAAAAGCGTCTTGACCCCCCAGCCCTTGTTCCACAGGGGGGGGGCCGCACGGGTAAATGTTTCCGTCACCGGTTCGCGCGACCATTCCACGATGCTGCTGGATCCGAAAATCCGCCAGGTAACGACAATCCCATTCGCCCCCTGTGCCACAACATCCGCCAACATCCCGTCCAGATGGCCCGAGGGATGATTGATCGACAGGAATTCATCCGCATCGAAGACCATCAACCAGTCCGCTGCGGAAACCAGCGGTTCTTTCTGCGCATGGTTCAGGGCAGAAGGTTGCGGCTTCGCCCCATCGGGGATGTTGTTGGGTCGGTGATGGCCAAGGCCCAAGGCCTCAAGCCGTTGCAACATCTCCACCGTGCCATCACTGCAATCATTGGTATAGACAAGAATATCCGTGAAACCGACCGCGAGGTGATGGGCAAACCATTCCAGCAGATAGGGCGCCTCATCCTTCATCATCGACACGGCCATCACCGTGCCATGAGGGCTGATATGTTTCGTCAGAGCCACCGGCAGGCGCTATTCCAGCGCGTTTTCCGGCGCGATGCCAATCTCTTCGCACATCCGGGCTATATAGGAATTTGCCAGGGGCGGGTTCTTGCGCCACCAGGGTTTGGTGCCATTAGTATACAGATGGACCGAAACTGTCTGATCAGTGAACCAGCCTTCTACCCGGCCATGAGGGTCAAAGAAGATATCATTCAATTGAAAAGGCACCGGATAAAGTACCTCCGAACCCATCGCCTTGTCGATATCTCCGGTAACCTGCGCGAAATGGGTGAAGGCCTGCGGACCAAAGGCCGTGCGTTCTGTCTTGTAGATCATCGCGGCATGGGTCATGCCGCCCCTGGCCTTCAGCTTGTCCATCTGTCGCCGTTGCCGTTTGTTCCACCAGGCAGGGTAATCGGGAAGATTATCATAATAATCAAGGAGCTGATCCATCAACTCACCCTCTTTCGGCAAGCCCACCACACCGCAATTCAGCGCGCCGCGCATGCCATGGCCGGCATAGACATGCACCCATTCATCGGGAAAGGGTTTATGGCAAAATGCGTCGCAATCAATCCAGAGTGCGCCAGTCTTGCGGATCATCTTGTATCGAAAGACATTTGACAGGAAAGAGGCCGATGTGGTCGCCACCAGATCCATGTCCAGATCCATGATTTCCGCAGCAGGCCGGATTTCCACCCCTTCCGGCGCATTATCCACCGTATCGGTGCAGTAAAGCGTTACCGGATGCCCATGTAAAAGATGAGATTTCAGGCACAGTTGATTGATATAATGAAGTTTCTCGCCGATCCAAAGCGAGGCGACAGGGCGGCGATCAAGCTTCATGTGCGGGTTCCGTAGACAAGGGTTTCGGACAGGTTTTCCTAGCCGGTATTGCTTGAAAATTCCAGCCGGGCAGATGGATGCTCTTCTTTCTTGCCGGTCTCGGGAGGTTCGATCCCCTCATCCGGATCAGGCCTGACCCGCAGAACGAAACGCCGCCCAGGTGATTTTGCCATGATGGGGCGGGTCTGCTTGCGGCGCGCGGCCCTGGGGGCGGTGAAATCCAGTGCCTCCGCCTGTGTGGGATAGCCCTCAACCCCATCGGACAGGATATGTTGAACAAGGGTTTCATAGGGAAAACGATAGGCGGGCGGCCAATTCCGGGCAATTGCGGGGTCATAATCGGGCAGGGCGGGTGCAAAGATCGCCCGCCCGGCAAAGATCGTCTGCATCCGGGCGCAATCCCCGGTGTCCGCCATGAAGGCAAGCCCGGTATTATCATTGCAAACCCGGGGCAGGGCCAGTGCCTCATCCCATGTCACTTCCGCCAACGCCAGCAACCGGGGCCGGTCCGGCCGACCGTCCATCGCCTGTCGCATCTGCAAACTGACGGAGGAAAGCACCTGTCCATCAACCATCAACGGCATCAGCGGATCAATGAGCAACACGCGATGTCCACTGCAGGAGGCTGCCGCCAGCCTGATCAGCCCGTCCCAGCCCTCCGGCCCCTGTGCGGGATCGGCAGTAACAAGCCCCACCACCGGTTTATCGCGCAGTGCTGCCTCCGCAACGGTTCTGCGCGCCGCAATCTCCAGATCCGCCGCCGCGGCATAGTCTTCCGGTGCCGTCAGCAGGATCCGGCGCGCACCTGCACGCAGGGCTTCCTCCAGCGCCCAGACAAGCAATGTATGGCCGTTGAGCAATCCCAGTTCCGGCACATCCCCTGCCGGTTGTAGCGCGGCCTTGCCAAGCGGGATAATCGCTTCGCTGATGGTCATTTCGCCCCCTTACGCAAGCCCCCCTTGAGCCCGAAAACAGATACCGCCTGATCGCAGTTTGGTACAGATAAATCGGAATGAATTGGATTCTGCGCTACGCACAGTTTCTGTAGCAGCTATAGCCTTGGGCCACAGAACCTGCAGCCCAAGATTACGATTATTCATTCACAACGGATGTCGCCACCCATCGCGATGGCGGCCTATCCGCGCAGGACCCGCGCG
>JBKEDF010000020.1:0-16850 GCA_047975325.1 Pseudorhodobacter sp. | reverse complement strand
TCAGACAGGGTCTCCAGGCTGTTGCGTGCTGCCTCGGTCAGGATCTCATTCGCGGTGCCGGCAAGCCTTTCGGCCTGACGGCGTTTTGCCGCTATCAGCTTTTTCGCTTCTTCCAGAAGGGCATCCTCATCCCGGGCCAGTGTCCCTTGCGCAATCCGGGGCAAGGCCGTGGCCATGGCCGCACCAAGTGCCAGCCCCACAGCACCAAGCAGTAACGGGTTTTTTCCGTCCCCCGCAGGTTTGGCGGAAACTTCCGGCGATGCTTCGGGTTTCACAGATGGCTTGAGCCACTCCCTGACCCCGAAGAACAATGCCGCGACCCCAACCAGGGTCATGACCGGGTGGCGGCGGACCGTTTTTTCAACAGTGACGGCCATCTCCGTGATCGGTGAAACGGTTTCCTTCGCATGTTCCGCACCGGCAGTGACTTGCGCGCGGAATTGCCCAAGCCTGCGGGCAAGCTCCGCCCGTTCCACCTCCATCAGGGCGGCAAGGTCATCGGGGTCGATACGGGGGCTCATGACTCGTCATCCCCTGCCATGACTGCCAGATCGCGTTTGATCCCGGCCAGAGTGCGGCGCGGTATGATATTGCGCGGATGCAGGCGACGCAGTGCAAAAAAGGCCAGAACGGAGGCAATCAACGTGTAGACAACCGCCAAAATCAGCGATGCCTGCATTGTCGTCAGCCCCTGTGATACGATGAAATCGGCTATAACGTTGGTATAAAGCCCGATTGCCTGAGCCAGAAATACCAGTGAAACGACAAGAACCAGCAAGGCAATTACCGCCCTGCGCCAAGCCTGTGCAAGCTCGGCCTGCGCAAGCCTCAGCTCCCCGTTGAAGAGCCGCATCACCCGTATCAAAAGGTCCAGGATCGACATGGTTTCAGCCTAATACCTTCCGCTGCAACGTCAATCGGGCTTGTTACTGCCCGATCACATATTGTGTCGGTCGTTTTCAAATGGACTGGCGGCCCGGCACGGGGTGGATACCTAGCTGGAAACGGGGGCGTTTCCCCGCCGATGCGTTCTTCATCATCTCTTTGGCACCCCGAAAGGGCTTTTCGCCCCAAAGCGGCCCTGATACTGCCTTTCTGGCGCCGATTCGATTTTGTGTTTAGAACTCCCCGCAAGATCACGAGCATGAGGTTTGAAGAGTGCAGTCGCGTTTGATTTCCCCAGCCTTTCCCCAGGCCATGCCGGAAACCTGTAGCACATACGCTTTTCCACGCCCGCACATCTGTTATTGTAGCGATATGGAAACGCGGCCTGTCAGGGTTACTGCGGACCTAAAATCGCGGTATGTTGGATAGAAGGTGATGCGGCAGATTTTCTCGGGAGCGCGGATTTTCGACGGCCAATCTCTGCATGAGAATGCGGCGCTGATCGTCGAGAACGGGGTTATCGCCGCTATAGAACCAGATTCGCAGGAATCCGGTATCCAGCTTCCGGGTGGGATCCTGTCCCCGGCTTTTGTTGATCTGAAGGTTAATGGTGGTGGTGGGATCATGATGGATGGCCATGCCGATGCCGGTCGGATGGCCGCGATCTGCGCCAGCCACATCCTTTGCGGTTGCGCGGGGATTCTGCCCACCCTGCCCAGCAGCAATCCGGGGGAAATGGAACGGGTAATCCGCGCCGCGATATCCGCAGCCAATGCGAATGTTCCGGGTTTTCTTGGCCTGCATCTGGAAGGCCCGTTTCTGGACCAAAGGCAGCCGGGCCTGCATGATCCGAAGATGATCCGCAAGATGACAGATGCAGATCTGACCCTGCTTTGCGATGCTGCCACGAAACTGCCTGCGCTGATCGTCACGCTGTCGCCCTGCGCGGTGACGGAAGATCAGATTACCCGGCTGACGCGCGCGGGGGTTCTGGTCGCGCTTGGTCATTCCGATTGCAGCCATTCCGAGGCACGAGCGGCAATAGAGGCAGGGGCGGTTTGCGCGACGCACCTCTTCATGGACATGGCAACAATGAGCGCGCGGGAACCCGGCCTTGCCGGTGCGGCACTGGATGGCACGATTGCGATCAGCCTGATCGCGGATGGATATCATGTCGCCCCGGCCATGTTGCGTCTGGCGGCGCGGACCCGGCCGGAAGGGTTGTTTCTTGTTACCAGCGCATTGGGCTTTGCAGGAACCGATCTGACCGAAATGGAAGTCTATGGCAAACATGCCCGGCGGCGGGATGGCCGGGTGGTATTGCAGGATGGGACCATTGCCGGGACGGACCTGCGGCTGGATCGTGCAATCGGGGTGATGGTGCGACAGGCGGAACTGGCACCGGAGCGGGCACTTGCCATGGCAACATCCATCCCTGCCGGTCTGATCGGTGCCGAGGATCGCCTTGGGTATCTGTTACCCGGCCGACGTGCCGATATGGTGCATCTCGATGAAGAATATATACTTACCGGGACCTGGTGGGGCGGCATGCCGCTGGGTTGATCGGATGGGAATTAGCAGTGGTTACGCCAAAGCCGGGATTTCCATGACAATCAATCTTGCCCTCAGCACAGCTTGCGCAACAGCCGCAACAAGGTTTCCTGTTCGGCGGCAGACAGGGGGGACAGGGTTTCCCGGGTAATCTTCTGCATTTCCGGTAATGTGTCAGCCAGAACCTGCCGACCTTCCTTGGTGGTCGAGAGGCTGTAACGGCGCTTGTCCTCATGATCTTGCCTGGTCTGGATCAGGCCGCGTTCCTTCAGCCGGGTAACGACCCCCTTTGTCGTGGCGGCATCCATGGCAACCAAGCGGCCAAGCGCATTCTGTGAAATCGATCCCTCTTCGGTTGCCAGCCGGTAAAGTGTTGAGAATTGCACTGGCGTCAACCCGCCTGCGTTATACCGGCTGCAAATGGCGATATGGCGTTGATAGGCCTTGCGAAGCAAGAAACCGACCTGTTCATCCAGCTGGTATTCCTCACCCTTGCCTGGACTTGCCATTACGCCACCCGAAAATATCCTACTCTGGCTTATTGCCCCAGCAGGCTGGGGCGGTTCAACATGATGTTGAAAATATTTTTCTATTTGCAGGGCTTTGCCGATGCCATCTGGCCGCGTAATCTCATGGGATTGACTGATGAGCCACGATCGGGGTGTGGATGCCACATCATAGCCAAATTCGCTTTCTGCTGAACGGTGACGAGGTCACGCTGGACAGCGTACCGGGCACGCAGACCCTGCTGGATTATCTGCGGATTGCACGCAATCTGACCGGCACCAAGGAAGGCTGCGCCGAAGGTGACTGCGGGGCCTGTACCGTGCTTGTCGGGCGCCTGCAGGACGGCGCCCTGCACTATGAGACGGTGAATGCCTGTATCCGCTTTCTCGCCTCGTTGAACGGCTGTCACGTGGTGACCGTCGAATATCTGTCCGGCCCGGATGGACGGCTGCATCCGGTGCAACAGGCCATGGTTGACCATCATGGCAGTCAATGCGGTTTTTGCACGCCCGGGTTTGTCATGTCGCTTTACGCGCTGTGGATGCGGAACCCGATGCCCACTGTAGCGCAGGTCGAAACCGCGCTTCAGGGCAATCTGTGCCGCTGTACGGGATATGAACCGATCATCAGGGCGGCATTGGCCATCAACAATTATGGCGCGCCTGTCAGTGATCACCTGAACCGCGAACGCGAGGACGTAACGGCAAGGCTGAAGGCGCTTCGAGTGTCAGACCGGATTGAAACCGGCCCCGATGATGACCGTGCCATCCTGCCTGCCGATCTGGACGATCTGGCGCAGGTTCTGGGCGAATATCCCAAGGCGACCATTGTTGCGGGGTCGACGGATGTCGGGCTGTGGGTCACGAAATTCATGCGTCCGATCTCTCCTGTCGTGTTCATCGGCCATCTGGATGACCTGAAATGCATCGATCTGACGGATAGTACGCTGACGCTTGGTGCAGCCGTAACCTATAGCGAGGCCGAACCGATGATCCGTGAGGCCTTTCCGCATCTGGGCGACTACTGGAACCGTATAGCGGGCTGGCAGGTACGTAATATGGGCACGATTGGTGGCAATATCGCAAACGGTTCCCCCATCGGGGATACCCCGCCCGTCTTGATCGCCCTGCGCGCCGAGGTCACATTGCAAAAGGCGGGCGGCAGCCGGACGCTCCCGCTGGAGGATTTCTTCATCGACTATGGCAAGCAGGATCGTGAAGCAGGTGATTTCGTGGTCGGTATCCGTATCCCGCGCCCGACCCCCGGCCAGATCGATGCGGCTTACAAGATCTCAAAACGGCGAGACGAGGATATTTCTTCCGTAGCGGCCGGGATCAGTGTGACCGTTGATAATGATACGATCAGCGATGCGCGCATCGTCTTTGGTGGCATGGCCGCAACGCCCAAGCGCGCAGGGCAGGCCGAAGCGGCGCTGATCGGCAGGCCCTGGGGTGAGACCGCCTTCGAAGCCGCTGCGGAGGCCCTTGGCAGGGATTTCACACCGCTTAGTGACTGGCGCGCCTCGGCGGATTACCGGCTACTGGTGGCGGGTAACCTGATGCGCCGGTTTTTTCTGGAACATGATGATCGGGCGGGCCTGCCGGTCCGCCTCGCGACCGCCTGAAAAAGGGGCCACGCCATGAGTGAACAGCAAATTGTCGGCGCGGTGCATCACGATCTTCGGCACGACAGCGCGATCAAACATGTGACCGGTCGTGCCGAATATACCGACGACCTGGCCGAGCCGCGCGGCACGCTGCATGCCTATCTCGGGGTGTCCACGGTGGCGCATGGGCATATCCTTGCGATGGATCTGACCCGCGTGCGCGCAGCCCCGGATGTGGTCGCCGTGCTGACGGCAGATGATATTCCGGGCGTCAATGATATCAGCCCCACGGGGCGCCATGATGAACCTGTCTTTCCGACCGGCAAGGTCGAATATCACGGCCAGCCGATCTTTGCCGTGGTTGCACGGACTCGCGATGCCGCCCGTCGTGCGGCGGAACTTGCCGATGTGACCTATGATCCGCTGCCCCATGCAACCGACCCGGTTTCGGCAAAGACGGCCGGGATGCCCATGGTCACCGAACCTCTGAAACTGGAACGCGGCGACATTGCCCGTGGCCGCCAAGATGCGGCACATCGCCTTCGGGGGCGCATGACGGTCGGTGGCCAGGACCACATGTATCTGGAGGGTCAGATTGCCCTTGCCGTGCCTGGGGAAGATGACGATGTCACAATTCATTGTTCGACCCAGCATCCCAGCGAAGCGCAACATATGGTGGCCCATGTTCTGGGCGTGCCGTCGAATGCCGTTATCGTCAATGTCCGGCGCATGGGCGGAGGATTCGGTGGCAAGGAAAGCCAGATGAATATCTTTGCTGCCGTCGCGGCAATGGCGGCAAAGAAGCTGAACCTCCCGGTCAAGATCCGGCCTGATCGTGACCAGGACATGACGGCAACCGGTAAGCGACATGATTTTGTCATCGATTACGACATAGCCTTTGACGATGGGGGATATATTCATGCGGTCGAGGCTCATTTCACCGCACGCTGCGGCTATTCCTCGGATCTGTCCGGACCGGTGACTGATCGTGCGCTGTTCCATGCGGATAATGCCTATTTCTATCCCCATGTGCGGCTGACATCCTGCCCGCAAAAGACCAATACCGTATCGAATACCGCTTTTCGCGGCTTTGGCGGCCCACAAGGTGCCATCGGTGCCGAACGGATGATCGAGGAAATCGCCTATGCCCTTGGCAAGGATACGCTGGAGATCCGCAAGGCCAATTTCTATGGCGGCCTAGGCCGTGATCTGACACCCTATCACCAGCGGGTTGAGGACAATATCATCGGTCGTATCGTTGACCAGCTGGAAAACGCCGCCGATTACCAGAAACGCCGCCAGGCCATACTGGAACATAACGGCAAGGGCGGGATCATCCGCCGCGGCATCGCACTGACGCCGGTCAAGTTCGGCATCTCCTTCACCGCAACCCATTTCAATCAGGCCGGGTCATTGATCCATATCTATAGTGATGGCTCGATCGCGGTAAACCATGGCGGCACCGAAATGGGGCAAGGCCTGCATACCAAGGTCGCGCAGGTGGTTGCCGATGCTTTCCAGGTCGACTTTGGCCATATCAAGATAACCAGAACCACGACCGAGAAAGTACCCAATACCTCAGCCACGGCGGCGTCAAGCGGATCGGATCTGAACGGGATGGCGGCCCTGGATGCCGCCGAACAGATCAAGGCCCGCCTGATTGCCTTTGCCGCCCAACACTGGCAAACGGATCCGTCGAATATCCGTTTCCGCCCGAACATGGTGCAGATCGGTGACGAACTGGTCCCATTTCCCGATTTCATCAAACAGGCCTATATGGCGCGCATCCACCTGTCGGCGGCGGGGTTCTACAAGACACCGAATATCAATTGGGACCGCGGCGCCGGAAAGGGCCGCCCCTTTTACTACTTTGCCTATGGTGCGGCCTGTTCCGAAGTTTCGATTGATACCCTGACCGGCGAATACATGGTTGAACGAACCGATATCCTGCATGATGTGGGCCGCTCCCTGAACCCGGCCATTGACAGGGGCCAGGTTGAGGGCGCTTTCATTCAGGGCATGGGCTGGCTGACCACGGAAGAACTGTGGTGGGATGACAAGGGCCGGCTGCGCACGCATGCGCCGTCAACCTACAAGATCCCGCTGGCCAGTGACAGGCCGCGCATTTTCAACGTGTCCCTGGCAGATTGGTCGGAAAACCGCGAAATGACAATCAAGCGATCCAAGGCCGTGGGTGAACCCCCTTTCATTCTGGGCATTTCCGTCCTGGAGGCGCTGTCGATGGCGGTGGCCAGCACGGCCGGTTACCACATCTGTCCGCGCCTTGACGCGCCCGCCACGCCCGAGCGCATCCTAATGGCAATCCGGCATTTGCAAACGGGTGGATAGGGCCATGTTGCGCAGCACGACATTAACCGAGTTCCTGAACCGTCCCGGTGCGGTGGTCCGGTTGCGGATCAGCAAGGTGCACGGGTCATCCCCACGCGAAGTGGGCGCGACCATGTTTGTGCGCGAACAAGGCCTGTACGGCACGATCGGCGGTGGTCAGATGGAATATCGCGCCATCGAAACAGCGCGCGCCATGTTGCTGGGTAATGATGTTGCGCATCAGATCGACATGCCCCTGGGCCCCGAAATCGGCCAGTGCTGTGGTGGTCGCATAACCATCGACATGAAACGAATGAACGGGAAAGACAAATCCGCCGCATTCCTGGCCGCCCAAGATGCCGAGAATGCGCTTCCGACGGTTTATATCTTTGGTGCGGGCCATGTCGGCCGTGCGCTTGCCGAGCTGTTTCAACATTTGCCGGTGCGTGCGATCCTCATCGATCAGCGGTCGGATGAATTGCAGATGAGCGGCGCAACCGTCGAAAAACGCATCAGCGCCATTCCCGAAGCCGATATCGCCAATGCATCACCCGGTAGCGCCTTTGTCGTGCTGACCCATGATCATGCCCTGGATTTCCTGCTGGCCGCTGCTGCGCTGGATCGGGGCGACGCCTGTTATGTTGGCATGATCGGCTCTGCCACCAAACGGGCACGGTTTCAGAACTGGGCCCGGAAACATTGCGAGGGTCTGTCGGCTGAACGGCTGATCTGCCCCATCGGGGCAAGTGGCAGCCATGACAAGCGCCCCGCCGTGATCGCTGCTTTTGTCATGGCGGAAGTCATGACAACGCTGATCCGGCAAAAGGAGGCCGAACATGCACAGCAGCAAGCCACGCCGCGAAGGGCGGCGTGGTAAAATGCCTGGAACTGCCAATGGCCGTGGGAAAACTCCGTTCAGGCCGAACGCAGCAGCACTTTCATGCTATCCACTGCCTGTGCGGCACGTTCGAAATGCACCTGCTTGCGTGTCGAGGAGGAAGCCGAACGCAGCAGGGTTGTTGAAAGCTCATCAAGGACGGCGGCGGCTTGCGCATTGGCCCGGTTCAGATTTCGTGGGGCAATGGCCCGAATTGGTGTGCGCGAAACCCGTGGCCCCTTGGTGGTTGGCGCCCTATAGCGGCGGGCTGGAACCGTTTGGTCGATATTGGCCCTGACAATCGTATCCAGCTTTGCCGCAGCCTGTTCCAGCGCCTGGCGCATTTCGGCATAATCGCCGGTTCGTGGCATGCCCTGCGCGATCCGCTGCAATTCATCGCGCAGGCAATCGACCCGCTTATACCGGTCATAGAGGCTGCAGGCTTCCGAACCGACCAGCATGTCGGAAACGACCAGATCGGTTGTTCTTGGCGTGAGGAAACGATCATCCTCATCGGAGGATTCATAATCAAAATCATCGGGGCCCGGGGTAACTGAACCGTCATCGGTACCGAGTGATTCAGGTTCTTC
Source organism: Pseudorhodobacter sp. (assembly GCA_047975325.1). Lineage (GTDB taxonomy): Bacteria > Pseudomonadota > Alphaproteobacteria > Rhodobacterales > Rhodobacteraceae > JBKEDF01. The sequence continues at coordinate 8,506 of JBKEDF010000020.1, read as the reverse complement.
CCCCAGCGGATAGGGTCGCAGTCCGGGTTCTTCCGGCCCACCGGTCATCGGGGGCCAAAGGACAGTATCTTCCGGCGCGCTCAGGCCCGGTTGCGCACTCATTGTCAGTGCGAGGCTGGTCGCCATGCCAATAATTTTCAGAGATCTAAAATCAGTCATTCCAAAACTCCCTTCTGATTAAGGTTGTTAAAATCACCATTAGCTCAAACCTGTAACCCAAAAGCAAGCTTTATGGCCCGTTGTGTTCCGGCACCGAAGCTTCCATCGATCGCACCTTCATAAAATCCGTTATCGGCCAGCTTGCCTTGCAGGGCGCGGCGGGATTCGAGGGTGAACATGTTCGGCTTCTCCACCAGGATATCCAGGACATCCCGTGCCCCCGCGCGCAATGCCTCGTAAAGATAACCTGCCACATCCGCCGGACCTTTGCCTTCGATCAACCCATCATCAATCAGCGCCGAGAAATTGAACAATGCTTGCGGGTGGCGCAGGTCGGCTGCACGTTCGAAAAGCTGTAGCGCCGCCTGCGGATCGGGGGTCAGGCCCAGTTCCCCCTGATAGTGCAGGAAGCCGAGATCATTGATCGCATCAGCAAAATCCTGATCGGCGGCGGCCTGGTAAAGTGCAAGCGCCCGCGCGGGGTCCGGTTCCACCCCGAGGCCACGTTCATAAAGCTTGGCAAGTTCAAACTGGGCTTCGGGCGATCCGGCCTCGGAGGCACGGGTCAGGAGGGAAACCGCCTCTTCTGGATCGAAACGTTCCTCTTCGGGGTTGAGCCGCATATAGGCCAGGCCGACCATTGACCGCGTATCCCCCAGATCGGCCAGTGCGACAAGCTGCTTTTCCTGATCGGGCCGGATCCCGGACCAGGCCACGCGCCGGTCCTCCGTCTGGCCCACATCATCGCCATCTCCGGGACCGGCCAGGTAAAAGGGCGATCCTGACAGGGAACCATAGGTATGGGGTTCCTGCAGGTTGCCGGTCTCATCCAGAACCTTGTCGCGCACCTGACGGAACATCAGGCTGATTTCCAGCCCGGGCACGTTCATCCGATCCGCAAGCGCAATTGCAAAGGGGCTGTTATCGCCATTGCCATCCAGCGCGACCTGCCCATCCTTCGCGGCAAAGGCCACCATCGTACCGCGATCGGGGGATGGCGGGGCCAGCCCGCCCTGTTCGCCACTGCGCAGACCCTGCCCCGTATCCGCCGTGGATTGGGATCCGCTTCCAAGGGCGTCGCCAAAGGGATTGTTGCGGCAACTGTCAAGAATGACGATCCGCATTGTACGGGCCCTGTCCACCGTTTGCAGCATATCATCGAGTGAGACCGACTGACGCGGCAAATCGCGATTGGAACGCACATCGGCATCCGCAGGGATGAGGTAATTTTCCCCCTGCACCTCAACGCCATGGCCCGCATAATAGATCAGTGCCAGTTCCGCGGTTTCCGCCTGAAAGGCAAAGCTTTCCATTTCACGTGTCAGATTGGCATAGCTGGCATCAACCGAAAGCGTGACATTGAACCCGATGTCTTCCAATGTCCTTGCAATCAGCCGCGCATCATTGACCGTATTGTCGAGTGTTTCGATGTTTTGATAGTTCGCAATGCCGATCACCAAGGCAACGCGCTCCCCTTGCGCGGTCGCAGGGGCAGTCAAGAACAGGCAAATAGCAACGGCAAGCCGCAGCATCCCTATCTCCCTCAAATCAGAGCAGTTTCCACTTCGTTGAATCGTAACTTACGCGCCCTCATCACTATGAGGTTAATCTGAAGCGGAAACCATGTTTTTCCTTGTCTTGGCGAAAACGTGAAACACTATGAATAGGTCAGATAATCCCGGTAGGGTAGCGCGATTTTCGGCCGTTGCAAAGGTGATCTGCCATGTCTTCCGTATCGTCAGATTTCACCGGCATTGCGCCATTTGGTCAGCAATTCCCTGGACACTTCGAAATGCATGCTGTCCTCACGTGAAAAGGCCGCGCCCCAGAACCAGCCTTCGGCCTGGAAAAAATCCGAAAGGATGGTGAGGCCAAGCTGGGTTTTGCCATCGCCCAGCGTATCCAGATGGCCATCGATATTGAGATCCACCGCCAGCCCGAAGGCATGGGACGATACCGCATTCTGCGATCCGCGAATGCGCCGGACGCAAAGTGCGCCCGCTGTGGAAATCCGGTTGTAAAGATCCACATCGGTCTGTCGAACCCTTTCGAAGACCCGGCGCATCGATTCCACTGCCGGGCGCAGCATGCTCACCCGGATAGGGCCCACGTTTTCGGTAATCAGCATCGCCTTGAGTTGCGGATTGGTCATCGGCTCGCAATCGTCGGAAAGCTGTTCACGCGGGGGGCCGAACATATCCAGCAGAAAGGACCTTCCCGGTACAGTCAACCCGGGGTTGATATTGCGCCGCCCCGCGATCAGCACGACCTGCGCATAGCTGTCGAGGATCTGGTTTTCTCCCAGCGGTTCAAGCGGGGTATCCGGATCGGGTTGCAAATTCATGCCCCCACCACCATCGCGCTGGAGGCTGGACAGTTCCTCTTCGACCGTGCCGAGGCGGTATTGCAGATCCTCGATCTGCTGACGCAGGATTTCGATCTCAATGCGTGCGCCGCTATCAACGGCGGATCCGTTTTCACCTTCCACACCACCCGAGGGTGCGAATATCCAGGCAAAAAAGAACCAGAGCACCGGCGCGAGGATAATCGCGATTGCAAGGATAATGGCAGGCAACAGGCGCATTAATGGCCCCGTGTATTTCCTGAATGGGCTTCGCGTTTCAGGATATCCTGATTGCGCTATCGGGTAAATTGCTGAAAATCAGAGATTTCACCCTTGTGATCCGGTTCCCGGTGGGATTGTCATTGTTCGAACGGAATCTGTGCTATAGTTTCTCGTCACCCATATTTCAGAAAGGCTTTGAACCATGCTGAAACAGACTTTACCTGTATGTGTTTTTGCCGCGGCTTTTGCCTTGGCGGGGTTGGCGCCTGTTTTTTCCCAGTCCAACGATGCCGCATCCCAATCGGCCGAGGAACTTACGGAAAAGTTCCAACGCCAGAAAACCCGGGGCCTCAAGCGGGTAGACAATGACACCACGTCGGTTGTCGTACCGACCACGACCGCCGAGGGCAGGACCGAAGTTGCCGCCGTAGCCTATACGCAGGTGGAGGAAGAGGATCAGGTCAATATCCGGATTGATTTCGATTTTGACAGTTCCGTTCTGCGGACCTCCGAAAAGCCCAAACTGGCAACACTCTGCGAAGCGATGAAAACGGTGGATGTCGACCTGTTCCGCATCGTTGGTCATACCGATGCCACCGGCTCGGACGCCTATAACGAAAAGCTTTCGCTGTTGCGGGCCGAGGAGGTGAAACGTTTTCTGGTGAATGATTGCGGGATCCAGGCCACCCGGTTGGAAGCGGTTGGCATGGGCAAGCGTTTCCTGCTCAATTCCGAAGAACCGGCTGCCGACGAAAATCGCCGGGTTGAATTCCAGGCATTGAGTTGAGCGGGCATAATAATGGGCGAAAGGTCCCGTAATGGCCGACCCCCACCCCGGTGACCGCTTCCAGCCCGGAGATGTCCTGAACAACACCTACCGGATCGAGGCGCTTCTTGGCCGGGGCGGGACTTCCGATGTCTATCGTGCGCGTTCGGAAATCTCGGGCCGGCCGGTTGCGATCAAGGTTCTGAAATCCACACTGGCGCGGGATGAAGGCTATTTGCGCCTGATGACGCGGGAAGAACAGATCCGCGATGTCCGCCATGATGCGGTGGTGCGCTATTCCGAAAACCAGCGTACTCAGGATGGCCAGGTCTATCTGGTGATGGACTTCGTGGATGGCCCGGCCCTGGAAGAAAAGCTCCTGTCCGGGGGGATGGGGGCTGATGACCTGATGAAGGTCGCGGCCCGTGTGGCCCAGGGCCTGGCCGCCGCCCATGCCAAGAATATTGTCCATCGGGATCTGTCACCCGACAACATCATTCTGCGCGATGGCAGGCCGGAAGATGCAGTCATCATCGATTTTGGCATTGCCAAGGATGAAAACCCCGGGGCCGAGACCATTGTCGGCAACGAATTTGCGGGCAAATACGCCTATGCCGCGCCCGAACAGCTTAATGGCAGGACGGATCCACGATCGGATATCTATTCCCTTGGTGTCCTGCTGCTGGCGACGTTTCGGGGCCACCCCGCCGATGCGGGTGATAACCCGATGGAGCTTTTGCGGATCAAGGATACACCGCCCGATGTGCAGGATGTTCCCGAGCCGCTGAAATCGCTGATTGCGAAGATGGCCGCCCCAAAGCCGGAGGACCGTTTCCAATCCGCAACGGAAATCCTGCAGGCGATTGATCCCGCGCTTGCCTTTCCCACTACCCCCGTATCCCAACCACCCGTGTCCGGGAAAGCCGCCTCTGCCCCTCCTGCCACCACCGCCCCGGCGCGCGGGGGTCCGGGCCGCCTGTTGGCGCTCCTGGCGTTGATTATCATCCTGGCGGGCGGCGGCTGGTTCGCGGCAATACGGTTTGGCCTTCTTACCCAGGCTTTGCCAGAAGTCAGCCCCTATCTGCTGACCGTGCAGAAACCCGAAGATGACCCCTTGCGCATCACAGGGCATGCCCCGGATGAGGCAGTCATGGAAGCGCTGGAAACACGCGCGACAGGTACGGGTGGCACAGCGGAAATCACGCTTGCCCAGGGCGCAATTGCCGAAAGCTGGGGGGCGGATGTCCTGACATTGATGGACAACCTGGCGCCACTACCGGAATGGCGGTTGCTGGTACGTGACAATGATGTTTCCATTACCGGTCTGACGCGGGATCAGGCCCAGCTTGCCGCGCTGGAACAATCCCTGACCGATACCGGCGCATTGACCGCGCAGGTGGATCTGGCCATCGGCCCCCGTTTTCTGGATCGTGCAACGGTCGAAGGTATCACGCGTGAGCTTGCCGATTGCGGGCCGCTGGTCATCAGTGAAACCCCGATTACCGGCTGGGTCATGGGGGACCGGATCGTTATTTCGGGACGGGTTGCGGGGCTTGAGACCCGTCAGCGGATTTCCGATGCACTGAAGGCCGTCATTGGCGATCGCGTGCTGCTGGTCGATGTCGAGATACTCAATGATGATCTTTGCCTGATCGAACAGGCGCTGCCCCGTGCGGTTCCGCGCGGCTTTGGTGTGATCTTCGGCTTTGGCGACCGTGCCGATCCCAATCCGGCCGGGCGCTATTTCGTGGGCGAAAACCCGACCATCGATATTGAAATCCCGGCCGGGATCGACAGCGGATATCTGTGGGTGGCTATTGCGGATGTATCGGGCTCGGTCTTTCATCTCCTGCCCAACGTGGACCGTCCGGAAAACGATATCGCGACATTACGCGCCGGTCGTGAGGGCAAGGTAGCCATCCGCATGGCCTATGGCATCGAAGAGGCGCAGGACACGACACGACTGGCCTTCATTGTCGATGACAGCGTATTGGGCAAAAGCAAGGTCATGGTGCTGCATTCGGAAGATCCCGTCTTTGGCCAGATGCGCCCGATTTCGGAATCGACCGAAAGCTTTGCCGCAGCCCTGGCCGGCGAAGAAACCGACGATACCATGGCCGAGGTCTTTTCCCTTGATACCCGGATCCTGACAACCGAGGCGAAATGAGGTGCCAATGGCGATGTCAGATCAGTTTTCCGGCCATCAGTCGTTGATATCGTGATCCCAGATCTTTACCTGGCCGGGCCGTGTCCCGACAAGTTTTCGGGTTACCAGCCATGATATGAGTGAAACCACAGCAAAGATCAGCACGGTCGAGGCCAGGTTTGCCCCGAGGAACCCGAACCAGATCAGCAACCCCGTTACCACTGCGCCAATCGCGAAACCGACGAAGATAAATCCCGGGATCAGCAATTCTATAATGCCCAGTACAAAACCCCCGACGACCCAGACCCACCAGATGGACCAGAGACTGGTCATTTTGTCCCCTTTCCTGCCAACATCTTGAAGGCATCGCCGAAGGCCTCAAGTGCCTGGGCGGGAACGATGATTGTCTGCTTGCCATCACCTTTGCCGACCATCGTCAGCGCCTCGACCTGTTTCAGCGCAACCTGATATTGCGCGGCTTCCAACCCGTTTTGCCGGATCGCCTCAGCGATTACGCCGGTGGCATAGGCCTCTGCATCGGCCAGAACGCGCCGGGCCTTGGCCTCCTGTTCGGCAGCATAAAGTTCCCCATCAGAGGCAAGTTCCACCGCGCGGCGCTTGCCCTCGGCCTCAGTGACCTGCGCGCGGCGGGCGCGTTCGGCGTTAAGCTGTTGCAGCATCGCCGCCCGCGTTGCCTCATCAAGATTGACATCCAGCACTTCGGCGCGCGTAACCTCGATACCCCAGTCATCCACCATGGCCGCAACCTGTTCACGCACCATCTGGATCAGTTGCGCACGGTTCGATTGCACATGGTCGAGTTCCATCTTGCCGATTTCGGAACGGACGATCCCGGCCACGGTTGTCGCAATCGCCGCATCGACATCGCGGATCCTGTAGACAGTTTTTTCCGGCTCAGTAATGCGATAAAATACGGAAGTTTCCACCTTTACCAATACGTTATCGGCCGTGATCGCATCCTGCATCGCATTGGGAAGCTGACGTTCAAGGATGGAGATCTTGTGCGGAACCCGGTCCAGGAAAGGCACGGTGAAATTGATCCCCGGCCCCAGTACCGCCCGTAGTCGCCCGAAACGTTCCACCACATATTTCTGCGATTGCGGGACGATCCGCACCCCCAGAAAGAGTGAAATGATAATAAAGGCCGCAATCACCAGATAGACTGCGTTACCACCAATAAAATTGTTTATATCCATACCGGAAACCCTTTGAACGATCCGGCTTAATCTGGGGGCAGACCACGCGGGAGACAAGACCTAAAGCGACGGAATCGCATGCGCCGGGTGATATTGTCGCAAGTGCGAACGCCGGATGATCTGGCCTTTCGCTATATGCGGACACTTGGTATACCCGGCCTGAATATGGTTCAGGAGGACAGGCCTATGACGTTCACCCCGCATGGTAATCATTTGATATCCGGTGATTGGGTCGGAGGCGAATTACGGTTTCGTTCGTCCCCGGCGCATGGTGATGCGCATGAGTTTTCGGTGGGAACGGTCGATCTTGTGGAACGCGCCTGTGTCGCGGCGGAGGAGGCGTTCTGGAGCTATGGCTACAGTTCGCGTGAGGATCGGGCGGTTTTCCTGGAAACCATTGCCGATGAGATGGAGGCCCGGGCGGCGGCAATTACCCAGATCGGTTCGGAAGAAACCGGCCTGCCCGAGGCTCGGCTTGAAGGTGAACGCGGGCGGACGACGGGTCAGCTTCGTATCTTTGCCGATCATATCCGCAAGGGTGACTACCTGGACCGTCGTCACGATGTGGCCCTGCCCGACCGTCAACCCCTGCCGCGCCCCGATATCCGCCTGATCCAAAGGCCGATCGGCCCAGTGGCGGTATTTGGCGCATCGAATTTCCCGCTGGCCTTTTCCACTGCGGGGGGGGATACGGCGGCGGCGCTTGCCGCAGGTTGCCCGGTCGTGGTCAAGGGGCATTCCGCCCATCCCGGCACCGGTGAAATCGTGGCCGAGGCGATCCATGCCGCGATCAGGAAATGTGGGGTGCATCCGGGAACCTTCAGCCTGATTCAGGGCGGCAAGCGCGATGTCGGCACCGCCCTGGTACAGCATCCCCTGATCAAAGCGGTGGGTTTCACCGGTTCTCTGGGCGGCGGGCGCGCGCTTTTCGATCTTTGCGCGGCACGACCGGAGCCGATTCCCTTCTTTGGAGAGCTTGGTTCGGTCAACCCGAATTTCCTGCTGCCGGGGGCACTTTCGGCCCGGGGTGAGGCAATCGCCAATGGCTGGGTTGGATCGCTGACCATGGGGGCAGGACAGTTTTGCACCAATCCCGGCATCATGGTGTTGCCAGATGGCGCCGAAGCCGACAATTTTGTCGCCACAGCCCGAGCCGCATTGGAAAAGGTCGGCCCGCAGACCATGCTGACCGATGGAATCGCCCAGGCCTATCGTGACGGGCAAGCACGGTTTCAGGGGCGCAATGCCGTCAAGCCGGTACTTGAAACCGAAAGCCCCAATCGCAGCGCCAACCCCAACCTTTATGAAACCACGGCTGGCGCCTATCTTCAGGATCATGCCCTGGGTGAGGAAGTCTTTGGCCCGCTCGGCCTGGTGGTACGCGTCAGCGACCCCGAAGAGATGCTCACCCTTGCCCGTGGCTTTGAGGGCCAGCTTACCGCGACGCTTCATCTGGAAGAAGGCGACGCCGATTTCGCCCGCCGCCTGCTGCCCATCCTGGAACGCAAGGCGGGCCGGATCCTGGCCAATGGTTTCTCCACCGGGGTTGAGGTTTCCGATGCCATGGTCCATGGCGGGCCTTACCCGGCCTCCACGAATTTTGGTGCAACATCGGTCGGAACAATGGCAATCAGGCGGTTCCTCCGGCCTGT